>NZ_VMSH01000012.1:0-161348 GCF_007713445.1 Pseudomonas sp. RGB | reverse complement strand
GCCCCGTCGCGGCTAAACCGGCGTCCTGCCGGTTTACCCGCTCCGTACTACCTGCGTTCGGCCAGCGTGGTTTAACGGGGCGCCTAAGATCAAAGTCAAAAGCAAAGCACGGCGGCCTAGTAGCCGACCTGAGTGGTTAGATCAAAAGCGCGGCCGAGGCGGCCTGACAGCCGACCTGATTCTGGAAGCTGAACTCAATCAAATGTGGGAGCTGGCTTGCCTGCGATGGCATCCACTGGGTATGGCTGATGTACCGAGGCACCCGCATCACGGGCAAGCCCGCTCCCACAGAAAAGCCATTAGTGCAGCAACGGACAGGCACTCAACGCTACCAAACGAAAAATAACCATCCCAGCACCCCTCACCCGCCATTTCACTTCAGGCTTTTCTCCAGCCAGGCCTGAAGGTCCTGCACTTCGGTCTCACTGACGGTATGCGGCATGCCCGGATACCCGTGAAACTCCGGCGTCAACCCAAGGCCCACCAGTACCTCATTGGCCTGCGTCGCCGAGGCATACGGCAGTGCCTGGTCGAGAGTGCCGTGGCCGATAAAGATCGCCAATTTGCCCAATGATTCGCTGGGCTTGAGTTCAGCCTTGAGCACCGGCAATACACTGCCACTCAAGGCCGCGATGCCGCGCACCAACGCGGGCTTTCGCAAGCCCACCTCGTACGACATGATCGCGCCCTGGCTGAACCCCACCAGAAACACCCGATCGCTTTGCGTGTGGTATTTGGCAGTGGCCTTGCCCACAAAGTCTTCGATCAGCGCGGCGCTGCGTTGCAGGTCGGCGGTTTCGCCATTGTAGTCGCCGTCACCCGGCGTCTTGGTAAACCAGCGATAACCCTGTGGGTCCACGGGCATCGGCGCACGTGCCGACAGGTAGGTCCAGGTGGACGGCAGCGCGTCCTTGATGCCAAACAGGTCTTCCTCGTTGCTGCCAAAACCGTGCAGGAAAATCACCAGCGGCTGATTGCGCGCATCGCTCTGGGTCTGTTCCAGATAAGACAGGGGCAAATCGGTGTGCAGCGTGGAGTCGGCGTGGGCGGCGCTGGCCATCAGGGTCAGTGCCAGGGCAAACAGTTTGAGCATAGGAAAGTGACCTCAGGGTTTGCGCAACAAGTAAGTGTCCATGATCCAGCCATTTTCCAGACGCGCCGCCTTGCGCACCTGTTGGATTTGCTCAGCCACTTCGCTGACTTTGCCGCTGATGAGGATTTCGTCCGGCGTGCCCAGATAGGCGCCCCAGTAGATGTCCATGTCCTGATCGGCCACGCTGCGGTAGGAATCTTCGGCGTCGAGCATGACCACCAAGGTGTCCGCATCACTCGCCTGCCCCGCCGCCAACCGGCGCCCGGTGGTGATCTCGATGGAGCGACCTATGCGGTTCAGCGGCACCTTGTGCTGGGCGGCCAGGGCTTGCACGCTGGTGATGCCGGGGATCACTTCGAACTCGAATACGCTGCGGCCACTGGCCAGGATCGCTTGCAGAATGCGGATGGTGCTGTCGTACAGCGCAGGGTCGCCCCAGGCCAGGAACGCGCCCACTTCACCGTCAGCCATCTGCTCGTTGATCATGCGCTCGAAGGTCTGCTGCTTGTCGCGATTCAGGTCCTGCACGGCGGTGGTGTAGTCGATATCGCCGCGCACGCGCTCGGGGCAGTCGGCCTCGACGAAACGGTAGCCAGGCTCGGTGATGTAGGTTTCGCAAATCTCGCGGCGCAGGTCGATCAGCTTGTCTTTGCTTTGGCCCTTGTCCATCAGGAAAAACACGTCGGTGCGGTTCAGCGCTTTGACGGCCTGCATCGTGATGTAGTCAGGGTTGCCGGCGCCAATGCCGATGATCAGGATGCGTTTCATGGGTTGCTCTCATTGCGGGGCGTGGATTTTGCCATGTTCACGCGCTCAGGCGTGAGTTTCCAGACGCAGGCGCCACACCTTGTTAAAGCGCAGTTCGGTGGCGGACAGCGGCTCGACATCAATCAGGTAGAACATCGAGACAGGGAACTGCAACACGTACAGCATCGCGGCGCGAATCACAAACGGGTGGGTGATAGCCACTACGTGCCCGGGTTGGGTTTCGAGACTTTTCATCCAGTCAGCGACGCGCACGCAAATCTGCTCCACCGACTCACCGCCGTGAGGCGCGCTGGCGCTGTTGGTCAGCCAGTCACTCAATGCATGGCTGTCGAGCTGGGCGATGGCCTGGCCTTTCCAGGCGCCAAAATCACCGTCGCGCAACGCGTCTTCGACCTGCGCGTCATCGCCGAACAAGCCGGCGGTTTGCCGGGTTCTGGCCTCGGGCCCACATACCAGCCGCGGGCTTTTCTTGAAACGACCCGCCAGGGACAAGGCCGCGGGTTGCCATTGCATCGCTACCGATTCGTCATCGGGAAACCGCCCCTGTTTTTGCAACGGCGTGGCGGCATGGCATATCAAGGTCAACCGGGTGGCCTGCATCACAATTCACTCTGTTTCGACGCGCAGTCGGCGTAGACTGGCAAAGTTGTTTCAACATGTTACAACGAACATGAAAGAGGAAGCCGGTTCGAATCCGGCGCGGTCGCGCCACTGTATTCGGCCTTTTAGCCGTAAGCCAGACCCTGTTTCAGCCCAATCGCAATCCATTTCGGGACGCGTCATCCCTGGAGGTTTTCATGGCTAACACTGCTGCAACGAATCCTGATGTGCATTTACCCACCCTGCCCTTGGGCGACATTCTGCCGTGGGCGATCTTCGGCGGCCTGTTGTTGCTGCTGGCGCTCTATTTTGTCGGCGCCGAGCAAGGCGCCACCGCGGTGTTCAAAGGCATGTATGTGCATGAGTTTGTGCACGACGGCCGCCACCTGCTGGGTTTCCCCTGCCATTAACCGATAAGCGAGACACGACATGACAGGGCATTTACTCCTGCGCGGGATGCTGGTGGGCTTGCTCGCCGGCGTGCTGGCTTTCGGCTTCGCCAAGACCTTTGGTGAACCGCAGATCGACAAGGCCATCGCCTTTGAAGACCACATGGCACAGATGCACGGCGATGCGCCGGAAGAGGAGCTGGTGAGCCGCGAGGTGCAAAGCACCTTCGGCCTGTTCACCGGCGTGGTGGTATACAGCGTGTCACTGGGCGGCCTCTTCGCCCTGGTGTTCGCTTACGCCCTGGGCCGTATCGGCAAGGTCGGCCCGCGTGGCCTGGCGGCGCTGCTGGCACTGGCGGCATTTGTGGCAATTACCCTGGTGCCAGGGCTCAAGTACCCGGCCAACCCGCCCTCGGTGGGCGACCCCGAAACCATCGCGCAGCGCACCAGGCTGTTCTTCCTGATGCTGCTGGTGTCGGTGGCGGCCGCGGTGATTGCGATCAACGCCGCGCGCAAGCTGATTGTCCGCCGTGGCGTCTGGGCCGGGGCGATCCTGGGTGTGGCGTTGTACATCGTGATTGTGTCGGTGGCCGGCAGCCTGTTCCCGGTGATCAACGAAGTGCCGGAGGCGTTTTCGGCCGTGCTGCTGTGGAAATTCCGCGTAGCGTCGCTGGGTATCCAGTTGGTGCTGTGGACCACCCTCGGCCTGGTGTTTGGCGCGGTGGCCGAGCGCAAGCTCAGCCAGCCAACAGCGCGTTTCAACCCTTGAACTGAACCCCGGGGCGGGCCAGGTACAACACCTCATAGCCCGTTCCGGGATGCGCCGCATCCAGCGCCTTGCTTGACAAGGTGATGCGCACCAGCCGCCACGCCTGCACATCCAGCGCCAGGCATACTGCAAACGTGTCACCGCTGTCAGCCAACTGCTGATTGCGCCGTTTTTCCTCGGCGACGATCCCCGCCCGATCCGCCCCCGGCACCAGCGGCCACTCCTCTCGGTACAGGCTCAACGCATGCTGCGTGGGCCCACGCTGCACATCCAGCGGCAACCAGCTTTCGATGTGCGGACGGCCAAAGCTGTCGAGCACTTTCTGAAAACGCTCGCCGAGTAGAAAGTCGGCGGCCTGCAACGGGTCGGCCCACAGGTACACCGACGCATACACATTGCCCGGCGCCTGCCCACGCGTCTGCGCGATAAACGCCTTGAACAGCAACCCTTGCGTGTCCTCCCACAACGGCCCCAATTGCGCGGCGCGCCGGCGTATTACGTCCATGTCGTAGTCGGCAGGCAGGCGGTGTGAATACTGTTTGGCAAACATGGCAAAGCTCCTGTGCAAGATGTGGACAGAGCTTGCGCGCTGGCGATGATTTCAACAAGATATGGCCGAATATAATTGCGATAAGGATTGGATATGACTGACGCGCTCAAACCCCTCGATATCGACACCGTACACGCCTTTGTGCTGGTGGCTGATTTCGCCAGCTTCACCCGCGCCGCCGAGGCGCTCGACACGTCCCAGGCCGCCATCAGCCTGAAGCTCAAGCGCCTGGAAGAACGCCTCGGTTATCGCCTATTGGTACGCACGCCTCGCCATGTGCAGCTGTCGCCCCAGGGCGAGCGCTTCATCGTGGCCGCGCGTGCCCTGCTCAATGCCCATGAGCGGGCACTGGCTGACCTGGGCGCCCACGCGCCTCGGCGTTTGGTGATTGGTATCAGCGACCACGTGGCCGGGCCGGACTTGCCCACCTGGCTCAGCCGACTCGCGGCCTACGACCCGCTGGTGATTCTCGAGGTGCGCATCGCCTCGTCCCGCGACCTGGTGGCCGCGTTTGATCGCAATGAACTGGACGCGGTGATCGTGCGCAACGAAGGCGATCGCCAGGACGGCGAAGTGCTGGCCGTGGAACGCTTTGGCTGGTTCGCGGCGCCACACTGGCAACACAGCCCCGGCACACCGCTGCGCATGGCGACCATGGCCGCGCCCTGTGGCGTTCGGCACCTGGCGGTGAGGGCATTGGAGGCCGCGCGTATCGACTGGACCGAAGTGTTTGTCGGCGGTGGCGTAATGGCGGTAGGCGCGGCAGTGAGCGCCGGATTGGGGGTCGCCGCCCTCGCCCACCGCGTGGCCCCGGCCGGGGCGGTGGACGTGAGCGAGCAATACGGCCTGCCCGCATTACCCGTCAGTGAAGTGCTGCTGTATAGCCGGATCAGTGATGCGCGCTCGCGCGAAACGTTGCGCGCGTTGAGCGCAACGTTTCGTGGCGTGCTGCAGCGCTGAATGTCAGGCTTTTCGGGGTAACGCTGTTGGTCAGTTCTCTCAGGGTCAGGTCTTCCTTGTTGATCAATGATGAGACCTGAAACAGCGTAGCCGGGTTTTCGAAAACCGCAGTCGATCAGGCGGCCGGGGCCAACACGGCCACCGCCGGCGCCACCATCGGGCTGCCACTGGCGACGAAATCTTCCTTGCGCAGCACCACCAGTGCGATCAACGACACCACACCGGTTGCCACGTAGAAATACCAGGGTGAAGTGATGTCGCCCGTCACCTTGATCAGCCAGGTGGAGATCAGCGGCGCGCTGCCGCCAAACACCGCGACCGGCACGTTGTACGCCACGGCAATCCCGGTGGAGCGGATGCGCGTGGGCAGCAGCTCGCTCATCAGCGCATAGGTCGAGGAGGCATACAGCCCGAACAGGATCGCCACCGCCATCAATGGCGCGAAGAACGACGCGGCAGTGGCGGTTGGCGCCGACTTGAACAGCCAGAACATCGCCAGCGTGGCCAGGGTGCCGATCACCATCAGAAACGGCTTACGTCCGTATTTATCGGTGAACGCGCCGCCAAACGGCATCACGAACGCGGCCGAGAAACTCGCGACGAACACATAGAGCAGCGTGGTGCCGCTGTCGAACTTGAGGATCTTGGCCATGTAGGTCGAGGCGAAGGTCAGCACCAGGTAAAAGATCGAGCTGTGCAAGGTGATGATGAAGAACACCAGGGCAATCGCGCGCTTCCACTGCCAGACTTCGCGCAAGGGTGCACGGGAAGTCTGCCCGGCGCGCTGCAAGGCGAGAAATTCCGGGCTGTCTTCCAGCTTGAGGCGGATGTACATGGAGATAAAACCCAACGGTGCGGCGATCAGGAACGGCACGCGCCAGGCCCATTCCTGCATCACCTCGGCGCCCAGGACCCAGGTCATGCCATTGGCCACAGCGCCGCCCAGCAGCAGGCCGAGCACGGCGGTGACCATCAGCCAGCACGTGGCAAAACCGCGTCGGCCGGGGCCGGCGTATTCGGAGATAAAGCTGGTCACTGTGCCGATCTCGCCGCCCGCCGAGAAACCCTGCACGCAGCGCACCAGAATCAGCAGCATCGGCGCAGCAATGCCAAGCGTTGCATAGGTGGGCAACAGGCCGAGCATGACGGTGGAACCGGTCATCATCACCAGCGCCATGATCAGGGTTTTGCGGCGGCCGATCTTGTCCGCCAGCGGACCAAAGAACAGCCCGCCCAGAGGCCGGATGAAAAAGCTCAGGGCAAACGCCGCGAAGCTGGCCAACAGGCTGGTGGTGGGGTCATCGGAGACGAAAAATGCCTGGCCGATGTACACGGCGAGAAAGCCGTAGACGCCGTAGTCGTACCACTCGATCAAGTGACCGGAAGTGGCACCGAGAAACGCACGGCGCCGCTTGCGGACCGTGTCTTGCGCTTGATTGCCCATCAAAGGGACTCCTTGTCTGATGTTCTGTCCATGAAAAACGGGTCTAGGGAAGCGCGGCGATACTCGCTGCTTTCAGCCACTGCCGCAAGTCGGTCTTGAGGATTTTGCCGTAACTGTTCTTTGGCAATTCGCCGGGAAACAGGTACTTCTTGGGTTTCTTGAACGAGGCCATACGCGCCACGAACCAGGCCGTCAGCTCGGCTTCATCGAGGGGCTGGCCGCTGCGCGTCACCACAAACGCGACCACCGATTCGCCCCATTGCGTATCCGGCTCTCCCACGACGCACACCTCGAACACCTCGGGATGTTGCGCCAGCACTTCCTCGACTTCACGCGGGTACACGTTGCTGCCGCCGCTGATGATCACATCCTTGGAACGGTCCGTGAGGGTGAGGTAACCCGCCGCGTCGAGAAAGCCGACGTCACCGGTCAACAGCCAGCCCTCGACCAGGGTCTGACGCGATGCCTCGGGGTTGCGCCAGTAGCCTTGCATCACCGTGGCACCGCGCACGGCGATTTCGCCGCGCTCGCCCGTCGGCACCGGCTGGTGCTGTGCGTCGAGAATGCGGATTTCAACGCACGATTGCGCATGGCCGACGGAGGCGGCCAACATGGCCCAGTCTGCGCGTTGGCGGTCGGCGATCAGCGCGCGAGGCAGCACGCTGATGGTCATCGGGCTCTCGCCCTGGCCGTAGATCTGCACCAGCCGCGGGCCGAAGGTGTCGACGGCCTCACACAGATCGGCCAGGTACATCGGGCCGCCACCGTAAACGATGGTTTTGATGCCTTCGCCGCGATAATCCTGGCGCCGCGCCTGTTCGACCATGCGCTTGACCATGGTCGGCGCCGCAAACAGTGAAACATTGCCCAACTCGGCCGCCAGGCCAAACAGCTCGGCGGCGTCGAAACCGTGGGAAGCCGGCACCACATGCCGCGCGCCGCAGCGCACATGAATGAAGTTGTAGAGCCCGGCGCCATGGGACATTGGCGCGGCATACAGCACTGCGTCATCGGCGCTGACCGGATCCACGTCTGTGGGGTAACACAACGACATCGCCATCAGGTTGCCGTGGGACAGCATCACGCCCTTGGAGCGCCCGGTGGTGCCGGAGGTGTAAAACAGCCAGGCAAGGTCCTGGTCCTGGCGGGGCTCCGGCTGCGCCAGGGTCGGCCAGCCACGCGTCGGCGGCAGCGTGTGGCCGTCCAGTTCCTTGCAGTGCTGAGGCAAGTCGCGCGACGCCGAAAATATTCGGCCGCCGTCGGTAAAGATCAGGCGCGCCTGGGCGTTATCGGCGATCCACGCCGCCTCAGCCGGGTGCAATTTGGCGTTGATCGGCACAGCCACGGCGCCCAGCCACCAGATGGCGTAGAGCACTTCCAGGTAGTCGCAGCTGTTCTTCATCAGCACGGCGACCGCATCACCGGCGACCACGCCGTGCTGGTCCACCAAGTGCGCGGCGCGCTGGCGAACATGCGCAGCAAAGGTCGCGTAGTCGGCCACTTGCCGCGTGCCTTCGAACAATGCCGGTCGCTGCGGGTCGCGGCGCTGGGTGTCGTGCAACCAGTTGGCAATGTTCATGGGTCAGTACCGGCGCGCGTGCAGGACCGAGGCGTAGTTGGCCACTGCCATGCCGCCCATGTTGAACACCAGGCCAAACTCCGCGTTGGGCACCGCCAGGCCAATCGGTTCGCCGGTCAATTGGCGGAACGCCAAGGCGTGCATCGACACGCCGGTGGCACCTACCGGATGCCCCTTGGCCTTGAGCCCACCCGAGAGGTTCACCGGCAGCCGCCCGCCGGCGCGCACCACGCCACTGTCGAGCACGCGATGGCCCTCGCCCTTGGGCGCCAGGCCCATGGCTTCGTAGATCAGCAGTTCGGCGATGGTGAAGCAGTCGTGCACCTCGGCGAAACTCAGGTCGGCCAGGGTGATATTCGCCCCGCGCAGCGCCGAGTGGATGGCCCGTTGCGGGCCTTCAAACGCCAGGATGTCGCGCTGGGCAATGGGCAAGCAGTCGTTGACCTGGGTCATCGCGCGAATCTGCACGTCTCGACGAAACGCGCGCGCTCGCTTGGGTGAGGCCAGGATGATCGCGGCGGCGCCGTCGCTGATCAACGAGCAATCGGTCAGGCGCAGTGACTCGGCCACAAACGGGTTGCTCTTGGACACGTTGTTGCAGTGTTCGAAATCCATCACCCGGTGCATTTGCGCCAGCGGGTTAGCCATGGCATTGGTGTGGTTCTTGGTGGCGATGGCGGCCATCGAGCCCAGCGGGCAGTGGTAGCGCTCGGTGTATTGGCGCGCCGCACGGCCGAACAGCTGCGGGAAACTCAAGCCGGCTTCGGCCGGGTCGTTCTGATAACCGGCGCCGGCCAGGGCCTGGGTGACCTCGGCGGTGGACGTGTGGGTCATCTTCTCGGCGCCGACCACCAGCACCAGGTCGGCACTGCCGGAGAGGATCGCATTGACCCCGGCCTGAATCGCCGCCGAGCCGGACGCACAGGCGTTTTCACACCGCGTGGCGGGTTTGAAGCGCAGGCCCGGGTCGGCCTGCAACAACAAAGAGCTGGCAAACCCGTCAGGCACCAACCCCGAGTTGAAGTGCCCCAGGAACAACGCATCGATTTGCGACGCATCAATGGCCGCATCGGCCAGGGCTTCGCGGGTAACCTGCACGATCAGGTCTTCAAGGGTGGTGCCTTCCAGGCGACCAAAACGCGAATGACCGGCGGCAACAATGGAGACGCAATCAGCTGGCATAATCAATTTCTTCTATTTTTGATGCGGACATTTACCTACAATGACGCACCGCTGAGCGCTCGCCAATTCGTGTAACTACTTACATGGATAAGTAGCCCGGTGAGAAAAGCAACGAGGCAGGATGCCCAATGAACGCGTTTACCCAGCAACTTCAAGATATCGAACGCCTGGCGTTCCAGCTCTCCCCCGCCCCGCAACTGGTCACGCGCAACCGCGTGATGGTCGATTGCAATGAGGCCTTCCTGCAGTTGTTCGGCTATTCGCGCGACGAATTGGTCAACCAACTGACCCTGTTGATCTACCCGTCCCAGGCCGATTATCACGCCATCGGCAAGCGTAGCCACGACTGGCTGCTGGAGAGCGAGAACGGCTTCTACTCCGATGAACGCTTCATGCAGCACAAAAGCGGCGAGGTGTTCTGGGCCAAGTCCCACGGCTACACGCTCACGCCCAGAGACCCGTTCAAGCTGATGATCTGGCACTTCGAGCGCCTGGACCGCACGCACCAGGGCACCGGCGACCTGACGCCGCGGGAGCGGGAAATCGCCATGCACATCGTCAACGGTCTTAAATCCAAGGAGATCGCCCAGCGCCTGGCGATCTCTCACCGTACGGTGGAAGTGCACAGGGCACGGCTGATGAAGAAACTTGAGGTGAAAAACATCGTGGAGCTGGTGTCAAAAATGATTTTCGTCGGCGGGCGCGCCTGGTTATAGCCAACTATTACAAACCCCGGTCCCACGCTAGCTACGCTGAGAGTGCTCAAAAGGAGCTTTCCCACGCAGTTACGTTTAAGGACTAATGATATGGCGCACTCCGATTGTTCTTCGCCCGCCACCCAACCTCGCAAGACTCCGCCACCCGTCGAGGGCAGCGGTTCAAACCTGCTCACCCTGGACAATGCCGGCCCCGTGCAAATGGGCTTCTGGGTGCCCAACCGCGTGTGGGCCACCGCCAACTTCCTGGTGCCACTGCGCGACTACATCGACAGCATGAAAAAGGCCGGCACCCTCGCGCCGATGCAGCCGCAACTGGTGGAATTCAAAAACTGGGTGACCACCCACAGCGTGTACCGCATGTGGGTCATGTCGCTGATCGAGCAGTCCAATGCGTTCGTGCTGACCCTGGCGCCGCACACTCGCGACCAGATCAAGACCCAGGACGGCGACGTCGTGTGGATCAAGGACTACGACAGTTTCTTCGAGATCCTCAACGAAATTGTCACCACCTCGTCCTCGTTCAACGACACCGCCCAGGTCGGCACGCCCATGAATGCCTTCCTGGCGATTTCCATGGCCACCGAAGCCGGTGTTGCGCTGTTCCATGACGCCACCTTCAATGAGCAATTCAAGAACGTGCTCAACACCTGGAACGCCTACCTCAAAAGCCCGCAGTCACTGGACAAACTCGACATCAACAACCCGGAAAAGCCCGGCTCGTGGATCTCCAAGGCCGCCTGGGCAGCCGGTGTTTGGGACCAGATGGAATGCGACCCGAAAAAGCCCGGCTACGGCTACGACTCCTGGAACGCGTTTTTCATCCGCAAGTTCGTGCCCGGCGCCCGGCCGTTTCAGGGCAACGCGCAGACGCAGGTCGATATCGGCTGCGAAACCACGCCGTGGGCGTACCAGAACAACATCGCCTTCGAAAGCGACTTCTGGATCAAGGACGTCAACTACTCACTGCTGGACTTGTTCGCCGGCCAACGTGACTGGGCCAAGCACTTTGAAGGTGGGCAGCTGTATCAGGGTTTCCTCTCCGCCACCCACTACCACCGCTGGAACGCGCCGCTGGACGGCACCCTGCTGCGTTCGTGGGTGCAACCTGGCACCTACTTCGCCCAACGCCCGGCGCAAAAAGAAGGCCCGGGCACGTGGGAAGGCACCGAGTCGCAACCCTACCTGGGCCATGTGGCCGCGCGCGCCATTTTCATCTTCGAACACCCCACCTGCGGGTACGTGGCGCTGATCTGCATTGGCATGGTTGAAGTGTCGACCTGCATCATCGAACCGGGGTTTATCGTCGACGAAGGCAGCAAGCCGGTGAAGATCACACGCGGCACTGAAATCGGTCACTTCGAGTTCGGCGGCTCGACTCACATGATGGTGTTCCAGCGTGACCGCGTACGCCTTGAAGAGTGGGCCGTGAATGCCGTGCTGCACCGTCAGTCGCCCAAACCGACGCCCATGGGCAGCGTGATTGCAACGGCGCTCGACACCCAGAAACCCAAGTGATCCCACGCGGTGATCGCGCCTTACGGCGTGTTCCAGACCCTGGACGGCCCATTGAACCTGGCGCCGATCACCCCGGCCATGTGGGGCAAGCTGTGTGTGCTGCTGGACCTGCCCGAGCTGCCGAACGACCCGCGCTTTGCCAACAATGAAGCGCTTTCAACGCACCGCGATGCGTTGAAAGCGCTGCTGGAGAGCCGGTAACCCCAGCCAGCGCAATGCCCTGAGCGCGCAACTGCTCGACAGCCTGGACGAAAGCCTGGTCGCCCTCGCCGCCCAGCGCGTCGGCGTGGTGATCTCGGCGCCGACGTCGGCCAGAGCGTATGGAGCGCCGCCCACCGGTATTTGAAGGGCGTTGACGGAATTTTCATATCTGGCTGTCTATGATGCGCCCCTTCGTTGGGGAGTAACCGGCTTCTGACCCGCTCAGAAGCGTTCGTATCAACATATTCGGCAACCTGCCGTGGTACGAACACCGTTGAGGTTGGTGAGACCAGCGACACATCCATGCCTAAAGTCGGGCGTGTGGTTGTGTCGTTGACTCATACAGCCCGACTGGAAGCCTCACCGTGAACCCCATTTCCCTGATTTTTCTCGCCCTGGCCATGTCCACGGACGCCTTCGCGGCGGCCATCGGCAAAGGCTCCAGCCTGCACAAACCGCGTCTGATCGAAGCACTGCGCGCCGGCCTGATCTTTGGTGTGATCGAAGCCATCACGCCGATGATCGGCTGGGCCATCGGCCATGCAGCCACGCGTTGGGTGGAGGACTGGGATCACTGGATCGCCTTTACCCTGCTGGTCGCACTGGGCTTGCACATGATCTACAACGGGCTCAAGGCGGACGATGAGGAGGCGGAAAAGCCGACCCAGCATTCCTTCATGATCTTGGCCATTACCGCCTTTGCGACCAGCATTGATGCGATGGCCGTCGGCGTGGGCCTGGCCTTTATCGATGTGAATATTCTGGTGGCGTCGGCAGCCATCGGCCTGGCGACCATGACCATGGTAACCATCGGCATGATGCTCGGTCGGGTGCTGGGCACGGTGGTGGGCAAGCGCGCCGAAATGGTCGGCGGCGTGGTGTTGATGCTGGTGGGTGCGACGATTCTCTACGAGCACTTGTCGGCTTAACGGCTCGCACTGAACAAATGTGGGAGCGGGCTTGCCCGCGAAGGCGATGGATCAGTCGATGACTCTGTTGACTGTCAATGCGCTTTCGCGAGCAAGCCCGCTCCCACCGTAGGTCTGCAGCGTTTCAAGCCGCGTGACTTTCCTTCTTCAAGCTCTCCATATCAATCACGAAGCGATACTTCACGTCGCCCTTGAGCATCCGCTCGTACGCCTCGTTGATGCCCTGGATGTCGATCATCTCGATGTCCGAGACAATCTTGTGCTTGGCGCAGAAGTCCAGCATGTCCTGGGTTTCCTGAATACCACCAATCAACGAGCCGGCCAGGCTGCGGCGTTTGAAGATCAGGTTGAACACCGTCGGCGACGGATGCGGGCTGTCGGGTGCGCCGACCAGCGTCATGGTGCCATCGCGCTTGAGCAGATTGAGGAACGCATCGAGGTCATGCGGCGCGGCAACGGTATTGAGGATGAAGTCCAGGCTGTTGACGACCTTGGCCATCTCGTCCGGGTTCTTCGACACCACCACTTGGTCGGCACCCAGGCGCAGGCCGTCTTCGCGCTTGTTCGGCGAGGTGGTGAACAGCGTGACATGTGCGCCCATGGCATGCGCGATCTTCACTGCCATATGCCCTAGCCCGCCGAGGCCGACGACCCCGACTTTTTTGCCGGGCCCCACCTTCCAGTGGTGCAGCGGCGAGTAAGTGGTGATGCCGGCGCACAGCAGCGGCGCCACGGCCGCCAGGTTCGAATCATCGTGGGAGATGCGCAGCACGAACTTCTCCTTGACCACGATATTGTCCGAGTAGCCGCCAA
Source organism: Pseudomonas sp. RGB (assembly GCF_007713445.1). NCBI lineage: Bacteria > Pseudomonadati > Pseudomonadota > Gammaproteobacteria > Pseudomonadales > Pseudomonadaceae > Pseudomonas > Pseudomonas sp. RGB. The sequence goes on along the minus strand of NZ_VMSH01000012.1, from coordinate 147,837 downwards.
AGGTATTTTCGCCGCCGAACACCGGGCCATTGTAGGTGCCGGTAAAGCCGTTCTCGCAGTATTGCTCCTCGCCCTCGGCGCAGGATGCGCAGTGCTGGCAACTGTCGACCATGCAACCGACACCGGCCAGGTCACCGACCTTGAATTTTTTCACGTTGGCACCGACGGCCGTGACGCGGCCGACGATTTCATGGCCGGGCACCGACGGATACAAGGTGTTGTGCCATTCGTTACGCGCGGTGTGCAGGTCGGAGTGGCACACGCCGCAATAGAGAATATCGATCTGGACGTCGTCCGACCCCGGCGCGCGGCGCTCGAAGGTAAAAGGCTTGAGTGCATCCTTGGAATCCCGAGCGGCGTAGCTGTAAGTCTTGGCCATTTGGTTCACCTGTTGAACTGACGGTAGAGGTCAGTGGACCAATGCAGACGCGCAAGCGTTCAACCGAGCACATCCGTACAAGCCCCTGGGCCGGTTTAACGCGATAGTGAGACTGAGCTTTTGCCCCCTGACCCCAAGGAGTTTTCCATGAGCACATTCGTTGCCAAAGACGGTACCCAGATCTATTTCAAGGACTGGGGCAGCGGCAAGCCCGTGCTGTTCAGCCACGGCTGGCCACTGGATGCCGACATGTGGGAATACCAGATGGAATACCTGAGCAGCCGTGGCTTTCGCACCATCGCCTTCGACCGCCGGGGTTTTGGCCGCTCGGACCAACCGTGGACCGGTAACGACTACGACACCTTCGCCGACGATATCGCCCAACTGATCGAACACCTGGACCTCAAGGAGGTGACCCTGGTGGGCTTCTCGATGGGCGGCGGCGATGTGGCCCGCTACATCGCGCGCCACGGCAACTCGCGTTTGGCCGGCCTCGTGCTGCTGGGCGCCGTCACGCCGATCTTCGGCCAAAAACCGGATTACCCGCAGGGCGTGCCTACCGCGGTGTTTGATGGCATCAAGGCCGGGCTGCTGAAGGATCGCGCGCAATTTATCAGCGACTTCAATGCCTCGTTCTATGGCATCAACAAGGGCCAGAAAGTCTCCCAGGGCGTGCTGACGCAGACCTTGCAGGTCGCGTTGCTGGCGTCGCTTAAATCGACCGTGGATTGTGTCACCGTGTTCTCCGAGACCGACTTCCGCCCGGACATGGCCAAGATCGAGGTGCCAACCCTGGTGATCCACGGTGACGGCGACCAGGTCGTACCGTTCGAAACCACCGGCAAAGTCGCGGCCGAGATGATCAAGGGCGCACAGCTGAAGGTGTACAAGGATGCGCCGCACGGTTTTGCCGCCACCCACACCCAGCAGCTGAACGAAGACTTGTTGGCGTTCCTCAATCGCTGAAGCGAGTGAATCACCCTCTCCTTATTTTGCCGGGCTTGCCCGGCTTTTTTTCGACAGGCGCTGACCCTCGGTATGATGCGGCTGAACCGGCGACTGCCCGACGCGGTCCCAACTCATACGCTCATCGTTGCAGGTAATCGCACATGTCACTGCCAAAAGAAATGACCCTGATCGAAATCACCGCCCCTGGCGGCCCCGAGGTCCTGCAACCGCGCCGGGCCGACGTGCCGGTGGCAGAGCCCGGTGAAATCCTGATTCGCGTGCACGCGGCCGGCGTCAACCGCCCGGATGCGTTGCAGCGCGCCGGCAAGTACCCGATGAAACCTGGCATGAGCCCCATTCCAGGCTTGGAAGTGGCGGGTGAAGTGGTTGTATTGGGCGAAGGTGTCAGCGAGTACGCGCTGGGTGACAAAGTGTGTGCCCTGACCAACGGCGGTGGGTATGCACAATTTTGCGCGGTGCCTGCCAGCCAGGCCTTGCCGATTCCGGATGGCATGGACTGGATTCAAGCCGCCGCCGTGCCGGAAACCTTCTTCACCGTCTGGGCCAACCTGTTTGGCCTAGGTGATGCTCATACCGGCCAGAGCGTGCTGATCCACGGCGGCACCAGCGGCATCGGTACCACCGCGTTGATGCTGTGCCGCGAATACGGTATCCAGGCGTTCGCCACCGCCGGCAGCGCCGACAAATGTGCGGCGATCGCCAAGCTGGGCGCCGAGCCGATCAACTACCGCGAGCAGGACTTCGCCGAGGTCATCGCGCAGAAGACCGACAACAAGGGCGTGAATGTGATCCTCGACATCATGGGCGCCTCGTACCTGAACAATAACCTCAAGTCCCTGGCCATGGACGGGCACCTGGTGATGCTCGGCTTCCTCGGCGGCGGCAAGGCCAATGACGTCGACCTGCTGACCATCCTCGGCAAGCGCGCCGTGATCACCGGCTCCTTGCTGCGCGCACGCACCAAGGACGAAAAGGCTGCCATTGCCGAACAACTGCGCGAATACGTGTGGCCGGTGCTGTCCGCCGGACGCTGCCTGCCGATGATCGACAAGGTGTACGAATACACCGACGCCGCCCAGGCCCATGCGCGGATGGAAGGCGGCGATCACATTGGCAAGATTGTGTTGCGCGTGGAATGACGCTCATCCGCCCCGCTGAAGATCAACGCTGGCAGCTGTAGAGCCCCAGCGAGGCTGCAATGGCGGCGGCACGGTCACCCTGTTGTTGCCTGCCCCACCGCCTTCGCCGCCGCGCCACTGCTCGACGGCCCCGACAACGGATCTGTGCCGGGGCATCGACTAATTACTCGGCGAACGCCGGGTAATCGGTGTAGCCCTCTTCCGAGCCGCCGTACATGCCCTGCGCCCGCAACGGGTTCAGCGGCCAGCCGTTGAACAGTCGCTGCGGCAGGTCCGGGTTGGCAATGAACGGACGGCCGAAGGCAATCAAGTCTGCCAGCCCCGCCTCCACCAATTTTGCCCCACGCTCAGCGGTATAGCGACCGGCGTAGATGATGCGCCCGCTGAACGTGCTGCGCACCGCCTGACGGAAAGTTTCGGGCAGGTCGGGAGCGTTGTCCCAGTCAGCCTCGGCGATAGACACATAGGCAATGCCCGATGCCTCCAGCACCTTGATCGCTTCAATGTAGGTGTGATGCGGATCTTCCTCGACCAGGCCGATGTACACGCGGTCCTGGTCCGTGCCGCTGAACAGCGGAGAAAAACGCACACCCAGGCGCTGCGGGCCGACCACGGCGGTCACGGCCTCGACGATCTCGCGCAGAAAGCGCAGGCGGTTGTGCAGCGAGCCGCCGTATTCGTCGTCACGCTGGTTGGCGTGGGCCGAGATGAACTGGTTGACCAGGTAACCATTGGCGGCGTGGATTTCCACCCCATCAAAACCGGCGTCCAACGCATTGCGCGCCGCCTGTGCGTAGTGCCCTACCAGTTCTTCAATTTCCAGCCGGCTCAACGCACGCGGCACGGGCGGCTGCATCAGCTCGCCGACGCCAGGCCCGGTTTCGATAAAGGCTTTTGCCTGCTCCGCCGCAATGGCCGACGGCGCGACCGGTGCGGCGCCCTCCGGTTGCAGCGCGTTATGGGACACGCGCCCCACATGCCACAGCTGGGCGAAGATCACGCCACCTTCGGCATGCACGGCGTCGGTGACTTTGCGCCAGCCGTCGATCTGCGCCGGGCTGTAGATACCCGGCGTCCAGGCGTAACCCTGGCCGCGCGGTTCGATCTGCGTGCCTTCGCTGACCATGAAACCGGCCGTGGCGCGCTGGCGGTAATACTCGGCCATCAGGTCGGTGGCGATATCGCCGGGTTGCGCGCTGCGTTGACGCGTCAGAGGCGGCAAGACAACACGGTTATTGAGCGTGTGATGGCCCAGTTTTACCGGGGTATTTAAATGATGAGTCATGTGAAATTTCCAAATTCAGGGCGAGCAAAAGCATTGGCGGCTCCAAGGAGCCGCCAATCAATAACGCGTGTGGTTAATTCAGGCGGTGAGTGTGAGCAGGGCCTTGGCCACAGCACTGGAACTGGCAGGGTTCTGCCCGGTCACCAGCAAGCCGTCTTCGAGCACAAAGGACTGCCAATCAGCGCCCTTTTCATAGTGGCCGCCGAGCGCCTTGAAATCATCTTCAATCAGGAACGGCACCACATCGGTCAGGCCAACCGCAGCTTCTTCAGCGTTGGAGAAGCCGGTAACACGACGGCCCTTGACCAGCGGCTCGCCATTCACGGCCTTGACATGACGCAGAGCGCCCGGCGCATGGCAGACAAAACCGATCGGCTTGCCGGCACGCTCAAACGCTTCGATCAGTGCGATCGACGTTTGCGATTCGGCCAAGTCCCACAGCGGGCCATGGCCGCCTGGGTAGAACACGGTGTCGAAGTCGTCGGCGTTGACCGTGTCCAGCTTGACGGTGCTGGCCAGGGCCTGTTGGGCCGCCGGGTCGCCAGCAAAGCGACGGGTTTGCTCGGTCTGTGCATCCGGCTGATCGCTGACCGGGTCCAGCGGTGGCTGGCCGCCGGCCGGGGATGCCAGCACCAGTTCGGCACCCGCGTCTTTGAAGGTGTAATAGGGCGCCGCAAATTCTTCGAGCCAGAAGCCGGTTTTACGACCGGTATTGCCAAGCTGGTCGTGAGAGGTCAGTACCATTAATACTTTCATTTTCCAGTGCCTCGATCGATGGTTTCAGTAGGTGTATGCATCAGCAGGTTCAGGGCAACCCAATAACTGTCGGGTCAGCAGCAGCGTTTCGTCAAAAGGCGCGGATGTTCGGGTGATCTTGCTCATGACGCTGGTCCCCAACCACAGCGCGTACAAGCGCCGAGCCAGGCTTTCGGGGTGTTGCTGAACCGCCAGCGAGCCGTCCTGGATGCCGTGCTGCAAGGCCTCGGCCAGCAAGGCGATGGTGCGTGTGGTGCCGCGCTGCAGGGACAAACGCATTGGTTCTGAAAGGTCTGACACCTCGGCACCAAGTTTGACGGCAAGGCATTTGCCCGCGTCGGTGCAGCCGGTCTGGTTGTCGATCCAGGTGTGCCAATAGCGCATCAACCTGGCGGCCCAGGGCAGCCCGGGTTGCTGGAACAGTTGCTCCATGCCTTTGAGGTATTGGTCGAAATAGGTGTCGAGCAAGACCACGCCGAATGCATCTTTGGAATGGAAGTAGTGATAAAACGACCCTTTGGGTACATCGGCGGCTTGAAGTATTTCATTCAACCCCACGGCAGAAAATCCTTTGCGGCTCACAATCAATTGCGCCGTATCCAGAATGGTCTGCCTTGTACTGTTAGTCGCGTTAGTCATCATTCATCTCGTCCCGATTAGACCAGTCGTCTAGTTCGTTGAGGGGATGTTAGGCGTCGAGAAAAACTTCAACAATGTCATATCCGCAAGGATTTCGGACATGGCACAAAGTCGGTTGCCGTTTGCCTGGCACCCGCCGACAATCCCCTCTCCCACGCCCCTTGGAGAATGACGATGCACAGCGTTGCGCTGATGGTTTACCCGAATTTCCAGTCCCTGAGCCTCAGCCTGGGTTCGGTGTTCGAGTGCGCGAACCTGCTGCGCGGTGAACCGGCTTATGAGTTTCATCTGGTCTCGGAGAGCGGCGGCGCCGTCATGACCTCCCAGGGTTTTTCGGTGAATACCAGCCCGATTCGGCCACAGGGTTATGACACGCTGATCGTCAGCGGCTACCTGGAATTTCGCCTGCCCGAGGCCAACCTGCTGGAAGTGGTCAAAGCCGCCTCTGCGCAGTCGCGGCGCGTGGCCTCGCTGTGCATGGGCATTTTCGTGCTGGCCGAAGCCGGTTTGCTTGAAGGCAAGCGCACCACCACCCACTGGATTCACGCGCCGGCATTTCGCAAGCGCTACCCGGATATTCAGCTCGAAGAAGACAAACTGTTCGTGGTTGACGGCCAGGTCTGGACTGGCGCCGGCATGAGCGCCGGAGTCGACCTGGCGTTGGCCATGGTGGAAGCCGACCTGGGCAGCGACCTCGCCCGGCGTATCGCCCGCAAGCTGGTGATTGCCCAGCGCCGCGGCAGTGAGCAATCGCAATTGTCGGCGTTACTGGAACTGGACCCCAAGTCCGACCGCGTGCAACTGGCCCTGGCCTATGCCCGCGAAAACCTGACCCACGACCTGTCGGTGGAAGCCCTGGCCGAGGTGGCTCGGCTGAGCCCGCGCCAATTCAGCCGGGTGTTCCGCGAAGAAACCGGGCAGACGCCGGCCAAGGCCATCGAGTCGCTGCGGGTGGAAGCTGCCCGGGCGATGATGGAAACCAGCCGTCACCCGGTCGAAGTGGTGGCCCGCGAAACCGGCTTCGGTGACCGCGAGCGCATGCGCCAGGCGTTTCTGCGCGCGTTCGGGCAACCGCCGCAGGCGATGCAGCAAGTGTTGTTCAACGCGGGTGCCTAGCGGCAGTGATAAGGGTTTTGGCTGTTGGGTTGTTTACCCGTACCCAGGCCACGGCGGGTCACTGTGTCCTTCGGATATTCAGGCAAAACGCGCTGCGAATAGAGTAGAGGCCGGGCCTTGGGCCTGTGCCATTCAGGGCGAAACCGGCCGACGAGTCCAAGTGCGGCCGTGCCCGGCTAAGTTCAACATCGTGTTTAATGCAGCGCGGCCCGCGTAATCAAATAACTGACCAACTGCGGATCGTCATCCAGCTCAAGCAGCTGCACCGGGCGCGGCAGGTCATCGAGCACCGCGCGCCAGAACGCCTGGGACACTTCATCCTGATCGTAGAACCGCACCAGCCAATTGGTCTCGCCACTGCGCAGCACTTGGGTGGCGATAGCGCGGCCAATGCCTTTGCGGCGGTAGCGCTTGAGGATGAACAAGTCGGCCAGTTCCAGTGCGTCGATGCCCGGCAGCTCGCTGCCTTCGATCAGCAGGAAGCCGGCGATGTAGCCATCCACCAGCAGCAGGTTGGCGCTCCATTGCGGGTCTTGCCAGTAGCGGGTCAGGTGCTCGTCATGGATATAGAAACGGCCATCCGACTCCACATCTTCCTGCTCCCAGTCTGACGACTCATAGGCATAGTACTGGTAAAGATTACGGATCAGCTCAGACGCATCGGGGCCGGTCTGGATCAATTCGACGGTGGTTTCAGGCATTGGGCTCTCGGTGAAAATACGCAAAGCCCCATTGTTCACAAAAGTGATACACACGCCAATACATTGCATAACCTTTCTGTTTGCTGAACCGATTGCGGATTTGCTACTCCGCGTCCAATATCCTGAAACATTTAGAATAAACTTTGCTCACTGCTTCTTCTAAAGCCCCTTTTTTCAAGGACACGTATTGTGACAAACGTCTGTTCCGCCGGCCTGGATGTGGGCTTTGCCTCTCTGGACTACCTGCAGATCTTCATCCTGGGCGTCATCCAGGGCATTACCGAGCTGTTGCCGGTGTCGTCCACAGCCCACATGCGAGTGGTGCCCGCCCTGCTCGGCTGGCAAGACCCGGGTTCGGCGTTTTCCGCGGCCATGCAGCTGGCGGCGCTGGCGGCGGTGGTCAGTTACTTCTGGCGTGACGTGCGCCAGGTGACCACCGGCAGCATCAGTGCGGTGCGCCGGGGCGACTACAACGACCGGTGGTTCAAACTGGCCGTGGCGATTGTGTTGGCCACTATCCCGATTGGGATTGCCGGCCTGGCGCTGTCTTCGACCCTGAATACCTGCAACTCGCCGTTACGCGGCCTGATGGTGATCGGGATTGCCTGCGTGGTGATGGCGGTATTGCTGGCAGTGGCCGAAGTGCGCGCGCGCCATACCCGTGAAATGAGCGAAATGCGCCTGCGCGATGCGCTGATTGTCGGTATCGCGCAGATTGGCGCGCTGATCCCTGGGGTGTCGCGCTCCGGTTCGACGCTCACCGCCGCGCTGTTCCTGAACTTCAAGCGTGAAGAAGCTGCGCGCTTTTCCTTCCTGCTGGGCCTGCCGGCCATCGCCCTCGCCGGCTTGAAAGAACTGTGGGTGCTGCTGCACGCCGACATGCCTGCCCACGCCTGGTCGCACTTGATCTTCGGGCTGGTGGTCGCCAGCGTCTCGGCGTTCTTTGCCATTTGGGGCCTGATGAAGTTCCTGGAGCGGTTCTCCACCTGGCCGTTCGTGATCTACCGCGCACTGCTGGGGATTTTCCTGATCGTGGCGGTCAGCACCGGCTTTTTGAGTTAAGCCGTGCGGAGCTAAGCCCCAGGCTGGCGGTCGGCCAATGCTTCGAGCAGGTCGGCCGAGGGCACGAAAAACAGGCCGCCGGTGACCGCCGTGCTGAAGTCCAGCAAACGGTCGTAGTTACCCACCGGGCGGCCAAAGGGCATGTTGTCGCGCAGGATCTTCACTTCTTCCACCTTGACGCTGTCGCCCAGGGCCGCCATCAATTGGGTGGCCAGGGCCATCTAATCGGCACGGATGTGCAGCAGGATGTCGCCAGGGGTCGAGACGGCCTTGCGCTCTTGCACACCTAACTCGCGATATGGATACAACGCCGCCGGGCGTCAGAGTGGCGACCATGAAAATCGCGCTGCGGGTGATGGGGTGGCAGACGAACTGCGGTTCAAGAGGTGGCTGAACGGGGCACGTACTCATGATGAACATCCAACGGCTGAGGGCGGTTTTGACCCGCGCGAGTGAGCAGATCAGATACTGCGACACTCGACCAGCAACCCGCCCTCCTCGCGCACGCGGCTTTCGATCACCACCGGCAGGAAACGTTGAATCACCGTCATGTTGCTGTGCAAGTGCTCGCTCATGTGTGGCGTGGTAAAACGCCCGCCGCCGGCCAACGCCATCGGCAACAGCAGTTGATCCGCCAGGTGCTCACCCACTGCGGTGTCGGTGCCCTGCCATTCCATCGCTTGGTTGATGGCGTCATCGGCCACGGCTTCGGCCCGCACGGTGGTCATGCCGAACGCACTGAATACTTCGGTGACCTGCGCGTGAACATATTCGAGCATCAGCACATTGCCCGGTCCTTGCTGCGGATCAATTTGCACAGGACACAGCTGCGCCTCGGTGAACCCCAGGCGCTGGCGGACGCGCTTGAATTCACGCTCACTCACCTGATCCGCCAGCCCGGCATTCAGCACGATGGCACGTTTTTCCAGCAGCTTGCCGCGCTGCATCAGCTGCAACGCCTGCAGGTCCGATGGCTGGATAAACGCCTCCACTTCGCCGCCGCCAGCCGGGACGAAACCATGGCGCATGAGGTTCAATTCAACGCGCGCCCCCATGCGCCGCAACAGCGGCAGCCAGGCCCGCTGCAAAAAGTCCACTGGCGGCGCCAGCGGGTTATGGGTGCCGCCGCTGATCGTCACGCGGCTGGCGGTTGGCGCGCGCAACAGCGCCGGTAGCAACGTCTGCAACACCAGGGTGCAGCTGCCGGCCGTGCCGATCGCAAAGCGGTACTCGCCGCCCTGTATCGGCCCGGGCTCGAACAGCAGGTTCTGCGAGCCCAGCTCAGCCCCTTGCACCTTGGCGCCACACACTTGGGCGGCGGCCAGCACGGCGGTCAGGTGTTGGCGCATCAAGCCTGGCCGGCTGCGTTTGGCGCGGATGTTTTTGATGCGCAACGTCAGCCCGGTCACCATTGCCAGGCTCAAGCCACTGCGCAACACCTGGCCACCACCGATGGCGCCGTCGAGTTCAATCACGTCCTGTTTCATGTTGGTCCTTATGCGTAGCGGTTAACCGTGTCCCGAAGGTAATGATCCAGGCGTTTTGAGTCTGCTTGCGTGCGTGGCAAAACCGGCACTTCGCGTTCCAGCTCGCGCAGGATAAATGCGTGCAGCGCCGGGCGCCGTGGTCCATAAGCGGCCTCGCCGGCATTGCGCTTGAGGGCCAGCAGCGTTGCCACTTCGTCGAGCAGTTGCGGGTCATCCACCGTGCCAAGCAAGTCGGCGAAGGTCATCGGCGGGCGTCCCAGGCCCAGGTCGATCCAACGCACTGCCAGCAACGGCCTCAGCACGTAGAAGTACTTCTTGAACCGCACCTCCTCGCCTTGCAGGTAACCACGAAAATTCTTCCTGGCCATCGACAAGTAGTGATTACGCGCCGCCGGCGGGCTGTAGAACGCTTCGGCCAAGGCCCGCAATTGCGCCGTCGCCTCAGTCTCCTGGCGATACACCAGGGGCGAATCCAGCCACTCCAGCAACGTAGGATTGGACTTGCGCAGCAGCCCCAAGGTCTTGCGCAGCTCCCAACCGCTGACATCCAGCTCGTCATCCAGCGGGCGCTCGATCACATCCCGCGGCGCATCCACCTGCATAAACCAATCAGGCTTTTCCACATAGACAAAGCGCACGTCGTAATCGCTGTCGGTAGACGCAAACCCCCAGGCGCGACTGCCCGACTCGCAGGCATACAGCACGCTCACGTTGCGCTCGCGCTCTATGCGTTGCAACTCATCCAGCACCCGCGCGCGCATGGCGCCGCTGAGTGGGTGGCGTTCCTCCCTTTCCATCGGTGTTCTCCTCTTAACCTTTTACGCACACCACCTGACGCAGGGTGTGCAGCACTTCCACCAGCTCGCGCTGGGCATGCATGACGGCGTCGATGTCCTTGTAGGCCATCGGAATTTCATCGATCACGTCGGCGTCCTTACGGCACTCCACATGGGCCGTCGCGCGGATCTGGTCAGCCACCGTGAAGGTGTTTTTGGCCTTGGTGCGGCTCATGGTGCGGCCCGCGCCGTGGCTGCACGAGCAGAACGACTCTTCGTTGCCCAGGCCGCGCACGATGAAACTTTTTGCGCCCATGGAGCCCGGAATGATCCCCAGCTCGCCCTTCTTCGCCGATACCGCGCCTTTGCGCGTCACCAGAATCTCTTCACCAAAGTGCCGCTCTTTTTGCACGTAGTTGTGATGGCAGTTCACCCCTTCCAGCACCACCTCAAACGGCTTGCTGATCACCTGGCGCGTGGCCTGAACCACCGCGCGCATCATCAATTCGCGGTTCTGGCGGGCAAAGTCCTGGGCCCAGCCCACGGCTTGCACGTAGTCATCGAAGTGCTGGCTGCCCTCTTCGAAATAGGCCAGGTCGCGGTCCGGCAAATTGGTCAGGTGCTGGCGCATGTCCGCCTGCGCCAACTGGATAAACAGGTTGCCGATGGCGTTGCCCACGCCGCGTGAACCGCTGTGCAACATGAACCAGACACGGTTGGCTTCATCCAGGCACACCTCGACAAAGTGGTTACCCGTGCCGAGCGTGCCCAAATGCTGGCGGTTGTTGCTGTGCTCGAGCTGCGGATACTTATCGGTGATTGCCTTGAACCTGGGGTGCAGCGTCGCCCATACCTGATCGGCCTGGGCCGGCACGTCTTCCCAGGCGCCTTTGTCACGCCCTTTACGGCTGCGGGTACGACCATGGGGCACGGCGGCCTCGATGGCACAACGCAGCCCGTGGAGGTTGTCGGGCAAGTCGCTGGCGGTCAGCGTGGTGCGCGCGGCAATCATCCCGCAGCCGATGTCCACGCCCACTGCCGCCGGGATAATCGCCCCCACCGTAGGGATTACGCTGCCGATGGTCGAGCCCTTGCCCAGGTGCACATCCGGCATCACCGCCAGGTGCTTGAAGATAAACGGCATCCTGGCGGTGTTCATCAGTTGCTGGCGAGCTTCAGGCTCAACCGGCACGCCCTGCGTCCAGAGTTTGATCGGCTTGCCGTTGGCCACTTCCAGCAGTTGGTAGGTTTTCTCTTGCATGATCTCGATTCTTTTTTTGAAAGCCGTCATCGCGGCGTTGAACAGGCTATAGCAGCGGACGTGCCAGCTTTTCACGCAACTCAGATAAAATCCATATCACATTGTTTTATATAGATATTTATAACCAATAAGATTTAAACGCTGAAAATCGATGGCAAGCGTGTTCGCCAATTCATATCCTTGCTTATCGTTACTTATATTTTGGTCTAGTCATGAAACACAAGCGTACCGTCGCCATCGGGTTTATCGGGTCAAAGCTGGACCGCGTCGGCAAAGGCGCCAACCGCTGGAACCACTGGCGCCCCAGCGTCGGTCTGTGCCAGCAGGCCGATGTGCTGATTGATCGCCTGGAGCTGATCCACGACGTCGATGCCCGTGACGTCAGCCTCGCCGAACGGGTGCGCGCCGACATTCTGCAAATCTCCCCGCACACCGAGGTGCGCCTGCACGCGATGCCGCTGCAAAACCCGTGGGATTTCGAAGAGGTCTATGCCGCGCTGCACGATTTCACCACCGACTATGCCTTCAACACCGAGCACGAGGACTACCTCGTGCACATCACCACCGGCACGCACGTGGCGCAGATTTGCTGGTTCCTGCTGACCGAGGCGCGCAACCTGCCGGCGCGCCTGATCCAGACCGCACCAGCCCGCCGCCGTGACGACACCGCGCCCGCCACCGGCACGCACACGCTGATCGACCTCGACCTGTCGCGCTACGACCGCATCGCCTCGCGCTTTGCCCACAAGCGCCTGGAGGGCCTGGCGTTTCTCAAGTCGGGGATCGCCACGCGCAATAGCGCTTTCAACGACTCCATCGAGCAGATCGAACGCGTGGCCGTGCGCTCCAAGGCGCCGATGCTGCTGATCGGCCCGACCGGCGCCGGCAAGTCATTCCTCGCCCGGCGCATCTACGAACTCAAGCGCAGCCGCCACCAAATCCAGGGGCGTTTTGTTGAAGTGAACTGCGCGACATTGCGCGGCGATGGCGCGATGTCGGCGTTGTTCGGTCACATCAAGGGCGCTTTCACCGGCGCCCAACATGCCCGCGATGGCCTGCTGCGCGCAGCGGATGGCGGCATGCTGTTTCTCGATGAAATCGGCGAGTTGGGGCTGGATGAGCAGGCGATGCTGCTCAAGGCCATCGAAGAAAAACGCTTCTACCCCTTGGGTGCCGACCAAGAGGTGGGCAGCGACTTCCTGATCATCGCCGGCACCCACCGCGACCTGCGCGAGCGGGTGGCGCAAGGGTTGTTTCGCGAAGACCTTTACGCGCGGATCAACCTGTGGACCTTTGACCTGCCGGGCCTTGCCGGCCGGCGTGAGGATATCGAACCCAATATCGATTTCGAACTGGAGCGCCATGCCCGCGAGCAAGGCCGGCGCGTGCGTTTCAACCTGGAGGCGCGGCGGCGTTACCTGGCGTTTGCCTGCTCCAGCGAAGCCGCCTGGCTGGGTAACTTTCGTGAGTTGTCGGCCTCGATCACGCGCATGGCCACGCTGGCAGACAGTGGGCGTATTGATGAGGCGCAAGCTGAAGAGGAAATTCAACGTTTGCGTTATGCCTGGGGGTTGTCTGCGCCGCAGGCTGAGTGGCAAGCCTTGCTGCCGGCGGAGCTGGATCTGTTTGATCAGGTGCAACTGAAGGCGGTGATTGAGGTGTGTCGGCAGTCCGACAGCCTCTCGGATGCGGGGCGCCGGTTGTTCGGCGTGTCGCGACAGGCCAAGGCGCAACCGAATGACGCGGACCGTTTGCGCAAGTACCTGGCGCGGTTTGGGCTGGATTGGAAGCAGGTAGCGTCTGTGGAGGCCTGAGGTTGGCAGTTGGGTTCGCTGGGGATTTTTTCGCGTTGTTAATGGGGTTTGGGGGTGTGGTTTACCGGTTCGTGGGGCCGGGTGGTTGGGCGTGCTATGGGGGGCATATCCGTTAGCTGGGTGAGGGCTGATATCGGTTCCGCTCTTACAGCGGGTCACTTTTGAAAAGAGCCCAAAAGTAACCAAAAGGCTCTTGCCCCACCACTCGGCACCTCGCTTAGGCTCGGTGTGCCCTCACGCAGGCTTTGGAGCGTGGGCCGCCGCGATGGGCCATCCATGGCCCAACACGGCTAAACCGGCGTCCTGCCGGTTTACCCACGCTCCAAAACCTGCGTTCGGCCAGCGTGGTTTAACGGGGCGCCTAAGATCAAAATCAAAAGCGCGGCCGAGGCGGCCTGACAGCCGACCTGATTCTGGAAGCTGAACTCAATCAAATGTGGGAGCTGGCTTGCCTGCGATAGCATCGACTGGTTATGCCTGATACACCGAGGTGTCTGCATCGCAGGCAAGCCAGCTCCCACAGAAAAGCAAAGCAGTGCGGTGGTGGCGGGCTGCACTCGGTCAAATTGTAGGAGCGGGCTTGCTCGCGAAGGCGGTGGGTCAGTCAACTAATGTGTAGCTGACACACAGCATTCGCGGGCAAGCCCGCTCCCACATTTGGATCTCTGTGCATCAGGTTGATGTGGTGTTGTTCTGCTTTTGATCTGCTTTTGCTTCTACCACTCAGGTCGGCTTTCAGGCCGCCGTGCTTTTGCTTTTGATCTTGCTTGTGATCTGACAGGCCCCGTCAACCACGCTGGCCGAACGCAGGCTTGAATCCGTGGGTAACCCGGCAGGACGCCGGGTTAGCCGCGTTGGGCCATGGATGGCCCGTCGCGGCGGCCCACGGATTCAAGCCGGAGTGAGGGCATGCCGAGCCTAGGCGAGGTGCCGAGTGGTGGGGCAAAGACCTTTTGGTTACTTTTGGCTGGGCCGGCATTCCGGGCGTTTGCCAAAAGTGACCCGCTGTAAGAGCGGAACCCTAAGTGGCCGTTACCGCAGCAACGGATATGTACTCACCCCCCCCCAAAAAAAGTCAGTCCAAATCACTCGCATCATGCCGCTCACGCAGCTGCTCCGAAACCTCCCCAGAAACCCGATTCACCCTGCGCCCCCGCTGCACCGCCGGCCGCGCTTCAATCGCGTCCGCCCAACGCAGCACATGCTTGTACTCATGCACCGACAAAAACTCCGCCGACTGCCCATACAGCCGGCCTTTGACCAACCCGCCATACCAAGGCCAGATCGCAATATCCGCAATGGTGTACTCATCCCCGGCAATGTACTCACTCACTGCCAACCGCTGATCCAGCACATCCAGCTGGCGTTTGGTCTCCATGGCAAACCGATTGATCGGGTACTCCATCTTGCTCGGCGCATACGCATAAAAATGCCCAAACCCGCCGCCCAGGTACGGCGCACTGCCCATCTGCCAGAACAACCACGACAAACACTCCGCACGCGCCGCCGGCTCAGAGGGAAAGAACGCCCCGAACTTCTGCGCCAGGTACTGCAAAATCGCCCCCGACTCAAATACCCGAATCGGCGTATCCCCACTGCGGTCCAGCAACGCCGGGATCTTCGAATTCGGGTTCACCGCCACAAACCCGCTGCCAAACTGATCACCGTCACCGATCTTGATCAGCCAGGCGTCGTATTCCGCGCCGGCGTGCCCCAGGGCCAACAGCTCTTCCAGCAGGATCGTGACCTTCTGGCCATTGGGCGTGGCCAGCGAATACAGCTGCAACGGGTGCTTGCCAACCGGCAACTCCTGCTCGTGAGTCGCACCGGCGATAGGCCGGTTGATACTGGCAAAGGTGCCGCCGCTTTCAGTGTCCCAGGTCCAGACTTTCGGGGGTACGTACTCGGTCATGCTCACTTCTCCTTGGTTTCATCAGGGGTCGACGCAGCCAATTGAGCCACGTTCCATCCGCCGCCCAGCGCCTTGATCAGGCCCACATTGGCGCTCAATTGCTGAGTTTGCAATTGCAATACGCTGCGCTTGGCTTCCAGCGCCGCCACTTGCGCAGTCACCACATCCAGGTATGCCACGGCGCCCTGGCGATAACGCGAGGTGGACAGGTCTTCAGCGTATTGCGCCGCAGCCGCCGCATCGCGCTGATCATCCAGCGCAGCGCCCAGGCCGGCGATTTGCGACAGGTTGTCCTCCACCTGCTCGAACGCACCCAACACCACGCCACGGTATTTGGCCGCCGCTTCATCGGTGGCGCCCTTGGCGATGTCCACCTGGGCCTGGCGCGCGCCGCCGTCAAACAGGGTGCCCACCAGTGATGGGCCGATGGCCCAGAACAGATTGGGTGCGCTGAGCAAGCGGGCAAACTCGTCACTCTGATAACCGCCTTGGGCGCTCAGCGTGATCTGCGGGAACCACGCCGCCTTGGCGACGCCAATCCGCGCATTGGCCGCAGCGATACGACGCTCGGCAGCCGCAATATCCGGCCGGCGCTGCAACAGGCTGGAAGGCACGCCGGTCGGCACGTTCGGCAAGGCAATCGGCGCCACGTTCACGGCGACGCTATAAGTGGAAGCCGACTCACCGAGCATCGCCGCTATCGAATGCTCCAGCAGCGCCCGTTGCACCTGGCTCTGGCTGAGCTGCGATTTAACCGTCGACAACTGCGTACGCGCCCGCGCCACGTCCAGGCCGGAGACGATACCGCCGCCATGCAAACCTTCGGTCAGGCCAAGGGCCTTGGCGTAAGCGTCGCGCGTCTGCGCCAGCAACTGGTTCTGCCAGTCGATGCCGCGCAGGCGGATGTAGCTGTCGGCCAGTTGCGCCTGCAGGCTCAGGCGTACCGACGCCAGGTCTGCCCTGGCCGCATCCGAGTCGCTGGTGCCGGCGGCCACGGTGTCGCGCACGCGGCCCCACAGGTCGACTTCATAGTCGACTTCAAGGCCCAGGGTCGCGGAGTTGTAGACATCCGGTGAAGTGGCCGAGCGCAACGGCTTGGTGTCTGACTGGCGAATGCGCTGGCCGTTGCCAATGGCCGAGATCTTCGGGAACAGCCCCGAACGGTCCTGGGCCAGGAACCCTTGAGATTGCTGGTAATGCGCGAGCGCCGCGCTCAGGTCGGCGTTGTTTTTCAACAACTGCTGCTGCATCGCATCCAGCTGCGGGTCGTTGTAGACGCGCCACCAGCCATCCCGGTTGGCCTGATCGTTCGGCGTGCCGACCGTCCAGGGCCCTTGGGTGTGAAACTGCGCAGCCATCGGTGTTTGCGGCACGTTCAGCGGTGGCGCCAACGAGCAGGCGCCCAGGCTCAGCGTGGCGATCAAGCCCAGCACATTGCGCTTAGCCATGGGGTTTGACCTCAGTGGCAGCGACCGCCAGCTGCACCGAATCATCATCAGCCAGGCCATCGGGCGGCGTGTCGATCACGCGGTCGGCGGCTTGCAGGCCGCTGGCGATTTCGACGCTGTCACCAAAGTCACGAGCGATGCTGACGGTCTTGAAGTGCACATGGTTGTTGGCGTCCAGGGTCGCGACGCGCATGCCCTTGTCATCGAACACCAAGGCGCTGGACGGCACGCGGATGACGTCGGCCTGCACCGGCAGGTCAAACTGCACGCTGGTGTAGCCGCCGGGCAGCAAGCGGCCACCGGGGTTGTCCACCAGCAATTGCACGAGCGTGCTGCCAGAGGCGGCGTTGACCGCATCGGCGGTGGCAATCACTTTGCCGGTGAAGGTTTCGCCGCGGTACTCCGGCACGCTGAGGCGCGCGGTGGTGCCTTCGCGAATCTGTGGCGAGAAGGTTTGTGGCACCTGCACATACACGCGCAGGCGGCTGACATCGGCCACCGCAAACAGCTCTTTGCCGGCGGTCCCGCCCGCACTGATCAACGCGCCTACGTCAGTGCTGCGCGCGGTGACCACACCGGCAAACGGCGCGACCAGATGCTGGAAGCCCTTGGTTGCGACCAGCTGGTCGACATTGGCCTTGGCCGCCGCCACTTTGGCTTGCTTGGCGGTCAGGTCACCGGTGCGTTCATCCACGTCCTGGCGCGACACCGAGTCGTTCGCCAGCATGGCCTGCCAGCGTTTGGCGGTGGTTTCGGCGAGGTGCTCATCGGCTTGGGCCGAGGCCAATGTGGCACGGGCCTGCAGCAGTTGCTGGTCGAGTTCCGGGGTGTCGATTTCAGCCAACACTTGCCCGGCTTTGACGCGGGTGCCGATGTCGACATTCCAGGATTTCAGGTAGCCGTTGACCCGGGCGAAGATCGACGCGCGTGAATACGCCTCCATCCGCCCCGGCAGGTTGAGCACCGGGCCCTGGGCTTGCACCACCGGCTTGATCAGGTTGACGCTGGGCAACGCCTGGGCGTCGGTCCAGGTCTTGAGGTCGCGCGATTCACTGGCGCGCACGCCGATGCCGACACCGACGATGACAACCACCACTGCCGCGCCCACGATCAGCCACAGCAGGCCACGGGAAGACTTGGATTTAGAAACGGAAACGGACATGTCAAACCCCTTGGGTAACGGTGGTCGCACGCGTGGCGTGCTGGCGACGCCCGTGGACAAGACTGAAAATCAACGGAACCAGAATCAACGTGGCGACGGTGGCAAACGCCAGGCCGCCGATCACCGCGCGGCCCAGTGGCGCGTTCTGCTCGCCGCCCTCGCCCAGGCCCAAGGCCATGGGCGCCATGCCGATGATCATCGAAATGGCCGTCATCAACACCGGCCGCAGCCGCGTGAAGCCGGCTTCGAGCGCGGCCTGCACCGCATCGCCGTGCACCGCCAGGCGTTCGCGACAGAAGCTCACCACCAAAATGGCGTTGGCAGTGGCCACGCCCATGCACATGATCGCCCCGGTCAGCGCCGGCACCGACAGCGGCGTGTGCGTGACAAACAGCATCCACACGATGCCCGCCAATGCCGCCGGCAACGCGGTGATGATCACAAACGGGTCGGCCCAGGACTGGAAGTTGACCACGATCAGCAAGTAGATCAGCACCACCGCGCCGAGCAGGCCGAACAGCAAGCCACTGAACGCCGCGTTCATGGTCTGTACCTGGCCTTGCAGGATGACCTTGGAGCCGGTCGGTACTTCACCGGCGTGGGCGGCGATGATTTTTTGGATATCGGCGGCAACGCCACCGAGGTCGCGGTCCTGAATCGCGGTCAGCACTTCGACCACCGGCTGGATATCCGATTGGGTGAACACCGAATTACTGTGGCTGCGCTGGATATTCGCCAGGCCGCCCAACGTCTGGTCGGTGGCCGCCCCGCTGCCGCCACTCAACGGCAGGTTGTGCAACGCCGCCAGGCTTTCAAGGCTGTACTGCGGGGTTTGCATCACGATCGGGTAGGAAATGCCGTTGGCCGGGTTCAACCAAAAGGTCGGCGCCACTTGGCTGGAACCGGCGAGGTTGACCACCAGGCTGTTGGTCACGTCACGCTCGGTCAAGCCGACCAATTGCGCGCGGGTGCGGTCCACGTCGATATTGAACGTCGGCAATTGCCGCGACTGCTGGATGCGCGCATCGACCACGCCCGGCACCCGGCGAATATCCCGCAGCAACGCGCTGGCGTACGTGAAGTTGCCCGCCAGGTTATTGCCGGTGATTTGCAGGTCAATCGGCGCCGAGGAGCCGAAGTTGAGGATCTGCCCGACGATGTCTGACGCCGGGAACGAGAACACCGCACTGGGGAACTCGCGTGGCAGGGTTTCGCGCAATATGCGCATGTATTCTGCGGTCGGGCGGTGGCCTTCATTGAGGCTGATCTGAATGTCGCTGTCCTGGGAGCCCACGGTGCCGGTGTTGTTGTACACCACGTTGATGCCACTGATCGACAGGCCGATGTTGTCGACCAACGCCTTGAGCTCATTGGCCGGGACCTTGCGCCGGATCGCGTTCTCGATGTCGGCGATCAAGTGCGCGTTGCTTTCCACCCGCGTGCCCACCGGGGCACGCACGTGCAGCAGGATCAGCCCGGAATCGACCTCGGGGAAGAAGTTGCGGCCCAGGAACGGCACCAGTGCAAACGACACCGCAACAAACGCCAGCAAGCCGATCACCACCGTGCGGCGATGGTGCAAGGCACTGTCCAACACGCTGTGGTAGCGCTCGCGAAAGCCTTCAAAACGCCGCTCGAAACCACGTTGGAAATTCACCAGCGGGTTGCGCGACGGCGTGTGCCCGTCCTCACCGTGCACATGCGGCTTGAGCAGGTAGTTGGCGAGTGTCGGTACCAGCGTACGTGACAGGATGAACGAGGCGATCATGGCGAAAATCACCGCCTCAGCCATCGGTACAAACAGGAAGCGCGCCACGCCGTCGAGGAAGAACATCGGCACAAACACGATGCAAATACACAGCAGCGAAACGAACGCCGGCGTGACGATCTGCGCCGCGCCGTCGAGGATCGCGGTCTCCACCGGCTTGCCCTGCTCCAGGTGCCAGTTGATGTTCTCGATGGTCACCGTGGCGTCGTCCACCAGGATGCCGACTGCCAGCGCCAGGCCGCCGAGGGTCATGATATTGAGGGTTTCGCCCAGAGCCGAAAGCGTGGCAATCGAGGCCAGGATCGCCAACGGAATCGACGTGGCAATGATCACCGTCGAACGCCAGCTGCCAAGGAACAGCAGGATCATCAGGCTGGTCAGCGCCGCCGCGATCACGCCTTCACGGGCCACGCCGCTGATGGCCGAGCGCACGAACAGTGACTGGTCGCCGATCAGGTCGATGTTCAGGTCAGGCGGCAAGGCGGCCTTGTTGTCCGCGAGCTTTTCCTTGATCCCGGCGATCACGCCCAAGGTCGATGCCGAGCCGGTCTTGAGCACCGGCAGCAGCACCGAGCGGTTGCCGTTCACGTGCACGATGTTGGTTTGCGGCGGGTTGCCGTCGCGCACGGTGGCCACATCGCGGATCAGCACGGTGGTGCCGTCGGCGGTCTTGATCGGCAGGTTTTCCAGGTCATGGAAATCCGACGGCGCGTTGTTCAGTTGCAGGTTGAATTCGTAGCTGCCGATCTTCTGCGTGCCCACCGGCGTGATCAGGTTCTGCGTGGCCAGGGCGGTGGCGACGTCTTGCGCCGACAGGCCGCGCGCCTGCATGCGCGCCGAATCAAGGTCGATCTGCACCTGGCGGCTCTTGCCGCCAAATGGGTATGGCAGCGCCGCACCGGGCACGGTGGTGAGCATCAGGCGCACCTGGTTAAGGCCAATATCGCCCAGGCGCTGCTCGCTCAAACCCGCGCCCGACAGGGCCAACTGCACGATGGGCACGGTGGAGGCGCTGTAGTTGAGCACCAGCGGCGGCACGGTGCTGGGCGGCAGTTGCCGCAGGATCGCCTGGGACACCGACGTGACCTGGGCGTTGGCCGTGCTGATGTTGACGCCGGGCTGGAAGAAGATCTTCACGATGCCGTAGCCATTCATCGACTGCGCTTCGATATGGCGAATGTCGTTGACCGTGGTGGTCAGCACGCGCTCGAACGGCGACGTGATGCGCCCCGCCATCTGGTCGGGCGGCAGGCCGGTGTACTGCCAGATCACCGCGATGACCGGAATGCGGATTTCGGGAAAGATGTCGGTCGGCGTTCGCCAGGCCGCCAGCGGGCCGATGATCAGGATGAAAATAGCCAATACCAGAAAGGTATAGGGGCGCCGCAACGCGATGCGCACGAGGCTCAGCATAGGAGGTGATCCAGACAGGGGTTGGATGATCAAGCAGGCAGAGCCGTGCCGTTTTCCCGCCTCGCCCCACGCGTTTCCTGGGGAGCTTGTAACGACATCCGGTCACAAAGAGGCATATGCCACGATATCTAATTTAGTGGCGTACGCAACTAATTTGTTTCAAGCTGTCTCAGTCTTCATCTGCAAGCCATCTTCGGTCTGAAAGGCCTTGTCCTGACAGGTCGCGCAGGCATAATCACCCGCGTCGTGTTTTGTATCAGAGAGTATCTGCCCTTGAAATCTGCCCCGCCTTGTTCCGAGAGTCCCAGCGCCTGCGTGAACGGTGCCGTGCGTCGCACGTCCCGTCGCCTGGGCCAGATCTATGACGAGGCGTATGCGCCCTGCGGGTTGAAAGCCACTCAATACGCGGTGCTCAACCGCATCGCCAAGGCCGGCACGCCGAAGATGGGCGAACTGGCGCAAGCCCTGGTGATGGATTTGTCCGCCCTGGGCCACACACTCAAGCCATTGGTGCGCGATGGCCTGGTAGAGCTGCGCGTGGACGAATTCGACCGCCGCACCCGCCGCGTGCTGCTGACCGAGCAAGGCCAGCGCACGCACGCGGCCGCCAAGCGCATCTCGACGCAAATGGCCGAGCGCTTTGATCAGGCGTTCGGCCGTGAAGCGGCGGCGCAGCTGCGCCAGACCCTGGATTTTATCGCCTCCGACCAGTTTGCCCGCACGCTCCTGGCCAAGGACGATTAAGCCATCCGCCTCGAAGACATCCTCGCCGACCACCTGCACGTGGTGTTCTGCGGCATCAACCCGGGCAAGGGCTCTGCCGCCCTCGGCCTGCACTTCGCCAATCGCAGCAACCGCTTCTGGCGCACGTTGCACCTGGCGGGTTTTACCCCGCATGAAATCCGCCCGGAGGATGCACGCAGCCTGCTCGACTATCACTGCGGCTTGACCACCTTGGTCGAGCGCCCGACGGCGAGCGCGGGGGAATTGGCGCGACATGAATTCACCGAAGCGGCGACGGCGTTTGAACACAAGATCCGTCGTTGCCAGCCGCGGTGTGTGGCGTTCCTGGGCAAGGTCGGTTACAGCGCGTTGTCCGGCCAGCGCGAGATCGCCTGGGGGCTGCAGCCACAGTTATTGGGCGGCGCCTCGGTGTGGGTGTTGCCCAACCCGAGCGGGCGCAACCTGGCGTTCAGCCTGGAGCAACTGGTGCACGCCTATCAGCCGCTGCGCGCCGCCATTGCGCAGGCCGGCCCGGTGCCTTTAATCTCTTGAGCCAAACACCCTGAGAGCCTTGGAGGCTTCATGAAACTGGTCGGCATGCTGGACTCGCCTTACGTTCGTCGCGTCGCAATCTCCCTTGAACTGTACGGCGTGGATTTCGTACACGAGTCGCTCTCGGTGTTCAGCACCTACGCTGAATTTTCTGCAATCAACCCGGTGGTCAAGGCGCCCACGCTGGTGCTCGATGATGGAACGGTGCTGATGGATTCCAGCCTGATCCTGGACTACTTCGAAACCCTGGCGCCGACCGACAAAAAACTTCTGCCACACAACGCCGGCGCACGCGCCAAAGAGCTGCAAGTGCTCGGCCTGGCCCTGGCGGCGTGTGAGAAAACCGTGCAGATCGTCTACGAGCACCACTTGCGCCCAGCTGAGAAACTGCATGAACCGTGGCTCGATCGCGTGACCGGGCAGTTGCTGGCGGCTTATTCGCTGCTGGAAACACACCTGGCCCAGGCGAGCGGTGAACGCCTGAACCAGGCCGCGCTGACGGCGGCCGTGGCCTGGTCGTTCACGCAGTTAAAACTGCCGACGCTGCTCAAGGCCCAGGCGTATCCCAACCTGCAACACCACGCCAATCAGCTGGAACAGCATCCGGCGTTCAGGAAATACCCCATCGAATAACTGGCCTAGACCCAGCCCCCATCCACAATGAAGTTTTGTGCCGAACACATCGCCGACGCATCGGAGGCAAGAAACAGCGCCATGTTGGCGATGTGTTCCGGCAGCACACTGCCTGGCAAGCACTGGCTGCGGCTGATCAGCTCCCTGGCCGCATCGTCCACCCACATCGCCAGCTGTTTTTCGGTCATGACCCAGCCGGGCACCAGGGTGTTGACGCGGATACGGCTGGGGCCCAGTTCCCGCGCCAGCGCTCGGGTCATGCCATGGGCCGCCGCCTTGCTGGCCGCATACACCGGGTAGCCCGCCGACGCCATCATCCAGCCGACCGAGCCCAGGTTGATAATCGCCCCGCCGCCCGCACTTTTCATCATCGGCACCACGGCCTTGGCGGCAAAAAAGGCGTGTTTGAGGTTGACGGCGATCAGCCTGTCGAACGTGTCCGAATCGACTTCTTGCAGCGTATGACGCACGTCGTTGGCCGCGTTGTTCACCAGCACGGTGATCGGCCCCAGCGTTTGCTCAAAACGGGCGATCGCCGCTTTGTAGGCGATTTCATCAGTGATGTCGCAGCACACGAACTCAACGCTATGCCCTTGGGCACTCAACACCGCCGCGAGCCGCTCGCCCTGGCTTTGCGCGCGGTCCACAAAGGCCACGTTGGCGCCCTGCGCGGCGAAGGCGCGCACCATGAATTCGCCGATGCCCGAGGCACCTCCGGAAATCAGTACGGTCTTACCCTTCAGGTCGGGATAAACGGCGTGTGCAGTACTCATATAACGCTTGCCTCGATCAATTAGTCTTATTTTATTTGGCGTATCTGGGGTTTAAGGCTATAAATTCGCTGTCAACTCGACGAAATATCGCACATTAGTAGAACTATTCCACTGAAAACAACAAAAGGAAGTTCGACCATGAAGCACCCTCGACACCTGCTTTCAAGCCTTGCCTTGTCCATGCTGGTTGCCAGCGGTGGCGCCCAGGCCGCCGGGCTTAGCAGTGAACACAAGCCTTTCGGCAAAACCAACGACGGCACCGCCGTCGAGCAATACATCTTGCGCAACAGCCATGGCATGCAAGCCACGGTGATCACTTACGGCGGCGTATTGCAGTCGCTGAAAGTGCCGGATAAAAACGGCAAGGTCGATGACGTGGTACTCGGTTTCGACGACGTGCAGGGCTATCAGAGCGGTACGGCCTTTTTCGGCGCGAGCATCGGCCGCTTCGGCAACCGTCTGGCCGCCGGGGCGTTCGAACTCGATGGCAAGCGTTACCAGGTACCGCTCAACGATGGCCCCAACTCGCTGCACGGCGGTGCTCAGGGTTTCGACAAGCACGTGTGGCAAGCCGAACCGGTCAAGGGCAAGGATTCGGTCGGCGTGAAGCTGAGCTACCTGTCCAAGGACGGTGAAATGGGCTTCCCCGGCAACCTGAAGACCGAGGTCACCTACAGCCTCAACGATAAAAACGAACTGCACATCGACTACAAGGCCACCACCGACAAACCGACGGTGCTGAACCTCACCAACCACAGCTACTTCAACCTCGCCGGCGCAGGCAATGGCGACATCCTCAAGCAAGTGGCGACCTTGCATGCCAGCCACTACACACCGGTAAATGCCACGTTGATTCCGACCGGCGAACTGGCTCCGGTCAAAGGCACGCCGATGGATTTCCTCAAACCCACGCCGATCGGCCAGCACATCAAGGACGACCATCCGCAGCTCAAGTTCGCCGAGCCCAAACAGGGTGGGTTTGACTTCAACTGGGCGCTGGATACCAAAGGCGATATCAAGCAACTCGCCGCCGACGTACACGACCCCGCCTCCGGCCGACGTTTGCAGCTCTACACCACCGAGCCGGGCGTGCAGTTCTATACCAGCAACTTCCTGGATGGCACGGTGAAGGGCAAGGCCGGCAAGGCGTATGCGCATTGGAGCGCGTTTACCCTGGAAACCCAGCACTTTCCGGACGCACCCAACCAGCCGGCATTTGCATCGACCCGGTTGAACCCTGGGCAGACCTACACCCAGAACACCGTGTTCAAGTTCTCCGCCGATTGAACTGAGGGAGCGGGCTTGCTCGCGAAAGCGGTGGTTCAGTGACAGACGCAGTGACTGACACTCTACTTTCGCGAGCAAGCCCGCTCCCACATTCAGTGCTCACTGAGCATGGCTCAGCAATGGTTCATCGGTTTGGCCACTGCTCAGTTCCAGAGGCCGATTTTTTCCAGTTCCTGCTTGAAGTTCTCGCGGGTGATCAGCGTCACTTCATCCATGGCGGTGTACTTCGGTGGTTCCTTGCCGGTGGTGACCCAGTCGAACATCATCTTCGCGGTGTTGTAGCCTTCGATGTGCGGGCTGGGCAGCATTGAGCCGAAGAAGCCGCTGTTGGCTTTCTTCAGTTCGCCGATGGCGTCGGTGCCATTGATGCCGATGCCGATCACATTGGCTGCGGCAAAGCCTGCGGTTTCGGTAGCGCGTACGCCGCCGAGCACCGTGTTGTCGTTCATGCCGCCGATGATCAGGTTTTTCGCACCGCTGGGCAGCTTGACCAGAGCCGAGTTGGTGGCGTCCATGCTGCCCGGGACGTCGAGGGTCTTGGCGGCCGTGAACAGGATGTGATCCTTGGGAAAGCCTGCATCTTCCAGGGATTTGACCGAGCCGTCGGTACGCTTTTTACCGGTGTCGAGTTCGTTGAAGGTGTTGATCACCGCATAAGTGTCCTTCCAGTCCCAACCGCGTTTTTTCGCTTCAGCCGCCATCGCCGCGCCCTGCTTCTGGCCGACTTCAAAAGCGGCCATGCCCAGGTACGGCACGTCCTCCATGAAGTTGCCCTTGGCATCGACAAAGCGATCGTCCACGGCAATCACTCTCAGGCCGTTGACGCGGGCCTTGGCGACGATGGCCGGGCCGAGGGACACGTCCGGCGGGCAGATCACAAAGCCCTTGGCGCCGTTGGCCGCCAGGCTGTCGATGGCCGCCAGGGTTTTCTCGCCATCGGGCACGGCGATCTTGATCACGGTAAAACCATGTTCCTTGCCGGCCTTTTCGGCAAACGCCCATTCGGTCTGGAACCACGGCTCTTCAGCCTGCTTGACCAGAAAACCGATCTTCACTTCTTCAGCAGCCAGCAACAGGCCGCTCAGGCTCAGGGCTGACACCGCCACAGCGGCGCAGCACAGGGAACGCAAACCACGACGACGATTCATACGGGTGACTCCTTGGCGTTGTTTTTGAATGTCAGGATTTAACCGGCAAAGCGGTGACAGGGTGTGCCGGGCACATCGACCTCGATGGCCAATACCGCGCCATCCAGGGGGTGATCCAACGGGCTGGCGGCGCTTGTGATATAGAGCGTGGTGAGAGTCGGCCCACCAAAAACACAACTGGTGGGGCGGCTGACGGGCAGTTCGATGACGCGGTCCACTGCGCCGTCAGGCGTCAGGCGCAGCAGGCAACTGCCGTCCCAGCGTGCATTCCAGACATAACCCTGACTGTCCATCGCCGAGCCGTCCGGCCCTCCGCGTGGATGCGGGCCAAACCAGACGTGCGCCGGGTCGAGTTGGCCGCCCTCCTGGATCACGTGTCGGTAGAGCGTGCCGTCCAGACTGTCGCCGAAATGCACCTGGCTGCCGTCCTCGCTCCACAGCAAGGTGTTGGGAATGCCCAGGCCGTGCAGCAGCGGCGTGACCTGCGCATCGGCGTCGATGCGAAACAGCCCACCGGAACGTCGCGTGATCGGCAGGTCTTCGCCCCGCTCGCCAATGTTGTTCTGCATGGTGCCCAGCCACAGGCGGCCCTGGGCATCGCAGCGTGCTTCATTGCCACGGTTGCCGGGTTGCGGGTCGGCCACACACAGCAGCGTCAGCGCTTCGGTCGCCAGGTCGAGCCGGTAGACGCCGCTGCTCAAGGTCACAAGCGCATCGCCGCTTTCACAGGGGATAAACGCCGAGACGTGCTCGGGCAGCTGCCAGATCTGCAACTGCCCGTCCATCAGGCGCAACGCCTGTTTGCCGATGATATTGACCCAATACAGCGCCTGGGTCGGCGCATCCCAAAACGGGCCTTCGCCCAACTGTGCACGGTGTGCGGTAACGGCATTAAACGGCATGTGACCTCCTGTTTTTTACAGCGGCTCGCGCGATGGCGTGCCATCGACCAGCCGCTGGATGCGCAACGGGTTGGCGTTTTTCAACGCGTCGGGCAGCAGGCTATCAGGGTAATTCTGGAAGCACACGGGACGCAGGAAGCGGTCGATGGCCAAGGTACCGACCGAGGTGCCGCGCGGGTCCGAGGTGGCCGGATAGGGCCCGCCGTGGACCATCGCGTCGCAGACTTCAACGCCGGTAGGGTAGCCATTGAGCAGGATGCGGCCGACTTTTTGTTCCAGCAGCGGGGTCAGTTCGGTGAACTGCTCAAAGTCGGCCGGCTCGCCGATAATCGTCGCCGTCAGTTGGCCATGCAGCCCCTGCAAGGCGGCGCTGAGTTGGGCTTGATCAGTCACTTCAACCACCACCGTGGTCGGGCCGAACACCTCTTCCTGCAGCACTTCATCGCCGTCGATCAGCAGGCGGGCGTCGGCCTTGAACAGCTGCGGCTGCGCCTGGTTGCCTGCTTGAGCGCTGCCCGCCAGATGCTGGATGCCCGGGTGCGCGAGCAGCTTTTCCAGGCCTTTGCCATAGCTGCTCAAGGTGCCGGCGTTGAGCATGGTTTGCGCCGGCTGATCATTGATCAGGCTGGCCACCTGCTGGGTGAATGCGCTGAACTGCGGCGATGCAATGCCGATCACCAGGCCTGGGTTAGTGCAGAACTGACCACAGCCTTGCACCACCGAGGCCGTCAGGTCGCGGGCGATGGTGTGCGCCCGCGCCTGCAATGCCTGGGGCAATACGATCACCGGGTTGATGCTCGACATCTCGGCAAACACCGGGATCGGCTGCGGCCGGGCTGCGGCCATGTCGCACAAGGCGCGACCGCCCTTGAGCGAGCCGGTAAAACCCACCGCCTGGATCGCCGGGTGCTTGACCAGCGCCTCACCGACGCCGCCGCCGAAGATCATATTGAACACGCCCGCCGGCATTTCGGTGGCGTGGGCCGCGCGCAGGATTGCATCGGCGACCTGCTCAGCCGTAGCCATGTGCCCACTGTGGGCCTTGAACACCACCGGGCAACCCGCCGCCAGCGCCGCTGCGGTGTCGCCACCGGCGGTGGAAAATGCCAGCGGAAAGTTGCTCGCGCCAAACACTGCAACCGGGCCCAGGCCAATGCGGTATTGGCGCAGGTCCGGACGCGGCAACGGCTGACGCTCGGGCAAGGCTTTGTCGATGCGTGCGCCGTAGAAATCGCCACGCCGCAGCACGGTGGCAAACAGACGCATCTGGCCGCTGGTGCGCCCGCGTTCGCCTTTGATACGCGCGGCGGGCAGTGCCGTTTCGCGGCACACCAGCGCGATGAAGTTATCGCTCAAGGCATCCAGCTCGTCGGCTATTGCGTCGAGAAACTGCGCGCGCCGCGAGGCACTCAACGCGCGGTATGCCGGGTAAGCCGCGGCGGCCGCTGAGGCGGCGGCGTCGACTTCTTCGGGGGTCGCCTGGAAAAAATCCTGCGGCAAGGCTTCGCCGGTGCTGGCATCGACACTGTGCAGGGTCACGCTGCCGAGGGCGCTGCGCTGGCCGCCGATGTAGTTGTGGCCGAGGAATTGGGTCATGTTGATCTCCTTAAAGGGTGATGACATTGCCGGGCTCGAACACCGCGTCGGCCTTGCCGACCGTGTTGACCAGCGGCGCGCCGAACTCGGCCTGGCTGATCTCGAACACATCGCCCGGCTGCGTACGTATACCGTCGGCAAATGACAAGGTGGCAGTGCCGAAGAAATGAATGTGCACGTCACCCGGCTTGAGGAATTGACTGTATTTGAAGTGGTGATACTCAAGGTTTTCGAGGCTGTGGCACATGTTGGCCTCGCCACTGAGGAATTCGTTTTGCCAGATCACTTTGCCGTCACGCAGGATACGGCTGGTGCCCGCCAGGTGCTGCGGCAACTCGCCTACGCGTAACTCCGGACCATAGCTGCAACTGCGCAACTTGGAGTGGGCCAGGTACAGGTAATTTTTGCGCTCCATCACGTGATCAGAGAACTCGTTGCCCATGGCGAAGCCCAGTCGATAGGGTTTGCCGTCGTGGCCAATCACGTAGAGGCCGCCGATTTCCGGCTCTTCACCGGCGTCTTCGGCAAACGGCGGCACCGGGAAAGCCTGGCCCGGGCGTACCACGATGCTGCCGTCGCCTTTGTAGAACCACTCCGGTTGCACACCCGCTTGGCCAGACGCGGGCTTGCCGCCCTCCACGCCCCATTTGAAGATGCGCAGGGTGTCGGTCATCGCACTGTCGTCACCGGCCTGCTGGTGCATCTTGTCCCGCGCCGAGGCGCTGCCCAGGTGGGTCAGGCCGGTGCCGCTGACCAACATGTGGGCCGGGTCCGGGTGATCGAGCGGCGGCAGGATTTTCAGGTCAGCCAGCAATGCGCGGTAATCGTAGCTGTCGCCCAGGCCCAGCTTGTCGACCTGTTGCGCCAATTTGACGCCCGCCTCGATGGCCGCCAACGCCAGCTCACGCACGCTGCGGGCCGTCTGCACTTCGCGCAGCTTGGTGCCTTCTACTACGCCGACGCGGCGCTCACCGTTGCGTAACTCAAACTGAACTAAACGCATGAAATGTCTCCTTGATTAAGTCCGCGTGGCACCCCGGGCGCTGGCGGCAAATTGCTCGGCGGGCAGCACGTGCTTGCGTTCCAGCACGCGGTACACCACGCCGGTCAGCAGTAACCCGAACACCATCACACCCGACAGGAAGTACAAGCCCGAGGCCAGGTTGCCGGTGTACTCCTTGAGCGCGCCGATCACGAACGGGCCGATATAGCCGCCGAGGTTGCCCACCGAGTTGATCAGCGCAATGCCCGCCGCCGCACTGGCGCCGGCGAAAAAGCGCCCCGGCAGGGTCCAGAACACCGCAGTGCAGGAGAACAGCGCGAACGCCGCCAGGCACAACGCGGCCATTTGCAGCACCGGCAAGCTCAGCCAGGCACTCAAGAACAGCCCGATGGCGCCCAGCACATACAGCACCGCGAGATGGCCGTAGCGATCATTCAAACGGTCGGAGCTGCGCGGAATGATCAGCAGGCCGAGAATGCCGAAGATATACGGCACCGCCGAGACGAAACCGGTGACCAGGTCACTGCCGCCGAACTGCTTGATCAGCGTCGGCAGCCACAGGCCGAGCCCATAAATGCTCAAGGTCACGGGCAGGTAGAACAGCGCCAGCAGCAGTACTCGTTTGTCTTTCAGTGCATGCAACGGGTTGCCGTGGCGGGTCTGGCCGTAGGCTTGCAGGTCTTTATTAAGCTCGCCGGTGAGCCAGGATTTCTCGTCCTCGCTCATCCACTTGACCTGCTGGGGGCCGTCCGGCAGCCAGCGCAGCACCGGCCAGGTCAGCAACAGCGCCGGCGTGCCGATGACGATGAACAACCACTGCCAGCCATGCAGGCCGAGGATGCCGTCCATGCCCAGCAAGCCGCCGGACACGGGGCCAGTGATCATCATCGCAATGGGTTGGGAAAGGATGAACAGCCCGAGGATCTTGCCGCGATGGCGCACCGGGAACCACTGGGTGATGTAGTACAGCACGCCCGGAAAGAACCCCGCCTCCGCCGCGCCGAGCAGAAAGCGCATCACGTAAAAACTGTGCGGCCCCTGCACGAAGGCCATGCCGATGGTGATCGCGCCCCAGGTCAGCATGATGCGCGCAAACCAGCGCCGGGCGCCGAAGCGGTCGAGCATCAGGTTGCTGGGAATCTCGAACAGGAAGTAGCCAATGAAGAACAGCCCCGCGCCCAAACCATAGGCGGCGTCGCCAATGCCGACGTCGGCGCCCATGTGCAGCTTGGCGAAACCCACCGCCGAGCGGTCCACGTAGGCGATCAGGTAGAGCAGGATCAGGAAGGGAATCAGTTTCAGCGTGATGCGCCGAATAAGCCGCAGTTCCTGGCTCATGGGTCGATCTCCGATTGTTGTTTTTATAGAAGCTCGGGGGTTGCCGCCGGCCAAATTCAGGCAGGGCGATACCTCATTTGAAGCCGACTATATAGTATGACTATTTACAAAACAACTCTTCCAAAGCCTCGATTTTGCGCTTATGTTTAGCCGTATATAGAACATATAGTCATACAATAAGAGAGACCACCATGCCTGATAAAAAGCCCACCCTCCGCTCCGCCCAGTGGTTTGGCACCGCCGACAAGAACGGCTTCATGTACCGCAGCTGGATGAAGAACCAGGGCATCGCCGACCATCAGTTCCATGGCAAACCGATCATCGGTATCTGCAACACCTGGTCGGAGCTGACGCCGTGCAACGCGCACTTCCGCCAGATCGCCGAGCATGTCAAACGTGGTGTGATCGAAGCCGGTGGCTTCCCGGTGGAATTCCCGGTGTTCTCCAATGGCGAATCCAACCTGCGCCCCACCGCCATGCTCACGCGCAACCTGGCGAGCATGGACGTGGAAGAAGCGATTCGCGGCAACCCCATCGACGGCGTGGTGCTGCTCACCGGCTGCGACAAAACCACCCCTGCGCTGCTGATGGGCGCGGCCAGTTGCGACGTGCCGGCCATCGTCGTCACCGGCGGGCCGATGCTCAATGGCAAACACAAAGGCCAGGACATCGGCTCGGGCACGGTGGTGTGGCAGCTCAGCGAACAGGTCAAGGCCGGCACCATCACCCTGGACGATTTCCTCGCGGCCGAAGGCGGCATGTCGCGCTCGGCCGGCACCTGCAACACCATGGGCACGGCCTCCACCATGGCCTGCATGGCCGAGGCACTGGGCACTTCCCTGCCCCACAACGCGGCGATCCCGGCGGTGGATGCGCGCCGGTATGTGCTGGCGCATATGTCCGGCATGCGTGCGGTAGAGATGGTGCGCGAAGACTTGAAGCTGTCGAAGATCCTCACCAAGGAAGCGTTTGAAAACGCGATCCGCGTGAACGCGGCCATCGGCGGTTCGACCAACGCGGTGATCCACCTGAAGGCCATCGCGGGGCGCATCGGCGTCGAACTCGACCTGGATGACTGGACGCGCATGGGCCGCGGCGTGCCGACCATTGTCGACCTGCAGCCGTCGGGGCGTTTCCTGATGGAGGAGTTTTACTATGCCGGTGGCCTGCCCGCCGTGTTGCGCCGATTGGGCGAAGCCAACCTGATCCCGCATCCGCATGCGCTGACCGTCAACGGCAAGTCCCTGGGCGAGAACACCAAGGACTCGCCGATCTACGGCCAGGACGAAGTGATCCGGACCCTCGACAACCCGATCCGCGCCGACGGCGGCATTTGCGTGCTGCGCGGCAACCTCGCGCCGTTGGGCGCCGTGCTCAAACCATCGGCCGCCAGCCCCGAGTTGATGCGGCATCGCGGCCGCGCGGTGGTGTTCGAGAACTTCGACATGTACAAGGCGCGCATCAATGACCCGGAATTGGACGTGGACGCCAATTCGATCCTGGTCATGAAAAACTGCGGCCCCAAGGGTTACCCAGGCATGGCCGAAGTCGGCAACATGGGCTTGCCGGCCAAGCTGCTGGCCCAGGGCGTGACCGACATGGTGCGTATTTCCGATGCGCGCATGAGCGGCACCGCTTACGGCACGGTAGTGTTGCACGTGGCGCCCGAAGCCGCCGCCGGCGGGCCGCTGGCCACGGTGCAGGAAGGCGACTGGATCGAACTGGACTGCGCCAATGGCCGCCTGCACCTGGACATCCCCGACGCAGAGCTGGCGGCACGCATGGCCGAGCTGCCGCCGCCGGAGAAGCTGATCGTCGGCGGCTACCGTCAGCTGTACATCGACCATGTGCTGCAGGCCGACCAAGGCTGCGACTTCGACTTTCTGGTGGGTTGCCGCGGGGCTGAAGTCCCCCGTCATTCCCACTAATTGGGATGCTATGATGCCGCCTATTTAGCCAGGGCCTCCCGTTCGTTATGGATCACCAGCCGTCCAAGCCGCGCAAGAGCATGCATGCCCAGATCGTTCAGGACTTGGGCATGCACATCGTTTCCGGTCGCTTCAAACCCGAAGAACGCCTGCCCATGGAGGCCACGCTGTGCGAGGAGTACAAGGTCAGCCGGTCGGTGTTACGCGAGGCGACGCGCGTGCTCAGCGCCAAGGGCCTGGTGTATTCCAAACCCCGGGTGGGCGCGGTGGTGCGGCCACGCCTGAAATGGCATTTGCTCGACCCTGACGTGTTGTCCTGGCTGATGCAGACCACGCCTCACAGTGAGTTTTTCAACACCCTGGCCGGCGTGCGGCGCATCCTCGAACCGGAAATCGCCGCCATGGCCGCGACCACCGCCACCGATGAAGACATTGCCACCATCGAACAAGCCTACCTGGGCATGGAAACCGCCAAGACCCATGACGACCTGCTGCAGGCCGACCTGGACTTTCACCGCGCGATTGCCGACGCCACCCGCAATGACCTGCTTGCCTATATGTGCAACATGCTCTCGCTGCCGCTGCGCGAGTCGATCAACATCACCAACCGCCGCCCGGACATCCAGGGCCTGAGCCTGCCGCGTCACAAGGCGATCCTCACGGCGATCCAGAACCGCGACGCCCTCGGCGCCCGCCACGCTTCGCTGGTGCAACTGGACGACACGCGCGTGGCGCTGGACACGGTGATGAACGTACTGACCCCGTTGTAAATGCACGACGGGCGTCACCTGATTGAGCCAATCGGCTACTGAACAGCGTCCACCAGCGAAATCAGCCGCGACTCAATCGACGCCTCAACGATCTCAAGCACCGCAAGTGTCACCGGCAGTTTGAACCGACGCCTGCCAGCGCTGCCCGGGTTGACGTACAACGTTGCGCCGCGCCACACGATCAAGGGTTTGTGCGAGTGGCCGGTGATCACCAGCCGTGTGTGCGGGTCGAGTAACGCGGGCACGTCGGCAATGTCATGCACGACCAGGGTTTTCCAGCCGTCAAGATCAATGCTCAGATGGTCAGGCACCTGCTGCGCCCAGGCCGCGTCCTGATCATTGTTGCCGCGCACCACATGCACCGGCGCGATCCGCGCCAGGTGTTCAAGGATGTCCGGCCCGCCGATATCGCCCGCATGGATAATCTGCTCGCAGCCTTGCAGCGCCGCGATCGCCTCAGGCCGCAGCAAGCCGTGGGTATCGGAAATCACGCCAATTTTCATAGAGCCTCCTAAGGGTTATGAACATTGACCGCACTCGCCTTAAACGATTCAGGTCATCAGCGAACCTTCCCCCCAAACCAGCGTCCGAGCTAAGGCATTGTTGCTTACCGCTCGCCGCGAGGACCTCGTTTGAAAGCCGCCATCATCAAAAAATACCGCCTGATCATCAAGACCATGGGCTATGTGGGCTGGGCCCTGTTCTGGCTGTTGTTGTGGGATGTCGCCGTGACGGTGGATTTCATGCTGTTTCTCACCACCAAGATCAATTTGCCGCTGATGCCGTTGACCTTGCTGGGTTCGGCGCTGGTGGTGCTGATCAGTTTTCGCAACAGCAGCGCTTACAACCGTTGGTGGGAAGCCCGCACGCTATGGGGCGCGATGGTCAATAACTCACGCAGTTTTGCCCGACAGGTGCTGACGCTGCTGGACGACCCGGACGGCGAAGTGAACCCGGCCAAAGCCACGTTGCTGCGCCGTCATGTGGCCTATGTGAATTGCCTGGCGGCGCACCTCAGGGGCAAGCCGTGCCCCGACGAGGTGCGTGCGTTCATCCCGGCCGAGGAGTTCGCGCGCAACGGTGCGACCAATAACTTCGCCAATGACATCCTTACCGGCTCGGCGGCATTGCTGGCCAGGGAGTACAAGGCCGGCCACCTAGACAGCATCCGCCTGTCCCGAGTGGAGTCAACCCTGGTGGACTTGTCCAACGCCCAAGGTGGCATGGAGCGCATCGCCAATACGCCGCTGCCCTACCCTTACGTGTATTTTCCACGGCTGTTTATTTCTCTTTTCTGCCTGATCGTGCCGGTCGGGCTGGTGGAGTCCCTGGGCTGGTTCACCCCGCTGGCCTCGACGGTGGTGGGCTTTATGCTGCTGGCGATCGAGCGTATCGGCACCGACCTGCAAAGCCCGTTTCACTCAAGCGAGCACCAGATCCAGATGGAAAGCATCTGCGAAACCATCGAGAAAAACCTGCAGTCGATGCAGCGCGATGCGTTGGGTGGCGAGCGCATCGGCTGAGCGCATCAACAGGCTCACGAAGGCAGGTGGTGCTTGTCAGGCGCATTTCACCTGCCACCGCCGGTTCGGCGCGCGATGCGCCAAAGCCCGCATGACAACCGTTGGTATGGCGTTTGCTGGAGAAACCGCGCATCCCACCGCCCGGAGGCATCATGCACACCGACCTGATGACATTCAGCGAGCAACTCGCCCACCTGACCAGCCTGGATGCGTGCCTGGCGCATGTGCAGGCGGTGACCAACCGGTTGGGGTTCAACACGCTGATCTACGACTTTGCGCCAGTGCCGGTCAGCCATGAAGGCGCGCTGATCACCCCGTCGGTGTTCAAGGCGCTGAATGCACCGCTGGACATGCACGACCTGTGGTGCACAGGCGGCTATTACCAGATCGACCCGGTGCAGCAATGCGCAGCGCGCAGAACCACGCCGTTTGTGTGGTCGTTCGGCAGCGACACCCCGTGGAACGTCGCCCTGACCGACGCCCATCGCCCGGTGGCCCACTATGTCCGCGACTACGGCCTGAGCACCGGCCTGACGGTGCCGCTGCACTTGCCGGATGGCGGCTTTGCCACGCTTACCGCGATCATCGACGGCACCCCGGCGCAGGCCGAGCAGCAGGCTCGGCAAAGTCTTGGTGACATGCTGGGATTGGCACACACCTTCCAGGCCCGGGCCAGCGAACTGCTGGCACCGGCGCAGCGCTGTTGCACGCATGTTCACCTCACCCGGCGCGAACGCGAGTGCCTGCAGCATTCGGCCAAGGGGCTGTCGGCCAAGTGCATTGCGGCGGCCCTCAACCGCTCCGAGGCGACGGTCAACCTGCACCTGGTCGCCGCCGCGCGCAAGTTGGGTGCGCGCAATCGCGTCGAAGCCGTGGCGCGTGGTTTGCATTACCGGCTGGTGGAAGTTTGAGAACCTATCACTTTTACCAGTGCACCTGACGCGCCGTTTTGGCTAGCCTGTACCGCATCGATCCCAATGAGGTACAGAACATGCAGGTTCGCGAAGGTTATGCCGATTTCCGTGGCTATCGGACGTGGTTCCGGGTCACCGGCGACTTGAATTCAGGGCGCCTGCCCTTGATCGTTGCCCACGGCGGCCCGGGCTGCACCCATGATTACGTCGACAGTTTCAAAGACCTGGCCGCCACGGGCCGCGCGGTGGTGCATTACGATCAGGTCGGCAATGGCCGCTCGACCCACTTACCCGGCGCCTCTGTCGACTTCTGGAGCGTGGAACTGTTCCTGGCAGAGCTGGACAACCTGGTCGAGCACCTTGAGATCAGCGACTACGCGCTGCTGGGCCAGTCCTGGGGCGGCATGCTCGGCGCCGAGCACGCGGTGCGCCAGCCTGCCGGCTTGAAAGCATTGATTATTGCCAACTCACCAGCTTCGATGGACTTGTGGTGCGAAGCGGCCAATGAACTGCGCCAAGCGCTGCCGCCCGAGGTGCAGGCCACGTTGCTGCGCCATGAGGCCGCCGGCACCACCGACACCGCTGAATACCTCACCGCAGCGGAAGTGTTTTACGCGCGCCATGTGTGCCGTACCCAACCGATACCGGCCGAAGTTGAGCGCACCAATGCCGCCATCGAAGAAGACCCCACCGTCTACCACGCGATGAATGGTCCCACTGAGTTCCACGTGATCGGCAGCATGCGCAACTGGACGATCATTGATCGCCTGGCGCGTATCCAGGTGCCCTCGCTGCTGATCTCCGGGCGCTTCGACGAAGCCACACCGGCCACGGTGCAGCCGTTTGCCGACGGCATCCGCGACGTGCGCTGGCAGATTTTCGAGCAGTCCAGCCATATGCCGCATGTTGAAGAGCGTGAAGCGTGCATGGCGTGTGTAGCCGAGTTTCTCGCCTCCCTGAAGTGAAGAGTGGCGAGCAGGCTTGCCCTGCGTTGGGCTGCGGAGCAGTCCTGAAAACAAACACCGCGTTCTGGCTGGCGGACCGCGGTGTTTTTATTGGGGCCGCTTCGCAGCCCAACGCAGGGCAAGCCTGCTCACCACACAAAAGCCTGCTTGCCACTTCAAGGCGGTTTGCAACACCATCATCCCAAAGCCTGTAACAGACTATTACCCAGTAGAATGTACTAACCAGTTACTTATCTTGCTAACATTCGACCTTTAGTCACTCACCTTCGAGTCCTGTCGACATGAAACGAGCATCCCGCGCCGCTGGCGCCTCACGATATCTCCTGCTGGGCCTGGGCATCATCATTGCCCTGCTCGGCGTGGCCCTGGCCGTTGGCGGCGCCAAACTGGTCAGCCTGGGCGGTTCCTGGTACTTCCTGATCGGTGGCGTGGCCATGGCCGTTTCCGGCCTGTTGATCGCGCGACGCAACCCGGCTGGCGCGTGGTTGTTCGCCGCCTTTCTGGTGGGCACGGCGGTCTGGGCGGTGGCGGATGTAGGGCTGGTGTACTGGCCGCTGTTCTCGCGGCTGTTCATGTTTGCGGTGATCGGCGTGGTGGTGGCGTTGGTGTATCCGCTGCTGGCCGGCAAGCCGGCTCGCGGCGCGTATGGCATTGCTGCCGTATTGGCAGTGGGCGTGGTCGTCGCTGCAGGCAACATGTTCGTGGCGCACCCAAGCGTGGCGCCCACCGGTAAAGGCCCGGGCATCACGCCGGTGGCTGCCGCCGACGCGCAGAAAGACTGGGCCCACTACGGCAACACCGAAGGCGGCAGCCGTTTTGCCGCGCTGGACCAGATCAACCGCGACACCGTCAACAAGCTCAAAGTGGCGTGGACCTACCACACCGGCGACGTTGCCATCAGCGACGGCAACGGTGCCGAAGACCAACTGACGCCCCTGCAGATCGGCAACAAGGTGTTCATCTGCACACCGCACAACAACCTGATCGCACTGGACGCCGACACCGGCAAAGAGCTGTGGAAGAACGAAGTCAACGCCAAATCGGCGGTGTGGCAGCGTTGCCGTGGCATGGCGTATTTCGACGCCACCGCGCCCATTGCCCAGCCGACCCAACCCAACAGCTCGCCGATCATGGCTGCCAGCGTGGCGGCCGGTGCACAGTGCCAGCGTCGCCTGCTGACCAACACCATTGATGCACGCCTGATCGCGGTGGATGCCGACACCGGCAAATTCTGCGAAGACTTCGGCACCCACGGCCAAGTGGACCTCAAAGCCGGCCTGGGCGATGTGCCGGACAGCTACTACCAATTGTCGTCGGCACCGTTGATGGCCGGCACCACCGTCGTCGTCGGTGGCCGCGTCGCCGACAACGTACAAACCGACATGCCCGGCGGCGTGATCCGTGGTTTCGACGTGATCACCGGCCAAATGCGCTGGGCCTTCGACCCGGGCAACCCCGAAGACAAACAAGCGCCAGCCGCGGGCAGCACCTACGTGCGCAGCACGCCGAACAGCTGGGCGCCGATGTCGTACGACCCGCTGATGAACACGGTTTTCCTGCCGATGGGCAGCTCGTCCACCGACATCTATGGCGTTGAACGTACCCAACTGAATCACAAATACGGCGCCTCGGTGCTGGCGCTGGACGCCTCCACCGGCGCAGAAAAGTGGGTGTACCAGACCGTCCACAACGACCTGTGGGACTTCGACCTGCCGATGCAGCCGAGCCTGATCGACTTCACCCCACCGGGCAGCGACAAGGCAGTACCGGCTGTAGTGATCGGCACCAAGGCCGGGCAGATCTACGTGCTCGACCGCGCCACCGGCAAGCCGCTGACAGACGTCAAGGAAGTGCCGGTCAAGGCCGCGAACATTCCCAACGAGCCGTACTCGTTGACCCAGCCTAAATCGGTGGGCATGCCGCAGATCGGCGCGCAAACCCTGAACGAATCGGACATGTGGGGCGCCACGCCCTACGACCAGTTGTTGTGCCGTATCGACTTCAAGGGCATGCGCTACGAAGGCCTGTACACCGCGCCGGGCACCGATAAATCGCTGAGTTTCCCAGGCTCGCTGGGCGGCATGAACTGGGGCAGCATTTCCACCGACCCGGTGCATGGCTTTATCTTCGTCAACGACATGCGCCTGGGCCTGTGGATCCAGATGATCCCGTCGCAGAACAAGGCCAAGGCCTCGTCCGGTGGCGAAGCGCTGAACACCGGCATGGGCGCCGTACCGCTCAAGGGCACGCCGTATGCGGTGAACAAAAACCGCTTCCTCTCGGTGGCCGGCATCCCGTGCCAGGCGCCGCCGTTCGGTACCCTGACCGCCATCGACATGAAGACCCAGCAGATCGCCTGGCAAGTGCCGGTGGGCACGGTTGAAGACACCGGCCCGCTGGGCATCCGCATGCACCTGCCGATCAAGATTGGCCTGCCGACCCTCGGCGGCACGCTGTCCACCCAGGGCGGCCTGATCTTTATCGCCGGCACCCAGGACTTCTACCTGCGCGCCTTCAACAGCGGCAACGGTGATGAAGTCTGGAAAGCCCGCCTGCCGGTGGGCAGCCAAGGCGGCCCGATGACCTATGTGTCGCCGAAAACCGGCAAGCAATACATCGTCATCACCGCCGGCGGCGCGCGGCAGTCCACTGACCGTGGCGACTACGTGATCGCCTACGCCCTGCCATAACCCCGTGTTCGCGCGGTGTCGCCCTCCGGCACCGCGCTTTTTGTCTGGAAAACCACGCATGACCCCCACTTCTCATCTGCCCCTTGGCCGCCTGGTGCTGGGCCTGGCCTTTGCTGCCGCCCTGCCCGTTCAAGCCGACGACACCACCCTGACCGGCGACTGGGGCGGCCTGCGCCGTGAACTCGACGAGCAAGGCATCCGCTTCACCGGCGACTACAGTGGCGAAACCGCCTACAACGCCGACGGCGGCCAACACCGTTCGGCGCGCTACTCGCAAAACATCAAGCTTGGCGTGCAGTTCGACCTGGGCATGCTCTACGGTTTCAACAACGGCGACCGCATCCAGCTGACCATCAACGACCGGCGCGGCAACAGCGCCTCCGAAGACCTGGTGGGCAACCGCCTGCCGATCCAGGAAAACTACGGCGGCCTCTACACGCGCCTCACCGAGTTGAGCTACGAACGCACGCTGTTCACCCCCGCGCTGAACGTCAAGCTGGGCTACATGGCCATGGGCAATGACCTCGGCGGCCTCGACAGCGGCATCCTGTGCAACTTCATGAACGCCGGTTTCTGTGGGCACCCGCTGAACATGTCCGGCGGCAGCGGCTGGACCAACTACCCGAATGCGCGCCTCGGCGCGCGGGTGAAATACGATTTCTCGCCATCCTGGCAACTGCGCGTGGCAGCGTTCAATGTCGACCCGGACAGTAACGGCAATTCCAGCCGCGCCTGGCGCCTGGACCCTAAACGCACCACCGGCACGGTGGTACCGATCGAGCTGGTCTACAAACACGCGGGCACGCTGCCGGGTGAATACAAGCTGGGTTACTACTACGACAGCTCCGACGTCAAACGCATCGGTAGCAACAAAGAAGTCAGCGGGCGCGGCGGTCACTACCTGCTGATCGACCAGGCCGTGTGGGCGTCCAGCACATCAGCCGGTCGCGTGCTGCATGCCTTCGGCCAGTACTCGGCCGCCAGCGAGGCCGCCTCGCCGTTCAGCAAGTGGTATGGCGCGGGCGTGGTGCTGTACAAACCGTTCGAAGGCCGCCCGCGCGACACCGTCGCCCTGGGTTATGGCCGTGCGGTGCCGAACCCGCGCAGTCGGGATGTGCAGGAATTGGCGGCGTTCAACGCGGGCACCGACTACCCCAACCTGAACAATGCCGAGCAACTGATCGAACTCAGTTACGGCTACCAGGCCACGCCGTGGCTGACGTTGCGCCCGGATGTGCAATACATCATCGAGCCGGGGGCGTTTTCCGGTGAGAACATCGATAACGCGCTGGTAGTGGGTTTACAGGTGAAGGCCACTTTCTGACCGGATAAAGGCCGAGGCGCGAGCGCCAGCTGCGTCTCGCGCCTGTCAGGTCACAGTGGTTGTGTCACCATTTACCGAATCAAACACCATCCCGACTACCCCTGCGCTCTCGAAGCGACGCTTTACCTCTT
Organism: Pseudomonas sp. RGB; assembly: GCF_007713445.1. Classification (NCBI taxonomy): domain Bacteria; kingdom Pseudomonadati; phylum Pseudomonadota; class Gammaproteobacteria; order Pseudomonadales; family Pseudomonadaceae; genus Pseudomonas; species Pseudomonas sp. RGB. The sequence continues at coordinate 106,550 of NZ_VMSH01000012.1, read as the reverse complement.
CGCTGACGATGATTGCACCCAGATAGTGCTTAAGCCTGAAAATATCTCGGCCACCCACGTTTACCGGATCGATAACGAGCCTGGTAAAGCCGCGATAATCCCCCGCCCGGTCCGGCCGTACCGGATCATCCACGGCATACCGCTGATATTCCGAGCGTTGTTGATCAACGCACTCAACCTGCGTCTCGATGATCATCACGAAATAGTCCTGTTCAACGTGCGTGTTCGCGATGTGCACCGGCTCAAGTACGAGATGGTGATAAGGCTTATCCACCTCCGGCAAGCCCACTAATGCATCACGTGCTCTTCTGCTCAATACCGGGACACTGCCATAACCCGCCAGCGCGTAATCAACCTCAACCCCTTCGAACCTGACGTCGAGGGTGTACGTGCCAGGCTCCATGTAATTGGGCGGCGGATTACTGAAGTGCCAGTTATTAACGTGCCGTATGTCTCCAAGCACCCATTTCTCCGGCACGGAGTGATCCGGCCTGAGTAAGTAATACCGCATGTCCTTATCCCTTTCCCCGCGTCTGCCGACATTATGAAGCCGCTGTGTGCTGATACTCACGCGGCGTACACCCAAACTCCCGCCGAAACACGGTGTGCAGGTACTGCGCCGATTTGAAGCCGCAGCGCGCCGCGATGTCGGCAATCGCCAGGGTTTGGTTTTCCAGGCCCTTGGCGGCGGCTGCGAGTTTGAAGCGCAGGATCTCATCGTGCACGCTGCAGCCGCGCGCCTTGCGAAAGTGTGATTCGAGGGAGGAGCGCGAAACGCCAACATAGGCCGCCACTTGGGCGGTCTTGATGCCCTGGCAAGCGTACTGGCGGATAAACAACAGCGCCTGCATCACGTACGGGTTACCCAACGGTTGATGCAAGCTGGACGCCTGCACATTGATCGCATCCGGCGGCACCAGAATCTGTGTGCCCGCGCAGGGTTTGCCGTGCAGCATCTGGTGCAGCAGCGCCGCAGCCGTGCGGCCCATGGTCTCGGTGCCCTGGATGACTGAACTCAACGGCACGCGCGTCAGCGTGCGAGTCAGCGGGTCATTGTCGATGCCGATCAATGCGACTTCTTCGGGCACGGCAATGCCGGCAGTGAGGCAGGCTTGCAGCAACTGCCGTGCGCGGGCGTCGGTGACGGCAATGATGCCGATGGGCTTGGGCAAACTGTGCAGCCAGGCAATCTGCTGTTCCACGGCGCTGTCCCACAACGGTGCGCTGGTGCCTAGACCGCGGTAGACCTCCACGTGCAGGCCATCGCGTTGCAACAGACGGCGGAAGGCTTTCTCACGCTCCTGGGCCCAGCGATTGGCCTGGGCTTCCGGCAGGCTGAAACAGGCAAAACGGCGCAGGCCTGCTTCGATCAAATGCTCATACGCCAGCTTCATCAACGCACGGTTGTCGGTGGCGACATAGGGAATGCCCTTCGGGTAGGCACGCGCATCCTGATAGGAGCCGCCCACCGCCACCACCGGCAGCTTGATGTCGGCCAGCGCCTCGCCGATCAGCGGGTCGTCAAAGTCGGCGATGATGCCGTCGCCCTGCCAGCGTTCGATGCCCTTGAGGCGACACAGAAAGTCCTCTTCAAGAAACAGGTCCCAGGACACGCGCGTGCTGCTCAGGTAATTGCCGATGCCGGTGATGATGCCCCGGTCGTAGATCTTGCTGCCATTGAACAGCAAGGCGATGCGGTGAACAGGCGGTAGGGTTTTCATTGTTTTTATCCTTGAAGCCGGTCGCCACAGCCTAGACCTCTCTAGTCAAAATCGCACCATGGCTTGGTGATTTTCATAATCGGCAGTCCCGATGCCGTTGCTAGTATCGAGTCACCGCCAAGAACAATAAGGAAATCGCCATGCCGTACTTCCCCGGTGTCGAGAAGGTTCGCTTCGAAGGCCCCAGCAGCGACTCTGCCCTCGCCTTTCGCCACTATGACGCCAACAAAATCATCCTCGGCAAACCCATGCGCGAGCACCTGCGCATGGCAGCCTGTTATTGGCACACCTTCGTGTGGCCAGGGGCGGATATGTTTGGTGTAGGCACCTTCAAACGCCCCTGGCAGCGCACCGGCGACCCGATGGAACTGGCCATCGGCAAGGCGGAAGCGGCGTTCGAGTTTTTCTCCAAACTGGGCATCGACTACTACAGCTTTCACGACACCGACGTCGCACCCGAAGGCACCTCGATCAAGGCGTACCGCAACCATTTTGCGCAAATGGTCGACCACCTGGAGCGCCACCAGGAACAGACCGGCATCAAATTGCTGTGGGGCACCGCCAACTGCTTCAGCAACCCGCGCTTTGCCGCCGGCGCTGCCAGCAACCCGGACCCGGAGGTGTTCGCCTACGCCGCCGCGCAGGTATTCAGCGCGATGAACGCCACGCTGCGGCTCAAGGGTGCCAACTATGTGCTGTGGGGCGGCCGCGAGGGCTACGAAACCCTGCTCAATACTGACCTCAAACGCGAGCGCGAACAGCTCGGACGCTTTATGCGCATGGTGGTGGAGCACAAGCACAAGATCGGCTTTACAGGCGACCTGTTGATTGAGCCCAAGCCCCAGGAGCCGACCAAACACCAATACGATTACGACAGCGCCACGGTGTTCGGTTTCCTGCATGAGTACGGCCTGGAACACGAGATCAAAGTGAATATCGAGGCCAACCACGCGACCCTCGCCGGTCACAGTTTTCATCATGAGATCGCCACCGCCGTGTCCCTCGGGATCTTCGGCAGCATCGACGCCAACCGCGGCGACCCGCAGAACGGCTGGGACACCGACCAGTTCCCCAATAGCGTCGAGGAGATGACCCTGGCCACCTACGAAATCCTCAAGGCCGGTGGGTTCAAGAACGGCGGCTACAACTTCGATTCCAAAGTCCGCCGCCAGAGCCTGGACGATGTCGACCTGTTCCATGGCCACGTCGCTGCCATGGATGTGCTGGCCCTGGCGCTGGAGCGCGCAGCGGCAATGGTGCAGAACGACCGGCTGCAGCAGTTCAAGGACCAGCGTTATGCCGGCTGGAACCAGCCATTGGGCCGGGCGGTATTGGCCGGTGAGTTCAGCCTGGAGTCGCTGGCCGAGCATGCCTTTGCACACGAGCTGAACCCGCAGGCCGTGAGTGGCCGGCAGGAGATGCTTGAAGGCGTGGTCAACCGGTTTATCTATACCTGACAGGGTGTCTGCCTGTGGCGAGCGGGCTTGCCCCGCGTTGGGGCGCGAAGCGGCCCTGAAACCTGACACCGCGGTATTTCAGGTAGAGCGGGTCGCCAGGAATGGGGCTGCTGCGCCGCCCAACGCGGGGCAAGCCCGCTCGCCACAACTACACTGTTCGCCTACAGTCGTCACACCGTGTCTTTCCAACAACAATAAAAGGACGCACCACCATGAAGTCATTTAAACGCACCTTGCTCGCCACTGCTCTGGCCCTGCTCGCCCTGCCGGTGATGGCCGATTCCGCCCATCCAAAAATCGGTTTCTCCATTGACGATTTGCGCCTGGAACGCTGGTCCCGTGACCGTGATTACTTCGTCGCCGCGGCCGAAAAACTCGACGCCAAGGTCTTCGTACAGTCGGCGGATGCCAATGAACAGAAGCAAATCTCGCAGATCGAAAACCTCATCTCCCGAGGCGTCGATGTGATCGTTATCGTGCCGTTCAACGCCACCGTGCTGACCAACGCCGTCGCCGAAGCCAAGAAGGCCGGTATCAAGGTGGTGTCCTATGACCGCCTGATCCTCAACGCCGATATCGACGCCTACATCTCCTTCGATAATGAAAAAGTCGGCGAGATGCAAGCCAATGGTGTTCTGCAAGCGGCGCCCAAAGGCAACTACTTCCTGCTCGGCGGCGCGCCCACCGACAACAACGCCAAGGTGCTGCGCGAAGGCCAGATGAAAGTGCTGCAACCGGCCATCGACAAGGGCGACATCAAGATTGTCGGCCAGCAGTGGGTCAAGGAATGGAACCCCACCGAAGCCTTGAGCATCGTCGAAAACGCCCTGACCCGAAACGACAACAAGATCGACGCCATCGTCGCCTCCAACGACGCCACCGCCGGCGGTGCGATCCAGGCCCTGGCCGCGCAGAAACTCGCGGGCAAAGTGCCGATCTCCGGGCAGGACGCCGACCTCGCTGCCGTCAAGCGCGTGATCGACGGCACCCAGACCATGACCGTGTATAAGCCGCTCAAACTGATCGCCTCGGAAGCGGCGAAGCTCTCGGTGCAACTGGCGCGCAATGAGAAACCCACCTACAGCTCGCAATACGACAACGGCAGCAAGAAGGTCGACACCATCCTGCTCACGCCTACGCCGTTGACCAAGGCCAATATCGATCTGCTGGAGAAAGACGGGTTCTATACCCAAGAGCAGATTGCCGGGCAGTGACCGCCATGGCCGACTACTTGCTGCAAATGAACGGCATCGTCAAAACCTTTGGCGGTGTCAAGGCGCTGAACGGCATCGATATCAAGGTACGGCCGGGGGAATGTGTTGGCCTGTGCGGTGAAAACGGTGCGGGCAAATCCACCTTGATGAAGGTGCTGTCGGCGGTTTACCCGTATGGCACCTGGGACGGTGAAATCCTCTGGGATGGGCAGCCACTCAAGGCCCAGTCGATCAGCGAAACCGAGGCCGCGGGCATCGTCATCATCCACCAGGAGCTGACGCTGGTGCCGGACCTGTCGGTGGCCGAAAACATCTTTATGGGCCATGAACTGACCCTGCCCGGCGGGCGCATGAACTACCCGGCGATGATTCATCGTGCGCAGGCACTGATGCGTGAACTCAAGGTGCCGGACATGAACGTGGCGCTGCCGGTTTCACAGTACGGCGGCGGCTACCAGCAACTGGTGGAAATCGCCAAGGCCTTGAACAAACAGGCGCGCCTGTTGATCCTCGACGAGCCCTCTTCGGCCCTGACCCGCTCGGAAATCGACGTACTGCTGGACATCATCCGTGACCTGAAAGCCAAGGGTGTGGCCTGCGTGTATATCTCGCACAAGCTCGATGAAGTGGCAGCGGTGTGCGACACCATCGCGGTGATCCGCGATGGCAAACACATCGCTACCACCGCCATGGCCGACATGGATATCCCGCAGATCATCACCCAGATGGTAGGCCGCGAGATGAGCAACCTCTACCCCACCGAGCCGCACGAGGTCGGCGAGGTGATTTTCGAAGCGCGTAACGTGACCTGCTATGACGTGGACAACCCCAAGCGCAAACGCGTCGACGATATTTCCTTTGTGCTCAGGCGCGGGGAAATCCTCGGCATTGCCGGGCTGGTGGGGGCTGGGCGCACGGAGCTGGTGTCGGCGCTGTTCGGCGCGTACCCCGGCCGCTACCGCTGCGAAGTGTGGCTCGATGGCCAGGTGATCGACACGCGCACACCGCTCAAATCGATCCGCGCCGGGCTGTGCATGGTGCCCGAAGACCGCAAGCGCCAAGGCATCATTCCCGACCTGGGTGTGGGCCAGAACATCACCCTGGCGGTGCTCGATACCTATGCGCACCTGACCCGCATCGACGCCGAGGCCGAACTGGGCAGCATCGACCAGCAAATCGCGCGTATGCACCTCAAGACCGCCAGCCCGTTTTTGCCGATCACCAGCCTGTCCGGGGGCAATCAGCAAAAGGCCGTGCTGGCAAAAATGCTGATGACCAAGCCCAAGGTGCTGATCCTCGACGAGCCTACGCGTGGGGTGGACGTGGGCGCCAAGTATGAGATCTACACACTGATGTGTGCGCTGGCGGCCGAAGGCGTGGCGATCATCATGGTCTCCTCGGAGCTGGCCGAGGTGCTGGGGGTTTCCAACCGCGTGCTGGTGATCGGCGACGGCCAGTTGCGCGGTGATTTCATCAACCAGGGCCTCACCCAGGAACAGGTGCTCGCCGCCGCGCTCAGCCATAACAATAATGATCGGAAGACCGCGTAGATGAACCACGTCAAACAGCTGTTTACCCGCTACAAAATGCTCGCCCTGGTGATTGCCGTAGCGTTTATCTGGCTGTTTTTCAGCTGGCAGACCGAGGGCGGTTTCGTGACGCCACGCAACCTCTCCAACTTGCTGCGGCAGATGTCGATAACTGGCATCCTGGCGTGCGGCATGGTGCTGGTGATCATCAGCGGCGAGATCGATTTGTCGGTGGGTTCACTGCTCGGATTGCTGGGCGGGCTCGCGGCGATTCTGGATGTGGTCTATCACATCCCGCTGCTGGCCAACCTCAGCCTGGTGGCACTTTGCGGCCTGATGCTCGGGCTGGCCAACGGTTACATGACCGCCTACCTGCGCATCCCGTCGTTTATCGTCGGCCTGGGCGGCATGCTCGCGTTTCGCGGGATTCTGCTGGGGATTACCGGCGGTACCACCATCGCGCCAGTGTCACCGTCGCTGGTGTATGTGGGCCAAGGGTATTTGCCGCACAGCGTGGGTATCGGCCTCGGGGTTTTGCTGTTCGCTCTGACTCTGTTCCTCACCTGGAAACAACGGCGGAACCGCGCCCTGCACAGCCTGGCTGCGCACTCCCTGATGCGTGATGGGCTGCGCGTGGCGGTGATCGGCGCCGTACTCGCCGGGTTCGTCACCACCCTCAACAGCTACGACGGCATTCCGGTGCCGGTGCTGTTGTTGCTGGTGCTGCTCGGCGTATTCAGCTACGTCACCAGCCAGACCGTGTTCGGCCGCCGCGTGTATGCGGTGGGCAGCAACATGGAAGCCACGCGCCTGTCGGGCATCAACGTGCAGGCGGTGAAACTGTGGATCTTCGGCATCATGGGCGTGATGTGCGCCCTCGCCGGCCTGGTCAACACCGCGCGCCTCGCGGCGGGCTCACCGTCGGCGGGCAACATGGGCGAACTGGATGCCATCGCCGCGTGCTTTATCGGCGGCACCTCGATGCGCGGTGGCTCGGGCACGGTGTATGGCGCGCTGCTCGGCGCGCTGGTGATTACCAGCCTGGATAACGGCATGTCGATGCTGGATGTGGACAGTTACTGGCAGATGATCGTAAAGGGCAGCATTCTGGTGCTGGCGGTGTGGGTGGATGTGAGTACGCGGGCCGGGCGGCGCTGAATCACAGCCATAAAAAAAGCCACTCGAATGAGTGGCTTCTTTTTGGCCGGTCTAGCTCAGCACAACATCACGCATTGCCGGGATGTAACCGTAATCGTAAGCCTCCTGCACAAACGAACGGTCCCCCTTCAATACAATCCTCACGGTGGGCGCCTCGGTGCCGCCGATACGGTAGTCATCGCCGGAGGTGGGCACGCTGTCGATAAACGACGTCACCAGGCCATTGGGCATCACGCAATGCGAATAGGTTTGGAAAGGTTGCGACGGTGGGTTGCCAAGTACCAGCCCCGAGCCATTCATCGGCGTGTAGGGACCAAACAGATGATCGCCAACAAACCCGTAGACGCCATCCGGCCCCGTCACACCGTCCGCGTAGGTGAACTTGTGGCTGATGGTGAACAGGTAGTACTTGTTGTCCTGGAACACATAATGCGGGCGTTCGGTTTGATCGTTCACGCCCACCGCCGTCACCAGTGGCGGCGGGCGTTCGGTTTGATCGTTCACGCCCACCGCCGTCACCAGTGGCGGCAGGATTTCCCATTCGTCACCATTGAGGTCCTTGGCCACGGCAATGCCAATGCAACCGACCTGATACCGCGCACCGCCGACGCCTTCATGGCCAGGCGGCACCAGGCCGAGTTCATCCGGGCCTACGTCGTGAGTACCGCGCTCGCCCGCGACATTGCCTTCAAACACCATGTACAACTTGCCGTCGTTGGGGTCGATAAACGGGCTGGGGTCGCGAAAGTTCCACGTCGCATTCTGCGCTTCGGTCTGGTAATACATGCCATCCGCCTCGAACAGCGACTTGACGTCAGTGAAGCCCTCAAGCGTAACGCCGCTGTCCGACGTGACGACCCGGCCCCTGACCTTGGCAATCGTGGCCCCCGGCGTTACGCAGGTGTAATACAGGTCGATATCGCCGTGGTTGTTGAGCAGGATCGGCGTACCTGCCCATTCACGGGTGGTCGGCGAAACCCCTTCGGCCATCACGCGGCCACCGAAGATCCAGTCCTTGCCGGTGCGCGAATACCAGTAGCACATGCGCGCATGGCCGTGGCGGTCTTCCCAATCACGCTTGATATCGTAACGGCCATCGGCATTGATAAATTGTGGATCATGCGGGCGACGGTCTGCGGTCAACGTGAAGATAACCGACCAACCATTAACCGATACCACCGTGCCATCCAGTTCACGCAATGGCATGGTGTCCCAAATAAACACGGTGTCACTCATGACAGGGAAGTCAGGACTCACTAACGGCTGTGTAGTCGTCGGGTCATTTTCATTAACTTTTAGCGCATCGGCCCGAGTCCAGCGAGTGGGTGTGTGATTCGCAGGTTTCATGATGATGTCCTTTTACTGACGCTTTAGTGACAAGCGAAGATTAAATAACACTGACAGCCGGCAACTGCATTGCGACTGAAAAGAGCGAGCCGTAGTTGGCTCTATATGTGCGAAACAAGGTTTAACATGAAGCCTATTGATGACAACATTAAGAATTATTTAAGTCACAAGTGCCACCACTGTATTTATATCCTTGATATAAATACAGTGGCACGCTTCATAAATGATCGATCAATAGACAGTGAGCTGCTCAACTACCAAACACCAGCGCTACTGCCTGAGCCCCAGCGTTCTTTTGCGTGAAATCCTTGGCCTGTGCTGCGGTTTTCAAGGTGTAGTTATAGTTGGAACGCGCTGTCCACTGGGCGTTAGGCGACTTCTGGTTGGTGATGCTGGGCACACTGTTGGTGTCGGTGAACGTACCAGTGCCTTTATCGTCCAACATGCCGTTATTCTGGCTGCCCTCGCCGAAGTAATTACTTTCAGAAAGGATATTGGCGTTCTGCGCCAGGGTAAAACCCAGGTGAAAGTTATTCACGTAGTTGTTATACACGTGAAAATAACCGTAACGCATCAAACCCGGCGCGCGCACTTCCATGTTGTCGAAGCGGTTATGGCACAGCGTAAGACGCGGGTAACCATTGAAAGCTGCGTTGTTGTCATCGGCTGGGTGGCCGAAGATCAAGCCGTATTTGTGGTTGCCAAAAAAGCAGTTGCTGATGGTGGCGTAGTCGGCCTTTTCGCCGATATACACCAGTTTATCTTCACTGCCGTCCGTGGTGGACCAGGTGTGGCCGACAAAAGAGCAATGGTCGATCCAGTATTTACTGCCGTAGTTCAGGTACACCTGGATATCGTCATTGGCCTTAATACTTGCCGAATGCTTGAAGATAATGTTCTGCAGAATAATATTCTGCGACTGCGCCGTGGCACGCAGGTGGATGTTCTCCAGCGTACGGTTCTGGAAGGAGCCGATCAGGGTCTTGTTGGCGCCCATGTTCACTTTGGTCAGGCTCGACGCCGAGATATTGCTGTTGATCACCAGCACCCGCGGGGTGGTGTCGCCAATATTGGCCTTGAGTTGGTCCAGCGTGGTGATACTGACCACCTGGCCCGCCCAGCCACCAGTGACTTTTGCCGCAAGGGCGAAACCGGTCAAGCCGATGAGCTTGCTTTCTGGATACGACATGAGTTCCCTCTCTTTCATAAAAAGCGGCTCGACAGTGCGAACCTGTGCATTCAAGTTAATCCGTTAACTTGCACACAGTGTTCGGCGTGGCTGGTAATGCCGGTTTTGGCTGATCAGCGCTTAAACACTGTGTTTATATACAGTAGTGGACATTCAGTACGCGGTCAACCCACGAGCACCACCAATGAGTAGGAAATGGCTTTTTTTCTGGTTTTTAAAAGGCCAGCAAGGCGCGTCGCTTTTAATCGCAGGACGTTTCCTAGACAATCCCCGCCGCCTTGTGCCTGTTGGAATCGGTGGCTAGTCTGCGGTCCGTCGCTGCATTTCAGCGACCGGGTTTAGCAGCCTGACTTCAATAGGCACACGGTTCACTTCTGCTTTTATGGTGGCTGTGCGTGGGGCACCTTCGGGTGCGCTGGTTTTCCTATTGACCGGTCTGCTAACCCGCGTACAGCTGCCACCCTCGTTTAGCAGCGTTGGCGGTAGCTTCCTTGTTCAATAGGAGTTACACCATGAATAAAGTCGTCCCCGACCCACCCCTCAGTTCAGCCAAGGCCCGCGCCGCATTCAACCGCGCCATCGACCATTACCTGCCTGCCCAGGGTGTTCCCATCGAAGACTTGAGCTTCGAAGACGCCCTGCTCTACACCGCGAGCCTGCTCGACAGCGCGTCGGCCACCACCCTCAATTGCAGCGAGCTGCTGCCAAACCCCGAGCGGGCGAAGATTCTGGCGGTGTGGCATTTGCTGGAGATGGCCAGGACGACGGTGGATCGCTCCATTGAGTGCCTGAACCCGACAAAAACCACGGCCTGAATAAACGCGGTCAAAAAAATGTGGGAGCTGGCTTGCCAGCTCCCACAGAAACGCAGAGCACCACGGGGCTGGCAGTTGAACTCGGTCAAATTGTGGGAGCGGGCTTGCTCGCGAATGCGTTGGGTCAGTGACACATGAGCTGGCTGGCACACCGCCTTCGCGAGCAAGCCCGCTCCCACAGTAGATTTCCCTCAGTTGATCTGCGGTGTTATCGAACTATTTGGACACCGGCATCGCAAACTCCGCGCCCTGCTCGATGCTCTCCGACCAGCGCTGCATGATCGATTTCTGCTTGGTATAAAAGCGCACGCCTTCAGTGCCGTAGGCATGCATGTCGCCAAACAAGCTCTTCTTCCAGCCACCAAAGCCGTGCCAGGCCATCGGCACCGGAATCGGCACGTTGATGCCGACCATGCCCACTTCGATACGCCGTGCAAACTCGCGGGCAATGTTGCCGTCGCGGGTAAAGCAGCTGACGCCGTTGCCGAACTCGTGGTCGTTGACCAGCTTGATCGCCTCGCCGAAGTCATTCACGCGCACGCAGGCCAGCACCGGGCCGAAGATTTCTTCGCGGTAGATGCTCATGTCTTTCGTCACGTGGTCGAACAAGGTGGCGCCGAGCCAGAAGCCGTTTTCCAGGCCGGGTTCGGTGGGCACGTAGTCACGGCCATCGAGCAGCAGTTGCGCGCCGGCCTGCACGCCTTGTTCGATGTAGCCGCTGATGCGTTCCAGTGCGGCACGCGACACGATAGGGCCCATCTCGGCTTTCAAATCGCGGCCGTCGGTGATGCGCAATGTCTTCGCGCGCTCGGTCAAGGCAGCGATGACTTTATCGCCCACATCACCCACCAGCACCGCCACCGATATCGCCATGCAGCGCTCGCCGGCACTGCCGTAGGCGGCGCCCATCAATGCGTCGACGGTTTTTTCGATGTCCGCATCGGGCATCACCACCATGTGGTTTTTCGCGCCGCCCAGGCCTTGCACGCGCTTGCCGTTGCGCGCGCCGGTCTCGTAGATGTATTGCGCAATCGGCGTGGAGCCGACAAAGCTCACGGCCTTGACGTCCGGGTGTTCGAGCAGGGCATCCACCGCTTCCTTGTCGCCCTGCACCACGTTGAACACGCCGTTGGGCAGGCCGGCTTCGCGCAGCAACTCAGCCATGAACAGCGACGCGCTCGGGTCGGTCGGGCTGGGCTTGAGGATGAAGGTGTTGCCCGCCGCGATGGCGATCGGGTACATCCACATCGGCACCATCACCGGGAAGTTGAACGGCGTCACGCCGGCCACCACGCCCAAAGGCTGGCGCATCGTCCAGTTGTCCATGCCACGCGACACCTGGTCGGAATGTTCGCCCTTGAGCAGGTTGGGAATGCCGCACGCGAACTCGAGGATGTCGATGCCCCGGTCGACTTCGCCCTGGGCGTCGGTGAACACCTTGCCGTGTTCGGCGACGATGATGCGCGCCAGGTCGTCTTTGCGTTCACGCAGCAGGTGCAGGTATTGGAACAGTACGCGGGCACGGCGGATCGGCGGGGTGTCGGCCCAACCGGCGAAGGCGGCCTGGGCGGCGGCGACGGCCTCGCCCACGGTCTGGCGGCTGGCCAAGGCCACGCGAGCGGTCACCTCACCGGTGGCCGGGTTGTAAACGTCCTGATAGCGATCATCGCGGGAAACGCGCTGGTCGTTGATGTAATGCTCGATGGTGCGCATGGCAGTTGATCCCAGGTCGGTAACGTTGGAGCCCACGATAGGCTTTCAGTTTGTTCCGAACCAGAGCAGAATCCAGAACTTATTGTCCTCATAAGCGAACAATAGAATCATGGAAAAGGCTGAGATCGAAGGGCTGTGGACCCACATTCATTGGCTGTCGGTGCTTGAGGAGCAAGGCACCTACACCGCCGCCGCCGCGCGCCTGGGCGTGAGCAAATCCGCCGTCAGCCAGCGCATTTCAGACCTGGAGAAAGCCACCGGCACCCGGCTGGTCACCCGCACCACGCGCAGCGTGCGGCTGACCGATGCGGGCCTGTCACTGACCCGCGAAGTGCGCAGCGCCTATGCGCACATCGCCCGTAGTTTCTCGTCGGTGCGCGACGCTGCCGGGGAAATTCGCGGCCTGGTGCGCCTCACCGCGCCGGTGGCGTTTGCCCGCCAGCAGCTGGTGCCGCACCTGTCCGAGTTCCTGCAGCTTTACCCGCAGGTGCGCATCCAGCTGGACGTCTCGGATGCCTTGAGTTCGCTGGCGGCCGAAGGCTACGACCTGGCGGTACGGCACGGCTTCCAGGTGCCGGAAACCCATGTGGCGTGGAAGCTGTGCGACACCGGCTCGGTGCTGGTCGCCACGCGCGAGTACCTGCAACAGCACGGCGAACCGCGCGAACCTGGCGACCTCACCGCGCATAACTGCCTGTACTACCCGCGGGGCACCGACCAGCCGGCGTGGACCTTTGAACGCGGCGGCAAACAGGTTGAACGGGTGACCGTGCCGATCGCTGGGAGTTTTTCGACCAATAACAGTGAAGCGCTGCGCGACTCGGCGGTGAACCACCTCGGCATCGCCCTGCTCCCGGATTTCAGCGCGCAGGCCGCACTGGCCAATGGCATGTTGGTGCAGGTGCTCAAGGGCTGGACGCTCAGGGGCGCGTTTGCCGATGAGATATACCTGATTCGACCGTACTCGCCCCATGTACCTAAATCGGTCAGTACCTTAGTTGGCTATCTAAAGGATAAGTTGTCCGGCGGTTTTCGGTTCATGGGTAAGTAACACACTTATGCAGACGACTTAAGCGGAACCATTCTCGACAAGCACTTAGTGCCGAACGACTTATAGCCAGCGGCAATAATCCAAATAACCAACGTTAAGACCTTGTATTGAACTTGTTACTTGCCAACGCCTGCAACAACGGGTTCTTGACGCTTTAAAAAAAGCCATACAACTAATTGTAAAACATAGATAAATATCGCTGTGTAAACCTCGCCAACCTGCCGATTTTAAACTCCTTGCGGCGCAAACTTGCAAAAAAACCACAACCGGCTACGTTCATGAATACCGTGAAAGCCATCAGCCATTACGCACACAACCAGCCCGACGGGCGAGGAACTCTATTGCTCTGAAAACAGCGCTTAACACTGACACGGAACTTAGTCTTAACTCTCAAAAGGGATGCTTTGATGAAGCGCAGCCGGTGGTACCGTGCGTTCTCGAAAAAGGGGCCAGCCGAACATTTTTGGCTGTCGTTGATAGGCTTTGCTGTGCTGGTGATCGCCAGCTTCCTGTTGTTTGAACAACAGATCCAGGACTTCCTGATTCACCTCAACCTGTACCAACCTTCGACGCCTGTCCAGGCATTCAACCTGGCACTGCTGTTGCTCGCCCTGCTCGCCCTCGATGTGGTGTTGCCGGTGCCGTCAAGCCTGGTGGCGTTGCTGGCGGTGGCCATGCTCGGCAGCCTTGGCGGTTACCTGGTGATTTTCATTGGGCTGTGCCTGGGCGCCGGGTTGGGCTATGCCCTTGGCGCCGGCTATTTGCGCTTGCTGTCCGGCCGCCTTGGCTTGCCTCAGCGCCAGCCTGGGCAGTTGGCGTATCGGCTGGGCACGTTGTCGCTGATTTGCCTGCGCGGCGTGCCGGTGCTGGCGGAAACCTCGGTGGTGGCCGCCGGCATGCAACGCTACCCGCTGCGCGCATTCTTGCTGATCACCACCCTGGCCAACGCCGGACTGGCACTGGCTTACACCGCCATCGGCACGCTGCTCATCGAGCAGAACTCGCTGCTGGTCACCCTCCTCGCCAGCATGGTGCTGCCGCTGGCGTTTATGGCCGGTTACAGCCTGCTCAAACGCAAACCCGATGGGCAGCAGCCGCTGCGCGGACGGTTCGAGGTCAGTTACGACTACCCGGTGATGTTCACCGATCACGTGTTTGATCCGCTCAACCCGTGCCTGCACTGCGCGCTCGTCACCCAGCACGAGGCGCCGGTGACGGTGATGGTGTTCGTCGATGAGCAACTGCTGCACAGCGCCCCCCAGTTGCTGGCGCAAATCGACGCCTATTTCGCCGCCCATGCAGACCTGCATTTGCAAACCGCCCCCATCGCCGTGCCGGCGGGTGAACTGAGCAAAACCTCACGCGTGCTAGAGCAGCTCTACACCGACATGCTGCAACACGGGCTGGACCGGCATTGCTACGTGCTGGCCCTGGGCGGCGGCGCGGTCCTGGATGCGGTGGGCTACGCCTGCGCCACCTTCCACCGTGGCATTCGCCTGATCCGTATTCCCAGCACGGTACTGGCCCAGAACGACGCCGGCATCGGCGTGAAAAACGGCATCAATGCCTTCGGCCAGAAGAACCTGCTGGGCGCTTTCTACCCTGCCACGGCGGTGATCAACGACTTCCAACTGCTCACCAGCCTCACCCGCCGCGACCAGATCGCCGGGCTGGCCGAAGCGGTCAAGGTGGCGCTGATCAAGGACCAGGCGTTCTTCGCGTGGATGGAGCAACACGCCGATGCCCTCGCCCGTTTTGATCACCCGGCCAGCCGCCATGCGATTCGCCGCTGCGCCGAGCTGCACATGGCGCACATCACCGGCGCCGGCGACCCGTTCGAACGCGGCAACGGTCGGCCGCTGGATTACGGCCACTGGGCCGCGCACAAACTGGAAAACCTCAGCCACCACCGGCTGCGCCATGGCGAAGCGGTCGCGGTGGGCATGGCGTTGGATGGGCTGTATGCGAATGCCTTGGGGTTGTTGAGCGATACCGACACTGAACGAGTGATGAGCCTGCTGCGCAAACTGGGCTTCAACCTGTGCCCGCCGGAGCTGACCTTGAAAGATGCGCAGGGCCGCTCGCCGCTGTTGCTGGGGCTGGAGGAGTTCCGCCAGCACCTGGGCGGGCAACTGTCGATCCCCATGCTCAACCGCATCGGCCAGTCGGTGGACCTGCATGAAATCGACAGCGCGACGATGGAGGTCGCGCTGCAACGCTTGTCGACCGCAAGCGATGCAGCGCTGGTGCTGGGCGAGGGTTACGCACAATGAGCCCGATGAAAACCTGGATGACCCTGGGCCGCGTCTCCAACCTGCCCACGGTATGGACCAACACCCTCGCTGCGGCCCTGCTCGCCAGCAGCGCCGGCGCCCTGGCACCGCCGTCGTCGCTGGTGTGGGGGCTGCTGCTGATCACGCTGTCGTTGCTGTACCTGGCCGGCATGCTGTTGAACGACTGGCTTGACGCCGACTGGGATCGGCAACACCACAACCCGCGTCCGATCACCCTGGGCCTGGCCAGCCGGCAGCAAGTCGGCCTGGCCACGGCGCTGCTGCTGATACTCGCCGCCGCAGCGGTACTGGGCCTGAGCCGCTTGATCGACAAGCCGCATTGGTTGCTTGGCAGCGTGGTGCTGTTGGTGGGCTGCATCGTCGGCTACAACCTGCTGCACAAGAAATACGCCCACAGCGTGTGGCTGATGGGCGCCTGTCGCTCGGCGCTGTACCTCACGGCAGCGGCCAGCCTGGCGGTGCCGCCGGAGCCGATCTGGCTGTGCGCGATGCTGCTCGGCGTGTACATCAGCGGCCTGACCTACCTGGCGCGCCAGGAGCATCGCAACCAGCTGATCAGCCGCTTGCCATTGCTGCTGATGCTCAGCCCGCTGGCCCTGGCGTTCTACTCCAACACGCTGTGGTTCTGGCCGGTATTGCTGCTGTGGCT
Organism: Pseudomonas sp. RGB; assembly: GCF_007713445.1. Taxonomy (NCBI): domain Bacteria; kingdom Pseudomonadati; phylum Pseudomonadota; class Gammaproteobacteria; order Pseudomonadales; family Pseudomonadaceae; genus Pseudomonas; species Pseudomonas sp. RGB. Next base: position 90,413 of record NZ_VMSH01000012.1, on the reverse strand, counting down.
CGGCTGGTTGGGCTGGCATTACTGGAAACACCTGGCCAACCCGCAACAACGCCAGGTGCGTGCCTTTATCGGCGCTGGCCTGGCCGCCCTGCCGCTGTTCGACGCGCTGGTGCTGGCGGTGGCCAACCAACCGTTGGGCAGCCTGTTGTGTGTGCTGGTGTTTTTCCTGCTTCCCCACTTTCAGCGCTGGATCAAGCCGACATGAACATGCGCCAGGATGGCCTCGCCGCACACCTTCAAGCCCTGACCCAGCAACTGAACGCCGCCGAACTGGATTGGTGGCAGCAGGCGCAGGCGCAGCTTGCCCAGCAACCCAGCGCCACCCTGGCGGCGTTGTTGAGCGGCCAATGCAAGCGTCTGCTGCCCGCGCCGGCCGTCGAGTTGGCACGTGCACTGGTGGCGGCCAAGGCACTCGAACACACCCCGGCCACCGAGCAGGTGCCGTTGCTGCGTCAGCTGTTCCTGTGGGGTGACGACCAGGAAAAAATCGCCCTGCTGGGTGCGCTCGACTGGCTCGACAGCGACGGCCTTTGCGTGGAGCTCGCCCTGCAGGCCGGGCGCACCAGCAACCCGCAGGTATTTGCCGCCCTTGCCCTCGATACGGCTTACCCGTCACGCCATTACCCGGAGCGCGCCTTTCACCAGTTGGTACTCAAAGCGCTCGGCATGGGCCTCGACGTCGGGCGCTTGATGGGCCTCACGCAGCGCCAGGGCGTCACGCTCAACCAGCTGGCCCTTGACCTGCTCGACGAACAGCTCGCGGCCGAGCGAACCGTGTCCCCCGGGCTGCCCACCGTCATCGCCTTTGACCTGCTCAGCCCGGCGCAACACCAGCGCCTGCGAAGCCTGAACCTGCCGCCGCAATGGCGCGCCTACCTGACCTGACACCGCACAACGCCGCCCCTGCCCTTGACGAGGATTCACCATGCTCAAGTACTTCGATCCGCATATTCATATGGTCAGCCGCACCACCGACGACTACCAGAACATGGCCGCCGCCGGCATCACCGGCGTGATCGAACCGGCGTTCTGGCAGGGCCAGGCGCGCACCAGTGTCGGCAGTTTTGTCGACTACTTTGACACGCTGCTGGGCTGGGAACGCTTTCGCGCGAGCATGTTTGGCATTCATCATTTCTGCACCATCGGCCTGAACCCCAAAGAAGCGAATGACCTGTCGATCGCCAATGAAGTGCTGCAGATTCTGCCGCGCTATCTGGTCAAGGACGGCGTGGTGGCAGTGGGCGAAATCGGCTACGACGACATCACCCCTGAAGAGGACCGCTTTCTCGCCGCGCAGCTGGAGCTGGCCAAGCAATTCAACCTGCCGGTGCTGGTGCACACGCCGCACCGCGACAAGATCGGCGGCACCAAACGCACCCTCGCGGTGATCCGTGAAGTAGGCATCGCCGAGCACCTGGTGATCATCGACCACCTCAACGAACTGACCCTGCCGCTGGTGCTCGACAGCGAGTGCTGGCGCGGCCATTCCATCTACCCCAACACCAAGATGTCGGAGCAGCGCATGGTCGCGCTGCTCAAGGAATACGGCACCGAAAAAATGGTGGTCAACAGCGCTGCCGACTGGGGCATCAGCGACCCACTCAAAGTGCCCAAGACCGGCCAGGCGATGTTGGCCGCAGGCTTCAGCGAAGCCCAGGTGGAACAGGTGCTGTTCCATAACCCGGTGGACTTTTTTGCCCAAAGTGGCCAGCTCGACAAGGCGCTGGTGAGCACGCCACTGCCCATCGACCAGCGCAAGCAATGGCAGGAAAACTCGGCCCTGCGCGGCCAGGAACCGGTGGTCAAATGAGTGTCGGCAACGGCTGGACGGCCGCCCAACTCGGGTATTGCAGCAATGTGCACCCGACCCGCGACCTGGCCGGGTTACGTGCCTCGATCAAGCAGCACTTTGAAGGCGTGCGCAGTTTGCGCGGGCTGCGGCAACAGGACAGCGGCCTGTGGATTTGCGCTCACGCGGCGGCGCAGTTGCAGCAGGAATCGGCGCGCGTGCCGTTCCTGGCATTGCTCACGCAAAGCGGCTTGCGCCTGACCTCACTGAACGGTTTTCCCTATGGCGAATTTCATCGGGGCGCCGTCAAAGCCGACGTCTACCTGCCCAATTGGGCCGACCCGCAACGCCTGGCCTACAGCCTGGACCTGGCGCGCATTCTCGCCGATGCCTTGCCAAACGACTGCCGCCACGGCGTGATTTCCACGGTACCGCTGGGCTATGCCGCCACCTGGACGCCGGCATTGCAGGCGCGCGCCGACGAGCATCTGAGCCAACTCACCGCCGCACTCGCCCACCTGCATTGGCAAACCGGCAAGAAAATCGTGTTCTGCCTGGAAATGGAGCCGGACTGCGTGCTGGAAAACACCGAGCAGGCCATCGCGTTTTTCCAGCGTCGGCAAGCCATGGACCCCAACCATGCCTACTTGGCGTTGTGCTTCGATGTGTGCCATCAGGCGGTGATGTTCGAAGACTGCTACCAGTCGCTGGAACGGCTGCGCGCGGCCGGGGTGCCGGTGGGCAAGGTCCAGCTGTCCAACGCGATGATTTGCCGCTTGCCATCGGACGATGCCAGCCGGCGCGAACACGTGCTCACGACCCTGAGCAGCTTCGCCGAACTCACCTACTTGCACCAGGTGAAAGCGCTCACGGCCCAGGGCCATCGAGTGGCCTGGCCAGACCTGCCGGCCGCCCTGACTGACTGCGCCGGGTTCGACGAACTGCGCATCCACTTCCACATCCCGCTGTTCAGCGACCACCTGTTGTTGCCCGAACTCAGCGGCAGTCAGGTTGCCCTGGCGCAGACCTTCGATTACCTGGCGGCGCATGCCGATTTTCGCCCGGTGCTGGAGGTGGAAACCTACAGTTGGGGCGTGCTGCCCGTTGAATTGCGGCCCGCTACCGAGGCCGCTCAACTGGCCGGCATCGCCGCCGAACTGCGCTGGGTCGAAGAGCAACTGCGCCAGCGCAACCTGTTGCATGTGCGGGAGGCCTACGCCGATGCCCTCTGAACAACCGCTGCTGCTGATCAATGTGGTCGGGCTGACGCCCTCGCTGCTGGGCGAAGCGACGCCGCACATCAACACCCTGCTCAAGACCGCCAAGATGGCCAGCCTGCAACCGGTGTTCCCCGCCGTGACCTCGACGGTGCAGGCCTCGATCCTCACCGGCGCACCGCCGTCGCAGCACGGGATTGTCGGCAATGGCTGGTACTTTCGCGATCAGGCCGAGGTGCGTTTCTGGCTGCAACCCAACGCGCTGATCCAGGGCGAAAAGGTCTGGCACACGCTCAAGCGCGAGCTGCCGGGCTTTCGCTGCAGCCAGTTGTTCTGGTGGTACAACATGTACGCCGACGTAGACGCCGCCATCACCCCGCGCCCGCATTACCCGGCCGATGGGCGCAAACAGTTCGGCCTGTATTCGTCACCGCCCGGGCTGCATGAGCAGATCGAGGCGCAGATTGGCGAGTTCCCTTTCCATGGCTTCTGGGGGCCGGCGGCGGGCATTGCATCAAGCCGCTGGATCGTCGATTGCGCAATGGCCGAGTTCCAGATCAATCGCCCTCACCTGCAATTGATCTACTTGCCTCACCTCGACTACAGCTTGCAGCGCGTGGGGCCTGAGCACCCCTCGATTGCCGATGAAGTGCGCGCCATCGACGCCGAGGTGGGGCGCCTGCTGGCCTTCGCCGAGACGCAGGGGGCGGCGGTGATGGTGCTGTCCGAGTACGGCATCGAAGCGGTCGAGCAGTCGGTGTCGATCAACCGCGTGCTGCGCGCCGAAGGCCTATTGCAGGTGCGCCAATCCTTGAGCTGGGAATTGCTCGACCCGGGCGCCAGCGCGGCGTTTGCGGTGGCCGATCATCAGGTTGCGCACATCTACGTGAAGCAGGCACAGGACATTGCGCGGATCAAAGCCTTGCTGCAGCGCCAGCCCGGTATCGAGCAAGTGCTCGATAAAGCCGAGCAACGCACCTGGCAGCTCGATCACCCGCGCAGCGGCGAGCTGGTGGCCGTGGCCGCCGCGGGGTACTGGTTCGATTACTACTACTGGCTGGATGAGCGCAAGGCGCCGGACTTTGCGCGCACCGTGGACATCCACCGCAAGCCTGGCTACGACCCGGTCGAGCTGTTCATCGACCCGGCGATTCGCTTCCCCAAACTGAAAATGGCGCGCCGCCTGCTGCAAAAAAAGCTCGGCTTTCGCTACTACATGGACTTGATCGCGCTGGACACCACGCTGGTGCGTGGCAGCCACGGCCGCCTGCCCAGCAGCGCACAGACCGGCCCATTGCTGATCACCAATTGCGACCTGGCGTTACCGCAGCAGCTTGCGGCGACGGCAGTCAAGCAACTGCTCCTGGAACATTTCCTGGGGCGCCCACACCTCGAACTGGCCAATGCCAAGGAGCTTCCATGCGGCGAGCCTTATCTATCACTGTCCTGAGTGCACTGGCCGGATTGGCCCAGGCCCAAGGCGCAAGCACGGCCTTCGACTGCACGAATTTTCTGCAGTTTGGCGGCAACCTCGACAAGACGCGAGCCACCTTCACCCAGAGCCCCGAGACCCTGGCCTGGAACTGGTTTGTCTGCCTCAACCAACCGGCTGCGGCACAAAGCCCTGATCGGGCCTGGGAAACCATGAAGCCTTCAGACCAGGTTTACCTGGCCAATGGCACGCAACCCCTGCCCTACGCCCAGCGCACACCCGTGCCCGCTGCGGTGCTGACGCAAGCCCAGGCGATGGGCATGAACGTCAATCGTCTGTTTCACAACCTCAACGCCACGCAACAGGTGGACGGGCTGATCCTGGAAATGGGCGGCCAGGTGCCGCAAGCCCAGCAAGGCCAGGCGGTGCGGTTTCAGCTGCTGATGGGCCCGGACACCTTCAACTACATCGTGCAGCAGAAGGTTTACAACGTGAATGGCCAGGCCGCCTTGACCAGCGACCTCAACTTTCCCTCCACGGCCTGGGAGCTGAAGGCCGCCTGGCTGTGGATCGGCAACAACCCCACCTACCAGCAGCAACTGGCCAACGATGGCTACTACATCGCCCAGACCTACTACCAGCAAGGCAGTGAGTACGTGGTCGGCTATGCCGCGTTGAGCGGCTTGCATGTGATCAACAAGTTGAACCCCGACTGGGTGTGGACCACCTTCGAAAACCGCAACAACAGCAAGTACACCGTGACCAACGCGATCCCGCCCACGCCGATGACCAACAGCACCGGGCCGACCCCGGCGGCGCAGCCGGTCAATACGAGTTTTCAGGCAAGCAACCCCACGCTGGCGCAATACGAGTTGATCGGCGTGCAATCCAATACCACGCCCACGCTGCTCGCCAACTCCCAATTGGAATCGGCGTTCCAGAACCAGTCGTCGTGTTTCGCCTGCCACGGCACCGCCGCGTATTCGCCGACCAAGGGCTACTTCAATTTCGCCCTCAAACAAGACGGCGGCATCGTTTACCCAACCGCCGCACTGCCGGCTTCCGACTTTGTCGGGTATCACAAACTGGACTTTGTCTGGTCGCTCAAACGCGCCCAGTGGCAACGCTAAGGAGCCTCACATGAGCGTATTGAATTTCCCGCGTATCTACCTGGGCGGCCATATGTTCTGGAACCCGCCGACCGCCAACAACAACGACATGTACCCGCTTTACGATGCGGTAAAAATGCAGATGAACTGGCGGTTCCTGGAAGCCTTCAAGATCACGCCGCTGAACGCCGCCAGCCAATTGCTGCCGTGGACCATCGCACCACTGGCGCCGGCCGCCGTGCCGGACTACGTGATGCAGGTGCCGGGCAATGCCGGGCAGTTGGCATCCCCCATGATTCCCGGCGAGTGGAACCTGTTCGGCGATAACGCCTGCGGCACCGTGAGCTACAACCAGACCCAGTCGGTGATCACCGGCGGCGAGTTGCCCGACGGTGGTTACGTCAGCCAGGACCCGCTGATCAATCAAAGTTATCAGCTGCTCGGCAATCCGTTTGGCGGCGCGCCGACGTCGCCGGCGCGTTTTGTCGACGTGAGCCCGTGGCAGAACACTTTCACCGCGCTGTACTTCGACAAGCTGGTGCTGGGCAATGCGCAATGCGGCCTGACGCTCAACCGCGAGCATCGCATGCTCGACCGTTTCCTCAATTTCAACTGGGCCAACCTCGGCGGCCTGGCGTACGTGACCACCACCTGGCAGACCTGCTTTGCGAAAGAAAACCTGGAGTGGGTGATCGGCAACTCGGCCTTGCTGCAAAACCTGCAGGCGCAGATGGCGCAACAACAGGCCAAGGGGCTGATGTTCCGCTTTACCACCTACCTGACCTGCTACGACAAGAACGGCATCTTCAACAACTACCCACCCATCAACACCCACAGCGCCACGCCCGAAGCCCAGGCCAAGGTACAGGCCATGTATCAACAGGCGCTGGATAACGTCGGTGATATTTTCTTCAACCCGGCCTATAGCCGTACCGTCGGCAGCCTGGGGTTGTGGTTTGAGGATGAATTCCCCACCGCGCCGGCAGGCAGGCGCCTGGTGCCGGCCGCCAAGGTGGCGATCTACAAAACCTCACCGGGCACCACCAGCCAGGTTCAACTGGGCGTGATCTCGGCCCAGGCCCATGGCAATACCTTGTCGCTGGACCTGGGCAACGCCTTTCCGTTCTACCCCATCGACAGCAAAGCCGACATTCCGGTCGCGGCCAAGTACCAGGCCGGCAACTACCAGATCGGTATCCGCCAAGGCACGCAATTCAGCCCGTTGGCCAGCTTTGGCTATGACGATTACCAGCAATTGGCGTTCGACAAGCGCGCCGGCATCCTCGACCTGCCCCTCACCGTCGAGGCCCAGGCGCAGCTGCAATCCGGCACGCTGGAACTGCAACAGCAAGGCACCACGCCGGTCATCGCCGCGACCCAGCAACTGTGGACTGCCGAGGTGGTAGAGAGCGCCAGCTTTATCGACGTGGGCGACACCAAGACGTTGCAGGTGATGGTGCAATACGACGGCCAGCCCGCACCGGCCGGCACCACGTTGTGGGTGGCCGAATACGGCAATGCCTACATGCTGTGCACCACCGATTACTACCTGGCGTTCAGTAACGCAGCGGACTTTTCGCTGTTCAATAACGACCCGCAGAACCCGGCCAACAACAGCCCCTGCCTGCCGCAATTTGTCGGTGCGAAGACCCTGGCCGGCCAGATCACCGAAGGCACGGGCCGCCAGCTCATGGCAACCCGGCTGGCGGTGCCCGCCGATCAAACCGTGCCGGTGACCTACCAGCAATTCCTGCCGACGCCCGCCGCTGTCGCCCTGAGCCCGACGCTGACGTTCGCCAACCCGATCACCCTGCAACGCACGTTGCAAGACCCACTGAACAGCCCGGTGCAATTTAGCCTGACCAAGATCCAGACCGATGCCAATGGCATCGCCAACCTGACGGTCACGGCCCAGGCGCCGGGCTTTCCGACCTTGCGTTTCTTTGTCCAGGAAGGCCAGCAGGAACCGGAGATTCCTTTCAGCTTTCCGCTCAACCAGGCCTTTACCGATTTTCTCGCGCCGCTGCGTGTACTGCCGCTGGAACCGCAGATGCAGCAGGATTTCGTCAACGCCTGGAACCTGATTTATCAGCGTGAAAATGCCGGCCAGCTGATCTGGGAGACCTTCATCTACCCGTTCATCCTGCAGCCGTTCTATTACCTCTACCCGATCATGAGCAAGTACATGCCGCTCAATAACCTGACGCGCATCGAGGGCGCCGTCGACCAACTGATCGTGTTGATCAGCAAGGCCTATCAGGAGGAAAGCACGCTGGCGATGCCCATCACGCGGGACATGCCGCAAAGCCGTCGCGCCGTGCTGGAACTGTGGGCGCAGGCGTTGGTGAAGCGTAACTATCCACCCGTCCCGCTGAGCATGAACGACTACGCGTAAGCCACGCACAGGACCACCGGGTGACGCCCCTGTCACCCGGTTTTCAAAGGAGTGTGTTATGAACGCCAGCCTCTTGAGCCGACTGTTGCTATTGCTGATGCTGCTCAGCCCCGGCGCCTTTGCCAGGGACGACAGCGGCAAGCCCTCGGCATTGGCCACGCAACTCAATTGCCAGCCGCCCACGAGCGCGCCCGCAGCCACTGCCAGCCAGGACCAGTTCGATCAATACAGCTGGCAGCTTTTTGTTGCCTTGAACTGGCCGGCACAGGACGGGCAGCGCGGCGCGCCCAATTGCAGCAAACAGCCCGGCGACCCCGGCTATACCGTGTGGCAGACCTACAAGACCGTCAGCGAAATTTTCCTGCCGGGGGCCGCCAACCCCGGGCCGTGGAATAGCCCGCTGACCGCCAGAAGCCTGGGCATCATCAACATCGCAGCGCTGAAAAACAGCTCACTGGTCAACTCCATCGACCAGGCGGTGGGCGGCTGGTTGATCGATCAGGCAGGCAACCCGACCTACTACGATATTTCGGCCAACCAGGCGTCCTACAACTACATCGTCGGCAATAACTTCTACAACGCGAATGTGGTGTCCAGGGCCAATACCATCAACTTCCCCAATGGCGTGATCGAGGTTAAATCCAGCTGGCGCGTGCTCACCGCCCGTGACAATGCCAGCCACTACCTCACGCAGTTTGCCCGCGTGGCGCGGTTCAACAGCCAGGGGCAGCGCATTGGCGTCGGCGAGGCGTACTTGGGCCTGGTGGGCTTGCACATCATCACCAAGGTCAACGGTTACCCGCAGTGGATCTGGTCCACCTTCGAGCAGGTCGAGAACGTGCCGCCCAAAGCCAAAGTCAACGGTCAATGGGTCGATCAACCGGCTCCCGGCACGGCCTATTCCTACTTCAATGCGGCCGCGCCCGCCGCCGCGCTGAACCAGTCACCCTGCAACTGGCAAACACAAGGCACCCAGCTGGTCTGCGTGCCCAAGCCCGGCACCACATTCCAGACGCCCAACCCGCTGAACCGCGTGACGCCCATTGCGGATGTAACGAGTTGGGTGAACAACAACTATCGCAATGATCCGGGCCTGCAACGCAGCGTATTGAAGTACTACCAGTTGATCACCACCCAGCGCCCGCTGATGCCGAACAACCCAGGCAACCCACTGGGCCAGCCGACCCCGGCGCTGTCGGCCAACGTGACCATGGAAAGCTATATCCAGCCCACCAGCAGTTGCATGAACTGCCATTCGATGGCGACACCGGTGAAAAGCCCGTTCAAGTCCGACTTCTCCTACCTGTTCAAATTTGCCAACAGCCCCATCACCCCACACGCCACGGGCAAGGAATAGACCATGAGCATCCTCAACGGACCACGACTGAATTTCTGGGGCGGCATCCGCACGGACGTGAGCTTGCCGAACAACTCGCCGACCATTCCTTTTAATGGCAACAAGCAATGGCCGCTCTTCGACCTGACCACGTCGACCCTGGCACCCGGCGCGCAGTCTTACACCGACGACCAGTTGAACAGCATGATCAACGCGCCCGACGGCAACTACTACACCGCCGGCGGCTGGAACCACTACGGCCAGCACGTGGTGGACATGCAGAACGCCTTGATCAGTTCCCAAGGCAGCCCCGGCAATATCAGTACAACGGGTGACCAGGTCGGTCAGCCGGTGTACCTGCTCGGTTCGGTGGACCCGGTGAGCGGCCAGGCACCGGTGTCCGGGCCGATGATGGTGGATCTGGACCCCAGCGCCTCGACCACCACGCAGATTTTTGTCGGCGGCCTGCAAATCGGCAGCAACGACAATATCCAGCTGCTGATTCGCTGCAATGCGGTGTGCAGCAGTTTCGACGTGACCGGGCGCGTGCTCGAGCCGGCAAAAATGGACGCTCCGGGATCGTTCCATGCCAGCGGCACGTTCCAGCTGACGTTCCCGCTGAGCAGCATCGTCAGCTGGAACCCGAACAGCAGCGGCCTCAAGGCGATCATCCAGGCGCCGGGCGCGACGGGCATCGTCCTGCGTTTCGTGATGTTCGAGATGTGCCCGCAGATGACCACCGCGCAGCTCGATGCCGATTATGCTGCCGGTAAATACACGCCCAACCCGAGCATTGGCCGGGTCATCGGTACGCTGGCCCCGGCGTTTGCCGGCGAGCCGCTGAGCTGCCAGCCGGGGCGGCAATTGGTCAACGCAGCCACGAACAACGCCGCCTATGCGGCGCTGGGCAATAACGGGCTGTTGAGCCTGGACATGGTCAACGTGATTCCCAAGCAAACCTTCCGCGCGGTACGGGACGACATCACCAGCCCGATCGGGCCGAATGCGAATTATGGGCCGGTGACCATTTCAGCCGGTGCCGCGCCGCTGATCACCCTTAACCCGACTGCCAGCCCGCTGGTCAATTACTACGTGTATGGCGGCATCGTCGATGTGGCGCTGACCACCAGCCAGCAGCAGGCCGTCAGGACCACGCCGTTGGCGATCAACGCCCCTGGCCAGGTGGCCGGGACTCAGTTGCAGGCGACCGAGTCGACCTATCGGGTGTATGCGGATCAGCGCAACGTGTACCTGGAGGATTACCCCAACGGCCTGACGGTCACCTTGCAGGTTCGCTACCTGGGCGGGCCGGTGCCCGGCGCCACCAAAGTCAGCCTCGCAGCGAGTGCGCCGGGCGTCTACGAGCAGAAGCAGTACACGGACTTTCTCAACTTTCCGACCTCGCTGACGGTGAATGCTGGCCAACAGACGGTGAGTTTCCCCGTTACGCTCAAATCCGGCAGCGCCGCCCAGGCGGGCTTCGTGGCCCTGACCTACACGGCCAATGGCGTGGACGACGGCGCCTTTTTCACCAACTTCCGAAAATACGCTCAGACCGACTTTGGCATCGCCAAGGGCAGCGTCATTACCTGGCAACAGGTGTACCCGAATGTGCTGCGCTTTCACTATCTGGCCTTCCCCGCCATGTCGCGCTACGTGCCGTTGAACCAGCCTGACGCGATCATGGGCGCGAAGAACGCCATCCTCGCGCGCACCTCGGACGCCTACAAAGGCACCACGCTGTTCATGCCGGTGGTGCGCTCGATGTCCCCCGCCCAGCGCGCACTGCTGCGGGCCTATCTCACCGGCAGCCCGTGGCAGCCACCGCAATAGGAGGCAAACGCTATGACACTTCATATTCCCGCACAGCCCATCGAAGCCTTGCGTCCGAGCAGCGTTATCGCCGAAGGCCTGCTCAACCCGCGTGGCATGAGCCTGCAAGCCGATGGCAGCCTGTGGCTGGCCGAAGCCGGCTCAGGCGTGGCGGACCAGCCGTTCAGCAGTCGCATCAGTCGGCTGCAGCCTGACCCGCTGAGGCCTGGGGCCTATCTGCCCGGCGAAGTGCTCGCCCAGGGTTTTCGCAGCATGAACCTGCAGGCGCGCATGCTGCGCGATGAAATCATGGGCCTGTCCGACATCGCCTGTGGTGACGGACGTTGCCTGGCCAGCCAGACCGATTACGTCGGCGGTTCCAGACTGCTCGACCTGCAATACAACCCGCCCGAGCCGGTGTTCCACAGCCGTGGCAACCTGAACGCGCTGTGCTACCACCCAACGCGACGCAGTTGGCTGGCGGTGAAACCGGATACCAATCAACTGGTGGAGTTCAGCCACGGCGAGCAAGAACGCGTGCTCGCGCAATTGCCCGTTCTGGATGAGGATCAGGAAGCTGTTCCTGTCACCCTGGTGTACGAGCCGCACACAGACGCCGTGTTGATCAGCTTGTTCTCTGGGGAATTGCACGGCGACCCCGCGCGCAAAGGCATCGACTTTGCCGACTACGCCGGGCAAGTGATTCGAGTTCACCCGGCCAGTGGGCAAATCGAAGTGGTGATTCGCGGCCTGCAACTGCCCACCGGGCTGGCGCTGTGCCCGCAAGGCAATCTGCTGGTGCTGGAGCTGTGCAGCCATCTGCAACAGCCCTTGCTGCCGGACTGGAACGGCGAGCCGCTGCACGGAGGCTTTACCCGCTTTACCGGGCGACTGTTGCGCTGTGACCTGCGCAACGCAACAGTTGAAGTGCTCGCGCGCGGGCTGGATACGCCGTCCAACCTGTGTGTGGTGCAGGACGCGGTAGTGGTGAGCGAAGGCATGGGCTTGACGGGCCGACCGCTGCCGACACCCGACGGCACTGTGGCGCCGCTCAGTGGCAGGCTGCGGCGGGTGCAGCTATGAGGCTAGAGCGCATCCTCTAACAGCAGAACGGTCGCGGGGCCGGCGCGAAAAGACGGATTGTGCCTGGCTGCTTCAACCATATGAGCGGCCTCATGGTGGGCGGTCAGGGCGTCCTTCGAAGCCCACTTTTCGATCAAGACAAAACTGTCGGGTTTGCCGACCACGGGGTGCAAATCGTACTGCAGACAGCCCTGCTCAGCCCTGACCAATGGGGCCAGTTTGGCGAACGCTGCACGTTGCTCGGCGCCCTTGCCGGGCTGCGTATTGATAATGACGACAAGCCGCACTTCATCTGACATGCAAACACCACCGCAAAGTTTGGTTAAGGAAGCCGCACAGTACGTGAGCACGCCGCCAAGGTGCAAAAAAGCCTAACCGAGGAGCGCATTTCACACGGTTTTCACAGTCGGGCGCATAGGCTCAACTCAGCTCCTAAGTGAACACCTTTAAGCCCGCGCCCCCATCGTGGGCTTTTCTTTGTCTGCGATTCTCATTGGATACTCGCCTTATCGTCGTACCACAGCACTGGCTGCGCGGTTTTTTTGCTCCATTTCACCTGTTTATTGAACTGGATGAATGAGCGATGACGCTGAACCAATCGCCACCCAGCGCAAGAGGTTAAGCACGCGCATAGATAATTTGAATTAGTCAGTTGCCCGCCCGGTCAAGAACTATGAACGCAGTAAATCTGACGAGGTAACAGCAATGACTATCCAAGCAGAGACACTCGTAGCATTGACCGAAGCGCTTCAGGAGCGCGGCCTGAATTTGGTTTCAGATGTGCACTTCACCCGCGCGCCGTATCGGCAAAATCACCGCTGGATTTGCACCGTCGCGTAACGCTGCATTTTGCCGGCGGTCAGGCTTACTGGCCGACCGCTGGCACCGCGTTGATCACCCTAGCTCGAACAGCTTTCGTTACGATTTTGTTGTTTTTTAACGCCCTTCCCGGTTTTTCGCTCGTATTGGTGATGACAGAACCAGACGACCAGAAGCAGGCCTGCCAAGCCAAAAACGAACAGTAACAGCTCTAGTGCGGGACCTTCGTGTGAAAACATTTTTCGTTCCTCATCCTGAAGTCGTGCAAAACCGAAATCGGTCGCACCCGAAATTATTCGTAACAATTCAAACATTTTCAGGTTAATCGCCAAAACCACGCATGGCAACCCCGAGTCGCCTTAAAACCATTGATCTAGACGGGTTGCATGGGTGATCACGTTCTGCAGGCAATAAAAAACCCGGCGCAGTGGCCGGGTTCGCTGAAGTGAAATGATCAATTATCGGGATGTTCACTCGCGACTGAATCAGCCGCATCCACATCCGACATATCCTCTTCCAGTGGCGCGTCGTCGTCAGGCGGCAATGGGAGCGCGCCCTCATCTTGGCGCGGATCGTGGCCCGTTTCGTTGTCTGTGCCGCGCGTCACGGCTTGTTGGGAAAGGTTTCCTGGCGCCTTCTCGTTGATTTCCATGTTGACTCTCCGCTTTGGCGCACGGGAAATGCGCACTTAAGCTTGAGAGACGGCGCAGCATTCAGAGTGCAAAGCATTAGACGAATGGTGCCGATCAACGCTCGGTCTTAACGCTTTGAGCTTCGGATGTTTACTACCGCGCGCAGGTAGAGCCGCTGTAAACCTGATGGGCCGCCAGCGATGGCCGACGCACAACGTGAAACAACTCACATTTATGCAACGTCGATATTGAAGGTCAATAATTGACCAACCTATATTTCGCTTCACCCGAGCGCTCACCTCTATACGGATATTGTTCTGCGCCAGCTCGGGTCCCCACTTGAGCGCAGGCAATCAAACATTGAGGTTTGCCATGCGTCTTTCCAAACTCGCGCCAGCCGCCACCCTGCTCAGCCTGTTTACTCTGCCCACCCACGCTGCCGACCTGACCGCCCTGACAGGCGCCCTGTCGTCTGCCCTGGGCGGCGCCAGCAACAGCAACACCCTCAACACCAATAACGCCTCCTGCCAGCAACAGATCCGCGACCTCCAGGCAAACATAAACGCGGCCAATGCCAAGGGTGACACCTTGCGCGCGACGGCCTTCCAGGCAGCGTTGACGCAAACCAACAAAAGCTGCAGTAATTCCAACTACAACGCTCAGGCGCAGGTGGACACCCACCCTCAACGCCAACAAAACATGAACAAGGCCGCGGATGCGATCAACGCCATCGGTGGTTTGTTCAAGTAAGAAGAAATAATCGGAGGCTCCTGCGTCGAGCGTCTTTCATCCCAGAAATGCAGAAGCCCCGCTTTAACGGGGCTTTTGTGTGAGTCTTGGCGGGTAGCCAGATGTGGTGGGTGCGGCGGCCACTTCAGGAAGAAACTTGAGCGAACACGCGAGACGCTCACAAAATTATTGTATGAACGGGTGCATCCACTTTGATCGCTGGCGCGTAGATTCAATACCCTCACTCGGAGGGCATACGAGCCAAGGAGATACACCATGCACGCCTTTTACAAAAAAATTGCTGCAGCAGCCTGCTTCGCTATTCTCTCCGTAACTGCAACCGCAAGCTTCGCCGCCGACTCTGTGATGGTCGGAGGCGCAGCGATGTACCCCAGTAAAACCATCGTGGAAAACGCGGTCAATTCAAAGGACCACACGACGCTGGTTGCAGCAGTCAAGGCTGCCGGGTTGGTTGATACGCTTAATAGCAAAGGACCATTCACCGTATTCGCGCCGACAAACGAAGCCTTTGCCAAGCTGCCCGCAGGCACCGTAGATACGCTGGTCAAGCCTGAACACAAAGCCGACCTGACTAAAATCCTGACCTACCATGTCGTACCCGGCACTCATACATCGGCACAACTGATGGCCGACGCCAAAAAGAACGGCGGCACCGTTGTGTTGAAAACAGTTCAAGGTGAGTCGCTGAATATCAAGCTGCACGACGGCAAGCTTTGGGTGGTAGATGCCAAAGGCGGTAAGGCAAGTATCAGCATCGAAGACGTGATGCAGTCCAACGGCGTGATCCACGTTGTCGACTCGGTCTTGATGCCTTAAACGCTCTTCAAGCCCGGCAGACGCGCAGTTTGCCGGGTAGTGAGGCCTGTCAATAACCGGCTGGTGATCATGGCCGTGTTCATGAGCCATGCCGAAACGTTCATAAGCCTTAGCCGGCGCACCGCAACATGAATGTCTCGATATTCATCGTAAGTTTCTGCGTTGAAGCCAGGTACTGATTGCCTCGACGAGTTCGGTCTTGCACTCCACCGGCAACCAATGCCCGCCAGATAAGCTCGTCACAGTGAGGTCTGCGCAGGCCGCACGCATTGGCTCGCCCAACTGATTACCCTTGATGGTATTCATCGGGTCGTAGTCGCCGTTCACAAACAGTACGGGCAAGGACAGGCGGCCGCCATTGGGCGCTCGATGGGCATAAGCGATGTTGGCATCGTCGTTCAAATACCACGCGCAGGGCGCGCGAAAACCATGCTCCTCAAAACTGCGCACCAGTGCTGCGAAGTCCGTCTGCGGCCAGAGCGCGGGGTCGGGCTGGGTGGGCGGGGCTCGGTGCGCTTCGCCAAACCGCCCTCCTTTGCTGGTGACTTGGGCGTTTGATGCGACTTTAGTGATGCTCGCAGGGTCGCCTCGTCGATAAATCGAAGCCAGTGATGCGGCTTTATGTGCATCAAGGTCAGCGACGGCGGACGCGAAGTGCGTGTTGTAATAGCGGTAGTAGTCCCATTGACCGTCTGGATACTCGTCTGCCGGATAGATTGTTCGGTCAACCAGCGGGACGAGCGTCGGCAACGCGTTGGTGGTGGGGAAGTACGGGACCGAAATCAGCACAACGCCGCGGCTGCGTTGGGGCTGATGAGCGACCAATTCACCCGTCACAACGCTGCCCCAATCGTGGCCCACCCAAATGGCGGGCATTCCACCGAGATGGTCATGAAGCTCTGCCATGTCCGCCACGATGTTTTCAATGGTGTACGCGCGGGTGTCCGCCGGCACAGAAGAGCCGCCATAGCCGCGCATGTCGGGTGCAACGCAGTGCCAGCCCTGGGCAGCGAACGCTTCCATCTGCGCGCGCCAGATCAGACCGAGCTCCGGCCAGCCGTGCAGGAACATCATCAATGGCCCCTCGGCAGGCCCCGACGCCACATAGTGCGTCGTATGACGGGGCGTACTGAAGATGTGCGAAGTCAGCTCGGAAGTGGACACAGGATCTCCTGATGCTTACCGGCGGATACAAGCGAAACGGCGGCGCCATGCTGCGTCGCCTGTACCCAGAATAACGCCTTTATGTCATCACGGCGCGGTGTTGCACCGTAGGCCGCCTAAAGCCCTTGGCATGGCTGCCCACGGATTTTGGGTGGACGCCATTGCCGTTATATCGCAATCCAGGCAGTGACCTCGCCAGACACTCACAAACTTTTCACAGTCGAGCGCCTATGGTTAACCCAAGCTCCTGGTGAACATCCCTTTAAGCCCGCTGATCCCCATCGCGGGCTTTTCTTTGCGCGCAATTTAGCTGTTGATATTGCGACCCGATTGGAACTAGATCGCCTCAACCTTTCTACATTGAGAAATCTCGGGCAATGCCTGGTCGGCAGAGATTTTATTAAGCTGCCAATGCAGCTTGACAGCGTTTGATTGGTTTACACGCACTCTTGCGCTGCTGGACGTGAGGCTGATGTACGAGGCATCTGAGCTTTTAACGTCGATGACAACGGCGGTGGTGCCGCCCTCAAGATCAGAATTCCCCAGGATTCCAGCTTTCCATTTCTGAGTGACCCTGTGCTCACCGGGTGCAACAGGTACGGCTATGTAACCACCGTTCTCCAGAGACGCTACTTGCTTGCCATCCAAAGAAATCAAGGCAGACATTAAGCCCATGTCGTAGTTACTGGGCCTGTAGACATAGATGACACCCTGTTGTGAATCCACGTTTTCAAGAGGTGTAAATGTTGGCCCTGTGATCGTGCAGGCGCTTAAGAGCCCCAACCAGACAAGTGCTGAGATCTTCCATACTCGATTCATAACCGCTCCATTCTGATCCAGCGCTTGATGATCAACACTGCAAGACTGTCAATCAAACGGTTTGTGCTGATCTTGCACGTCCCCCACTCTCCTACCAAATGTTGGCGGTAAGCCGCCAATGGTAAGCGAGGGCTTCAATTCCTGCTTAGAATTGCCATGCACTCGAAGATCAGTGGCAGCCCGCTACGTCAGGTGCGGGTGTCAGGCGGATACCGAAGTCGCAAAGCTCGGACAACTCAAGAAGTGACGATGGAGGGTATGACCGGTCCATGGTTCTCTCTCACGCTTGAAATGGTGGCGCGTTGGCGGTTATAACTCCGCCCGATAACGCTATAGGGCTCAAGATGCAGGAAATGGATAACCTGATAAAGCTACGCATCGGACTGACAGTGGCAGCGGTTGGCGCCTTTCTACCAATTACCATTCTCTTCGCAGTCGGCGTCGTGGCATTCTTTATTCCGCTCATTTTTGTCGCGAAGAGTCCTCCGCTCGGGACGCTAGCACTTATAGGCGCAGTAATCGTCTCGGCATTCGCGATAGGGTCGGCATGGAAGATCTATGCACTTTCAATGGCGGCCAGACCCATTGTGCGCAACTCAGGCTTACTGGCATCAGGAGCAGTGATTGCGATGATTTGGGGTATGGTTCTCGCGTACTGCACGCGCACGCTACCCGAGCTCACATACATTTTTCTGATGCCGGGGACAGTCTCGACAGCTATGCTCGCCCTTACATTGAAAAGAGCGAAAGCGTGACGTAGGCGAAGAATTGGGTCAGCAATTTACCCTTCTGAACTGTCGCGCAGCACATCGATCAGCTTCTGCTCTCCCAAGCGCATCGCACCTAAGCCTTACAGGTCATCGCACTTGGGGCCGAGGCCGAACACGGTCACCTCTCCCTTCGCACCGATCAGCGTCAAGGCGCCTACGGTGCACTCCGGATGTTCGGCCGCATCGAGGTCATCGGCGATCTTGCGCAGGGTCTTGGCCGCGTCGCGCCAGTCCTCCCGCCTGAACTCCAGAACTTTGATGATCATTTGGTCACCTGCTGCTGCCACTCTGCAATGCTGCGCCGCCTCACTCCCGTCGAGTGCGAGCGCCTCCAAGACATGGCCGACGACCACACGCTGATTCCCCGGCGCGGCAAGCCAGCTGCGTAATTGCATGGACTTGACCACCCAGTTGCATTCGACTTGACCAGTCGTTTGCATCGGATTTGACCAGCACACTGGGTGGCCTTGACCGGCAAAAACGGCCAAAAACGGACGGTCGGTGATCTGCAAGCACAGCAACGAATCCTGTGCCCTTTAACGGTAATTCATCACTCTAGCAAACCCTCCGTCGCTCACGGGTTCAGATACTTGATGACAGCACCGGCAAACAGTTCTGGCTGATCAAGCATGATGAAGTGAAAACTGTCGTCAATGCGCCTGAAGCTGATGTTTGGGGTTGAGGCATAGGCGTTACGGAACATTGCATCAACCTGGGACGCCTCTACGCCGTAATGCGAGTCGTAGGCATAAACGACCTCGACAGGCACCTTGATGCGTCCAAGCTCAGGCCGGAGATCGGTAACCATCAGTTCATACATGGCATCGGCCATAGTCTTTCGGTCCGAGTTTATCCCCGCTGCCACCAGGCCTGGTCTGGCCGCTTCGGTTTTGGCAAGACGGGCGATGGAGGCATGCTGCATAGCTTCCACCTGCTCGGGCGTTGCCGCTAACATTCCATCGCGCATCGCAGCAGCATGCGGCGCAGCAGTTTCACTGGTCGCTGAGGGGTCAAACAGCAACGTATAAAAGGGCATCGCATCGACAATCATAAGGCGTCCCACCTGATCGGGATGACGAGCCCCTAACATCAGCGTCACCTCACCACCCAACGAATGACCGATGATGACAGGCGCCTCGATGCGCTGGCTGCGGATGTATTCAGAGATAGCCTCGACCGTCGACGCCACTACTCGCCCGTCTGGATTGGTTACAGCAGGCGAGCCGGCAAAACCAGCTACCTGTACGAGATGGAGGCGGTGGCTCTGCCGTAATCTAGAGGCCAAATCAGCCCATACTTCGTAGGACGACGCAAACCCTGGGATCAAGATGATATCTGTTCCCGAGCCTTGTACCAGAACCGAGATGCCACGTTGGTTGACGGTGAGTGGCGGCAGAGGCGCAGGCTGGGCTAGCGATGCAGACGACAGCGCCAGAGTGGTGCCAATCCCGGCAAGGATCATTCCTGCACGCATGGCGCTCCCCTTTTTGTGCAATGCGAAGTGGTATTTACGATGTCGAAGTCGCCAATTGCACCGATGAGTAGGCCGTTTAACGGGGTCATAGCCATTCCTTTGACCGAAAAATTATTGCCACTATAAGGCGCACAAAAGCGTCAGGAAACTAACCCACCTGCAATAATCCTTGGTCCGCTTTGGGTCGACTACTGCCAGTCAGGGCCGCCCAGTGTGCTGGTCAAATCCGATGCAAACGACTGGTCAAGTCGAATGCAAATGGGTGGTCAGGTGGAGTGCAATTACCCACCAGCCAGCAAATGCCCGGACGGTCCCCCGCTACAAGGCGATCGGCAACAGTAAGGCCGTTGCCGTGGTTCGATGGATCGGGCGGCGGCTATTGCTTCAATTGGCGAGTTGATCAGCACGCGCCAGGCGGTATGCCGTCTTTGTTGAAGTCCTTCAGGCGTTCCCGCTCTTCCTCGGTGGAATGTGCCGGGGTTTCCTGCTCGGGCTCTTTCTTCTTTTCTTCAGTCATCGCTATGTCCTCTGGGTGGTAGCTGTTTCGGCACCTGGTGGAATCAGCAGTTCAAATCAATCGCCACCGCCACCCGGGCGTCACCTGGTAACACCAGCCAGTGATCGGCTAATCAGCTTCCCCACGCAAACCACATCTGCCACGGAAATGCATAGAGCCAGCCGATCGGAACACCTACTGGGATGGAATGGGTCCGCGCACCGTCGCCGAGCTCGTCGCCGACTGCGGCTGGGACTACATCCTAAATTGCTTGGATCGCGGCATCAGCCCTACAGTGTTCAGCGGCAACGCTCTGCACGCCCTGGCCCAGAAGTGCATCCTGCAGCGCCGCCGCCAGCGGACAGGCCGCCATGACTGGGAACTGGGCAATCTGAGCAAAGATGAAGCCCGTGAGCTTTGGTATGACAAGGCGGTCGAAGAGAACCACAAATTCACCCACCTTCGCCGAGTGGTCGAGGCAGTCCAGGCGGCGCTGCCGGGTAGTCAGCTTATGATCCGGAAAGCTGCGCAGCAACCTGCCCAAGGCCATCAATTGTCGCGGCCTCAATGATCCTGGCAGCGTTAGGTGCGCCGTCGTCAGGTCGTTTCCATTCGAACTTGAGCTCTGCCCAACTCGAGTGATCAATCGCGTGGCGGTGCCACCCCGCGCATGGGAATGGGCGCAGACATGACGATGGACGTACGCGTCTCGCCAAAGTGGTTGATGCTGCCGACGAAACGCTCCAGGTGGCGGATATCGCGGGTCACCACCCGCAGGATAAAGGAGTCCTGCCCGGTCACGTGCAGGCATTCCAGCACCTCCGACATCTGCTGCAACTGGCCGATCAGCCGCGCCTTGTTCAATTGCGGAGTAGTCATGCCGATCAGCGCCATCACCCCGTAACCGGCCTTTTCGGCGGAAACCGTTGCGCAGTACGCCTCAATCACTCCGGCCTCTTCCAGGCGCTTTAGGCGCTCGGAGGTGGCCGGCAGCGAAAGGGTCACCCTTGGTGCTAGATCTGTCAGGGAAATACGTCCCTCACGTTGTACGACCTGAAGTATTTTCCAGGATTTTGCATCCAGCTCCATTTTTTCAGGCATCCGATTCTAAATTCGTAATTTATTCAGGCGATTACACGAAACTACCGTAATCCCTGCATTCAGGATCGATGCATTGCAACGCAGAATATTGCCCATGTCCACTGTCCCGGAGCCTGCGCATGGCGACCCTCCTGTTTCTCAAATCCGTCCTGATCGGCCTGTCCATCGCAGCGCCTGTTGGCCCCATTGGTCTGTTGTGCATCCAGCGAACCCTGGGGCATGGTGCGCGCATCGGTTTTATAAGCGGCCTGGGCGCTGCGGCGGCGGATGCCTGCTATGGTGCGCTGGGCGCCTTTGGTATCGGTGCAATCACCCGTGTCTTCGTCACGCTGGTCACCCCGCTCGCCCTCTTTGGCGCCCTGTTTCTGGCCTGGATGGGATTGAAGATGTTGCGCGCCACACCACCGGAACAAGCCGCCAGTGCGAGCGACCAAGCCCGCGTGCTGCCGGCATTCGCCTCGGTGTTCCTCCTGACGCTGAGCAACCCGCTGACCATACTTTCTTTCGTTGCCATCTTTGCCACTCTGTCCGGCGGCGAGGCTCTGTCCGGTGCGGACGGGCTGGTGATGGTGCTGGGCATATTCTGCGGCTCTGCGCTCTGGTGGCTAGCCCTCAGTTTCGGCGTGTCCAGTATTCGTCACCGCTTGGGAGTTAGCGCCATGCAATGGATCGACCGCAGCGCAGGCCTCTTCCTGCTGGGCTTCGCCGCCTGGCAGTTTATACGCGTAATCGCCAGCTGAAAGCGGCAATGCATCCGCCTGCCCACCTGCGAATACACAAGCCTGCGTGCTCAAATGCCTGCTATCGAACAATTCCCGTTGATTGTCTATTCCACATAAAGGGCGACACGCGCGAACGCGTCATGACGATCAACGAGTCGATGGTGCCAGCGCTTGAGGTCTACAGCATTGATAACAATAAGTTGCATACCGTGGACGTCCAAAGTCAGATGGCGCGTTCATGGACATTGACGCTTGTTCTTACAGAGATTTCCCTTGCCTACCGTCGAACACACTCACTTCAGTCCGCATGACCTTTCTGTCAAAGACCGCCTGATTAGCTACTCGCTGAATAGCTCCCGTGTAGTGATCGAAGGGCTACCACAAATATTCTAGGAAGACGGTTTGCCCTGGAGAGAAGCGAATCTCTGGGCTATGGAGAGAGTCACCAATGGTGAGGCAATCCTTAAGACCGTTTCTAGCAACCTGAACGGGCTGTTGAACTACGCGAAGTTTTTGGAAAGTCGCAGGCTTCAGTGGTTTGAGTTCCCGTCTCGAAAGGCTGATCGATGTCTTGTTCAGTGCCTTGGGGCGCTTATCAAGGCTCGTGATGCTGGTCATAGGCCCCCTGGGTATGCTCGCGGTGTTATCTGTGAGCTGCCATATCCAACGGACGACACGCGGGTCATCACAAAGGCTGCGGTTGCGACCCTAAGCGAGCTGTTCCTGGAGGGATTCAAATTCAGCAAGGCGGAGATACCGCTGATGGATCTGCGGTAGCCTAACGAATTCACCGGCGACCGTTTCGCCCCATCACAGCCAGAGGCAAGCGGGCGAGTGATGAATGTTTTTGGATGAGATAAATACCAAAGGGGGCACTACCAAAAATTCAGCAACATCGTGCGGGGAGGGGCAGACAGGAAGCGGAGGAAATCGGTCGCTGAACGAAGACTCTGCACGAGACGTGATTTTGCCGAAGGAGGAAGCCAATCAGTTCGCCAATCTGAAAATGTCCCAACCGAGCATCTTACGCCGCAGCTTTTTCATTTCTACTAGTCATCAACGGGGCATCACAATGTGCACATGCCGCCTCCTTTGGCCACCATCAGACTCTGGGCTCTAGCTCATATTAGGATTGGGACAAATCGCCCGGCCAGCGAACCACGTTCATTTATTGGACGTGCGCCTAAGGGAAGCACAGAGAGAAGTGAAAGGTAGTCACCCCCCCAAAGCGTCAACTGAAAGGATTGGTAAGGTGCAACTGGAATTGTTGCACTCTTAGAGACCACTCATTTTATCCAGGGAGTGGCACGCCCTACCCCATCTCTCGGCCGAAAAAACACAAAAAAAGAGCCTAGATTTTCATCCAAGCCCTTGATTTTGTTGAGTTCGCGGCGGGAAACCAGGGATTCGAACCCTGGGAACGCTATTAACGTTCGCCGGTTTTCAAGACCGGTGCATTCAACCACTCTGCCAATTTCCCTTTTGCATCACAGGATTATAGTAGCCCATCCCGTGTCAGCGGGCGCCATAATACCCGAATGAAACACACTGTCAAACTCTCGGCATCGCTTGTTACAGAGCGTCTGTTATGATCTTTGCGACTGAACGTTTCAAAACTGAAGGAGTGTCGCCATGCGCGAACAGAATTACGCGGTGAATGGTAACGCGCAGGCTGAGCAGCTTGAAGTCAGCCGCGTGTTGCGCAATACGTACGGCTTGCTCGCCCTTACCCTCGCATTCAGCGGCGTAATGGCGTATGTAGCGCAGCAAATGCGCGTTGGCTACCCGAACATCTTTGTCGTGTTGATCGGTTTCTACGGTCTGTTTTTCCTGACCAACAAGCTGCGTGACTCGGCCTGGGGTCTGGTGTCGGCGTTTGCCTTGACGGGTTTCATGGGCTTTATCCTCGGCCCGATCCTTAACCGTTACCTCGGCATGGCCGGCGGCGCGCAAGTGGTCAGCTCGGCGTTTGCCATGACGGCCCTGGTCTTTGGTGGTCTGTCGGCCTACGTGCTGATCAGCCGCAAGGACATGAGCTTCCTGGGCGGTTTCATCACCGCTGGCTTCTTCGTGTTGCTGGCAGCAGTGGTCGCAGGCATGTTCTTCCAGATCAGCGGCCTGCAGTTGGCGATCAGCGCAGGGTTTGTGCTGTTCTCCTCTGTATGCATCCTGTTCCAGACCAGCGCCATCATCCACGGCGGTGAGCGCAACTACATCATGGCGACCATCAGCTTGTATGTATCGATCTACAACCTGTTCATCAGCCTGTTGCAGATCTTCGGCATCATGGGCCGTGATGACTGATTGCTAGCGCCATAAAAAATGCCCCGCATCGAAAGATGCGGGGCATTTTTGTTTCTAACGGTTCAGTACCGATTAGGTTCCATTTCCAGCTCAACCTTGAAGCGTTCAGCAATGTCCTGCTGGATACGCAGCGCCAGGTCGGCAATATCGTGCCCTGTCGCCCCACCATAGTTGACCAGCACCAGTGCCTGCATCTTATGTACGCCCGCATCGCCATCACGAAAGCCCTTCCAGCCGGCCTTATCGATCAGCCAGCCGGCCGCGAGTTTCATCTGCCCGTCAGTCTGCGGGTAAGCCACCAGGTCCGGATACAGCGCCTGTAGCTCTGCGGCCAGCGCTTGGGACACCAGCGGGTTCTTGAAAAAGCTTCCGGCATTACCCAGCTCGGCCGGGTCCGGCAGTTTTTCCCGGCGGATGCTGCAAATTGCGCGGCTGACGTCGCTGGGCGTCGCCTCGGTGATCCCCTGCCCGGCCAGGCGCTGCTGCACCGGGCCGTAGCCGAGCTTCAGGTGACTGGTGCGACTCAAGGCAAAACGCACGCGCAGAATCAACCAGCGCCCGGTTTCGTGTTTGAACAGGCTGTCGCGGTAAGCGAAGTTGCACTCTTGCAGGCTGAAATCGCGCAGCTCGCCCGTTTGGCGATCCAGAGCGGTCAAGCCGGCAAACACATCCTTGATCTCTACACCATAGGCACCAATGTTCTGCATCGGCGCGGCCCCGACAGTGCCGGGGATCAGGCTGAGATTTTCCAGACCACAGAAACCGTGCTCCAGGGTCCACAGTACAAACGGGTGCCACGCTTCGCCCGCTTCGGCCTCGACCACCACCTGCTGCCCATCATCCTGCAACACGCGAATGCCCTGGGTCGCCATGCGCAACACCAATGCTTGAATGTCCTGGGTCAGCAATAAGTTACTGCCGCCACCGATCACCAGCAGCGGCACTGCGTGCGCAGCCGCGTAAGCCAGGGCTTCGCGGACATCGGCATCACTACGGGCCTCGGCAAACAATTGGGCGCGTACGTCGATGCCAAAGCTGTTGAATGGCTTGAGCGATACCTGCGCAAGCACCTGCAAGGTCATAACCGCCCCTTCAATTCGATTACCAATAAATCACAGGCGCGCTCGATCAGGTCAAGAACCCGTTCAAAGCCTTGTTCACCTTCGTAGTAAGGGTCTGGCACCTCGTCTACTTCAGACTCAAAACGGCGCAGGAACAAGTCCAGCTCCGCTTTACCCTGCCCGGGGTGCAGCGCCTTGAGGTTGCGCAGGTTGCTGTGGTCCATAGCCAGGATCAGGTCATAACGTGCAAAGTCGGCACGCGAGACCTGTTGGGCACGCTGAGCCGACAGATCATACCCGCGCACCAACGCCGCACGCTGGCTACGCTGGTCCGGCGGGTTGCCGACATGCCAATCACCGGTGCCCGCAGACGCCACTTCGACCTGGCCTGCCAAGCCCGCTTCGCGCAGTTTATGGCGCAATACGCCCTCGGCGGTCGGCGAACGGCAGATGTTGCCCAGGCAGACAAACAGAACCTCCATCAGGCCCCCAGCAGGCGACGGACGCGCTCAAGGTCTTCGTGGGTATCGACGCCGGCCGGCGGTGCTTCCAGCGCGTCGCCCACATGGATACGCACGCCGTGCCACAAGGCACGCAGTTGCTCCAGAGACTCGGTGTTTTCCAACCAGCACGGGCCCCAACTGACAAAGTCATGCAGGAAACCGGCGCGATAGGCATAGATGCCGATGTGGCGGCGGTACGGCACGCCCTCCGGCAAGACGTCGCGACTCCTGGCAAACGCGTCGCGCGCCCAAGGCAGGGTCGAGCGGCTGAATGTCAGCGCCAGCCCATTGATGTCGCTGACCACCTTGACCACGTTCGGGTTGAACAGCGTGTCGATGTCTTCGATAGGCTCGGCCAGGGTCGCCATGCGCGCTTCGCCATGGGCAGCCAGGTTGGCGGCGACCTGATCGATCACGCTCGGCGGGATCAATGGCTCGTCGCCCTGCACGTTGACCACAATTGCATCCGCCGCCAAACCCAGCTGCGTGGCGACTTCGGCCAGGCGGTCGGTGCCGGAATTGTGGTCTTCGCGGGTCAACACCGCTTCGGCGCCAAAACCTTTGCAGGCCTCGATGATGCGCGGGTCATCGGTGGCCACCACGACCCGTTCGGCGCTGCTTTTGCAGGCCTGCTCCCACACCAGCTGGATCATCGGCTTGTTGCCGATCAATTGCAGCGGCTTACCCGGCAAGCGGGTCGATGCATAGCGCGAAGGAATGACAACGGTAAAGGCGGTGGTCATTTATCCAGACGCTCATCGGTGGTCAGGGTACGGGCTTCGCTCTCCAGCATCACCGGGATGCCATCACGGATCGGGTACGCCAGGCCGGCGCCTTTGCTGATCAGCTCGGTTTTGTCGGCGCTGAGCTTGAGCGGGCCTTTGCAGATCGGGCAAGCGAGGATGTCGAGCAGTTTGGTGTCCATGAGCGTTTCCTGGGTAAAAGCGATTTAAGGCAAGAGTCGGGCGGGCAGCAAGCGCATCAGTTGCGTGTCGAACCAGGCGACAAACGCCGGTGACGGCAGCGCATCCACTGCAAGGTACCACCAGTCGGGACGGGCAAAGGCGCGGCACTTCACCGCGTCCTTTTCGGTCATGACCAGCGGCAATGCCGGCGTAAAATTCAAGACATCGGCGCTGTAGGGCGCGTGGTCGGCAAACGCATGCGGTATCGGCAGCCAGTGTAGCGTTTCAAGGGTAGTGAAGAAACGCTGCGGGTTGCCAATACCCGCGACCGCATGGACCTGTTGGCCTACCGGAAAATAATCGGCGGGCTGGCGCTCACCGGTTTTCAAATTGATCAGTGCCGTGGGTTGGAGACGGAAGGCGAAGCCATCCTCGCGATCGGACGCGGCACCGTTATAGAGCAGCGCATCAACGCTCTGCAGGCGCTCGACCGGCTCGCGCAAAGGTCCGGCCGGCAAGCAACGACGGTTGCCGAGGCCACGGGCGGCATCGATCAACACCAGTTCAAGGTCACGGGCCAGGCGGTAATGCTGCAGGCCGTCGTCGGAAAGAATCAGGTCAAGCGGCTCGCTGGCCAGCAGCGCTTTCACCGCGCGACTGCGGTCTGGGTCAATCATCAGCGGGACGCCGCTGCGCTGCACGATCAGCAACGGCTCGTCACCGGCCACTTCAGGGCTGTGGCTGGCCTCGACCCGCCACGGCAACTGCGGCGGTTTGGCACCGTAACCGCGACTGACCACCCCTACCCGCAAACCACTGCGCCGGCAGTGATCGATAAGCCACAGAATCAGCGGCGTTTTGCCCGTTCCGCCCACAGTGATATTACCGACCACCACCACCGGTACTGGCGATTGATAGATCGCGCCCTCACCCGCGAGAAAACGCGCACGTTTGCGCTGCACCACACGCCGATACAAAGACTCCAGCGGCCGCAGCAGCGTGAGTGCCGGGTGGCCTTCGTACCAGGCCTTGAGCAAACGATCGGACATGGCCATCAGGGTTGGGCCGCCGCCTCTACGGTGGTCATGCGCAGATGGGTGAAGCCGAGCTTGCCGGCGGCATCCATCGCGGTGATCACGGCTTGATGCTGGGTTTTGCCGTCTGCACTGATCGAAAGCGGCATGTTGGTATCGCCGCCGGATTCTTTCTGCAAGGCGTCCATCAGGCTGGTGAGGTCATTTTTCTCAAGCAATTGGTTATTCACCGAGAACACCCCGTCGGCGCTGATGGCAATATCCAGTTGCTTGGCGTCCTGGTCCTCGGCCGGCGAACCGCTCACCGCTTCCGGCAAGTCGACACGCAGCTGGGTTTGCCGGGTGAACGTGGTGGTGACGACGAAGAACAGCAGCAGGATGAACACCACGTCAATCAGCGACGCGAGGTTGATATCAACGTTTTCCCGTTGCTTGCGGCGAAATTTCACACCCGGCCCTCGACGAAATCGACATCACGATCACCCTGCACCACTTCCACCAGTTTGATGGCTTCCTGCTCCATGCCTACCACGAGTTCATCGATGCGGCGTTGCAGGAAACGGTGGAAAAACACCGAGGGAATACCGACCATCAGGCCCGCAGCCGTGGTAATCAGGGCCTTGGAGATACCGCCTGCCAATACCGCGGCATTGGTGGTCATGCCTGAGCCCATGAATGAGCTGAAAATATCAATCATGCCCAACACCGTACCCAGCAGGCCCAGCAATGGCGCCATGGCCGCGATGGTGCCCAGCGCATTGATATAGCGCTCCATCTCATGGATGACCCGCGCGGCGGCTTCCTCAATGCACTCTTTCATGATCTCGCGACCATGTTTGGAGTTGGCAAGACCGGCAGCCAGGATTTCACCCAGGGGGGAGTTGGCGCGCAATTCCTTGAGTTTGTCTTTATCCAGTTGTTTGTTTTTGATCCAGCCCCACACCTGCCCCAGCAAATGCTCGGGCGTGATGCGGCTGGCACGCAGGGTCCACAGGCGTTCGGCGACGATGCCGAGTGCGGCGATGGAGCTCAAGATGATCGGCAACATCATCCAGCCGCCGGATTTGACCAATTCCCACACAGTGAATGTCCCCTCGAAAAAGTGCGCCACTTTACCATATAGGTTCGTCAGCGGGGCTCGTCAGCCACCGGCCCGCCCGTCGCGGGCCTGGGTCTTGGGCGAGGTTGATTTAGGGTAACGCTTCACGCCAGAAGCGGCGTTGACTGCGAGCAACTTCAGGTGGTTCAAAGGCGCCCAATTGCACACGCACGGCGCCTTGCTCGGCGCTGTCGTACACGCGACTGCCCAACGCCTGATAACGCGCCAGCACCTGCGGGTGCGGATGACCGAACGCGTTGCCACGCCCCCGTGAGATCAGGACCGATTTGGGCACCAGCTGTTCCAGTAAGGGCCAGGATGAAGAACTGCGACTGCCATGATGCGGCGCCTGCAGCCAATCGGTCCGTACCGCCAGGGGGGACGCGAGGAAAGCCCGTTCGGCAGCGCGGTCGATATCGCCGGTCAACAGCAGGCGTTCGCCGTTGGCCTTTACACCCAACACACAGGATTTCGGGTTGCTGCTAGTGGCGCCAGGCCACTGCCACAGTTCAAACGCTACACCGTCCCACTCCCACTGCTCGCCACTGACGCAGGGTTGAGTATCGAGCAATGCCGGCAAGCCTTGGGTTTCTCCTCCGATCACCCGCTGGACTGCAAGCCCCTGGGCAACGGCTGGCGCACCGCCCGCGTGATCCGCGTGAGCATGGCTGATCACCAGCAGGTCCAGGGTGTCGACCCCGAGTTTTTTCAACGCGGGCAGCACCACGCGCGCGCCAAGATCAAACTCGCCGGAACGCGGCCCCGCATCGTAAAGCAAGGTGTGATGACGCGTGCGCAGGATCAGCGCCTGCCCCTGGCCGACATCCAGTTGCACCACTTCAACCTGCCCAAAAGGCACGGCCTGCCTGGGTGGAAAGACCGCCAGCAACAGCATTGGCCAGCCCAGCAGCCGAAACGGCACGCCTTGGGGCAGCAGCAACAACACCGCGCCCACCAGGCTTACACACCAATACACCAGGGGCACCTCGGCCGGTATCCAGGCCGGCTGCTGGCTCGCCAGCAGCGTCAGCCCCCTGAAAAGCCCATCAAGTGCGCCGCCGGCCAACCACAGCAAGCTTTCACCCACAAACGGAATCGCCAGCAGCGCAGTCCCCAGCAGGGCCAATGGCAATACCACCAGGCTGATCCATGGCACGGCAAACAGATTGGCCACTGGCGCACTCAGGCTTACAGGCAACCCAAGCACCAGCAGGAGCGGAAACAAACCGATGGCAATCAACCACTGTGGACGCGTCCATGCGTGCCACAGACTCCATGGGCCCAGGCGCCCGCTGAACGCCAGTACCAGCACCGCGACGGCCGCGAACGACAACCAGAACCCCGGCTGCAAACTCGCCAACGGTTCCAGCACCAGCACGGCGTCGAGCGCCAACAACAGTGGCCACCAGATCCCCAAATGCCGGAAACGCAGACGCCACAGCAATACCAGGCCGACCATCACACAGGCGCGTTGTACCGGCACACCAAACCCAGCCAACAGGCCGTAACCCAGCGCGGCGGCAAACGCCAGGCCACACGCCCATGGCAGCCACGGCAAGGCTCGCGGCCAACAGCCGTGGCGCGCAAGCCCGGCCACCAGGCCGTAGATCAACCCCGCCAGCAAGCCGATGTGC
Source organism: Pseudomonas sp. RGB (assembly GCF_007713445.1). Classification (NCBI taxonomy): domain Bacteria; kingdom Pseudomonadati; phylum Pseudomonadota; class Gammaproteobacteria; order Pseudomonadales; family Pseudomonadaceae; genus Pseudomonas; species Pseudomonas sp. RGB. The sequence goes on along the minus strand of NZ_VMSH01000012.1, from coordinate 60,137 downwards.
TGGCCGGAGATCACCAGCAGGTGCACGGTTCCGGTGTCCTGCAATACCTGCCAGTCCCCGGCAGCCAGCCCGGAGCCATCGCCCAATACCAGCGCCGCCAAACCCGCCTCGCGCCCTTGGGCGTCCACCGCCGCCAAGCGTTGGCGGACAGCATCGCGCCAGGCATTGCGGGCTGGCGCCAGCCGCTGGCCGTCCTTGACCGATCCCGTGGCGCCGATGCGCTGGGCCAGCAGCCAGGCTTCGTGGTCAAAACCGTGAAAGTTGAGCAGCCCCGCGGGCCGTTTCAAGGTGATCGCCAGGCGCCAACGCTCACCACTCTTTACTGGCGGGCCACCGTGCCAGGACACCCGAATGCGCTTGGGTAAGCGGGCTGTGCGTGACCGGCTGTCGGTCAGTTCAAACCGTACGCCAGTGCTCGTCTGCTGCGGCAGGCCGGTCACGCGGCCTTCTACCCAACGCGTCTGGCCATCCAGCGCCGGCTTCAGACGGTCGTCCAAGGCCCACTGCGCGCTCAGACACGCCCAGCCCAATCCGAACAGGAAAAAGGCCACCGGGTAGGTGCGAAAAGGCAACAACATCAACGCAATCACCCACATGGCCAGTAGCCATCCGGTAGGCGGCAGTGCGGGTAAAAGTCGCAACGAAAGCAGGCCAAGTCCGAGCGCAAACATGCCGATTTTCATGAATCATCCCTTGCAAGTGATCCACTCAGTCTTAGTCGCTCGCCCAGCGCTGCCGATGATGTTTTGTCACAAAGTCTGAATTTTCTGTTTATAGAATGCGGGCATACTTGCCCCTCGAACTGACCTGGCCCCCTTATGCCCCGGCGCTTATTCAAACGGTACATGCCCGATCCCACGAGTATCCGGGAACACAAGTCTTTACGATTTCTCGGCACGTTGCTGCATGATCCCAACCTCTGGCACCTGAACCGGCACTCCGTTGCGCGTGCCATGGCGGTGGGCCTGTTCGCGGCATTCATCCCGATTCCGCTGCAGATGTTGCTGGCCGCGATCCTGGCGATTGTGGTGCGCGGCAATATGCCTATCGCCGTCAGCCTGGTGTGGCTGACCAACCCGATCACAATGCCGGTGGTGTTTATCTGCACTTACCTGACCGGTGCCTGGCTGATGAACGTGCCGCCGCGCAGCCTGCCGGACAACCTCACCTGGGAGTGGATCAGCGGCCAGTTGAGCACGCTGTGGCAGCCATTCCTGTTGGGATCGGTGGTCGTGGGGCTGGTATTGGGCGCGCTGGCCTATTGCCTGACCATGGGCTATTGGCGTTGGTGGGTCGCGCATCAGTGGAAGAAGCGCAAACAGCGTCGCGCGTGAAGGCTAGCGCGCCAGCAGACGCAAATGCACACGCAGGCCTTGCCCGGTATTTTCCGCCCACAAACGCCCGCCCTGACGCTGCACGGCATTGCGGGCGATGCTTAGGCCCAGGCCGAAACCGCCATCACCGGGCCGTGACCCTTCCAAGCGTGTGAACGGCGCAAAAATACGCTCCAAGTCACGTTCATCAATGCCGGCGCCCTGATCCTGGAGCCAGATATGCCAGTAATCAGCGTCTCGACAGCCATCAAGCTGCACCCGCCCATGCGGGGGAGAATGCCGAATGGCGTTACGCAGGATGTTTTCCAGGGCCTGAGCCAGCGCGTTCAGGTTGCCCTGTACCCAGCAGTCTGCGGGCAACCGGCAAGGTAAACGCGACGCCGGCCAGTCACTTTCAAAACACGCGTTTTCCCTCAGCATGTCCCACAGGGCCGGGAGTTGAATGTCTTCATTGGGCAACGGCGTGCGTTCGCTGTCCAGCCAGGCCAGCTGCAGGCTGTCTTCCACCAGGCGCTGCATGGCATCGATTTCCCGGCCCAGGCGCTCACGCAACTGCGTCAAATCCTGTTCACTGTCGCAGGCCACGCGCAAACGGCTCAACGGTGTGCGCAGCTCATGGGACATGTCCCGCAACAGTTGTTGCTGCAACACCACCGTGCCCTGCAAGCGCTCGGACATATGGTCAAAGGCCCGGCCCAGTTCGCCCAGCTCGTCCTGACGGCTGGTGGCCTCACGCGACATGCGCGTATTCAATTGATCGGCGCGCCAGGCATTGGCCTGCTCACGCAATTGATTGAGGGGCATGATCAAAAGCCGATAAAGCCCAATACACAGCAACAGCGTAAACAGGCCGGGGATCACGCCATTGGTCACCACGCGCCAAAACAGTTGGTAGCGCCCCGGCATGAAACGTTGGGGCAGCTCAATCACCAGCGAACCCGCGCCTGGGTCGACCGGAAACGGGATTTTCATCCACGGCAGGCCTTTGACATGCCGGCTGACCGGCCACTCCAACCCGCGCAGAAAGGTCAGGCGCTGGCTTTCTTTGTCACTCAGTGGCGTACTGCTCAGAGACTGCAAGTCGTTGCCGATCACACCGATCCACGTGGCCTCACGCCTGGCCATAAGCGCTAACCAGGCATCCACGCCTGCCCTGCCCTGGGTACTCCAGGCCAGTTCGGCGCCTGCGGCATAACCCCGCAGAATCTCGCGCGACTCCTCGGCCACGTAGGCATTCTGCTCTTCCATGTAGCGGCCCCACGACCAACTGAGCCAAATCATCAGCAAACAGAAAGCGATCAGCAGGCAGGCCAGTTTCCAGAATAACGAATGCTTGCCCGGCAACCGCTCAACGCCCTTCATCATGGCCGCTCAGTACGTAACCCTTGCCCCAAACAGTGCGCACTTCAAATTCGCTGTAGCCGATGGCCTTGAGCTTGCGGCGAATCTGGCTGACATGCATGTCCAGACTGCGGTCGTGGGGCGCATAACCGCGCTGCAACACATGCTGATAAAGGAAGGCTTTGCTGAGCACTTCGTCAGCATTGCGGTGCAGGGTTTCCAGCAGACGGTATTCGCTGCGGGTCAGCCCGGCCCAGTGTGCCTGATAGAAGACGTCGCACAGCTCGTCGTCAAAGCGCAGCGTACGACTGTCGTCGCGCACCGCCCGAGGCATGGGCAGCGGGCGCCGATCCAGGGCCACACGGCGCAAGATGGCTTCAATGCGCACCCGCAGCTCGATCATGCTGAATGGCTTGGGCAAATAGTCATCCGCACCGAGGCGAAAGCCACTGATACGGTCGGCTTCTGCGCCCAGCGCCGACATCAGGATCACCGGGATCGCATGGCTCTGGCGCAGGTGGGTGAGGATCGACAACCCGTCCATCCCGGGCAACAGGATATCCATCAACACCACGTCGAACGCCTGGTCGCGGGCCATTTGCAGACCTTGCTGGCCATTCTGGCACCACGTCACCTGGAAGCCACAGCGGCCCAGATGCTCATGCACATAAGCACCCAGCACAGGGTCGTCTTCGATCGTCAGGATACTGGGTGAGCCAGCTGCGGGAGTCATTAGCGTCTGCAAGTCATTCTCAATCGCTGATTATTCAAGATTAAACTGCCCCAGGCAATCGCCGCCCGGCTCTCAATGGCCCGAAGATTGCGGTATGTCATTAATTTGCGAGATTCCAGGCCGCGCAAATGGCTACACTGCGCAAGTGGCGTGGGCCGGATGCCCGCGCAGATAATCGAAAACAATGTGGTAGCAGGAGAGTGGCGTGCTTAGAAGAATGGGGATAAAAGGCCGCGTACTGTTGCTGACCTTATTACCGACCAGCCTGATGGCCCTGTTGTTGGGGGGTTATTTCACCTGGATGCAGCTCTCGGAGTTGCAAACCCAGTTGCTGCAGCGTGGCGAAATGATTGCCGAGCAATTGGCGCCGCTGGTAGCCCCGGCCCTGAGTAGCAAGAACACCGACCTGCTGGAACGCATCGCTACCCAGTCGCTGGAACAACCGGACGTGCGTGCCGTGTCGTTTCTGGCGCCAGACCGCTCGCCCCTGGCGCACGCCGGCCCGACCATGCTCAACCAGCCGCCCGTCGGTAACAGTTCCCACCTGCTGCAGCGCACCGGCAATGACGCCACGCGCTACCTGCTGCCGGTATTTGGCCGCCACCGCAACCTCGCCGGCGAGCTGATCCCCGATGAAGCCGACCGTTTGCTGGGTTGGGTCGAGGTAGAGCTGTCGCACAATGGCATGTTGTTGCGCGGCTACCGCAGCCTGTTCGCCAGCTTGCTGTTGATCGCCATCGGCCTGATCTGCACCGCCGCGCTCGCGCTGCGGATCAGCCGCACGATCAACTCGCCGATTGGCCAGATCAAGCTGGCCGTGGCCCAACTCAAGGACGGCAACCTGGAAACCCGCTTGCCACCCTTGGGCAGCCAGGAGCTGGATCAGCTGGCCTCGGGCATCAATCGCATGGCCGAAACCCTGCAAAATGCCCAGGAAGAGTTGCAGCACAGCATCGATCAGGCCACCGAAGACGTGCGCCAAAACCTGGAAACCATTGAAATCCAGAACATCGAGCTGGACCTGGCGCGCAAAGAGGCCCTGGAGGCCAGCCGTATCAAGTCGGAGTTCCTGGCCAATATGAGCCATGAGATCCGCACCCCGCTCAATGGCATTCTCGGTTTCACCCACCTGTTGCAAAAAAGCGAACTGTCGCCGCGCCAACTGGATTACCTGGGCACCATCGAAAAGTCCGCCGACAACCTGCTGGGCATCATCAACGAAATTCTCGACTTCTCGAAAATCGAGGCCGGCAAGCTGGTGCTCGACAGCGTGCCTTTCAACCTGCGCGACTTGCTGCAAGACACCCTGACCATCCTCGCGCCCGCCGCCCATGCCAAGCAGCTGGAACTGGTCAGCCTGGTGTACCGCGACACCCCGTTGGCGCTGGTCGGCGACCCGTTGCGGCTCAAGCAGATCCTCACCAACCTGATCAGCAATGCGATCAAGTTCACCCGCGAAGGCACTATCGTTGCCCGCGCGATGGTCGAGGACGAACAGGAGGACAGCGTGCAACTGCGTATCAGTGTGCAAGACACCGGCATCGGCCTATCCAACCAGGACGTGCGCGCACTGTTCCAGGCGTTCAGCCAGGCCGACAACTCCCTGTCGCGGCAACCGGGCGGTACCGGCTTGGGCCTGGTGATCTCGAAACGACTGATCGAGCAGATGGGCGGTGAGATCGGCGTCGACAGCACGCCGGGCGAAGGCTCTGAATTCTGGATCAGCCTCAACCTGCCGAAAACCCGCGATGACGTCGACGATCTGCCCAGCGCGCCACTGCTGGGGCGTCGCGTGGCGGTGCTGGAAAACCACGAGCTGGCGCGCCAGGCCCTGCAACACCAATTGGAAGATTGCGGCCTGGAAGTGACACCGTTCAACACCCTGGAAAGCCTGACCAACGGCATCACCAGCGCGCATCAGACCGAGCAGGCCATCGACCTTGCCGTGCTCGGCGTCACGGCCAATGATATTCCGCCCGAACGCCTCAACCAGCATTTGTGGGACCTGGAACACCTGGGCTGTAAAGTGCTGGTGCTGTGCCCGACCACCGAACAGATGTTGTTCAATCAATCGGTGCCCAACCCCAACAGCCAGTTGCAGGCCAAACCGGCCTGCACGCGCAAATTGCGCCGTGCACTCGCCGACCTGATCAGCCCGCGCCCCTTGCGCAGCGAACCCGGCGAGCCGCTGTCCAGCCGCGCGCCGCGCGTGCTCTGTGTGGATGACAACCCGGCAAACCTGCTGCTGGTACAAACCCTGCTTGAAGACATGGGCGCCAAGGTGCAGGCGGTAGAAAGCGGTTATGCCGCCATTGACGCGGTGAAACAGGAAACGTTCGACCTGGTGCTGATGGACGTACAAATGCCCGGCATGGACGGCCGCCAAAGCACCGAGGCTATTCGCCAATGGGAAAGCGAGCGCCACGGCACGCCATTGCCGGTGGTGGCCCTCACCGCCCACGCCATGGCCAACGAAAAACGCGCGCTGCTGCAAAGCGGCATGGACGACTACCTGACCAAACCCATTAGCGAACGCCAACTGGCCCAAGTGGTGCTGAAGTGGACCGGCCTGGCCCTGCGCAACCAAGGCCCGGAACGCACCAGCGACAGTTCGGGCACAGGCGTGAAACTGTTGGTACTGGACCATGAGGAAGGCCTGCGTCTGGCGGCCAACAAGGCCGATCTGGCCGCCGACATGCTCGCCATGCTGCTGGCCTCTCTGGAAGCCGACCGCCTGGCGATCACCGTCGCCCGCGAAGCCAAAGACAACAATGCCCTGATCGAGCGCGTCCACCGGCTGCACGGCGCCACCCGCTACTGCGGCGTGCCGCAATTGCGCGCCGCCTGCCAACGCGCGGAGACCTTGCTCAAGCAGGACGACGCCAAGGCCATGGCAGCCCTGGATGAACTGGACATGGCGATTGCCCGCCTGGCCAGTGAGGCGCGCGTCAGCGCCTGAGTTTATTTTATAAGCGCGGGCGCTTGCGGCACGGGTTTGCTCCTGTCTTCAAGGGTCTGCGTTTGCAACTCGCAACTTGCAGGGAGCTTTTTTGATGCGCGTCATTCTTTTCAGCAGCCAGACCTACGACCGCGACAGTTTTCTTGGCGAGCCACTGCCGGCCGGCCTTGAGCTGCAATTTCAGCCTGCGCGACTCAATCTCGACACCGTGGCCCTGGCCGAACACCACGAAGTGGTCTGCGCGTTTATCAATGACGACCTCAGCGCCCCGGTGCTGGAGCAACTGGCCGCAGGCGGCACGCGCCTGATTGCCCTGCGCTCGGCCGGCTACAACCATGTCGACCTGCCCGCCGCCCAGCGCCTGGGCCTGACCATCGTGCGGGTGCCGGCCTACTCGCCCCACGCGGTGGCCGAGCATGCCGTGGCGCTGATTCTCGCCCTTAACCGCCGCCTGCATCGGGCCTACAACCGCACCCGCGATGGCGATTTCAGCTTGCACGGGCTGACCGGTTTCGACTTGGTGGGCAAGACCGTCGGCGTGGTCGGCACCGGGCAGATCGGCGCCACGTTCGCCAAGATAATGGCCGGCTTCGGCTGCCAATTGCTGGCCTACGACCCTTTCCCCAACCCGCAAGTGCAGGCCCTTGGCGCACATTATGTGAGCCTGCCCGAGCTGCTGGCGCACGCGCAGATCATCAGCCTGCACTGCCCGCTGACCGCCGACAGCAAACACCTGATCAACGCCCGCTCCCTGGCGCAGATGCAGCGCGGCGCAATGCTGATCAACACCGGCCGTGGCGGGCTGGTGGACACGCCGGCGCTGATCGAAGCCCTCAAGGACGGCCAACTCGGCTACCTGGGGCTGGATGTGTATGAAGAAGAGGCCCAGCTGTTTTTCGAAGACCGCTCCGACCTGCCGCTGCAAGACGACGTGCTCGCACGCCTGCTGACGTTCCCCACCGTGATCATCACCGCGCACCAGGCATTTCTCACCCGCGAGGCCCTGGCGGCCATCGCCAGCACCACATTGGGCAATATTGCCGCGTGGGCCAAAGGCCAGCCGCAGAACCTGGTCGAAGGATGATCGGCGGTCACATACCAGGCTCATGATAGGCCGGCACCCGTGATAGGATGCCGCGCCTATTTGGAGGATCCATGGCCGAACACGATTTCCGCTTCAGCTTGCTGAGCCCGCAACACACCCTGATCGAATGCCGCGCCCTGGTGCCGGGCCGTTATCAAGTCACCGGCAACGGTGGTTCGATCAAACACGGCGACGTGCTGATCGTCACCCTGCGTGGCAGTAAAACCCTGTCGATGCGCCTGACCGTCGAAGGTGATGCGCGCTACTCCATCCGCCCGGCAGGCCAATGGGTCGCCATGGCCCAGGGGCCGAAATTCGGCGAGCTGGAGATTCATACCTGGAAGGTCAACTGCGACAGCTGTGACACCGTGCTGGAATTTGAATTCGCGGTAGAAACCAAGCTGACCAAAGAGCCGCTGCAACCTGCCGCCAACGCGCGCATCAAGGCATTGGGCTGGGCCAGCGAAGGCGACAAGCACCGCTGCCCTAAATGCCAGCAGGCCGCGCAATGAAAGGCCTGCTGCTGCTCGCGGCCGTCGGCATGGGCCTGACCGGCTGCGCCGGCGATGCGGTGAAGCTCAAGCAGGATCACAGCTACGTGGTGGAATGGATTGGTGAACGGCCGCTGATGGATTACGCGCACCTGACCGTCACCCTTGGCGCCGATGGCCGCGCCTACGGCAATGGCGGTTGCAACCACTGGTTTGCGCCGTACACCGTTGAGGGTGACAAGCTGAACTTCGGCAAGATCGGCAGCACTCGCAAACTCTGCGCCGAGGCCTTGATGGAACAGGAGCACCGCTTCTTCCAGGCCCTGCAAGGCGTCGAGCGTTGGGACATCTCGCCGATCGAGCAGACGCGTTTCTGGCCGGCTGAAGGCAAGCCTATTCGGCTGTGGCTTGAAGAAGGCTGATCGACTTCATTGCACACCGGTTTTGCTGTGGGAGCTGGCTTGCCTGGGACAGCATCGACTCGGTATCACAGGCATACCGGGTCGCCTGCATCGCAGGCAAGCCCGCTCCCACACAGTTAACCGCGTAGGGCTTTGAGCTTGGCGAGCACGCCTTGCGCCGTCTGCTCACCCATCAACTGCTCGCGCACCTTGCCCTTGTCATCAATGATGTAGGTCACCGGCAACGCCTCGCTGCGCGGGATATCGAAAATCTCTTCCGGGTTCTGCGCCAGTACGGTGAACTTGATCCCCAGCTTCTCGCTGGCGGCCTTGAGCTCTTCGCCCTGCACATTGTCAAAGTTGACCCCGAAAACCCCGACGTTCTGCCCTTTGAGCTGCTCGGCCAAGGCATTGAGTTCCGGGATCTCCGTGCGGCACGGGCCACACCATTCCGCCCAGTAATTGAGCACCACCCACTGTTTGTCCAAGCGTTCTGACGCGACCTTCTTACCGTATTGGTCAACGCCGTAGTCGTTACCGCAGCCGCTGAGCAGCAGGGTTGTGATGATCGCCAATGCACCGATCAGTCGCCTTGTCATGGGGTAATCCTTCGCAAAAAATGAACGTTGGCTGCGACCTATCGCCTCTTACGGTTTAAGGACAGGACGCTGCGCAGGTAGAATACCCGCCACCTTACGCAAGATGCGACCCGCACATGACCGATCTGACGCTTTATCACAACCCGCGCTGCTCGAAATCCCGCGGTGCGCTCGAACTGCTGGAAGCCCGCGGCCTCACACCCACCGTCGTGCGCTACCTCGAAACCCCGCTGAACGCCGCGCAATTGAAGACCCTGCTGGGCAAGCTGGGCATCAGCGCACGCCAATTGCTGCGCACCGGCGAAGACGAATACAAAGCCCTCAACCTGGCCGACGCCAGCCTCAGCGAAGCGCAACTGATCGCCGCGATTGCCGAACACCCGAAGCTGATGGAACGCCCGATCCTGGAAACCGCCGATAAAGCCGTCATTGGCCGCCCGCCGGAAAACCTGTTGGAGCTGCTGCCGTGACCGCGCCGTATGTGCTGGTGTTGTATTACAGCCGCAATGGCTCGGTGAGCGAAATGGCCCGGCAGATTGCTCGCGGTATCGAGCAAGGCGGGATGGAAGCCAGATTGCGCACCGTACCGGCGATTTCCACCGAGTGTGAAGCGGTGGCGCCGAGCATTCCCGACGAAGGCGCGCTGTATGCCAGCCTCGATGACCTGAAAAACTGCTCGGGCCTGGCCCTCGGCAGCCCGACCCGCTTTGGCAACATGGCCGCGCCGCTCAAGTATTTCCTCGACGGCACCAGCAACCTGTGGCTGACCGGTGCCCTCGTCGGCAAGCCAGCCGGCGTGTTCACCTCCACGGCCAGCCTGCACGGCGGCCAGGAAACCACACTGATGTCGATGCTGCTGCCGTTGCTGCACCATGGCATGTTGATCACCGGCCTGCCCTACAGCGAACAAGCACTGCTCGACACCCAGGGCGGCGGCACGCCGTACGGCGCCAGCCATCACTCGGGGCCCGACGGCAAGCGCATGCTCGATCAGCACGAAATCACCCTGTGCCGCGCCCTTGGCCTGCGCCTGGCCACCACCGCCATGCTGTTGGAGAACGGCCGTGGCCAGAAAGCCTAAGGCCCTGCCGCCCCAGGCGTGGCTGGAACCACGGGTCAACGTCGCACGCGTGCTCAGCCTGCTGGCGTTTCTTGGGTTGGTGGGGTTGCTGTGCGGGTATTACCTGTTCGTCGCCGACCTGCACGGCGCGCGCCCGTGGGTGATTCTGCTGATCGAATTGGTGCCGCTGCTGGTGCTGGCGCCGGGCATGTTGCTCGGCAGCGCACGCGGGCATTCGTGGATGTGCTTTGTGGTGAACTTGTATTTCATCAAGGGCGCGCTGGCGGCCTATGACCCGAACCGCCAGTGGTTCGGGGTGCTGGAAATGCTCGCGAGCCTGGCGTTGTTTTGCACGGCATTGCTGTATGTGCGCTGGCGGCATCAGTTGAATCGGCGGCTGGCGGCAGATTTGCAGCCGGCCTGAAGACCGCTATCGCAGGCAAGCCAGCGCCCACATTTTGAACGCGCCGCCGATCAAATATGGGAGCTGGCTTGCCTGCGATAGCCTCACCTCGGCCTCAATGATTCACCGTGTAAGCCAGCATCATCGACAACTGACACATCGGCCGCCCGCTCTCGGCGTGCCATTGGTTGAACGCGCCCTGCACCGTCGCCAAATCCCGCAGGCTGGTCGGCACTTTGTCGACGATCTTCTGCGCATTCAACGCCGCCACCACGTCATAGCTCGGTACAAACGTGTCCTTGCCCACCATGCGCAAAAAACGCGGCGCCGACAGCCCGCCCAGTTGGTGGCCGTGCTTGCTCAGGTACTTCCACAGGCCGACGATATCGGTCACCGGCCAGTCCGCGACAAAGGCGCCGAAGCTGCCCTTTTCCTGCTCAATGTCCAAAATCATCTGCGCATTGCGCGGCACGCTTTTGAGCTTGCCCAGGTGACGAATGATGCGCGTGTCCTGCATCAGGCGCTCCAGGTGTTCGGCGCCCATCAGCACGACCTTTTCCGGGTCAAAACCGAAAAACACCTGCTCGAACGCGGGCCACTTGCCATCCACCACGCTGTGCTTGAGCCCGGCGCGAAATACCCGCAGCGCCAGGGTGGACAGGTAGCGATCGTCACTGATTTTGCGCAACTGTGCCGGGGTCTTGGGCACAGGCAGGTGGGCTTCCAACTCGGCCGCTGAACCAAAACGGTTCAGACAATATTCGTGCAGCCACTTGTAATCGCGCATGCCCTCTCCTGGCAATTGAATTGAAGACGGCGCCCGTAAGCGCCGTCTTTCAGAGCGTTGAAACCTGTTAGAGGTTCACAACATTGACGAAGCGCGACGCGGCGCTCTCATCGATTTTCAGGCTGGTGAAGTCGAACAGGTTGCGGTCGGCCAGCTGCGAGGGGATCACATTCTGCAGGCTGCGGAAGATGCTTTCAGTGCGGCCCGGGGTCTTGCGCTCCCAGTCCACGAGCATTTCCTTGACCACCTGGCGCTGCAGGTTTTCCTGGGAGCCGCACAGGTTGCACGGGATGATCGGGAATTGCTTGAAGTCGGAGTAGGCCTGGATGTCTTTCTCGTTGCAATACGCGAGCGGCCGGATCACCACGTTGCGGCCGTCATCGGCGCGCAGCTTGGGCGGCATGGCCTTGAGGGAGCCGTTGAAAAACATGTTGAGGAAGAACGTCTCGACGATGTCATCACGGTGATGACCGAGGGCCATCTTGGTTGCGCCGATCTCATCGGCAAAGGTGTAGAGCGTGCCACGGCGCAGACGCGAGCACAGCGAGCAAGTGGTCTTGCCTTCGGGGATCAACTCCTTGACCACCGAATAGGTGTCTTTTTCGACGATGTGGTACTCGATGCCCAGCGCTTTCAGGTAGGCAGGCAATACGTGCTCGGGGAAGCCCGGCTGTTTCTGGTCCATGTTGACAGCGACGATCTCGAACTTGATTGGCGCGACCTTTTGCAGGTGCAGCAGCACGTCGAGCATGGTGTAACTGTCTTTGCCGCCGGAGAGGCAGACCATGACCTTGTCGCCGTCCTCGATCATGTTGAAATCGGCGACCGCTTCACCGGCCAGGCGACGCAGGCGTTTTTGCAGTTTGTTCTGGTTGACCGTAAGAGTGCCCATGGCGCTTGGATCCGCTAGAGGTGTGTGACGAAAAGCCGGGCATTTTACCTTCATGACCGACCGAGTTCCATTGTGGGAGCTGGCTTGCCTGCGATGGCGGTGTCACACAACCACTGAAATTCGCTGGCCCACCGCTATTGCAGGCAAGCCGACCTTCACAGTGGACCGCGTCATTACTGACAGACCTCACCGCGATTAGCGCCACTCTTTACAGCGCAATTTGCTCTAAAGCCCTACAGTTTTTCCGGTCATCACTTCCTATACTGCGACGTAAGGTCGCACAACTATCCGGGACCTTTGAGGCCTTTGGCCCGTGGGCGCTCCGATGGGGGGCGATGGTAATAACGACAGGAGTGACTGGCATGATCCATCACGTCGTGGGGCTGTTTACCCATCCCGACCAGGAATGGCGGGAAATTCGTGGCGATAAGGAAGAAAGTATCGGCCACATGTACCTGACTCACACCCTGATTCTCGCGGCGATCCCCGCCGTTTCGGCGTTTATCGGCACTACCCGGGTGGGCTGGGTTATCGGCAGCCGCGCGCCTGTGATGCTGACCCAGGAAAGCGCTCTATGGATGACCCTGATGTCGTACGCGGCCATGCTCGGCGGCGTGGCGGTAATGGGCGCGTTCATTCATTGGATGGCCCGCACCTACGACGCCAGCCCCAGCATAGCGCGGTGCGTGGCATTTGCCACCTACACCGCGACCCCGCTGTTTATCGGTGGGCTGGCGGCGTTGTATCCGCATATGTGGCTGGGCATGGTCGTCGGCACGGCCGCCATCTGTTACACGGTGTACCTGCTGTATGTGGGGCTGCCCACGTTCATGAGCATCGACCCGGACGAGGGGTTCCTGTTTTCCAGCTCGGTGCTGGCGGTCGGGCTGGTGGTACTGGTGGCGATCATGGCGTTTACCGTGATCGTCTGGGGTTTGGGCGTAGGCCCGATCTACACCAACTGAGCGGCTGACACCGCAGGCAAAGCCACCGCAAGGTGGCTTTGTGCGTCATGCATGACCATTCGGCGCCTGACAGATTCGGAAACACCTGCTTTTGCGGCATACTGGGCGCCTCTGGAGAGATGGTCAGCATGCCCGAGCAACTCAATACCCGCGTCGAAGATTGTTTCCTGCAAGCCGAATCCTTTTTTAAACGAAGCTTCAAACGCCCCCAGGTCAGCCTCAAGCTGCGGGGCCAGAAGGCCGGTGTCGCGCATTTGCACGAGAACCTGCTGCGCTTCAACCCACAGCTGTACCGTGAAAACAGCCAACATTTCCTGAAGCAGACCGTGGCCCATGAGGTTGCGCACCTGATCGCCCATCAATTGTTTGGCGAACGCATCCAGCCCCATGGCGAGGAATGGCAATTGATCATGCGCGGGGTATACGAACTGCCGCCGGATCGCTGCCACACCTATGCAATCAAGCGTCGGCAAGTCACGCGTTACATCTATCGCTGCCCGTGTGCCGACAGTGATTTCCCGTTTTCAGCCCAACGTCATGGGTTGGTGAACCAGGGGCGACGGTACTTGTGCAGGCGTTGCCGGCATACCTTGGTGTACACCGGGGAAACCCGGGTGGAGTGAGGGCCCCATCGCAGGCAAGCCAGCTCCCACATCTTCACCGCGCCGCCGATCAAATGTGGGAGCTGGCTTGCCTGCGATAGCGGCCGAACAGTTAACCAATCACCTTGGCCCGCCGCAATTCTGCAATTCGTTGCGCGCTGAGCCCCAGCTCTTCCAACACTTCATCCGTATGCGCCCCCACCGCCGCCCCAATATGCCGAGGCTCCGGCAACCCCTCTGAAAATTTCAACGGGCAGGCGATTTGCGCCTGCGTCGAACCATCGCCGCGTGGCACTTGGCTGATCAGCGTCCGCGCCTTCAACTGCGGGTGCTCCACCGCTTCACTTAAACTCAATACAGGCTCAACACACGCATCCACCCCGGCAAACAGCTCGCACAACTGCTCAAAGCTGCGCTTTTCAAACTCGACCTGCAGCGCCAGCTTCAGGGCTTTTTGCTGTTCCGGCCTGGGCGAGAGCCCATGCGCCGCCAACTCCGGCCGCCCCAGCGCCGCGCACAGTTGCTGCATAAACGCAGGCTCCAGGCTGCCGACGGACATCCAGCGCCCGTCGCGCGTGCGGTAGTAATCATAAAAGCTGCCGCCGTTGAGTACCTGAGTCTCCCACTCCGGCTCGACCCCACAGGCCAGGTAACCCGCGCCGGCCATGGCGTTCAGGCTGAACGAACAGTCCGTCATGCTCACATCCAGGTGTTGCCCAACGCCGCTGTGCTGGCGCGCTATCACCGCCGCCAGCAACCCGACCACCGCGTGCAGCGAACCACCGGCCACATCCGCCAATTGCACGCCCAGCGGCAGTGGCCCGCTGTCCTGGCGCCCGGTGTGGCTGGCAATGCCGGCCAGCGCCAGGTAATTGATATCGTGCCCGGCGCGGTCCTTATAGGGGCCAGTCTGGCCATAGCCGGTGATCGATACGTAGATCAGCCTGGGGTTGATCGCCTTGAGCGCCGCATAACCCAGTCCCAAACGCTCCATTACCCCGGGGCGAAACTGCTCAAGGACGATGTCGTAGTCCTTGACCAGCTCACGCACGATCTCCAACGCCTCGGCCTGCTTGAGGTCCAGCGCCAGGCTGCGCTTATTGCGATTGAGGTAGGCGTGGCTGGCCGACGTGCCGTGATCATGCGGCGGCAGAACGCGCAACAGATCCACGCGCGTAGGTGATTCGATCCGCAGCACCTCGGCGCCCATGTCCGCGAGCATCAAGGATGCGAACGGGCCAGGTAGCAAGGTGGAAAAATCCAGCACTTTGAGGGACGCCAAGGGACCTGACATGGAGACTCCATTTCGGTTTCGAATGCCCACAGCGTAGGCAGGCTTGATCCTACCGGCAATCGTCAGAACGATCAGCAAGGGTGACCGTTTTGATCACGGCGGGCTTTTTCGCCGCGGCGGCTTTATCATTGGCCCACGTTTGCTTGCAGAGTGTTCCATGAAGTTCGCAATTGCGCTGTTTTCCGCCGCCCACGCGCCCTCCTCGCGCCGCGCCTTGCTGTTTGCCCAAGCGGCGATTGCCGGTGGGCATGAAATAGTGCGGCTGTTTTTTTATCAGGACGGCGTGTACAGCGCCTCCAGCAACATTGTCGCGCCCCAGGATGAGCAAGATATTGCCCGGCAATGGCGCGAATTTGTCAGCGCGCACCAGCTGGACGGCGTGGTGTGCATTGCCGCCGCCTTGCGCCGTGGCGTGCTCAATAGCGAAGAAGCCACGCGCTATCAACGCAGCGCGGTGAACCTGGATGCGCCGTGGGCCTTGTCGGGCCTTGGGCAATTGCACGATGCCGCCCAGGCCGCCGACCGCCTGATCTGTTTTGGAGGGCCGTGACATGTCCAGATCCTTATTGGTAATCAGCCGCCAGGCGCCATGGTCCGGGCCAAGCGCGCGCGAAGCCCTGGATATTGTGCTGGCCGGCGGGGCGTTCGACTTGCCGATCGGCCTGCTGTTTATGGACGACGGCGTGTTTCAACTGGCGCCGCAGCAAAACGCCAACGCCGTGCAGCAAAAGGATTTGAGTGCCAACCTGCAGGCGTTGGGCCTGTTTGGCATTGATGACGTGTTCGCCTGCGGCCACAGCCTGGCCGAACGCGGGCTCACAGCCCCTGCCAGCGCCCAGGCACTGAGCAACGACGCTATTTGCAAATTGATTGACCGTTACGACCAGGTGATTACCCTCTGATGTCGACTTTACATGTGGTGTCTCATTCACCGTTTACCGATAGCCGCCTCGCCAGTTGCCTGCGCGTGTGCGGCAGTGCGGACGCGATTCTGCTGTGCGGCGACGGCGCCTACGGCCTGCACAACGCGGCGCTGCAAACCAGAGGCGTGAAGGTTTTTGTACTGGCCGAAGACATGCAGGCGCGCAACCTGCCGCTACCGGACTGGGCCGACAGCGTGGACTACCCGGGTTTTGTGCAGCTGTCCATCGACTACGACAAGGTCAACAGCTGGCTATGAACACCCTGACCGTAGGCGAACGCACCCTCGAATTGGACAAGGACGGCTACCTCGTCGACCTCAATGACTGGTCTGCAGAGGTCGCCAACGCGCTGGCCGCCGCCGAGCCCCTGGAATTGACCGCCGCCCATTGGGAAATCCTCGAACTGCTGCGCGGGTTCTATGAAGAGTTCCAGCTGTCCCCGGCCACGCGCCCACTGATCAAGTACACCGCCTTGAAGCTGGGACCGGAAAAGGGCAACAGCCTGCACCTCAACACACTGTTCAACGGCACTCCCGCCAAACTCGCCGCCAAGTTGGCGGGCCTGCCCAGGCCGACGAATTGCTTATGACCGACTTTGCCCCGCTGACCTTTGAAACCCCTGCCGAGCACCCGTTTGCGCAGTTCGTGCGCATCCTGGGCAAAGGTAAGCGCGGCGCGCGCAACCTCACCCGTGAGGAAGCCCGCGAAGCCATGGGCATGCTGCTCGACGAGAAGGTCGAGGACACCCAGCTCGGCGCCTTCCTGATGTTGCTGCGCCACAAGGAAGAAAGCCCGGAAGAGCTCGCAGGTTTCACCCAAGCCGTGCGCGAACGCCTGAGCGCGCCGGCGCTGAAGGTGGATGTCGACTGGCCAACCTACGCCGGTAAAAAACGCCACCTGCCGTGGTATTTGCTGGCAGCCAAGTGCCTGGCGCAAAACGGAGTGCGCATCCTCATGCACGGCGGCGGTGCGCACACCGCCGGCCGGTTGTACACCGAGCAATTGCTGGAAGGTTTACAGATCCCGTTGTGCCGTAACTGGCAGCAGGTCGAAACGGCGCTCGAACACGGCAACCTCGCGTTTATCCCCCTGGGCGACTGGGCACCACAACTGCAACGCATGATCGACCTGCGCAACACCTTGGGCCTGCGCTCGCCGATCCACTCGCTGGCGCGCCTGCTCAACCCGCTGAATGCGCGCTGCGGCCTGCAAAGCATTTTCCATCCCGGTTACCAGGGTGTGCACCGCGATGCCAGCGGCCTGCTTGGCGACAATGTAATCGTGGTCAAGGGCGATGGCGGCGAAGTCGAGATCAACCCGGACACCATCAGTCACTTGTATGGCACCACCGGCGGCCAAAGCTGGGATGAAGAATGGCCCGCCCTCTCCGCTCAACGCCACGTCAAACCCGCCAGCCTGGAACCTGAACACCTGAAAGCCGTGTGGCGGGGTGACGCTCAAGACAGCTACCCGCAACTGGCACTGATCGCGACCATGGCCCTGGCATTACGCGGCATCGGCCATCCGCGAGAGCAGGCGTTTGCATTGGCCCAGCAATACTGGGACGCGCGGGACAAATCGATTTAATCGATCATTCCCCCGCAGTCTTTGCGCTTTTAGTTCGAACTCATCCCTTTACACTGGCCTCCAACGCTTATTAGCCGAGGAGCCAGTCATGGGTTTGCTGATCGAAGGACACTGGAAAGACCAGTGGTACGAAAGTAGCGCAGACGGCGCTTTCCAGCGCGAGCAGGCACAGCGCCGCAATTGGGTGACCGCCGACGGTGAGCCCGGCCCGAATGGCGAAGGTGGCTTCAAGGCCGAAGCCGGTCGCTACCACCTGTATGTTTCCCTCGCCTGCCCCTGGGCGCATCGCACGCTGATCCTGCGCAAGCTCAAGGGCCTGGAAAGCCTGATCGAGGTGTCCGTGGTCAGTTGGTTGATGCTGGAAAACGGCTGGACCTTCGACAAGTCCCACGGCTCTACCGGCGACAAGCTCGACGATTTTGCCTACATGCATCAGCGCTACACCGCCGACACCGCCGACTACACTGGCCGCGTGACCGTGCCGGTGCTGTGGGACAAGAAGCTCAAGCGCATCGTCAGTAATGAGTCGGCGGAGATCATCCGCATGTTCAACAGCGCGTTCAACCACCTGACCGGCAACACGCTGGACTTCTATCCCGAGGGGCTTCGCCAGACGATTGACGCGCTGAACGAGCGCATCTATCCCGCGGTGAACAACGGCGTGTACCGCGCAGGCTTCGCCACCTCGCAAAAGGCTTATGAAAGCGCGTTTGACGATGTGTTTGCCGAACTGGACCACCTGGAGCAGCACTTGGGTAAGCACCGCTACTTGGCCGGCGAATACCTGACCGAAGCCGATGTGCGGCTGTTCACCACGCTGATTCGCTTTGATGCGGTGTATTACAGCCACTTCAAATGCAACCTGCTGCGGATTGCCGATTATCCGAATTTGTCGAACTGGCTAAGGGAGATGTATCAGTGGCCAGGCGTGGCCGAGACGGTGGATTTTGCGCATATCAAGGGGCATTACTACGCGAGCCATCGCACCATCAATCCGACGGGGATTGTGCCGAAAGGGCCGTTGCAGAGTTTTGATGCCGGGCATGATCGCGAGCGGCTGAGCGGTAAGGCCGTCTGGAACTGACACCGCCCTCTTCCGGTAGCGATTGGGCTTTCGTGGCGAGCGGGCTTGCCCCGCGTTGGGCTGCGCAGCAGCCCCCGTAAAAACACCGCGTTCTGCCAAGCAAACCGCGGTGTCTGGCTTTAGGGCTGCTGCGCAGCCCAACGCGGGGCAAGCCCGCTCGCCACAACGAAATCACGCACTCAAGGGCGGTGTCAGACCTGGGATTGTGCGCCTTCGAACCACTTCAGCTTTTCGCGCAACACCACCACTTCACCGACGATCACCAGTGTTGGCGCATGCACTTCATGCTCCGCCACCATGCGCGGCAAATCCGCCAGGGTGCCGGTGAAGACACGCTGGTTGGAGGTGGTGCCCTGCTGAATCAACGCCGCCGGCGTATCCGCCGAGCGACCATGCTTGATCAGCTGTTCGCAGATGATCGGCAAGCCGATCAAGCCCATGTAAAACACCAAGGTCTGCGAGGGGCCAACGAGATCATGCCAAGGCAGGTCCGAGGTGCCGTTTTTCAAATGCCCGGTGATAAACCGCACCGACTGCGCATAGTCGCGATGGGTCAGCGGAATCCCCGCATACGCCGCGCAACCACTGGCTGCCGTGATACCCGGCACCACCTGAAACGGAATGCCGTGGGCCGCCAACTCCTCGATCTCTTCGCCACCACGGCCAAAGATGAACGGATCGCCACCCTTGAGACGCAGCACACGCTTGCCTTGCTTGGCCAAGTCCACCAATTGCTGGTTGATCTGGTCCTGCGGCACGGCGTGGTCGGCGCGACGCTTGCCGACGTAAACCCGTTCGGCATCGCGACGGCACAGCTCGAGAATGGCCGGCGCCACCAAGCGGTCGTACAGCACCACGTCGGCTTGCTGCATCAGGCGCAAGGCGCGGAAGGTCAGCAGGTCCGGATCACCCGGGCCTGCGCCCACCAGGTAAACTTCGCCCGGCGCATGCGGCGGTTTCCCGTTGACCTTTTCGATCAGCAGGCGCTCGGCTTCATCGCCCTGCCCGGCCAACTGGCGGTCGGCAATCGGTCCCTGGAAAACTTCTTCCCAGAACGCGCGACGCTGCTGCACATCCGGATACAAACCTTTGACCTGGGCACGAAAACGCGCCGCCAACCCGGCCAATTGGCCATAGGTGGACGGAATCCAGGTTTCCAGCTTGGCGCGGATCAGGCGTGCCAGCACCGGCGCATCGCCGCCACTGGACACTGCAATCACCAAGGGCGAACGGTCGACAATCGCCGGGAAGATCACGCTGCACAAGGCTGGCGCGTCCACCACGTTGACCGGCACGCAGCGACGCTTGGCATCACTGGACACTTGCGCGTTCAGCGGCTCGTCGTCGGTCGCGGCGATGATCAGGGTGCAACCGTCGAGGTCGGGCTCCTGATAACCGCGCAAAATCAGTTCCCCGCCACTGCCCAGTACCAGTTCACGCAACTGGTCTTCGATCTGGGGAGCAACCACCCGCAACAACGCACCGGCGTCGGCCAGCAGCCGGGATTTGCGCAAGGCAATCTCCCCGCCACCGACGACCAACACACGACTGCCGCGCAGGTTATGAAACAGCGGCAGAAATTCCATTTAGCCGATGACCTCAACGCCCGCCATGTAAGGCTTGAGCACTTCAGGTACACGAATCGAACCGTCAGCCTGCTGGTAGTTTTCCAACACGGCTACGAGCGTACGGCCGACGGCCAGACCCGAACCGTTGAGGGTGTGCACCAGCTCCGGCTTGCCGGTTTCCGGGTTGCGGAAACGCGCCTGCATGCGACGGGCCTGGAAGTCACCGCAGTTGGAGCACGACGAAATCTCACGGTATTTGTCCTGGCTCGGCACCCACACTTCGAGGTCGTAGGTCTTCACGGCACTGAAACCCATGTCGCCAGTGCACAGCGCCAGGACGCGGTACGGCAGCTCCAGCAGTTGCAGCACGCGCTCGGCGTTGGCGGTCAGGCCTTCCAGGGCTTCCATCGAGGTCGACGGCTCGACCACTTGCACCATCTCGACTTTGTCGAACTGGTGCTGGCGGATCATGCCGCGGGTATCGCGCCCCGAAGCACCGGCTTCACTGCGAAAGCACGGGCTGTGAGCCACGAACTTGATCGGCAGCTGCTTGGCGTCGAGGATCTCGCCGGCGACGATGTTGGTCAGCGACACTTCGGCCGTCGGGATCAGGTACAGGTCGGCTTCGCCGTCGCGGCTGATCTTGAACAGGTCTTCTTCGAATTTCGGCAGCTGGCTGGTGCCCATCAGCGCCGGTGCCTGCACCAGGTACGGGGTGTAGGCTTCTTCGTAGCCGTGCTCGGCGGTGTGCAGGTTGATCATGAACTGCGCCAGGGCGCGGTGCATGCGCGCGATCGGGCCGCGCAGCAAGGCAAAGCGTGCACCGGACATTTTGGCGGCGGTTTCAAAATCCAGGCCACCGGTCAGCTCGCCGAGTGCAACGTGGTCCTTGATCTCGAAATCAAAGGCCTTGGGCGTGCCCCAGCGGCGCACCTCGACGTTGCCGTCTTCGTCTTCGCCAATCGGCACCGATTCGTGCGGCAGGTTGGGGATGCCCAGCAGGATCGAGTCCAGCTCGCTCTGAATGCCTTCCAGCTCGACTTTGCCGTCGGACAGCTCAGTGCCCATACGCTCGACGTCGGCCATCAGCGGCGCAATGTCTTCACCGCGCTGCTTGGCCTGACCGATGGATTTGGAACGTGCATTGCGCTCAGCCTGCAGTGCTTCGGTGCGGGTCTGGACGGTCTTGCGCTGTTCTTCCAGCGCTTCGATGCGCGCAACATCCAAGGCAAAGCCACGGGATGCCAGGCGGTCCGCTACGTCCTGAAGGTTGCTACGTAACAGTTTGGAATCGAGCATGTCGGTCTCTCGTTATCAAAGTTTGGTCAAGGACAGGCCAGCCCAGGTGGCGAGCAGCCCGCCGAACACGCTGATGCCCAAGTAGCCGAAGGCGACCAGGGCTTGCCCGCTTTCCAGCAGGCGCAGCGTATCCAGTGAAAAGGATGAAAAGGTCGTCAGACCGCCTACAAAGCCGACAATCAAGCCGGCGCGAATCTCAATCGGCACTTCCGGGCGCAACAGGAACCAACCGTACAACAGCCCGATGATCAAGCAACCCACCAGGTTGACCGCCAGGGTCGCCGCATAGAAATGCTTGGGCCAATTGGCGCTCACCCACGTACCGGTGGCGAAACGCAATAATGTACCAGCGATGCCGGCTACGGACACGGCAAGAATGGTCTTGAGCACTACTTTCTCCGCTGTTTGGGGCTGAGGCGATCGAGTTGGGCGAGGTGATTGAGCTTTTCACCAATCTTCAGCTCCAGCCCACGGGGCACCGGCTGGTAGAACGGCTGCGGCTCAAGCTCATCGGGAAAATAATCTTCACCGGCGGCATAGGCGTCCGGCTCGTCATGGGCATAGCGGTATTCGTCGCCGTAGCCCAATTGTTTCATCAGCTTGGTCGGGGCGTTGCGCAGGTGCAACGGCACTTCCAGCGAGCCGTGTTCGGCCGCGGCGCGCAGGGCCGACTTGAAGCCCATGTACACGGCGTTGCTTTTGGGTGCGCACGCCAAGTAAGTGATGGCCTGCGCCACCGCCAACTCGCCTTCCGGGCTGCCGAGGCGTTCCTGTACTTCCCAGGCGGCGAGGCACAGGCTCAGCGCGCGCGGGTCGGCATTGCCGATGTCTTCGCTGGCCATGCGCACCACACGGCGCGCCAGGTACAACGGGTCGCAGCCGCCGTCGATCATCCGTGCAAACCAGTACAGCGCGCCGTCAGGGTTGGAGCCGCGTACGGATTTGTGCAGCGCCGAGATCTGGTCGTAGAAAGCTTCGCCGCCCTTGTCGAAGCGCCGGCGGGTATCGCCCAGCAGGCTTTGCAGGAGGTCGACGCCGATCTCGCTGTGGTCTTCGGCCAGATCCGACGCGTTTTCCAGCAAGTTGAGAAAGCGGCGACCGTCGCCATCGGCGGCGCTCATCAAAATCTTGAAGCCTTCGTCGCTGAGGCTGAGCTGGCGCTTGCCCAGGCCCTTGTCTTCGCTCAATGCACGCTGCAGCAGCTTGCGCATCGCCGCTTCGTCCAGGCTCTTGAGCACATAGACCCGCGCCCGCGACAGCAGCGCGTTGTTGAGTTCAAACGACGGGTTTTCGGTGGTGGCGCCGATAAAAATCAGCGTGCCATCTTCGACATACGGCAAAAACGCATCCTGCTGCGACTTGTTGAAGCGGTGCACCTCATCAACGAACAGGATGGTGCGCTTGCCATACTGCCCGGCCTGCTGCTTGGCCACCTCAACCGCCTGGCGGATCTCCTTGACCCCCGCCAACACCGCCGAAACCGTTTCGAAGTGCGCATCCGAGACCTTCGCCAGCAAGCGCGCCAGGGTGGTTTTACCCACGCCTGGCGGCCCCCAGAAAATCATCGAGTGCAGCGCACCCTGCTCCAGGGCTTCGCGCAATGGCTTGCCGCGAGCGAGCAGGTGTTCTTGCCCGACGTACTCGTCCAGGTTGGTCGAACGCAAACGCGCGGCCAAGGGTTGAGCAATCGGGTCACTTCGAAACAAATCCATGGGCAGCGCTTGAAACCTCTAAACAGTTTATTCCTGGATCACGTCGGCACCCTTGGGGATGACGAACTTGAACTTGGAGGCATCGACAACGCCGTTGGCCTTGACCGCGGAGAACAGGATATCGGTACGCTGACCAACGCTGTCGATCAGGCGCATGTTGTTGATCACGCCATTGCCAAACGACAGCTGCAGGCTGTCGAACAACGTGTCCTTGGACTTAGGCTTGAGGGTGAACTCAATCACGTTGCTGGTTTGCTTGGAGGTGATATCGAAACTGTCGCTGATTTTCGACACATCGCCCGACAGCAGCAGCGCCGGCGTCTGGTTCAGGCGCGGGTCGAGCTTTTTGATGGTCGCCTGCTCCAGGTCCGGGTCCCACAAGGTAACTTTCTGGCCGTCGGAGACGATGGTCTGCTCGTTCGGCGCGTCGGTTTTCCAGTAAAACAGGCCCGGGCGCTGCACGGCCATTTCACCGGCGGTTTCCTGCAACTGGGTGCCGCCGCCATCCAGGGTCAACTGGGAAAAGCGCGCCGTCAGGGTCTTGGATTTGTCCAACAGGTTGGTCAGGCTGGCCACGGAGGCCGGATCAGCGTGGGCCGAAACAGCAGTCAGGGCCAGGGCCGGCAACAACAGCATGCGGATAAGACGCATGGGAGTCCTCATTGAGTCGTTAAGGCGAGCCGCGTGCTGCCACGCGGCACGAGATCAGTCGCGCATCTGCCCGGGGGCGATGACTTCGCGCGAGCCGTTGGTGTTCATTGCGGTCACCACGCCAGCGTTTTCCATGGCTTCGATCATGCGGGCGGCGCGGTTGTAGCCGATTTTCAGTTTGCGCTGTACCGCAGAGATCGAGGCACGGCGGCTTTCAAGCACGAACGCCACGGCCTCGTCGTACAGCGCGTCGGTTTCGGCGTCGTCGTCACCACCGCTGCTGCCACCGTCGAAGCCGCTGCCGGCCTCTTCGACACCGGCGAGGATGTCGTCGTTGTATTCCGGCGCGCCGCGCAGTTTCCAGGCTTCCACCACGCGGTGTACCTCGTCATCGGAAACGAACGCGCCGTGAACCCGGATCGGCAGGCTGGTGCCGGGCGGCATGTAGAGCATGTCACCGTGACCTAACAGTTGCTCGGCGCCGCCCTGGTCGATGATGGTGCGCGAGTCGATCTTGCTGGAAACCTGGAACGCCATGCGCGTCGGGATGTTGGCCTTGATCAGACCCGTGATCACGTCCACCGATGGCCGCTGGGTCGCCAGGATCAGGTGAATGCCGGCAGCCCGGGCTTTCTGGGCGATACGTGCGATCAGCTCTTCAACCTTCTTGCCGACGATCATCATCATGTCGGCAAATTCGTCGACCACAACCACGATGGTCGGCAGCTTGGTCAGCAGCGGCGCTTCGTCGTGGATATTTTCGCGCTTGTACAACGGGTCGGTCAGTGGCGTGCCGGCGTCCTGGGCTTCCTTGACCTTGGCGTTGAAGCCGGACAGGTTTCGTACGCCCATCTTCGCCATCAGCTTGTAGCGGCGTTCCATCTCGGCCACGCTCCAACGCAAGGCGTTGGCGGCGTCCTTCATGTCGGTGACCACCGGGCAGAGCAGGTGCGGAATGCCTTCGTAGATCGACAGTTCCAACATCTTCGGGTCGATCATGATCAGCTTGGCGTCATCCGGGCCGGACTTGAACAGGATCGACAGGATCATCGCGTTCACGCCTACCGACTTACCGGAACCGGTGGTACCGGCAACCAGCAAGTGCGGCATTTTTGCCAGGTCGGTAATTACCGGCTTGCCGCCGATGTCATGGCCCAGGGCCAGGGTGACCGGCGATTTGAAGTTGTCGTATTCCGGCGTCGACAGCACTTCGGAGAAGCGCACGATCTGCCGGTCTTCATTGGGAATCTCGATGCCCACGGTGGTCTTGCCGGGGATCACTTCCACCACCCGCACGCTGGTCACAGCCAGGGAGCGGGCCAGGTCTTTGGCCAGGTTGGAAATGCGGCTGACCTTGACGCCGGCGGCGGGCTGGATTTCGTAACGGGTAATAACCGGGCCCGGGTGGATCGAGTCGACGGAAACTTCGACGCCGAATTCCTTGAGTTTGATTTCCAGCAGATGGCCGACGGCCGCCAGGGACTCCGGGGAATAATTGAGTTGTTTCTTTTCGGCCGGGTCGAGAATCGAGATCGGCGGCAAGGTGCCTTCCACGGCGCTGTCGATAAACAACGGGGCCTGCTTCTCTTTCTGTACGCGATGGCTCGGCTCGGGAGCTTTCGGCGGCGCCGGGGCAATCACCGGCGGCACCTGCTTCTCGCGGTCCGACATGTGCTTGCTCAGGGCCTGCTCGCGCTCGATCAGGCGCTCCTTGACCTTGGCCTGCTCGCGTCGGTCCGGCGTGGTCGGGGCCACGACCTCATTGACGCGGGTATCCACCTCACGCAGCTGCGCCACCATGCGCTTGCGATCAACACGCGCCGACCACCAGCGGTTGGCCGCCCCCTGGAACAATTCGAGCAGGTCGAGGGTGATCTTGCCGGTGACGTCCATCACCTTGAACCACGACAAGTCGGTGAACACCGTCAGGCCGAACAGGAACAGCGCGATAAACATCAAGGTGCTGCCCTGGATATTCAGGCTCTTGCGCGCCAGGTCGCCAAGGCTCTCGCCCAGCGCACCACCCGCGCCCGCCGGCAAACCGGTAGGCGCATGAAAGTGGATGTGCGCCAGGGCCGCACCGGACAGCACCAGAAACACCAGGCCGATCAAGCGCCAGGAGAATAGCCAGCCGCTCCACTGCCACGGCTCGTGGCGCTGGCGGAAGATCTGCCAGGTCTTGATCGCCAGCAACAGCGGGAAGATGTACGCGAAGTAACCCAGCACCATGAACAGAATGTCGGCGCTGTAGGAACCGGCAGGTCCACCGAAGTTCTGCACGTCTTCGATCTTGCTGTTGTGGCTCCAGCCCGGATCGTCCTTGCCATAGGTCAGCAAGGCCATCATCAGGAACAGGCACAGGGCGCCGATGGCGATCAGCGCCCCTTCCTTGAGTCGGTAGTGCAGATGCTGGCGCCAGGCCGGCACGACTGCTGCTTTAGGTGTTGCGGCGGATTTCTTCAAAACGGGTCTTTTCCTGCGCCTTTAGCGCGTCCATCTGTTGAATGACTGCACACTACCGCTCAATCCGAGCGGCTGAAAAATGAACGAACGTCGCTGAATCTACTTTTAACACTGGGTGATGAAAGGGTGAAATGGCGATAACGCCACAATGGCCGCATTGTACGGGTTTGCGCCCGCGATGCCACGCCCTTGCCGATCACTGAGCAGCATAGACAAATGAAGTGTCACAGCATGTTCAATTTGAGCATGCATTGTCTTTGCTGACAAAGGCTTATGAGCTGTTTTTAGCAATCCAGGCAAGCTTGGCAAATGGCCTGCATTGCCTGGACCCGATTACGACCGCGCCTCGGGCACAGAGTTGCAGAAACACGCGCTCACGCTAATCCTCGTCGATCCCCGATTCGGGCTGGCCCCACAGCGCTGTGTCGACAATAATCACCCCTGCCGCGGCAGGCGACCCGTCTGCCACTCCCCTCCCCTTCCGTAAGCCTGGATGCCATGCTGACCTGGTTGCAACGCGACTCCCTGACTTTTCCGCCGCTGGCCAAGGCCATGCGCGAACCCAATGGCCTGCTTGCCGCCGGCGGCGACCTGTCGGCCGAACGCCTGATCGAGGCTTACCGCCATGGCTGCTTTCCATGGTTCTCGCAAGGCCAGCCGATTCTTTGGTGGTCACCCGACCCGCGCACCGTGATATTCCCCGACGAACTGCATGTCTCGCGCAGCCTCGGCAAACTGCTGCGCCAGCAGCGTTATAGCGTGACGTTCGACCAGGACTTCGCTGCCGTCATCCAGGCGTGCGCCGCACCGCGCAGCTACGCCGATGGCACCTGGATCACCGAGGGCATCCAGAGCGCCTACCTGGCGCTGCACCAGCGCGGCTACGCGCACTCGGTGGAAGTGTGGGATAACGGCGAACTGGTTGGCGGCCTGTATGGGCTGGCGATGGGCCAACTGTTCTTTGGCGAATCCATGTTCAGCCGTGCCGACAACGCGTCGAAATTCGGTTTCGCTACCTTGACCCGGCAGTTGCAGGCCTGGGGTTTTGTGCTGATCGACTGCCAGATGCCCAATGATCACCTGCACAGCCTTGGCGCGCGCGCCATACCGCGCAGTGATTTCGCGGCCTTTCTGCGCAACCATTTGGACCAACCCAGCTCTGGACCGTGGGTTTCCTAGGCGACTTTCTCGCACCTGGCTTACACTTATTTCAAAGCTTATCCCGAGGGTTGATCATGACCGAGCTGGCGCGCTTGAAGTTTTATGCCACTCAAGCCCACTCTTGCAGCTATCTGCCCGACGAGCAGGCCACCACGCTGTTCCTCGACCCCAGCCAGCCAATGGACGTGCACGTATACGCCGACCTGTCAGAGATGGGTTTTCGGCGCAGCGGCGATCACCTGTACCGCCCCCATTGCCAGAACTGCAATGCTTGCGTGCCGGCACGCATCCCGGCTGCGCAGTTTTTGCCGGACCGTAACCAGAAACGCATCCTCAAGCGCAATGCCGACCTGACGGTGACCGCCACCAAGCCTCAGTACAGCGAAGAATATTTCGATCTCTACCAGCGCTACATCGAACAACGCCATGCCGACGGCGATATGTTCCCACCCAGTCGCGATCAGTTTTCGACGTTCCTGGTGCGCGACCTGCCGTTTTCTCGTTTCTATGAGTTTCGCCTGGACGGACGCCTGCTGGCGGTGGCCGTGACCGATCTGCTGCCCAACGGCCTGTCGGCGGTGTACACGTTCTACGAGCCAAGCGAAGAACGTCGCAGCCTGGGACGCTTTGCAATTCTGTGGCAAATCGGCGAAGCCTTGCGCCTGGAACTGGAGGCGGTGTACCTCGGTTACTGGATAAAAAACTGCAAAAAGATGAACTACAAGACCCAATATCGGCCGATTGAGCTACTTATTAATCAAAGATGGGTCACGCTTAACTAGAACCCCTTGGCTTAAACACCCTTTTTCGGGCACAATGCACGCCGCTTTTGCCTGGCGCAGTTGCACCGGGCCATTCACTGGATACCGAGGGCTTTACTGCATGTCGAAAGAAGACAGCTTCGAAATGGAAGGCACTGTCGTCGACACCCTGCCCAACACCATGTTTCGTGTGGAGTTGGAAAATGGGCACGTCGTAACCGCGCATATCTCCGGCAAGATGCGCAAGAACTACATTCGTATTCTTACCGGTGACAAGGTGCGCGTCGAGCTGACGCCCTATGACTTGAGCAAAGGGCGCATCACTTACCGCGCTCGTTAATCAAGTCAATACAAAACGCCCGGTTCTGCCGGGCGTTTTTGTGTGCGCGCGATTAATAAGGGAGTTGCTTGCCTGGCGATAGCGGTATGACAGTAAGCGCGTCGCTGACTGATCCATCCAATCGCAGGCAAGCCAGCCCCACAGTTGATCTTCAGTGTTTGAGACAGACAGCAAAAAGGCGCCCTTGGGCGCCTTTTTGCTTTGTTGCGGTCAGCGATGTCAGGCCATTTCAGCCGTGGTTTCGAAATCGAAGGTCAGCTCGCCGTCCTTCAGATCGATATGCACCACGCCACCATGGTCGGAGAGCTCGCCGAACAGGATCTCTTCGGCCAGTGGCCGCTTGATCTTGTCCTGGATCAGACGTGCCATTGGGCGAGCGCCCATTGCCGCGTCGTAACCACCCTCCGCCAACCAATTGCGCGCCGCGTCCGTTACGTCCAGCTGCACGCGCTTGTCTTCCAACTGCGCTTGAAGCTCGGTAAGGAACTTGTCCACCACGCTTTTGATGACCTCATGGCTGAGGCGACCAAACTGGATAATGGTGTCCAGGCGGTTGCGGAACTCCGGCGTGAAGCTTTTCTTGATCACTTCCATTGCATCAGAGGAGTGATCCTGATGCGTGAAGCCAATCGAAGCCCGCGCGGCGGTTTCAGCACCGGCGTTGGTGGTCATGATCACGATCACGTTGCGGAAGTCCGCCTTGCGCCCGTTGTTATCGGTCAGGGTCCCGTGGTCCATGACCTGCAGCAGCAGGTTGAAGACTTCCGGGTGGGCCTTCTCGATTTCATCGAGCAGCAACACGCAATGCGGCTGCTTGGTGATCGCCTCGGTCAACAGACCGCCCTGGTCGAAACCGACGTAGCCCGGAGGCGCACCGATCAGGCGCGACACCGTGTGGCGCTCCATATATTCGGACATGTCAAAGCGCACCAGCTCAATGCCCATGGCCTTGGCCAACTGCCGCGCTGCCTCGGTCTTGCCGACGCCGGTAGGGCCTGCGAACAGGAACGAACCGACCGGCTTGTCCGGCGACTTGAGGCCCGCGCGCGACAGCTTGATCGCGGTGGACAGCGAGTCGATGGCCGCATCCTGGCCGAACACGGTGAGCTTGAGGTCACGCTCCAGGTTACGCAGCAGTTCCTTGTCGGAACTGGTGACGTGTTTTGGCGGAATCCGCGCGATCTTCGCCACGATGTCCTCGACCTGAGGCACGTCGATGCGCTTCACGCGCTTCTCGACGGGTTGCAGGCGCTGGTAGGCACCCGCCTCATCGATGACGTCGATAGCCTTGTCCGGCATATGCCGGTCATTGATGTAGCGTGACGCCAGCTCGGCCGCTGCGCGCAACGCCTCATCGGTGTACTCGATGCCATGGTGCGCTTCGAAACGCCCCTTGAGCCCACGCAGGATGCCGATGGTGTCTTCAACCGAAGGCTCGGACACGTCGACTTTCTGGAAGCGACGCGCCAAGGCGCGGTCTTTCTCGAAGATCCCGCGAAATTCCTGGAAGGTGGTCGAACCGATGCAGCGGATATCACCCGACGACAGCAACGGCTTGAGCAGGTTGGAGGCGTCCATCACCCCACCGGAAGCCGCACCGGCACCAATGATGGTGTGGATCTCATCGATAAACAGGATCGCCTGCGGGCGCTTTTTCAGCTCAC
The DNA here is from genome assembly GCF_007713445.1 of Pseudomonas sp. RGB. NCBI lineage: Bacteria > Pseudomonadati > Pseudomonadota > Gammaproteobacteria > Pseudomonadales > Pseudomonadaceae > Pseudomonas > Pseudomonas sp. RGB. The sequence goes on along the minus strand of NZ_VMSH01000012.1, from coordinate 29,979 downwards.
CGAGCAGCGCCTTGAAGCGCTTCTCGAAGTCGCCACGGTACTTGGTCCCGGCGAGCAATGCGCCCAGGTCAAGGGAGTAGACGACACTGTTGGCCAGCAGGTCAGGCACCTGATTATCGACAATACGTTTGGCCAGGCCTTCAGCAATCGCGGTTTTACCCACGCCCGCCTCGCCCACCAGCAATGGGTTGTTTTTGCGACGACGCGCGAGGATCTGCGCTACACGCTCAACTTCAAGCTCGCGGCCCACCAGCGGGTCGATCCGCCCCTGGCGCGCCAACTCGTTGAGGTTGCTGGCATAGGCATCCAGCGGGTTGCTTGAAGAAGAAGACTCACCGCCCTCGTCGTCCTGCATATCCTGCTCACCCTCGGAATGATCGCCGTGCCCTGGCACCTTGGAGATACCGTGGGCGATGTAGTTGACGACATCAATACGCGCAACGCTCTGCTGCTTGAGCAGAAACACTGCCTGGCTTTCCTGTTCGCTGAAGATAGCCACAAGCACATTGGCGCCTGTGACTTCACGCTTGCCGGAGCTCTGGACGTGGAATACCGCACGCTGCAAGACCCGCTGGAAGCCCAGGGTTGGCTGGGTTTCGCGGTCCTCGTCATGCACGGGGATCAGTGGCGTAGTGGAGTCGATAAACTCCTGCAGGTCATGCTTGAGTTTGTCGAGGTTGGCGCCGCACGCACGTAGCACGGTGGCGGCAGCTTCGTTATCCAAAAGTGCCAGCAGCAGGTGCTCGACGGTCATGAATTCATGACGCTTCGAACGGGCCTCCTTGAAGGCAAGATTGAGGGTGACTTCGAGCTCGCGGTTTAACATAGCTTCACCTCATACCCAAGTGGTCGGCGTTAACCGTCCTTCTCGATTTCACAGAGTAGCGGATGCTGGCTTTCCCTGGCGTACTGGTTGACCTGCATGGCCTTTGTCTCGGCGATGTCGCGGGTAAACACTCCACATACTGCCCGTCCTTCTGTGTGAACGGCCAGCATTACCTTGGTCGCCAACTCGCGGTTCAGGTTAAAAAACACCTCGAGCACTTCGACCACGAAATCCATCGGTGTGTAGTCATCATTGAACAAAACCACCTTGTACATCGGCGGCGCCTGTAAGGCAGGCTTCGCTTCCTGAACAGCAATGCCCGCAGAACCGTCGTCGTCATGTTCCTGATCCGGGCGATCCTGATTGAATGTTAGTCGAATCTGGCTGTTTGCATGCATGGAAAGAAAGGTTCGTCAGTGGTTCAAGTACAGTGATGGGGGCGACCTGTCAGAATTTCAACTCTGACCCAATGGTCGCCTTGACTATCGGCGAATCAGTGTTACAACCAATAGAGCCCACAGTGGGTAAAAAAGGTCCGCGCAGTCAACCTTATTTATTCGGGTTAGGACGGATAAACTGGATGATACTCCAGTGATGGAGTCTGGTGCAGAGGGATATGGTATGTCTGGCGTCAAGATCAATGGCAAGGTCAAATGGTTTAACAATGCCAAAGGCTACGGTTTCATAAATGCAGAAGGAAAACCCGAAGAAGATCTCTTTGCGCATTATTCAGCGATTACCATGGACGGGTACAAGACGCTGAAAGCGGGCCAAGCAGTGACATTTGAAACCATTCAGGGGCCCAAGGGACTGCACGCGGTTGCAATCTCGGCGGCCGAGGCGCAAACAGAGGCGCAGCCACCTGAAGAAATGCACGAAAAGAAGCTCAAGACAGATCAGCCCACTCAATCAAAGAAGAAGCAAACGGCCTGATCAGTTTTTTCAGTAAGTGCCCCACAAAAAAACCGGCCATTCCGAGACTTCAGAATGGCCGGTTTTTTATGGCCCGCGATTTACATATGCGAAATCAACGCATCACCAAAGCCCGATGACGACACCAGCTTGGCGCCGTCCATCAAGCGCTCGAAGTCATAGGTCACGGTCTTGGCCGAAATCGCGCCATTGGTGCCCTTGATGATCAAGTCGGCGGCTTCGGTCCAGCCCATATGGCGCAGCATCATTTCCGCCGACAGGATCAATGAGCCCGGGTTGACCTGATCCTTGCCCGCATACTTGGGCGCCGTGCCATGGGTGGCTTCGAACATCGCCACGGTATCGGACAGGTTGGCCCCCGGCGCAATACCAATCCCTCCCACCTCCGCCGCCAGGGCGTCGGAAAGGTAGTCACCGTTCAGGTTGAGGGTCGCGATCACGTCATATTCGGCCGGACGCAGCAGAATTTGCTGAAGCATGGCATCGGCAATGGCGTCCTTGACCACCACGTTCTTGCCGGTTTTAGGATTTTTGAACTGCATCCACGGCCCACCGTCGAGCAGCGTCGCACCAAATTCCTCAGCCGCCACTTCGTAGGCCCACTCCTTGAAGGCGCCCTCGGTGAACTTCATGATGTTGCCTTTGTGCACAATGGTCAGCGAATCACGGTCGTTATCCACCACATATTGCAGGGCCTTACGCGCCAGACGTTTGGTGCCCTCTTTGGAGACCGGCTTGACGCCAATCCCGCAGTCCTGGTCGAAGCGGATCTTGGTGACGCCCATTTCTTCCTTGAGAAACTTGATCACCTTGATCGCTTCCGGCGAGCCGGCCTTCCACTCGATGCCGGCGTAAATATCCTCGGAGTTCTCACGAAAGATCGTCATGTCGACATCGCCAGGCTTTTTGACCGGGCTGGGCACACCTTCAAACCAGCGCACCGGGCGCAGGCACACATAAAGGTCGAGTTGTTGACGCAGGGCCACGTTCAACGAACGAATGCCACCGCCGACCGGCGTGGTCAGGGGCCCCTTGATGGAGACCACGTAATCCTTAACCGCATCCAGGGTTTCCTGGGGCAGCCAGGTGTCCTGATCGTAGACTTGAGTCGCTTTCTCGCCCGCGTAAACCTCCATCCAGGAGATCTTGCGCTTGCCGCCGTAAGCCTTTTCAACAGCGGCGTCGACCACCTTGATCATCACCGGGCTGATGTCGACGCCAATACCGTCGCCTTCTATATAAGGGATGATCGGTTGGTCAGGAACATTGAGAGAATGGTCTGCATTGACGGTGATTTTGTCGCCGACTGCCGGAACCTGAATCTTCTTGTATCCCATGCTGAACTCCATCTATGGATTGAACATCTGGCTGCGTTCGAGCCTACTCCAGATATATGGCGACTGAAACCTCACGCCACGCTCATTTGCATCGAAAACAGCATATTTGGTCGCCTACAAGCCTGAAAGCAAAGGCAAAATCGCCAATCTTGAGCACATCGTGCGACGTTAGTCGTACCTGGCAACCTGCGACCTTTAGACCAATGGACGACGCACCTTTTGTATGAAGGCTCGGCGTAAGCATAGCGACGTATGTATAATGCCGCCGCTGACCCAAGAGTCACGACAGCTGACCGCTCTAGACAGTAGCCTTCAGCCAGAAAGCAGGACTATTACAATAGTCCACCCGCTTGACGCTCGACTGATGCAACCCAACATCACCGCGAAGAAACCTCGACATTTCGCTCATGGATGACTTTGAACGAACGCGCTCCACCCGGCGCATCTCGAGTTTCTGCGCACGCTTTCAGCAAAGAAGAGAGTTAATCCGAATATGCCCACCCGCTCGAAGATCATCTACACCTTCACCGACGAAGCCCCAGCCCTCGCCACCTATTCATTGCTGCCTATCGTAGAGGCCTTCACCGCTTCCGCTGATATTGCTGTGGAAACCCGCGACATTTCCCTCGCCGCGCGCATCCTCGCAAGCTTCCCCGAGCAACTGGGCACCAAGGCTATCCCGGACCACCTCGCCGAACTGGGCGACCTGGCCGTTACGCCTGAAGCCAACATCATCAAGCTGCCTAACATCAGCGCCTCGACCCCGCAGCTGCAAGCGGCGATCAAGGAGCTGCAGGCCCAGGGCTACGCCCTGCCGGACTACCCGGAAACCGTAACCACCGACGCGGAAAAAGAAACCCGTGCACGTTACGACAAGGTCAAGGGCAGCGCCGTGAACCCGGTACTGCGCGAAGGCAACTCTGACCGCCGCGCACCGCTGTCGGTCAAGAACTACGCACGCAAGCACCCGCACAAAATGGGCGCCTGGGCTGCCGACTCCAAGTCGCACGTCGCTCACATGAGCAACGGCGACTTCTACGGCAGCGAAAAAGCCGTACAGATCGAAGCCGCTGACGCAGTGAAGATCGAGCTGGTTGCCAAAGACGGCACCGCTACCGTGCTGAAAGAAAAGACTTCGGTACAAGCTGGCGAAATCATCGACACCGCCGTGCTGAGCAAAAAAGCCCTGCGCGCGTTCATCGCCGCCGAAATCGAAGACGCCAAGAAACAAGGCGTGCTGCTGTCGGTTCACCTTAAAGCCACCATGATGAAGGTCTCCGACCCGATCATGTTCGGCCAGATCGTTGCCGAGTTCTATAAAGACGCCCTGACCAAGCACGCTGCCGTGCTGGAGCAGATCGGCTTCAACCTGAACAACGGCATCGGCGACCTGTACGCTCGCATCAAGGCCTTGCCGGCCGAGCAGCAAGCGCAGATCGAAGCCGACATTCAGGCGGTCTACGCCGCTCGCCCATCGCTTGCGATGGTCAACTCCGACAAAGGCATCACCAACCTGCACGTGCCGAGCGACGTGATCGTCGACGCCTCGATGCCGGCCATGATCCGTGACTCCGGCAAGATGTGGGGCACCGACGGCCAGCTGCACGACACCAAGGCGGTGATCCCGGATCGCTGCTACGCCACCATCTACCAAGCCGTCATCGAAGACTGCAAGGCCAATGGCGCTTTCGACCCAACCACCATGGGCAGCGTGCCAAACGTTGGCCTGATGGCGAAGAAAGCCGAAGAGTACGGCTCTCACGACAAGACCTTCCAGATCAAGGCTGACGGCGTTGTCCGCGTCACCGACAGCAAGGGCAACCTGCTGATGGAACAGGCTGTTGAAGCCGGCGACATCTTCCGCATGTGCCAGACCAAAGACGCGCCGATTCAGGACTGGGTCAAACTGGCCGTCAACCGTGCCCGCGCCAGCAACACTCCGGCCATTTTCTGGCTGGACCCACAGCGCGCGCACGACGGCGTCGTGGTCGAGAAAGTTCAGGCCTACCTGAAAGACCACAACACCGACGGCCTGGACATCCGCATCATGTCGCCGGTCGACGCGATGAAGTTCACCCTGGAGCGCACCCGCAAAGGCCTGGACACCATCTCGGTGACCGGCAACGTACTGCGCGACTACCTGACCGACCTGTTCCCGATCATGGAACTGGGCACCAGCGCCAAGATGCTGTCGATCGTGCCGCTGATGAACGGCGGTGGCCTGTTCGAAACCGGCGCCGGCGGTTCGGCTCCGAAACACGTGCAGCAGCTGGTCGAAGAGAACTTCCTGCGCTGGGATTCCCTGGGCGAGTTCCTGGCCCTGGCAGCATCCCTTGAGCATTTGGGTGTCACTTACAACAACCCGAAAGCCCTGGTGCTGTCCAAGACCCTGGACCAGGCCACTGGCCAGTTCCTGGACAACAACAAGTCGCCATCGCGCAAAGTCGGCAACATCGACAACCGCGGAAGCCACTTCTACCTGGCGCTGTACTGGGCTCAAGCCCTGGCCGCCCAGACCGAAGACACTGCACTGCAAGCGCAGTTCGGCGAACTGGCCAAAACCCTGAGCGACAACGAGGCGACCATCGTTGCCGAGCTGAACGCCGTGCAGGGCAAGCCAGTGGACATCGGCGGCTACTACGCGCCGAACCCGGAGCTGACCAGCAAAGCCATGCGCCCAAGCAACACCCTCAACGCGGCGATTGCCAAGTTGAAGTAAGGTTGTAAGGATGCAAAGAAGCCCCGGCCCCGTGCCGGGGTTTCTGTTTGTGCCGTTCAACGCAAGAAACCGGATCAAATGTGGGAAGGGGCTTGCCCCCGATAGCGATGGATCAGTCGAGCTATTGGTAATTGACACACCGTCATCGGGGGCAAGCACCCTCCCACACTGACCGCAATTGTGCCCAAACACCGCGTCATATCTTGAATCGAGGCCTCCCATGACCTGGCAACCCCACATCACCGTCGCCACCCTCGTCGAAGACAACGGCCGCTTCCTGATGGTCGAGGAACTCAAGGGCGGCCGCGCCGTGCTCAACCAGCCCGCCGGCCACCTGGACCCGAACGAAACCCTGACCGAAGCCGCCGTGCGCGAAACCCTTGAAGAAACCGGCTGGGACGTCGAGGCCACCGGCATTGTCGGGATCTACCTGTACACCGCGCCCAGCAATGGCGTGACCTACCAGCGGGTCTGCTTCACCGCCAAGGCGCTGAAACACCACCCGGACTATCAACTGGACGACGGCATCGTCCGCGCCCGCTGGCTGACCCGCGACGAGCTGATGGCCCTGCGCGATGACTGGCGCAGCGAGTTGATCATCCGTTGCATCGATGATTATTTGAGCGGCCAGCGCCACAGTCTGGAACTGATCCGCCCTTCTCTTTAGCCTTGCGGACGCGAGCCTGCTAGAATCGCGTCCTTTTTAAAGACACCCGTTGAAATCCTATGCGTGATCCAGCCCCTTCTGACACACAAAAGAAGCGCGTCATCGTCGGTATGTCCGGCGGCGTGGATTCTTCCGTTTCCGCCGTTCTGCTCATGGAGCAGGGTTATGAGGTGGAAGGCCTGTTCATGAAGAACTGGGAAGAAGACGATGGAACGGAATATTGCACCGCCATGGACGACCTCGCGGACGCCCAGGCCGTGTGCGACAAGATCGGCATCAAGTTGCACACCGCCAATTTCGCCGCCGAGTACTGGGACAACGTGTTCGAGCACTTCCTGGCCGAATACAAGGCCGGCCGCACGCCGAACCCGGACATCCTGTGCAACCGCGAAATCAAGTTCAAGGCGTTTCTCGACTACGCCATGATCCTTGGCGCGGACCTGATTGCTACCGGCCACTACGTGCGCCGTCGCGACGTGGATGGCCGCACCGAGCTGCTCAAAGGCCTGGACCCGAACAAGGACCAGAGCTACTTCCTGCACGCCGTCGGCGGCGAACAGATCGCCAAGACCCTGTTCCCGGTGGGCGAGCTGGAAAAACCCGAAGTGCGCAGGATTGCCGAGAAACACGGCCTGGCCACCGCCAAGAAAAAGGACTCCACCGGGATCTGCTTTATCGGCGAGCGCCGCTTCAGCGACTTCCTCAAGCAGTACCTGCCGGCACAACCGGGTGAAATCAAAACCACCGAAGGTGATGTCATCGGTCGCCACCACGGCCTGATGTACCACACCATCGGCCAGCGTCAGGGCCTGGGCATCGGCGGTTTGAAAGACGCAGGTGAAGAGCCGTGGTACGTGCTGGTCAAGGACCTGAAAAACAATGTGCTGATCGTTGGCCAGGGTAATGAACACCCGCTGCTGTTCTCGGGCGCACTGCTGGCCTCGGAGATCTATTGGGTCAACCCGATCGACCTGAGCACGCCGCGCCGCCTGACCGCCAAGGTGCGCTATCGCCAGAGCGACCAGCCTTGCACCCTGGAGAAAACCGCCAGTGGCTATCGCGCCACGTTCGATGACCCGCAACGCGCGGTCACGCCTGGCCAGTCCGTGGTGTTTTATGACGGCGAAATTTGCCTGGGGGGCGGTGTGATTGAAGTCGCCGAACCCTGGAGCAACCCGGCATGAGCCCGACCCAGGAGCAACTGACCGCACTCGGTGGGGTTTTCCTCGCTGCGGTACTGGTCGACAAGATCGCCAAGACCGGCCAGGTGACGGAGGCAGGCCTGACCTGCATGCTCGGCAGCCTGCTGATCCGCGACCCCAAGGACACCCTGGAAGTCTATGGCGGCGACGACCTGGCGCTGCGCGAAGGCTATCGCGCGCTGATCGGCGCACTGGAGCGCGATCCGAGCACCTTGCAGCGCGAACCCCTGCGCTACGCCCTGTCGATGCTCGGCCTTGAGCGCCAATTGGCCAAGCGTGACGACATGCTCGAGACCATCGGCAAGCGCCTGCCGCAGATCCAATCCCAGGTCGAGCACTTCGGCCCGGCCCACGAAAACGTGATCGCCGCCTGCGGCGCGCTGTACCAGGACACCTTGAGCACCTTGCGCCAACGCATCCAGGTGCACGGCGACATGCGCAACCTGCAGCAACCCAACAATGCCTCGAAAATCCGCGCCCTGCTCCTGGCCGGTATCCGTTCGGCACGGTTGTGGCGCCAGTTGGGCGGTCATCGTTGGCAGCTGGTGATCAGCCGACGCAAATTGCTCAAAGAGCTTTACCCGTTGATGCGCAACGAATAAGTCGCAGCAACCAGGATTTTTATCGCCTCACGCGTAATACGCCGGTCAGTTGGCAACGGACCGGCGGATTTTTTCATGTATGATACGCGCCCCATTTCGTTGCCCGACTGTCCGAGAACACCCCATGCAGCTTTCTTCGCTCACTGCGGTTTCCCCTGTTGACGGCCGCTACGCCGGCAAAACCCAGGCCCTGCGCCCTATTTTCAGCGAATACGGCCTGATCCGTGCTCGTGTTCTGGTTGAAGTGCGCTGGCTCCAGCGCCTGGCCGCTCACCCTGGCATCAGCGAAGTGCCGGCGTTCTCCGCCGAAGCCAACGCGGTGCTGAACGCCCTGGCGGAAAACTTCGCTCTGGAGCACGCCGAGCGTGTCAAAGAGATCGAGCGCACCACCAACCACGACGTAAAAGCCATCGAATACCTGCTCAAAGAGCAAGCGGCCAAGCTGCCGGAATTGGCCAAGGTCAGCGAGTTCATCCACTTTGCCTGCACCAGCGAGGACATCAACAACCTGTCCCACGCCCTGATGCTGCGCGAAGGCCGCGATGACGTGATGCTGCCGCTGATGCGCCAGACCGCCAACGCCATCCGCGAACTGGCGATCCGTTTCGCCGACGTGCCGATGCTGTCGCGCACCCACGGCCAACCGGCTTCGCCGACCACGCTGGGCAAAGAACTGGCCAACGTGGTGTACCGCCTGGAGCGTCAGATCGCTCAAGTCGCCGCCGTACCGCTGCTGGGCAAAATCAACGGCGCCGTGGGCAACTACAACGCCCACCTCTCCGCTTACCCGGAAATCGACTGGGAAGAAAATGCCCGCGCCTTCATCGAAGACGAGCTGGGCCTGGGCTTCAACCCGTACACCACGCAGATCGAACCGCACGACTACATCGCCGAGCTGTTCGACGCGATTGCGCGCTTCAACACCATCCTGATCGACTTTGATCGCGATATCTGGGGTTACATCTCCCTGGGCTACTTCAAGCAGCGCACCATTGCCGGTGAAATCGGTTCCTCGACCATGCCGCACAAGGTCAACCCGATCGACTTCGAAAACTCCGAAGGCAACCTCGGCATCGCCAACGCCCTGTTCCAGCACCTGGCCAGCAAGTTGCCGATCTCCCGCTGGCAGCGCGACCTGACCGACTCCACCGTGCTGCGCAACCTCGGCGTGGGCTTCGCTCACAGCGTGATCGCGTACGAAGCCAGCCTCAAAGGCATCAGCAAGCTTGAGCTCAACGAGCAGAAAATCGCCGCTGACCTGGACGCGTGCTGGGAAGTGTTGGCCGAGCCGATTCAGACCGTGATGCGCCGCTACAACATCGAAAACCCGTACGAGAAGCTTAAAGAATTGACGCGCGGCAAGGGCATCAGCCCCGAGGCGCTGCAAACTTTCATCGACGGCCTGGATATGCCAGCCGCTGCCAAGGCCGAGCTGAAACTGCTCACCCCGGCCAACTACATCGGCAACGCGGCGGCCCAAGCCAAGCGCATCTGATTCGCGCAAGCCCTCTTGAGACGCCCGGCCGCGCCGGGCGTTTTTATTCCTGTCTTAAAAGTGCTTTCTTTCAATAGGTTACACATGAATCCTGATATTCCTCTTCAACTTCTGGGCGGCATCACGGCACGCGAATTCCTGCGCGACTACTGGCAGAAAAAACCGTTGCTGATCCGTCAGGCCATCCCTGATTTCGAAAGCCCGATCGACGCCGACGAACTGGCCGGCTTGGCCCTGGAAGAAGAAGTTGAATCGCGCCTGGTGATCGAACACGGCGAGCGTCCGTGGGAGCTGCGTCGCGGCCCATTCGCCGAAGACGCCTTCAGCACCCTGCCCGAGCGTGAGTGGACCCTGCTGGTGCAGGCCGTCGATCAGTTCGTGCCGGAAGTCGCCGAGTTGCTGGAGCACTTTCGCTTCCTGCCAAGCTGGCGCATCGACGATGTGATGATCAGCTTTGCCGCACCCGGCGGCAGCGTTGGCCCGCACTTCGATAACTACGACGTGTTCCTGCTGCAAGCCCAAGGCAAGCGCAACTGGAAAATCGGCCAGATGTGCAACTCCGAAAGCCCGCTGCTGCAGCATGCCGACCTGCGCATCCTCGCCGAATTCGAACAAAGCGAAGAATGGGTGCTGGAACCGGGCGACATGCTCTACCTGCCGCCGCGCCTGGCACACTTCGGTATCGCCGAAGATGACTGCATGACCTATTCGGTAGGCTTTCGCGCGCCAAGCGCCGCTGAAGTGCTGACCCATTTCACCGACTTCCTCAGCCAGTACCTGACGGACGAAGAGCGTTACACCGACGCTGACGCCCAGCCGGCAAGCGACCCGCACCAGATCCAGGGTGACGCGCTGGACCGCCTGAAGAGCCTGCTGGCCGAGCACATGAGCGACGAGCGCATGCTGCTGACCTGGTTTGGCCAGTTCATGACCGAGCCGCGCTACCCTGAACTGGTGGCGGGCGAAGAATTGGGCGAAGAGGAATTCGTCAACAGCCTGGAAGGCGGCGCGATCCTGGTGCGCAACCCAAGCGCGCGCATGGCGTGGTCGGAAGTCGATGACGATGTACTGCTGTTCGCCAGCGGTCAGAGCCGTTACCTGCCAGGCAAACTGCGCGAGCTGTTGAAGCTGGTGTGCTCGGCCGACGCCCTGCACAGCGAAAACCTCGGCGAGTGGCTCGCAGACGAAGACGGTCGCGACCTGCTGTGCGAATTGGTCAAGCAAGGAAGCCTGGGATTTGCCGATGAATAAGATTCACGTAAGTGTCGCGGACTGGCGAAAGGATATCGACGAGATTCGGCGCATTCGTGAAGCGGTGTTTATCGCTGAGCAATCGGTTCCACCTGAGCTTGAGTGGGACGCGGACGACGCCGACGCCGTGCATTTTCTGGCGTTCGAAGGCGATTTTCCGATTGGTACTGCGCGCCTGCTGCCCAGTGGCGAGATCGGGCGCGTGTCGGTGCTCAAGGACTGGCGCGGCCTGAAGGTTGGCGACAAGCTGATGGAAGCGGTGATTGGGCTTGCCGAGCAACGCGGCCAGACCAAGCAGTTTCTGAGTGCGCAGGTGTATGCGGCGCCGTTCTATGAGCGGCTGGGTTTCAAGATTGTCAGCGATGAGTTTCTTGAAGTCGGGATTCCGCATGTGGACATGGTGCGCGAAGGCTGATCCCTGTGCCGAGCGGGCTTGCACCGCGCTGGGCTGCGCAGCGGCCCTAAAACCAGACGCCGCGTTCTTTCTGAAAGAATGCGGCGTTTTTTTTTGGGGCTGCTGCGCAGCCCAACGCGGGGCAAGCCCGCTCGCCACAACAAGCTCGTTCGCCACAACGAGGCCGCTCACTGCACCAAGCCGGCTCACGACTAAACTTGCGACCTGCCAGGCCGACAAACTGGCACTATCACGCTAAATGACTCGCAGAGATAACGGACATGTCCCTACGCACCCTGCTCACCGCCCTCCTCCTGACTGTCAGCGCCTCGGCAATCGCCGACACCGCGGTCGTCAACCTGAGCAACCGCACCAGCGCCGACCTGCTGCCCGTGGCGCAGAACTTCATCGGCAAGGACGGCAGCGTCAGCGCCTACGGCAACCAGCTGATTGTGAAAGCCGACCCGGGCAAGATTGAGGACCTGCGCGCGCTGCTCGCGCAGTTGGACACACCCGCCAAGCGCCTGCTGATTACCGTCGACACCAACGAAAACAACCAGCAGAACAGCGGCGACAACCAGACGCGCATCATCAGCTACGGTACCGCCAGCCGCGACGGCGGCATCCAGCAGATCCAGGCCAGCGAAGGCGTGCCCGCGCTGATCCAGGTTGGCCAGAGCGTACCGCTGACCACTACTCAGCCCGACGCCTACGGCCGCCCGCAAAACCAGACCCAGTATCGCAACGTCACCCAGGGCTTTTACGTCACCGCCAGCGTCACCGGCGAGACCGTGCACCTGGCCATCAGCACCAACCGTGACCGCATGAGCCAGGAACGTCCCGATGTAGTGAACGTTCAGAGTACCGACACAACTGTCAGCGGCAGGCTGGGCGAGTGGATCCCCCTGGCCGGCATCAACCGTGAGACCCAGGCCGACAAATCCTCTACAACCCGCAATTACTCTACTCAAGGCCGTGATGACCTGACTTTGCGGGTCAAGGTCGACACCTTGAACTGAAGCACCAAAAACTGACTGACGAGTCGTCTTAGACTAAAGATGTAGTGCTTCAAAAAAAGCACTACAAAACATTTGACGATCCAAAAAAGCCTGTGCATGATGGCCTCGCTCCCGCTAATCAGGGGCCCTGGCAAGGGCCTTCGGATCGCCGCTCTAAGCTACCCACCTGAGCCGATTCGTGTCTGTACCGCCCACAAGGTGTGTTTGACAAGGTTGCGACTGGAACGAAGTTGTCCCGAGGGACGGAAGCTAACCAGGTAACCCGGCTACACACTGATGGATTGTACAAAGGCCCACGATGCCCGAAGACCATTCGCAGTTCGCCCTTACCTGCTCAACTCCCCCTTGAGCCTGTCGTTCATCCCGTCGCCCTCCCCGCCAAACCCGGCTTGACCGCCAAGCTTCTGGTCAGCGAGCAGCCATCACCACGCACTGAGTACGTGGCTGGCAAATGGAATTTTCCACCTAGACCTATGCGACGAGGTTTTTCCCATGGCACTGACACGCGAACAGCAAATTGCAGCCCTTGAAAAAGATTGGGCTGAAAACCCACGCTGGAAAGGCGTAACCCGCGCTTATTCCGCTGCTGACGTCGTCCGCCTGCGTGGCTCGGTTCAACCTGAGCACACCTTTGCAAAACTCGGCGCCGAGAAGCTGTGGAAGCTGGTCACCCAGGGTGCCAAGCCGTCCTTCCGTCCCGAAAAAGATTTCGTCAACTGCATGGGCGCCCTCACTGGCGGCCAGGCAGTCCAGCAGGTAAAAGCCGGTATCCAGGCGATCTACCTGTCCGGCTGGCAAGTGGCAGCGGACAACAACTCCGCTGAATCCATGTACCCCGACCAATCGCTGTACCCGGTGGACTCCGTGCCAACCGTTGTCAAGCGCATCAATAACTCGTTCCGCCGCGCCGACCAGATCCAGTGGAAAGCCGGTAAAGGCCCGGGCGACGAAGGCTACATCGACTATTTCGCACCAATCGTGGCGGACGCTGAAGCCGGTTTCGGCGGCGTACTCAACGCCTACGAGCTGATGAAGAGCATGATCGAGGCTGGCGCTGCCGGCGTGCACTTCGAAGACCAACTGGCGTCGGTGAAGAAATGCGGCCACATGGGCGGCAAGGTACTGGTGCCGACTCAGGAAGCCGTACAAAAGCTGACTGCTGCTCGCCTGGCTGCTGACGTTGCTGGCACCCCGACCATCATCCTGGCCCGTACCGATGCCAACGCCGCTGACTTGCTGACGTCGGACTGCGACCCGTACGACCAGCCATTCGTAACCGGCGAACGTACCCAGGAAGGCTTCTATAAAGTGCGCGCCGGCCTCGACCAGGCCATCGCTCGCGGCCTGGCCTACGCGCCGTACGCCGACCTGATCTGGTGCGAAACCGCCAAGCCGGACCTGGACGAAGCGCGTCGCTTTGCCGAAGCGATCAAGAAGGAATACCCGGACCAGCTGCTGTCCTACAACTGCTCGCCTTCTTTCAACTGGAAGAAGAACCTGGACGACGCGACCATCGCCAAGTTCCAGCGCGAACTGTCCGCCATGGGTTACAAGCACCAGTTCATCACCCTGGCCGGCATTCACAACATGTGGCACAGCATGTTCAACCTGGCGCATGACTACGCCCGCAACGACATGACCGCCTACGTGAAGCTGCAGGAGCAGGAATTCGCTGACGCCGCCAAGGGTTACACCTTTGTGGCGCACCAGCAGGAAGTCGGCACGGGCTACTTCGACGACATGACCACCGTGATCCAGGGCGGCACCTCGTCTGTGACCGCGTTGACCGGTTCGACCGAAGAAGAGCAGTTCCACTAAGTAGCGAGTACACGGCCATTGCGGCCCCATGGAAGACCTAACCGCATTGCCGCACAACAATCACGCCCCGACTGGTTCGGGGCGTTTTTTTGCCCGGAAAAAACGCCCTGAGACACAGGAGATTAAAAATGTGGGAATGCATGCAACCTGAAGGTTTTGCGCAAAACATTGATCCAGAGCGGTGTTTGCCCGAATCAAATCAGTTAAAAGATCCCCACCAGCAACTAAGCACCAATCAAGCAAGTAACGGCAACTTCCCCCGCCACACGAGAAACATTCGCTTAAACCCTGCGCAAACAATATTCATTATCATTTAGCGCATGAAAACTTCGTTACCCGTTAAACAAAACAGAATTGATTAAATGCCCGCTAATCCCCGCCCCACAAGGGCTACAGCCCCAAGAAGGTGCACTATGTGCTTATTCCATCGAATAATTTCGCTATCGGAATTTTACTTGCCCGGTGTTTAGCCATAAAATCACCGCGATTGATTGCAGTGCGACATATCGTCACTGCATCGTTACTTTTTCGAGCTCAGAGACCTTTGCTCTCTGTTAAGGATTTCCAGCATGACCGAAGCGACAGGACTCATGGCCCACAACTGGGGCTTTGCCATTTTCCTCCTCGGTGTTGTCGGCCTTTGCGCCTTCATGCTTGGTGTCTCCAGCCTCCTCGGGTCAAAAGCCTGGGGCCGCAGCAAAAATGAACCGTTCGAGTCCGGCATGCTGCCTACAGGTGGCGCCCGCCTGCGGCTCTCAGCCAAATTCTATCTGGTCGCGATGCTGTTCGTGATCTTCGATATCGAAGCCCTCTTTCTCTTTGCCTGGTCTGTGTCCGTCCGCGAAAGCGGCTGGACCGGATTCGTCGAAGCCCTCGTTTTCATAGCAATTCTGTTGGCAGGCCTTGTCTACCTATTTCGAGTGGGCGCCCTTGACTGGGCTCCGGAAGCTCGTCGCAAGCGGCAAGCGAAGCTGAAACAATGAGGCTTTGGCGATGCAATACAATCTCACCAGGATCGACCCGGATGCTCCTAACGAGCAGTACCCAATCGGCGAACGCGAAACCGTTTCCGACCCGTTAGAAGACCAAGTCCACAAAAACATCTACATGGGCAAGCTCGAAGACGTGCTGAGTGGCGCGGTCAACTGGGGGCGTAAGAACTCCCTGTGGCCGTACAACTTCGGTCTTTCGTGCTGCTACGTGGAAATGACCACCGCCTTCACGGCGCCCCACGACATCGCGCGCTTTGGCGCCGAAGTTATCCGGGCATCACCGCGCCAGGCGGATTTCATGGTTATCGCCGGCACCTGCTTTATCAAGATGGCGCCGATCATTCAGCGTCTCTACGAGCAAATGCTCGAGCCAAAGTGGGTTATCTCCATGGGTTCGTGCGCCAACTCCGGTGGCATGTACGACATCTACTCCGTCGTTCAAGGGGTGGACAAGTTCCTGCCCGTGGACGTCTATGTGCCTGGCTGCCCTCCCCGCCCCGAAGCATTTCTGCAAGGCTTGATGCTGTTGCAGGAATCGATTGGCAAGGAGCGTCGCCCACTTTCCTGGGTTGTCGGCGATCAAGGCGTGTATCGCGCCGAGATGCCGTCACAAAAGGAACAGCGCCGCGAACAGCGAATCGCAGTCACCAACCTGCGCAGCCCCGACGAAGTCTGATCCAGCACCGGTTCTTTTATAGAACGAAAACCTGGCTTCATTCTTTACGTTGACCGAAAGCGATAAAAAACCATGACTACAGGCAGTGCTCGACGCATCCCGCCTTATAAGGCAGACGACCAGGATGTGGTTGTCGAACTCAATAACCGTTTTGGCCCTGACGCCTTCACCGCCCAGGCCACTCGCACCGGTATGCCGGTGCTGTGGGTGGCGCGTGCCAAGCTCGTCGAAGTCCTGACTTTCCTGCGCAACCTGCCCAAGCCGTACGTCATGCTCTATGACCTGCATGGCGTGGACGAGCGTCTGCGCACCAAGCGCCAGGGGCTGCCGAGCGGCGCCGATTTCACCGTGTTCTATCACCTGATGTCGCTGGAGCGTAACAGCGACGTGATGATCAAGGTTGCCCTGTCCGAAAGCGACCTGAGCATTCCGACCATCACCGGCATCTGGCCGAACGCCAGCTGGTATGAGCGCGAAGTCTGGGACATGTTCGGCATCGACTTCCCGGGCCACCCGCACCTGACGCGCATCATGATGCCGCCCACCTGGGAAGGTCACCCGCTGCGCAAGGACTACCCTGCGCGCGCCACCGAATTCGATCCGTTCAGCTTGACGCTCGCCAAGCAGCAGCTGGAAGAAGAGGCTGCACGCTTCCGTCCGGAAGACTGGGGCATGAAACGCTCCGGCACCAACGAGGACTACATGTTCCTCAACCTGGGCCCGAACCACCCTTCGGCCCACGGTGCCTTCCGGATCATCCTGCAACTGGACGGCGAAGAAATCGTCGACTGCGTGCCGGACATCGGCTACCACCACCGTGGTGCCGAGAAGATGGCCGAACGTCAGTCCTGGCACAGCTTCATTCCGTACACCGACCGTATCGACTACCTCGGCGGCGTGATGAACAACCTGCCGTACGTGCTCTCGGTCGAGAAGCTGGCCGGCATCAAGGTGCCGGACCGCGTCGACACCATCCGCATCATGATGGCCGAGTTCTTCCGGATCACCAGCCACCTGCTGTTCCTGGGCACCTACATCCAGGACGTTGGCGCCATGACCCCGGTGTTCTTCACCTTCACCGACCGTCAGCGCGCCTACAAGGTTATCGAAGCCATCACCGGTTTCCGTCTGCACCCGGCCTGGTACCGCATCGGCGGCGTGGCGCACGACCTGCCAAACGGCTGGGAGCGCCTGGTCAAGGAATTCATCGACTGGATGCCCAAGCGTCTGGACGAGTACCAGAAAGCCGCGCTGGACAACAGCATCCTCAAGGGTCGTACCATCGGCGTCGCGCAGTACAACACCAAAGAGGCCCTGGAATGGGGCGTCACCGGTGCCGGCCTGCGTTCCACCGGCTGCGACTTCGACCTGCGTAAAGCACGCCCGTACTCCGGCTACGAGAACTTCGAATTCGAAGTACCGCTGGCGGCCAACGGCGATGCCTACGACCGTTGCATCGTGCGCGTCGAAGAAATGCGCCAGAGCCTGAAGATCATCGAGCAGTGCATGCGCAACATGCCGGCAGGTCCGTACAAGGCGGATCACCCGCTGACCACGCCGCCGCCGAAAGAACGCACGCTGCAGCACATCGAAACCCTGATCACGCACTTCCTGCAAGTTTCGTGGGGCCCGGTCATGCCGGCCAACGAATCCTTCCAGATGATTGAAGCGACCAAGGGTATCAACAGTTATTACCTGACGAGCGATGGCGGCACCATGAGCTACCGCACCCGGATTCGTACCCCAAGCTTTGCGCACTTGCAGCAGATCCCTTCGGTGATCAAAGGCGAGATGGTCGCGGACTTGATTGCGTACCTGGGTAGTATCGATTTCGTTATGGCCGACGTGGACCGCTAAGCATGAACAGCACGCTTATCCAAACAGATCGTTTCACCCTGAGTGAAACCGAGCGCTCGGCCATCGAGCACGAGCTGCATCACTACGAAGACCCGCGCGCGGCGTCGATCGAGGCCTTGAAAATCGTCCAGAAGGAACGTGGCTGGGTGCCGGACGGCGCCCTCTACGCCATCGGCGAGATCCTCGGCATCCCGGCCAGCGACGTTGAAGGCGTGGCCACGTTCTACAGCCAGATCTTCCGTCAGCCGGTGGGCCGCCACATCATTCGCGTGTGCGACAGCATGGTCTGCTACATCGGTGGCCACGAGTCAGTGGTCAGCGAGATCCAGAACAAACTGGGCATCGGCCTCGGCCAGACCACCGCGGACGGGCGCTTCACGCTGCTGCCGGTGTGCTGCCTGGGCAACTGCGACAAGGCGCCGGCGTTGATGATCGACGACGACACATTCGGTGACGTGCAGCCTGCTGGCGTGACCCAATTGCTCGAGGGCTACCCATGACCCTTACATCTTTCGGCCCGGCCAACCTGATCAAGCGTTCGGCCGAGACTCACCCGCTGACCTGGCGCCTGCGTGACGACGGCGAGCCTGTATGGCTCGACGAGTACCAGGCCAAGAACGGTTACGCCGCCGCGCGCAAAGCCTTCGCCGACATGGCTCAGGACGACATCGTCCAGACCGTGAAAGACGCCGGCCTCAAAGGCCGCGGCGGTGCAGGCTTCCCCACGGGCGTTAAGTGGGGCCTGATGCCCAAAGACGAATCCATCAACATCCGCTACCTGCTGTGCAACGCGGATGAAATGGAGCCCAACACCTGGAAAGACCGCATGCTGATGGAGCAACTGCCCCATCTGCTGATCGAAGGCATGCTGATCAGCGCCCGTGCGCTGAAAACCTACCGGGGCTACATCTTCCTGCGTGGCGAATACACCACCGCCGCCAAGCACCTCACCCGTGCCGTAGAAGAAGCCAAGGCTGCAGGCCTGTTGGGCAAGAACATCCTGGGTTCGGGCTTTGACTTTGAACTGTTCGTGCACACCGGCGCCGGGCGTTACATCTGCGGTGAAGAAACCGCACTGATCAACTCCCTCGAAGGCCGCCGCGCAAACCCGCGCTCCAAGCCGCCCTTCCCTGCCGCCGTAGGCGTGTGGGGCAAGCCGACCTGCGTAAACAACGTGGAAACCCTGTGCAACGTGCCGGCGATCATCGCCGACGGCGTGGACTGGTACAAATCGTTGGCCCGCGAAGGCAGTGAAGACATGGGCACCAAGCTCATGGGCTTCTCCGGCAAGGTCAAGAACCCTGGCCTGTGGGAGCTGCCGTTCGGCGTGACCGCACGCGAGCTGTTCGAGGACTACGCCGGCGGCATGCGCGACGGCTACACCTTGAAAGCCTGGCAGCCAGGCGGCGCCGGCACCGGTTTCCTGCTGCCTGAGCACCTGGACGCACAAATGTATGCCGGCGGCATCGGCAAGGTCGGCACCCGTATGGGGACCGGCCTGGCGATGGCGGTGGACAACACCGTGAACATGGTCTCGCTGCTGCGCAACATGGAGCAGTTCTTCTCCCGCGAATCCTGCGGTTTCTGCACCCCATGCCGTGACGGTTTGCCCTGGAGCGTGAAGCTCTTGATGGCAATCGAGAAAGGCGAAGGCCAGCCAGGCGACATCGAGACCTTGCTGGGTCTGGTCGGTTTCCTCGGCCCAGGCAAGACCTTCTGTGCTCACGCACCGGGCGCCGTGGAACCATTGGGCAGCGCAATCAAATACTTCCGCTCTGAATTCGAGGCTGGCATCGCACCTGCGCGCGCCGGCGATCTGAATCAGGTGGTCACACCGACCATGGTTGGTGCGTAACGCTTAAAAAGGCGAAGGGCCCGTGCTCTTCGCCTTCTCATGTGCTGACGCCTTTATGGCTGTGTAGATGCACATGAATAACAAGATTCCATTAGCCACGCCCGCTGACAACGGGCCAACGAAGAACTTTGAACCATGGCCACTATCCACGTAGACGGCAAAGCGCTCGAAGTCGATGGGGCAGACAACCTGTTACAGGCATGTCTCTCACTAGGCCTCGACATCCCTTATTTCTGCTGGCACCCAGCCCTTGGTAGCGTTGGTGCCTGTCGCCAGTGTGCGGTCAAGCAGTACACCGACGAGAACGACACCCGTGGTCGTATCGTCATGTCCTGCATGACGCCAGCCACCGACAACACCTGGATCTCCATCGAAGATGAAGAATCCAAGGCGTTCCGCGCCAGCGTTGTCGAATGGCTGATGACCAACCACCCCCACGACTGCCCGGTCTGTGAGGAAGGCGGTCACTGCCACCTGCAAGACATGACGGTGATGACCGGCCACAACGAGCGCCGTTATCGCTTCACCAAGCGTACCCACCAGAACCAGGACCTCGGCCCGTTCATTTCCCACGAAATGAACCGCTGCATCGCCTGCTACCGGTGCGTACGCTTCTATAAAGACTACGCCGGCGGCACCGACCTGGGCGTATTCGGCGCCCACGACAACGTGTACTTCGGTCGCGTTGAAGACGGCGTGCTCGAAAGCGAGTTCTCCGGCAACCTCACCGAGGTCTGCCCGACCGGTGTGTTCACCGACAAGACTCACTCCGAGCGCTACAACCGTAAGTGGGACATGCAATTCTCGCCGAGCATCTGCCATGGCTGCTCCAGCGGTTGCAACATTTCCCCGGGCGAGCGTTACGGCGAACTGCGTCGCATCGAAAACCGCTTCAACGGTTCGGTCAACCAGTACTTCCTGTGCGACCGTGGCCGTTTCGGCTATGGCTACGTCAACCGCGAAGACCGCCCGCGCCAGCCACTGCTGGCCGATGGCGCCAAGCTGAGCCTGGACGACGCGCTGGATAAAGCCGCCGAGCTGCTGCGCGGCCGCAACATCGTCGGTATCGGTTCGCCACGCGCCAGCCTCGAAAGCAACTACGCGTTGCGCGAGCTGGTCGGCGCCGAGCACTTCTACTGCGGTATCGAAGCCGCTGAGCTGGAGCGCATTCGCCTGGTCCTGCAAGTGCTGAACGACAGCCCGTTGCCGGTGCCGAACATGCGTGACATCGAAGACCACGACGCGATCTTCGTGCTCGGTGAAGACCTGACCCAGACCGCCGCGCGTATCGCGCTGTCGCTGCGTCAGTCGGTCAAAGGCAAAGCCGAAGACATGGCCGATGCCATGCGCGTTCAGCCTTGGCTCGACGCTGCGGTGAAAAACATCGGCCAGCACGCGCTGAACCCGCTGTTTATTGCAAGCCTGGCTGAAACCAAGCTCGACGACATCGCCGAAGAATGCGTCCACGCCGCACCTGACGACCTGGCCCGCATCGGTTTCGCCGTGGCTCACGCCCTGGACGCCAGCGCGCCTGCCGTCGAAGGCCTCGACACCGAAGCCGGTGAACTGGCCCAGCGCATCGCCGACGCCCTGCTGGCCGCCAAGCGTCCATTGATCATTGCCGGTACCTCGCTGGGTTCCAAAGCACTGATCGAAGCGGCTGCCAACATCGCCAAAGCCTTGAAGCTGCGTGACAAGAACGGTTCCATCAGCCTGGTCGTGCCGGAAGCCAACAGCCTCGGCCTGGCCATGCTCGGCGGCGAATCCCTGGACGCCGCGCTGCAAGCCGTGACTGACGGTCAAGCCGACGCCATCGTGGTGCTGGAAAACGATTTGTACACCCGCACGGATTCGGCCAAGGTCGACGCCGCGCTGGATGCCGCCAAAGTACTGATCGTTGCCGACCACCAGAAGACCGCCACCAGCGATCGCGCCGACCTGGTGCTGCCCGCCGCCACCTTCGCCGAAGGCGACGGTACGCTGGTCAGCCAGGAAGGCCGCGCCCAGCGCTTCTTCCAGGTGTTCGATCCGAAGTACATGGACGCCAGCATCCTGGTTCACGAAGGCTGGCGCTGGCTGCATGCCCTGCGCGCTACCCTGCTGAACCAGCCGATCGACTGGACCCAGCTTGACCACGTCACCGCAGCGGCCGCCGCAAGCGCCCCGCAGCTTGCACGTATCGTTGATGCTGCACCGTCTGCCTCGTTCCGCATCAAGGGCTTGAAACTGGCCCGTGAACCGTTGCGTTACTCCGGTCGTACTGCCATGCGCGCCGACATCAGCGTGCACGAACCGCGTACACCGCAAGACCCTGACACCGCGTTCGCCTTCTCGATGGAAGGTTACTCGGGTTCGGTCGAGCCACGTCAGCAGGTGCCGTTTGCCTGGTCTCCGGGCTGGAACTCGCCACAGGCCTGGAACAAGTTCCAGGACGAAGTGGGTGGTCACATCCGTGCTGGCGACCCGGGCACGCGCCTGATCGAAAGCACCGGTGACTCGCTGAACTGGTTCACTGCCGTACCGCGTCCGTTCAACCCGGCCCAGGGCACCTGGCAGGTTGTGCCGTTCTTCCACCTGTTCGGCAGCGAAGAGACCTCTTCGAAAGCCGCGCCGGTTCAAGAGCGCATCCCGGCCGCTTACGTGTCCGTGGCCAAGTCCGAAGCCGACCGCCTGGGCGTCAACGACGGTGCCCTGCTCAGCCTGAACGTCGGTGGCAAGACCCTGCGTCTGCCGCTGCGCATCAATGACGAGTTGGGCGCGGGCCTGGTTGCACTGCCTAAAGGCCTCGCCGGCATTCCGCCTGCGATCTTTGGCCAAACCGTTGACGGTCTGCAGGAGGCAGCGCAATGACCTGGTTCACCCCTGAAGTGATCGACGTGATCATCTCGGTCGTCAAGGCCATCGTGATCCTGTTGGCCGTGGTCGTTGCGGGCGCCCTGCTCAGCTTCGTCGAACGTCGCCTGCTGGGCTGGTGGCAGGACCGTTACGGTCCTAACCGCGTTGGCCCATTCGGCATGTTCCAGATCGCTGCCGACATGCTCAAAATGTTCTTCAAGGAAGACTGGACCCCGCCGTTTGCCGACAAGGTGATCTTCACCCTGGCACCGGTCGTGGCCATGAGCGCCTTGCTGATTGCCTTCGCCGTTATCCCGATCACCCCGACCTGGGGCGTCGCGGACCTGAACATCGGCTTGCTGTTCTTCTTCGCCATGGCCGGTCTGTCGGTCTACGCGGTGCTGTTCGCCGGTTGGTCGAGTAACAACAAGTTCGCCCTGCTGGGCAGCTTGCGGGCTTCGGCCCAGACCGTGTCTTACGAAGTGTTCATGGGCCTGGCGCTGATGGGCATCGTGGTGCAGGTCGGCTCGTTCAACATGCGCGACATCGTCGAGTACCAGGCGCAGAACCTGTGGTTCATCATTCCGCAGTTCTTTGGCTTCTGTACCTTCTTCATCGCTGGCGTCGCCGTGACTCACCGTCACCCGTTCGACCAGCCGGAAGCGGAACAGGAACTGGCCGACGGTTACCACATTGAATACGCCGGCATGAAATGGGGCATGTTCTTCGTCGGTGAATACATCGGCATCATCTTGATCTCGGCATTGCTGGTCACGCTGTTCTTCGGCGGCTGGCACGGCCCGTTCAACATCCTGCCGCAACTGGCGTTCTTCTGGTTCTTCTTGAAGACGGCGTTCTTCATCATGCTGTTCATCCTGCTGCGCGCTTCTATTCCGCGCCCACGCTATGACCAGGTGATGGATTTCAGCTGGAGATTCTGCCTGCCGCTGACCCTGATCAATTTGCTGGTGACGGCTGCTGTTGTGTTGTTGAACACGCCAGCCGGCGCGGTTCAGTGAGGATTTGACCCATGTTCAAATATATTGGCGACATCGTTAAGGGTACCGGTACCCAGTTGCGAAGCCTGGTGATGGTTTTCGGCCATGGCTTTCGCAAACGCGACACCCTGCAATACCCGGAAGAAGCGGTGTACCTGCCGCCGCGCTATCGCGGCCGTATCGTGCTGACCCGCGACCCCGATGGCGAAGAGCGTTGCGTAGCCTGCAACCTGTGCGCCGTGGCGTGCCCGGTGGGTTGCATCTCCCTGCAGAAAGCTGAAACCGAAGACGGTCGCTGGTACCCGGACTTCTTCCGCATCAACTTCTCGCGCTGCATTTTCTGCGGCCTCTGCGAGGAAGCTTGCCCGACCACCGCGATCCAGCTGACACCGGATTTCGAGATGGCCGAGTTCAAACGTCAGGACCTGGTGTACGAGAAAGAAGATCTGCTGATCTCTGGTCCCGGTAAAAACCCTGATTACAACTTCTATCGTGTTGCAGGTATGGCCGTTGCCGGTAAGCCGAAGGGCGCCGCACAAAACGAAGCCGAGCCGATCAACGTGAAGAGCTTGCTGCCTTAAGGAAGAAAGATGGAATTCGCTTTCTATTTCGCGTCGGGTATTGCAGTGGTGTCCACGCTTCGCGTGATCACCAACACCAACCCCGTGCACGCCCTGCTCTACCTGATCATTTCGCTGATCGCCGTGGCCATGACCTTCTTCAGCCTCGGCGCGCCGTTCGCCGGTGTCCTGGAAGTGATCGCCTACGCCGGCGCCATCATGGTGCTGTTCGTGTTTGTGGTGATGATGCTCAACCTGGGGCCGGCTTCGGTCGCCCAGGAACGCGTCTGGCTCAAGCCCGGCATCTGGCTTGGCCCGGTCATCCTCGCAGCGCTGCTGCTGGGTGAACTGCTGTATGTCTTGTTCGCTCACCAGAGCGGCCAGGCCATCGGCCACACCACCGTAGACGCCAAAGCCGTGGGCGTCAGCCTGTTCGGCCCGTACCTGCTGGTGGTCGAACTGGCTTCGATGCTGCTGCTCGCTGCAGCCATCACCGCCTTCCACTTGGGCCGCAACGAAGCCAAGGAGCAATGACGATGCCTGCTATCCCTTTGGAGCATGGTCTGGCGGTCGCCGGCATCCTGTTCTGCCTTGGCCTGGTCGGCCTGATGGTTCGCCGTAACATTTTGTTCGTGTTGATGAGCCTGGAAATCATGATGAACGCTGCGGCACTGGCCTTCATCGTGGCAGGTAGCCGTTGGGGCCAGCCGGATGGACAAGTCATGTTCATTCTGGTGATCAGCCTGGCAGCCGCCGAGGCCAGTATTGGCCTGGCGATCCTGCTGCAACTGTATCGTCGCTTCCACACGCTTGATATCGACGCTGCCAGTGAGATGCGCGGATGAACATGATCTTTCTGACTTTCGTATTTCCCCTGATCGGTTTCCTGCTGCTGTCGTTCTCCCGTGGACGCTGGTCGGAAAACCTGTCTGCCCTGATCGGTGTGGGTTCCATTGGCCTGTCGGCAATTGTCGCCGCCTACGTCATCTGGCAATTCAACGTGGCACCGCCCGAAGGCGGCCACTACACCCTGGTACTGTGGCAGTGGATGTCGGTTGAGGGCTTCAAGCCCAACTTCGCGATCTACATCGACGGCCTGTCGATCACCATGCTAGGCGTGGTGGTGGGTGTGGGCTTCCTGATCCACCTGTTCGCGTCCTGGTACATGCGCGGCGAAGCGGGCTACTCGCGCTTCTTCTCGTACACCAACCTGTTTATCGCCAGCATGCTGTTCCTGGTGCTGGGCGATAACCTGTTGTTCCTGTACTTCGGTTGGGAAGGCGTGGGCCTGTGCTCGTACCTGTTGATCGGTTTCTACTACAGCAACCGCAACAACGGTAACGCGGCACTCAAGGCGTTCATCGTTACCCGCATTGGCGACGTGTTCATGGCCATCGGCCTGTTCATCCTGTTCCAACAAGTGGGCACGCTGAACATCCAGGAACTGCTGGTGCTGGCGCCGCAGAAATTCCAGGTCGGTGATTTCTGGATCACCCTGGCGACCCTGATGCTGCTGGGTGGCGCGGTCGGTAAATCTGCGCAGCTGCCACTGCAAACCTGGCTGGCGGATGCGATGGCCGGCCCTACTCCGGTGTCCGCACTGATCCACGCGGCAACCATGGTAACCGCCGGCGTCTACCTGATTGCCCGTACCCACGGCCTGTTCACCCTGGCGCCGGAAATCCTGCACCTGGTGGGCCTGGTCGGCGGCGTGACGCTGGTACTGGCCGGCTTCGCCGCGCTGGTGCAGACCGACATCAAGCGTATCCTCGCCTACTCGACCATGAGCCAGATCGGCTACATGTTCCTGGCCCTGGGCGTCGGTGCCTGGGACGCGGCGATCTTCCACCTGATGACCCACGCCTTCTTCAAGGCCCTGCTGTTCCTTGCCTCCGGTGCGGTGATCGTTGCCTGCCACCACGAGCAGAACATCTTCAAGATGGGCGGCCTGTGGAAGAAACTGCCGTTGGCCTATGCCAGCTTCATCGTCGGCGGTGCCGCTCTGGCTGCGCTGCCGTTGGTGACCGCAGGTTTCTACTCCAAAGACGAAATCCTCTGGGAAGCTTTTGCCAGCGGTAACCAGAACCTGCTGTACGCAGGCCTGGTCGGTGCCTTCATGACCTCGCTGTACACCTTCCGCCTGATCTTCATCACCTTCCACGGTGAAGCCAAGACCGAAGCACACGCAGGCCACGGCATCTCCCACTGGTTGCCACTGTCGGTGCTGATCATCCTGTCGACCTTCATCGGCGCCATGATCACCCCGCCACTGGCCGGCGTACTGCCGCAAAGCGCTGGCCACGCCGGCGGCGCAGCCAAGCACAGCCTGGAAATCGCCTCGGGCGCCATCGCCATCGCCGGTATCCTGCTGGCGGCGCTGCTGTTCCTGGGCAAGCGTCGTTTCGTGACGGCGGTTGCCAACAGCGGCATTGGCCGTTTCCTGTCGGCCTGGTGGTTCGCCGCCTGGGGCTTCGATTGGATCTACGACAAGCTGTTCGTCAAGCCATACCTTGCTATCAGCCACATTCTGCGCAAAGACCCGCTCGACCAGACCATCGGTTTGATCCCGCGTGCCGCCAAGGCCGGTCACACCGCCCTGAGCCGCAGCGAGACTGGCCAACTGCGTTGGTATGCAGCTTCCATGGCCGTCGGTGCCGTGCTGGTGATCGGCGCCATCGTTGTGGTAGCGGTCTGACTATGAACATTGCGTACTTTGCGAACTTGCGAAAGGAAACGAGCCCGTCATGATTCTGCCCTGGCTAATCCTGATCCCCTTTATCGGCGGCCTGCTCTGCTGGATGGGTGAACGCTTCGGCGCCACCCTCCCCCGCTGGATTGCGTTGCTGACCATGTCCCTGGAACTCGCACTCGGCCTCTGGCTGTGGGCGCATGGCGACTATTCATTTGCTCCGGCACCGGGTGTCGATCCCACCTTCGCGCTTGAATTCAAGCACGTGTGGATTCAGCGCTTCGGCATCAACGTGCACCTGGCCCTCGACGGCCTGTCGCTGTTGATGATCCTGCTGACCGGCCTGCTGGGTATCCTCTCGGTACTCTGCTCCTGGAAAGAGATTCAGCGTCACGTGGGTTTCTTCCACCTGAACCTGATGTGGATTCTGGGCGGCGTTGTCGGCGTGTTCCTGGCGCTGGACCTGTTCATGTTCTTCTTCTTCTGGGAAATGATGCTGGTGCCGATGTACTTCCTCATCGCGCTCTGGGGTCACAGTTCTTCGGACGGCAAGAAAACCCGGATCTACGCGGCGACTAAGTTCTTCATCTTCACTCAGGCTTCCGGCCTGATCATGTTGGTGGCGATCCTGGGTTTGGTACTGGTCAACTTCAACAACACCGGCGTGATCACGTTCAACTACGCCGACCTGTTGAAAACCAAGATGTCGCTGACCACCGAGTACATCCTGATGCTGGGCTTCTTCATCGCGTTCGCGGTGAAGCTGCCGGTGGTGCCGTTCCACTCCTGGCTGCCTGACGCTCACGCCCAGGCGCCGACCGCAGGTTCTGTGGACCTGGCCGGTATCCTGCTGAAAACCGCTGCGTACGGCCTGCTGCGTTTCGCCCTGCCGCTGTTCCCGAATGCCTCGGCCGAGTTTGCGCCGATCGCCATGACCCTGGGTCTGATCGGGATCTTCTACGGCGCGTTCCTGGCCTTCGCACAAACCGACATCAAGCGTCTGATTGCCTTCTCGTCCGTTTCCCATATGGGCTTCGTACTGATCGGCATCTACTCCGGCAGCCAACTGGCGCTGCAAGGCGCAGTGATCCAGATGTTGGCCCACGGTGTTTCGGCCGCTGCCCTCTTTATCCTGAGTGGTCAGCTGTACGAGCGCCTGCACACCCGTGACATGCGTGAAATGGGTGGCGTGTGGTCGCGCATCGCGTACCTGCCGGCGATCAGCCTGTTCTTTGCCGCCGCGTCCCTGGGCCTGCCGGGCACCGGTAACTTCATCGGCGAGTTCCTGATCCTGATGGGTTCGTTCGTGCACACGCCGTGGATCAGCGCCATCGCTACCTCCGGCCTGGTATTCGGTTCGGTCTACTCGCTGATCATGATCCACCGTGCGTACTTCGGTCCGGCCAAGTCCGACACCGTCCTGCACGGGATGGATGCTCGCGAACTGATCATGGTGCTCGGCCTTGCGGTGCTGCTGATCTACATCGGCGTGTACCCGCAACCGTTCCTGGACACTTCTGCCGCGACGATGCATGGCGTGCAGCAGTGGTTCGGCACCGCCTTCACTCAACTCGCTTCGGCACGGTAAGAGCGCTATGGAATTCACGATCCAACACTTTATCGCGCTTGCGCCGCTGCTGATCACCAGCCTCACCATTGTGGTGGTGATGCTGGCGATCGCCTGGCGCCGCAATCACTCGCAAACGTTCCTGCTGTCCTGTGCCGGTTTGAACCTGGCCCTGCTGTCGATTATCCCGGCACTCAAGGTTGCGCCACTGGCGGTCACCCCGCTGATGATGATCGATGACTTCGCGCTGCTGTATATCGCGTTGATCCTCGTCGCCACACTGGCGTGCGTGACCCTCGCCCACGCCTACCTCGGCGAAGGCGGCACGGGCTACCCGGGCAACAAGGAAGAGCTGTACCTGCTGATCCTGCTGGCTGCGGCCGGCGGTATCGTGCTGGTCAGCGCGCAGCACCTGGCCGGTTTGTTCATCGGCCTGGAGCTGCTGTCGATCCCGACTTACGGTCTGGTGGCCTACGCCTTCTTCAACAAGCGCTCCCTGGAAGCCGGCATCAAGTACATGGTGCTGTCGGCCGCCGGTTCCGCGTTCCTGTTGTTCGGTATGGCCCTGCTCTACGCAGAAGCCGGCAGCCTGAGCTTCACCGGTATCGGTCACGCCCTGGCCGCCAGCAACAGCCCGGCGCCGATCGCCCAACTGGGCCTGGCGATGATGCTGATCGGCCTGGCGTTCAAGCTGTCCTTGGTGCCTTTCCACCTGTGGACCCCGGACGTGTACGAAGGCGCCCCGGCGCCGGTGGCTGCGTTCCTGGCCACGGCCTCCAAGGTTGCGGTGTTTGCGGTGATGGTGCGTCTGTTCCAGATCTCGCCTGCCGCCAACACCGGCGTGCTGAGCAACGTGCTGACCGTGATCGCCATTGCGTCGATCCTGTTTGGTAACCTGCTGGCCCTGACCCAGAACAACCTCAAGCGTCTGCTCGGTTATTCGTCCATCGCTCACTTCGGCTACCTGCTGATCGCCCTGGTGGCGAGCAAAGGCCTGGCCGTGGAAGCCATCGGCGTGTACCTGGTCACCTACGTCATCACCAGCCTCGGCGCGTTCGGTGTGATCACACTGATGTCCTCGCCGTACAAAGGCCGTGATGCCGATGCCCTGTACGAATACCGCGGCCTGTTCTGGCGCCGTCCGTACCTGACTGCCGTGCTCACCGTGATGATGCTGTCGCTGGCCGGTATCCCGCTGACCGCAGGCTTTATCGGTAAGTTCTACATCGTCGCGACCGGTGTCCAAGCCCACGAATGGTGGTTGGTGGCGTCCCTCGTGCTGGGTAGCGCCATCGGCGTGTTCTACTACCTGCGCGTGATGGTCACCCTGTACCTGATCGAGCCAAACCTGCGCCGTGTGGACGCCGAGCTGCACTGGGAACAGAAAGCCGGTGGCGTGATGCTGCTGGCCATCGCCCTGCTCGCGTTCTTCCTGGGTGTGTACCCACAACCGTTGCTCACCCTGGTGCAGCACGCGGTACTGGGCGTTTGATCGCTTAGGACTACGCAGTAAACAGAACGGCGCCTTCGGGCGCCGTTTTTGCGTTCTGGGGGAATGTATTGGGCAAGGTGTCTGGAGTTCTTGGTACCTATCCGTTATTTGGGTTAGGGCCGGTCGCGGCTAAACCGGCGTCCTGCCGGTTTACCCGCTCCGTACTACCTGCGTTCGGCCAGCGTGGTTTAACGG
>NZ_VMSH01000011.1:0-186674 GCF_007713445.1 Pseudomonas sp. RGB | reverse complement strand
TTGGTTACTTTTGGGCTCTTTTCAAAAGTGACCCGCTGTAAGAGCGGAACCCATAGCCGCCCTCACCGCAGCAACGGATATGCACACCACCCAACCATCCACCCAACCCCATCATTGACCATCCCCCACGCACTGCGTAGCCTTGGCACCCTCGAGGTTCTTCGGCCCACGCCGAAGCTAAGAAGGGAACGCGGTCCAAGCCGCGGCTGCCCCCGCAACTGTAAAGGGTTCAACTGACTGCCACGCCACTGCCCTTAACCAAGGCGGGAAGGCGCAGCCAGCGCCGGTCGCAAGACCCGCAAGCCCCAAGCCAGGAGACCTGCCTCGTAACCGATTTTCTACTTCAACCGGGCGGGGTGATCCGGTGACGAAATCCGCTCCTGCGCGCCGCCGCAGGGCCTATCGTCCCGTATGCCCGCCCCAAAGGGCATCCGATGAAAACACTGGCCAAACTCCCCGTCACCATCGTTACCGGCTTTCTCGGCTCGGGCAAAACCACCTTGCTGCGCCACATGCTCGACAACGCCCAGGGCCGTCGCATCGCCTTGATCGTCAACGAGTTCGGCGAGTTGGGCATCGACGGTGAAATCCTCAAACAGTGCTCCATCGGTTGCACCGAAGAAGAAGCCAACGGCCGCGTCTACGAACTGGCCAACGGCTGCCTGTGCTGCACCGTGCAGGAAGAATTCTTCCCGGTCATGCGCGAACTGGTCGCCCGTCGCGGCGACCTCGACCACATCCTCATCGAAACCTCAGGCCTGGCCCTGCCAAAACCGCTGGTGCAGGCCTTCCAGTGGCCGGAAATCCGCAGCGCCTGCACGGTTGACGCCGTGATCACCGTGGTCGACAGCCCGGCCGTGGCCGCCGGCACCTTCGCCGCGTTCCCGGACCAGGTCGACGCCCAGCGCAAACTCGACCCGAACCTGGACCACGAGTCGCCACTGCACGAGCTGTTCGCCGACCAACTGGCCAGCGCCGACCTGGTGATCCTCAACAAGTCCGACCTGATCAGCCCTGAAGACCTCGCCCGCGTGCGCCTGGAAGTCGCCGAAGAGCTGCCGCCCGCGGTGAAAATCGTCGAAGCCAGCAGCGGTCGCCTGCCACTGGACGTGCTGATTGGCCTGGGCGCCGGCTCCGAAGAGCACATCGACGGCCGCCACAGTCACCACGATCAGCACCACGACGGTGAAGACGACCATGACCACGATCACGACGCCTTCGACTCCATCTCCATCGACCTGCCGCAAGCCGACGAAGCGCTGCTGCTCGACGCCCTGACCCAGTTGGTGGTGCAACACGGCATCCTGCGCGTCAAAGGTTTTGCGGCAATCCCGAACAAGCCGATGCGCCTGTTGATTCAGGGCGTGGGCACGCGTTTTGACAAACACTTCGACCGCGCCTGGGGCGCCGACGAAGCGCGCATCACGCGCCTGGTGCTGATTGGCCAGGAACTGGATGCGGCGGGCCTCGAAGCGCAACTGCGCGCCGCCCTCAGCGTTTAACCCATGCACCTGCTCAGGACCCAGCCCGGTGGTTTCGTCTCGGACGACAATATTGCCGACTTAGGCCAAACCCCCGCTGAACTGGTGATCCTGTGCAGCGGCGATTCCAGTCTGGCGCTGCTGGCCGAAGCGGCTCAGCAGTTGCCCGACGACTACCCCAGCGTTCGCCTGGCCAACCCGATGCAGGTGCAAAACCATGCCTCGGTCGACCTGTACGTCGATGAGGTGCTGCGCCACGCCAAGGTCATCCTGATTTCGCTGCACGGCGGCATCGGTTATTGGCGCTACGGCATCGAACGCCTGGTGGAGCTGGCCGAGCGCGGCGTGCAGTTGATTCTGGTGCCGGGCGATGATCGCCCAGACCCGGAACTCAGCGGCTTGAGCACGGTAGGCGCTCAAGCGCGCGATCGGCTCTGGCACTTCCTGCGCCAGGGCGGCCTGGGCAATGCGCTGGATTTCTATCGCTGCCTGGCGAGCAGCTACCTGGGCCGCGACTACGCCTGGGCCGAGCCGCAAACCCTGCCGCGCACCGCGATTTATCACCCGCACAAAGCCAACGCTCGCCTCAATGATTGGCTGGCGGACTGGCAGGCCGATTTTCCGGTGGCGGCGGTGCTGTTCTACCGCTCGCATTTGCAGGCGGCCAATACCGGTTTTATCGACGTGTTCTGCCAGCGTCTGCAGGCGGCGGGCCTCAACCCGTTGCCGATGGCGGTGGCCAGTTTGAAAGAGCCCGGCTGCCTTGAAGTGGTCGAGGACTTGCTGGATGAAGTGCAGGCGGCGGTGATTCTGAATACCACCGGCTTTGCCCAATCCAGCCCCGAAGCGCCGCACCTGCGCCCGTTTCGTCGCAACATCCCGGTGATCCAGGCGATATGCGCGCAAGACAACCAGCCCGGCTGGGAGGCCAGCGAACAAGGCCTCGGCCCGCGCGACCTGGCCATGCACATCGCCTTGCCGGAGCTGGACGGGCGCATCATCAGCCGGCCGATCAGCTTCAAGGACCTGGCCTGGCGCAGCGAGCGCAGCCAGTCCGACGTGGTGTGCTACCGCGCCGCGCCCGAGCGCATGGATTTTGTCGCCGAGCTGGCGCGGCGTTGGGTCGAATTGGCGCGGGTGCCGAACGCGCAAAAGCGTATTGCGCTGATCCTCGCCAACTACCCGACACGCGACGGCCGCATCGGCAATGGCGTGGGGCTGGACACGCCGGCAGCAGCACTGAACATCCTGCGCGCGCTGCACGCCGAAGGTTACCCGGTGCCGAGTGAGTTGCCCGCCAGCGGCACCGCGCTGATCCATGAACTGCTCGGCGGCATCACCAATGACCTCGACAGCCTCGACCTGCGCCCGTGCCATCAAAGCCTGGGCCTGGACGACTACGAGGCAATGTTCAAGCGCTTGCCCGAGGCCAATCGCCAAGCGGTCATGGAGCGCTGGGGCACGCCGCACAACGACCCGATGTGCCGCGACGGGCGCATGATGATCGCCGGCCTGCGCCTGGGCCAGACCTTCGTCGGCATCCAGCCCGCACGCGGCTATCAGGTCGACCACAGCGCGGTGTACCACGACCCGGACCTGGTGCCGCCGCACGGCTACCTGGCGTTTTACTTCTGGTTGCGCCACACCTACGGCGCCCACGGCGTGATCCACGTCGGCAAGCACGGCAACCTCGAATGGCTGCCGGGTAAAGGCGTGGGGCTGTCGGAAAATTGCTGGCCCGATGCGCTGCTGGGGCCGCTGCCGAACATCTACCCGTTTATCGTCAACGACCCGGGCGAGGGCGCCCAGGCCAAGCGCCGCACCCAGGCGGTGATCATCGACCACCTGATGCCGCCGCTGACCCGCGCCGAAACCTACGGCCCGTTGCGCAACCTTGAGCTGTTGGCGGACGAGTACTACGAGGCGCAATTGCTCGACCCGCGCCGCGCCCTCGAGCTGCAAAAAGACATCCTCAAGCTGGTGCGCGAAACCCGTATCGACCAGGAACTTGAGCTGGATAACGACGCCGATGCAGCGGTCTGGCTGCCGCGCCTGGACACCTACCTGTGTGACTTGAAGGAGTCGCAGATCCGCGACGGCCTGCATATCTTTGGCGAGTCGCCCGACGGCCCCTTGCGCATCGACACCTTGTTGGCCCTGCTGCGCATCCCGCGCGGCGATGGCCGTGGCCCGCAATCGAGTTTGTTGCGCGTGTTGGCCAAGGCCTTCGAGCTGGGTTTTGACCCGCTCGATTGCGCCCTGGCCGAGCCCTGGACCGGGCGCCGACCCGAGGTCTTGCAAAAGATCGATCAGCAGCTGTGGCGCACCGCCGGTGATACCCGCGAGCGCCTGGAGTTGTACGCCGCGCGTTTGATCGAGCAAGCACTGGAAGGGCCGCTTGAGCAGCTTGAAGAGCCCGGCTGGGAAGACGTGAAGTCGGTCATCGAGAGCCTGCGCATTGTCGTCGCGCCACGCCTGGATGCCTGCGGGCCGGCGGAAATGCGCGGCTTGCTGGATGCCTTGAGCGGTCGCTTCGTACCGGCCGGCCCCAGCGGCGCGCCGAGCCGTGGACGCTTGGACGTGTTGCCCACCGGGCGCAATTTTTTCAGCGTGGATGTGCGCAACCTGCCCACCACCACGGCCTGGCGCATCGGCTTCCAGTCCGCCAACCTGATCCTTGAACGGCACCTGCAGGACCACGGCGATCATCTGCGCCAACTTGGCCTGTCGGTATGGGGCACCGCGACCATGCGCACCGGCGGCGACGATATCGCCCAGGCCATGGCGCTGATGGGCGTGCGCCCGGTCTGGGCCACGGGCAGCCAGCGCGTGGATGACTTTGAAATCCTGCCGATCAGCCTGCTGGACCGTCCGCGCGTTGACGTAACGCTGCGCGTGTCCGGGTTCTTCCGTGATGCCTTCGCCAACCTGATCCGCCTGTTCGACGCCGCGGTGCAGGCGGTGGCGGCGCTGGATGAGCCGGATGACATGAACCCGCTGGCGGCCAAGGTGCGCAGCGAACGTGAGGCACTGCTCAGCGCCGGCCTGGATGAGAACGCCGCTGCAAAACAAGCCGGCTGGCGCATCTTCGGCGCCAAGCCGGGGGCTTATGGCGCTGGCGTCCAAGGTGCGATTGACGCGCGGCTGTGGCAGAGCCGCGAGGATTTGGCCGAGGTCTACTTGAACTGGGGCGGCTACGCCTACGGTGGTTCCGATGAAGGCACCGCCGCCCGCGAACAGTTCGCCCAGCGCCTGAGCCAGGTGCAGGCGGTCCTGCAAAACCAGGACAACCGCGAGCACGACCTGCTCGATTCCAATGACTACTACCAATTCCAGGGTGGCATGCTCGCCGCCGTGGAAACCCTGAGCGGTGACAAGGCCGCCAGTTACCATGGCGACCACAGCCAGCCGGACTTGCCGAAGATCCGCACCTTGAAGGAAGAGCTGAACCGGGTGATCCGTGCCCGCGCCGCCAACCCCAAGTGGATCGAAGGCGTGAAGCGCCATGGCTATAAAGGCGCGTTCGAAATGGCCGCGACGGTGGACAACCTGTTCGCCTTCGATGCCACCACGGCGCTGATCGATGATCACCAATACGCGTTGCTTGCCGACGCTTACCTGCTTGACGCTGACACCCGAGCCTTCGTGCAGCAGCACAACCCTGACGCTTTGCGCGACATGACCGAACGCATGCTCGAAGCCCAGCAACGCGGCCTGTGGCAAGAGCCCGGCGCATACCGCGAGGCGTTGGAAAACCTGTTGCTGGACATAGAAGAAGACAGCTAGCGTACGACCACCGACTGTCGTGGCGAGCAGAATTGTTGTGGCAAGCAGACGTGTGGCAAGCGGGTTGGTTGTGGCGAGCGGGCTTGCCCCGCGTTGGGTCGCGAAGCGGCCCCAAGACCGCACACCCGGCTCTTTCAGGAAAACCGCGTTGTTTGTATTAGGGCTGCTTCGCAGCCCAACGCGGGGCAAGCCCGCTCGCCACAACAAGCCCGCTCGCCACAACGAGCGGTAGACACGACCAGCCCGGCCACCTCAGGGGATTGCCTGTGCCGCAGAATTTAACGAGAACATGCATGACCGACATTCCACATTTCCCGCTGTCCGCCGTGGTCGGCGCCGATGAACTGAAACTGGCGCTGTGCCTCACCGCCATCGACCCGAAAATCGGCGGCGTGCTGATCGAAGGCCCGCGCGGCATGGCCAAGTCGACCCTGGCGCGTGGTCTGGCCGACCTGCTCGCCAGCGGCCAGTTCGTCACCCTGCCGTTGGGCGCCACCGAAGAACGCCTGGTCGGCACGCTGGACCTGGACGCCGCATTGGGCGAAGGCCGCGCGCAGTTTTCCCCTGGCGTACTGGCCAAGGCCGATGGCGGCGTGCTGTACGTCGATGAAGTCAATTTGCTCGCCGATCACCTGGTGGACCTGCTGCTGGACGTCGCCGCCAGCGGCACCAACCTGATCGAGCGCGATGGCATCTCGCATCGCCATTCAGCGCGCTTCGTGCTGATCGGCACCATGAACCCGGAGGAGGGCGAGTTGCGCCCGCAACTGCTCGACCGTTTTGGCTTCAACGTGGCGTTGAGCGGGCAAACCCTGCCCGCCGAGCGTGGGCAAATCATTCGTCGGCGCCTGGATTTCGACAGCGACCCCGCCGCATTCTGCGCCCAGTGGGCCGAGCAGCAAGGCGCCTTGCGTGAGCGCTGCACCCAGGCGCGGGCGCGGCTCGACAGCATCGAGCTGGATGACCAGGCCCTGGCGCAGATCACCGAGCGCTGTTTCGCCGCCGGTGTCGATGGCTTGCGCGCGGACCTGGTGTGGTTGCGCGGCGCACGCGCCCATGCCGCCTGGCGTGGCGCCACCGCCATCGCCGAGCAAGACATCGAAGCCGTGGCCGAATTTGCCTTGCGCCATCGGCGGCAAGAGCAATCCCCACCGGCGAGCCCGCCCAATCAAGGCCAGGCGCCCAAACCTTCCGATTCTTCACCCGGCCAGGGCCAGTGGGGCGATATGCCCGCGCCAGCCTTGCCCACGGGCGCACGCCGGGAAGTACCTGCCTGGCCAAAAAAGCCTTAGGCATTCGCCCTCGTCCTGACGCGGGGGCGGATGCCCGGCCCAAGGCGGGGCGACTGGAAAAAGGCAGGCACGGCAAGGCGCGCAGTGCAAAACACGGCACGATCAACTGGCCGGGCACCTTGCTCGGCGGGCGGCCGCACGGCCGTGAGGATCTGCGCTACCACCTGCGCACCCGCGCGGCCCACGAGTTGTGGCTGGTGATCGTCGATGCCTCGGCCTCCACGCGGCGCCATGGTGCGTTGACCGACGCCAAAGGCCTGCTCGCGCAGCTGTTCGACGATGCCTACCGCCAACGCGCACGCATGGCGTTACTCACGGCCAGCGGGCAGTCGCCCACCTGGCAAGTGCAGGGCTTGAAGGCCGCCAAAGGCTTGACCGGATGGCTGGCGCAACTCGGCGCCGGCGGCGGCACGCCGTTGCTGGCGGCGCT
The DNA here is from genome assembly GCF_007713445.1 of Pseudomonas sp. RGB. Lineage (NCBI taxonomy): Bacteria > Pseudomonadati > Pseudomonadota > Gammaproteobacteria > Pseudomonadales > Pseudomonadaceae > Pseudomonas > Pseudomonas sp. RGB. The sequence continues at coordinate 179,685 of NZ_VMSH01000011.1, read as the reverse complement.
CTCTGAAGCGGGGCAGTGGCTGCAGGCGCGACGCCAGCGTTACCCCGCCGAACGACAGCGTCTGCTGGTGATCACCGATGGCCGGCTCAAGGATATTGCCGGTTTGCCAGCGCTCGATTGCCCGGGGCTGCTGGTGGATATCGAGCGCGGTCCGATCACACTCGGGCGAGCAGCACAGCTGGCGCTGGCGCTGAATCTGGACTATCGGCACATCGACAGTCTGTAGCGTTAATAAACTGAACTCTGCGCGATTTGCGCTTGTCCCCGCTTCCCATGTCACCCCCCGCCTGCCAAATCCCTTAATTTTCCAAGCCTGCCGGAAGCCTCTTCAGGCTTGCGGCTGCGCCTGCTTTTTACAGGCGCCCAGCACACCCGATCCTAACGGCAGCTGAAAACGGACTTTCTCCTTCACCGTGACTTATCAGGCAGGTTACCCCCATGCAGTTCAGCGAATTATTGGCAGCGATTTCCACCCACGCGATCCGTCTGCAACTGGAAGAAGGCGACCTGATCATCCTGGGCGACGACGAAGCGCTGGATGATGCGCTGTGGGATCAACTGATCGCGCACAAGCCGCGCTTGCTGGAGTGGGTGGCCGAGCAGGGCGGCGACTGGCTGAGCCCCGCCTACCGCATTACCCCGGACATGTTGCCGCTGGTCAGCCTCGACCAGCCGGCCATCGACCGTATCGTCGCGGCCATCCCCGGCGGCGCGGCGAATGTGCAGGACATCTACCCGCTGGCACCGCTGCAGGAAGGCATGCTTTACCATCACCTTTCGGCGCAGCAGGGCGACCCTTACGTGCTGCACGCGCAGTTTGTGTTCGACAGCCGCGCACGCCTGGACGCCTTTGCGCAAGCGTTGCAATGGGTCATCGACCGTCACGATATCCTGCGCACCTCCATGGCGTGGGAGCGCCTCGACGAGCCGCTGCAAGTGGTATGGCGCAAGGCAAACCTGGTCTGCGAACAAGCGCACTTCAATGGCGGCGATGCCCTGGCCCAGTTGCTCGCGCGCTATGACGCACGCACCTACCGCATGGACCTTGGCCAGGCGCCGCTGCTGCGCCTGGTGTTTGCCGACGACCCGGCCAACAGTCGGGTGGTGGCGATGCTGCTGTTCCACCACACCATCCTCGACCACACCGCCCTTGATGTGGTGCGCCATGAAATCCAGTTGTACCTGGCCGGCGAGCAAGCCCAGGCGGGTGCGCCGGTCGCGTTTCGCGGCTACATCGCCCAGGTGCGCCACGGCGTCAGCGAGCAGGCGCACGAGGCGTTTTTCCGCGACATGCTGGCCGATATCGATGAGCCGACCTTGCCCTTCGGCTTGCAGGATGTGCAAGGCGACGGGCAGGGCATCGACGAGGCACGCATCGCCGTGGACAGCGCCCTCAGCCGGCGCCTGCGCAGCCTGGCGCGACCATTGGGCGTGAGCGTGGCGAGCATGATGCACCTGGCATTGGCGCGTGTATTGGGCGTGGTGTCCGGTCGTGACGCGGTGGTGTTCGGCACGGTAATGCTTGGCCGTATGGGCGCAGGCGAGGGCGGTGAACGGGCCCTGGGCATGTTCATCAATACCTTGCCGTTACGCGTGGATGTGGGCGAGCAGGGCGTGCGCGCCGGGGTCAAGGCCACCCACGCGCGTCTGACGGCTTTGCTCAACCACGAACATGCGTCCCTGGCCCTGGCTCAGCGTTGCAGTGGTGTGGCCGCGCCGACGCCGCTGTTCAGCGCCATGCTCAATTACCGTCACAGCGCCGCTACCGATATGGCCGCTGTCATCGACGTGGCCGAAGGCATCCAGGTGCTCGGCGCCGAGGAGCGCACCAACTACCCGCTGACCGTCAACGTGGATGACCTGGGCGAAGACTTTGCACTGACGGTGATGGTCGATGCCGCCATCGGCGCACAACGTGTCGCGGCTTACCTGCACACCGCGCTGCACAGCCTGGCCGATGCGTTGGAGCAGCGACCGGATCAGCCGCTGAGCGGCCTGAACATCCTGCCTGACACCGAGCGCCACCACCTGCTGCACCGCCTCAATCAAAGCCCCGCGCACTACGCCGACACCGCCCTGATCCATCAGCAAGTCGAAACCCATGCCGCCGCCCGGCCCGAAGCCATCGCCGTGCGCTTCGACACGCAGCGCCTGACCTACCGCCAACTCAATGAACGCGCCAACCAGGTCGCGCACCGTCTGCTTGCGCAGGGTGTGCGCCCGGATGACCGCGTGGCGATCTGCGTTGAACGTGGCCCCGAGATGATCATCGGTCTGCTGGGCATCCTCAAGGCCGGCGCCGGTTATGTGCCGATTGATCCGGCTTACCCGCTGGAACGCATCGCCTACACCCTGGCTGACAGCGAACCGCTGGCCGTGCTGGTGCAAGCCAACACCCGCCACCTGGTGGGCGAGCTGGCGCAGATCGACCTCAACAGCCTGCGTGGTGAGTCCATCGTCAACCCGCGCATCGCTCTCAGCCCGGCGAGCCTGGCCTACGTGATCTACACCTCAGGCTCCACCGGCCTGCCCAAAGGCGTGATGATCGAACATCGCCAGGTCGCACGGCTGTTCACCGCCACTGACCACTGGTTCGGTTTCAACCGCAATGATGTGTGGGCGCTGTTCCATTCCTTCGCGTTCGACTTCTCGGTGTGGGAAATCTGGGGCGCGCTGATGCACGGCGGCCAATTGCTGATTGTGCCGCAACTGGTCAGCCGTTCGCCGGATGAGTGCTACGCGCTGATCTGCGACGCGGGCGTGAGCATTCTCAACCAGACGCCCAGCGCGTTCCGCCAGTTGATTGCGGCCCAAGGCGCCCAGTCGCACTCCTTGCGTCAGGTCATTTTCGGCGGCGAAGCCCTTGAGCCGGGCATGCTCAAGCCGTGGTACGCCCGCGCCATCAACGCCGGTACGCAACTGGTCAACATGTACGGCATCACCGAAACCACCGTGCACGTGACCTATCGCGCGCTGGAGGCCGCGGACGCGCAGCTGGTCGGCGTCAGCCCGATTGGCGTGCGCATTCCCGACCTGCAGCTGTACGTGCTGGATGAGCGCCGCGAGCCGTTGCCGTTTGGTGTGGTCGGCGAGCTGTACGTCGGCGGCGCCGGGGTGGCGCGGGGTTACCTCAACCGTGACGCGCTCAATGCCGAGCGTTTCCTGGCCGACCCGGCCACCGGCCTGCGCATGTACAAGACCGGTGACCTCGGCCGCCTGCTGGCCGACGGCAGTGTCGAGTACCTGGGCCGCAACGACGACCAGGTGAAGATCCGTGGTTTCCGTATCGAGCTGGGCGAAATCCAGGCGCGTCTGGCCACCGCCGACGGCGTGCGTGATGCGGTGGTGATTGCCCGTGAAGACGCACCGGGCGACAAACGCCTGGTGGCCTACGTGATCGCCGAGCGTGAACTGGGTGCTGCCCAGCTGCGTGATCACCTGCTGCTCAGCCTGGCCGAGTACATGGTGCCCAGCGCGTTCGTGCTGCTGGATCACTTCCCGCTGACCACCAACGGCAAACTTGACCGCAAGGCCTTGCCCGCACCGGACGCCGACGCGCTGGCGCGGCGTGACTATGCCGCCCCGCAAGGCGCGGTTGAAGTCGCCATCGCCAGTATCTGGCAGCAGTTGTTGAAGCTCGACAAGGTCGGCCGCGACGATAATTTCTTCGAGCTCGGCGGCCACTCGCTGCTGGCGGTCAAGCTGATCGAACGCATGCGCCAGGTGGATTTGAGCTGTGATGTGCGCGTGCTGTTCGGCCAACCCACGTTGGCCGCACTGGCCGCAGCAGTGGGCGGGCAGCGGGAAGTGCAGGTGCCGGCCAACCTGATCGTCGACCCCTGCGCGCGCATCACGCCAGACATGCTGCCTCTGGTGGCCCTGGACCAGGCCGCTATCGACCACATCCTCGAAAGCGTGCCCGGCGGCATTGCCAACGTGCAGGACATCTACGGTCTGGCGCCGTTGCAGGCCGGCATTCTTTACCACCACCTGGCAACCACCGAGGGCGACCCCTACGTGTTGCAGGTGCAGTTGCGCTTTGCCGACCAGGCGGCGGTGGATGCGTTTATCCAGGCGCTGCACAGCGTGATTGAACGCAACGACATCCTGCGCACCGGGATTGTCTGGGAAGGCCTGGATGAACCGGTGCAGGTGGTGCTGCGCCAGGCGCCCTTGGCGGTTGAGCGCATTGACGCGCACGGCCTTGATGCCCTCGCGCAACTGCAGCAACGCTTCGATCCACGCCATTATCGCCTCGACCTGTCGCGCGCTTCACTGATGCACTTTGGCTACGCCGAGCAGCAGGGCGGTTACGTCGGCATTCTGCTGCTGCACCACATCCTGCTCGACCACACCGCCTTGCAAGTGCTGGTCGAAGAAATGAGCGCCAGCCTCGCCGGCACCAGCGCGCAGCTGCCGGACGCGGTGCAGTACCGCAACTACGTGGCCCAGGCGCGCTTGGGCGTGACGCAGGCGCAACACGAAGCCTTCTTCAGCGACATGCTGGGCGATATCGACGAGCCGACGCTCGCGTTCGGTTTGCAGGATGTGAATGGCGACGGCAGCGGCATCGTCGACGCACACCTGCCACTGGAGCCGGCGCTCAGTCACGGCCTGCGCGAACAGGCGCGGCAACTGGGCGTGAGCACCGCCAGCCTGGTGCACCTGGCCTGGGCCCAGGTATTGGCCCAAGTCTCCGGCCAGCAGGACGTGGTGTTCGGTACCGTGTTGCTGGGCCGTATGCAGGGCGGCGAGGGCGCCGACCGTGCGTTGGGGATGTTCATCAATACCTTGCCGCTGCGCGTCAGCCTTGGCGCCGTCAGCGTGCAAGCCGGCGTGCGCGCCACCCACGCGCGCCTGGCGCAGTTGCTTGGGCATGAGCATGCCTCGCTGTCGCTGGCACAGCGTTGCAGCGGCGTACCAGGTTCATTGCCGCTGTTCAGCACGCTGCTCAATTACCGCCACAGCGCGCCGGGTGAAGCCCCGGGAGACAGCCCGTTTGCCGCGTCCGGGATCGAGATTCTCAGTTCGCAAGAGCGCAGCAACTATCCGCTGGTGTTGAACGTCGATGACCTGGGCAGCGGGTTTTCCCTGACCGTGCAGGGCGTGAACAGCCTGGATGTACAGCGCGTGGGCGCCTACATGATCACCGCGTTGAGCCATCTGGTGACCGCGTTGCAACAAGCGCCGACCACGCCCTTGCAGGCCGTGTCGATCCTGCCGGCTGCCGAACGCCACCAACTGTTGGTGGCTTTCAACGCCACCGAACGTGAATACCCGTCGCAGCTCACGGTGCACCAACTGTTCGAAGCTCAGGCGCTGGCCCGTCCCGACGCTGTGGCGGCGGTGCAGGGCGCGCTGTCGTTGAGTTATCGCGACCTCAATCGCCGTGCCAACCGCTTGGCCCATCACCTGATCAGCCAGGGCGTGCAGCCGGGCGAAAGCGTGGCGATCGCACTGCCGCGCTCGCTGGATTTACTCGTGTGCCAACTGGCGATCCTCAAGTGCGCAGCGGTGTATGTGCCGCTGGACGTCAATGCGCCGGTCGAGCGCCAGGCCTTCATGGTGCAGGACAGCGGCGCGCACCGCGTGCTCAATACCCTGGCTGACCTGAACCTGGACGCGCAGTCGCCGCGCAACCCCGACCTGGCCCAGTCGGCGCAAAGCGTGGCGTACATCATGTACACCTCCGGCTCCACCGGTGCACCCAAAGGCGTGCAAGTGCCGCACCGCGCGATCTCGCGCCTGGTGCTGAACAACGGCTATGCCGATTTCAATGAGCGCGACCGTGTGGCGTTCGCCTCCAACCCGGCCTTCGATGCCAGCACCCTCGACGTGTGGGCGCCGTTGCTCAACGGCGGTTGTGTGGTGGTGGTCGAGCATGCGGTGCTGCTGTCCCAGGCGGCGTTTGCCTCGCTGTTGCAGGAGCAAGCCGTCAGCGTGTTGTGGATGACCGCCGGCCTGTTCCATCAATACGCCGACGCGTTGCTGCCGGTGTTCCGCCAACTGCGCTACCTGATCGTCGGCGGCGATGTGCTCGACCCGCAGGTGATCAGCCGTGTGCTCCAGCACGGCAAACCCCAGCATCTGCTCAATGGCTATGGCCCGACCGAGGCCACCACATTCTCCACCACCTTTGAAATCACCGCGCCGGCTGCGGGCAGTGTCCCGATTGGCCGCCCCATCGCGAATGCCCAGGCCTACGTGCTCGACGCACGCCAGCAACCGCTGCCGCTGGGCGTGGTTGGCGAGCTGTATATCGGCGGCGCCGGGGTGGCCAACGGGTATTTGAACCAGCCGCAATTGACGGCGGAAAAATTCATCCCCAACCCCTTCGGCGAAGGCCTGCTGTACCGCACCGGCGACCTGGCCAGTTGGCAGGCCGACGCTACCTTGCTGTACCAGGGGCGTAACGACCTGCAAGTCAAGATCCGCGGTTTTCGTATCGAGCCGGGCGAAATCGAAACCTGCCTGGCCGCGTTCCCCGGCGTAAAAGACGCGGTGGTGCTGGCCCGCGAAGACGAGCCGGGCGACAAGCGCCTGGTGGCGTATTACACCGCCCAGGCACCCTTGGACATCCAGGCACTGCGCGCTCATCTGCAAGGCCGGTTGCCGGACTACATGGTGCCGTCGGCCTACGTGTGGCTGGCACTGTTGCCGCTGACCGCCAACGGCAAGCTCGACCGCAAGGGCTTGCCCGTACCGGATCAGAGCGCGCTGCTCAGTCGCGGTTACGAGGCGCCGGAGGGCGAGGTGGAAACCTTGCTGGCGCAGATCTGGCAGGACGTGCTCAAGCTCGAGCGTGTCGGCCGGCATGACCATTTCTTCGAGTTGGGCGGGCATTCGTTGCTGGCCGTGAGCCTGATTGAGCGCATGCGCCAGGTGGGCCTGAGCGCGGATGTGCGTGTGCTGTTCAGCCAGCCAAGCCTGGCGGCGCTGGCAGCGGCAGTCGGCAGCGGGCGTGAGGTCGAGGTGCCGGCCAATGGCATTCCAGCAGGCTGCACCCGGATAACGCCGTCGATGTTGACCCTGGTGCAACTCGACCAGGCAGCGATCGAGCGCATCGTCGCCACGGTGCCGGGTGGCGCGGCCAATGTGCAGGATATTTACCCGCTCGCGCCGCTGCAGGAAGGCATTCTTTATCACCATATCAGCGCCGAGCAGGGCGACCCGTACTTGCTGCAGTCGCGCATGGCGTTTGACAACCTTGAGCGTTTGCACGCCTTCATGGGCGCGCTGCAACAGGTCGCGGCCCGTCACGACATCCTGCGCACCGGCGTGGTCTGGGAAGGTCTGGACAGCCCGGTGCAAGTGGTCTGGCGCGAGGCCCGCCTGGTGGTGCAAGAGGTTGTTCTGGACCCGGCTGACGGCGGCGTCATCGAGCAACTGCACGAACGTTTCGATGCCCGCCACTATCGCCTGGACATCACCCAGGCGCCGCTGCTGCGCATGGTCTATGCCCAGGACCCGGCGAATAATCGGGTCGCGGCGATCCTGTTGTTCCATCACCTGGCGCTCGACCATACCGCCATGGAAGTGGTCGGCCAGGAGATGCGTGCGTTCCTGTTCAACCAGGCCGAGGCACTGCCCGACGCTGCACCGTTTCGCAACTACGTGGCCCAGGCGCGCCTTGGTGTCAGCGTGGCGGAGCACGAGCATTTCTTCCGCGACATGCTCGCCGATGTCGATGAGCCGACCCTGCCCTTTGGCGTGCAGGACGTGCAGGGCGACGGCCGCGCTATCGAAGAGGCCGAACAGCCGCTGGACGCCGCATTGGCAGTGCGGGTGCGTGATCAGGCGCGGGTGCTGGGGGTCAGTGCGGCCAGCCTGATGCACCTGGCGTGGGCACAAGTGCTGGGGCTGGTGTCCGGGCGTGATGAGGTGGTGTTCGGCACGGTGCTGATGGGGCGCATGCAGGCGGGTGAGGGCGCTGACCGTGCGTTGGGCATGTTCATCAACACCTTGCCGCTGCGCGTCGATGTAGCGTCCGCTGCTGCTGCGGCCGTCAAGGCCACGCATAGCCGCTTGAGCGCGCTGCTGGGGCACGAGCATGCGTCGCTGGCCCTCGCCCAGCGTTGCAGCGGCGTACCGACGGCCGTGCCGTTGTTCAGCGCCTTGCTCAATTACCGTCACAGCAGCCCCGGCGAAATGGCCCGCGATGGCCATGGCATCTGGGAAGGCGTGCAACTGCTGGGCGGTGAGGAGCGCAGCAATTACCCGCTGACCCTCAGCGTCGATGACTTCGGCACAGGCTTTGGCCTGAGCGTGCTGGCACTGCCGCAGATCGGCGCCCAGCGCCTGTGTGGCTACATGCACCGCGCCGTGGAGCAGTTGGTCGCGGCGTTGGAAAGCGCGGTGAGCACCCCGCTTAATCAATTGCCAGTGCTGCCGCCGGCAGAGTGCGAAACCCTGCTGCGCGAATTCAACGCGACGGCCGCGGACTTCCCGACCGGGCACACCGTGCACGGCGCCTTCGAAGCCCAGGTCGAACGTCAGCCCCACGCGATTGCCGTGCAGCAGGACGGCGAAGTCCTGACCTATCAGCAGCTCAATCAACGCGCCAACCAGGTGGCCCATCACCTGTTGACACTCGGCGTGCAACCGGACGACCGCGTCGCGATCTGCTGTCGCCGTGGCCCGCACATGCTGGTCGGGCTGCTGGGCATTCTCAAGGCCGGCGCCGGCTACGTGCCTGTCGACCCGGCTTACCCCGCCGAACGTATCGCCTACCTGCTGCAGGACAGCACGCCGGTAGCGGTCTTGGCCGAGGCCAGCACCCGTGACTTGCTGGGCACGCACGCCACTGTCGACCTGTTCGACGAGTGCTTGCGGCACCACGCCGTCAGCAACCCGCAGCTGGTCGGCCTGACGCCGGCGCACCTGGCTTACGTGATCTACACCTCCGGCTCCACCGGCCAGCCCAAAGGCGTGATGGTGGAACACCGCACCGTGGAAAACCTGGTGCACTGGCATTGCGAGGCCTTTGGCCTGGACGCGCGCAGTCACACCAGCAGCGTCGCCGGGTTTGGCTTTGACGCGATGGCCTGGGAGGTCTGGCCGGCACTCTGCGCAGGCGCCACCTTGCACGTGCCGCCCGCGAAGGTCGGCAATGAAAACATTGACGAATTGCTCGCCTGGTGGCTGGCGCAGCCACTGGACGTCAGCTTCCTGCCCACGCCAGTGGCCGAGTACGCCTTCAGCCAGAACCTGCACCACCCGACCTTGCGCATTCTGTTGATCGGCGGTGATCGCCTGCGTCAGTTCACCCAGGAGCGGCGCTTTGCGGTGATCAACAACTACGGGCCTACCGAGGCCACGGTGGTCGCCACCTCCGGCCGTGTGCGCGCCGGGCAGGCGCTGCACATCGGCCGGCCCATCGCCAATGCCAGCGTGTACGTGCTCGACGCACAGTTGCGCCCGGTGCCGGTGGGTGTCGCCGGTGAGCTGTATGTGGGCGGCCGCGGCGTGGCGCGGGGGTATTTGAACCGCCCGCAGATGAGCGCCGAACGTTTCCTGCAGGACCCGTTCAACCCTGGGCGGATGTACCGCACCGGTGACCTGGCGCGTTGGCTGCCCGACGGCAATATCGAGTACCTGGGCCGTAACGACGACCAGGTCAAAGTGCGCGGTGTGCGCGTCGAACTCGGTGAAATCGAAAGCCGCCTGGCGGCACTCGACGGCATCGCTGAAGCCGTGGTGCTGGTGCGCGAGGGGCGTCTGGTGGCCTGGTTCATCGAAAAGTACCCGCTGGCGATTGAAACCTTGCGTGCGCAACTGCAGCAACAGCTGCCCGACGCGCTGGTGCCAGCAGCCTACGTCAGGCTCGACACGCTGCCGCTGACCGCCAACGGCAAGCTGGACCGCAAGGCCTTGCCGCAACCCGATCAAGCCGCGTTGCTGAGCCGCGACTACGCAGCGCCGGAAGGCGCGGTGGAAACCACCCTGGCGCGGATCTGGGCCGAGGTGTTGCAGGTGGAGCAAGTCGGCCGGCATGACCACTTCTTCGAACTGGGCGGTCATTCGTTGTTGGCGGTCAGCCTGATCGAACGCATGCGTCAGGTCGGCCTCAGTGCTGACGTGCGTGTGCTGTTCAGCCAGCCCACCCTCGCGGCGTTGGCCACCGCCGTGGGCAGTGGCCGCGAAGTGCAGGTGCCGGCCAACCGCATCACCGCCGACTGCCAGCGCATCACCCCGGACATGTTGCCGTTGGTGGAGCTCGACCCGTCAACTCTCGACGACGTCGTCAGCCGTGTACCCGGCGGCGCTGCCAATGTGCAGGATATTTACCCGCTGGCGCCGTTGCAGGAGGGCATTCTTTACCACCACATCACCGCCGAGCAGGGCGACCCGTACCTGCTGCAGTCGCACCTGGCGTTCGACAGCATTGAGCGCCTGAACGCCTTCGCCCAGGCGCTGCAACAGGTCATCGACCGCCATGACATCCTGCGCACCGGCGTGGTCTGGGAAGGCCTGGCGCAACCGCTGCAAGTGGTGTGGCGCAAGGCTGAACTGCCGCGTGAAGAGCTGCACCTGCAAGGCGATGTACTGGCTGGCCTGCATGAGCGTTTCGATGCGCGACGCTATCGCCTGACGCTCAGCCACGCGCCGTTGATCAGCCTCAAGTACGCCCGGGACCCGGCCAACCAGCGCGTAGTGGTGGTGTTGCTCTACCACCATATCGCCCTCGACCACACCGCATTCGACGTGGTGCTGCGCGAAATGCAGGGCCACTTGCTCGGCCACGCCGCGCCAACAGCGGCGCCGATGCCGTACCGCAACTATGTGGCCCAGGCGCGTCTGGGCGTAAGCGAGCAGGAACATGAAGCGTTCTTTCGCCAGATGCTCGGTGACGTCGATGAACCGACCTTGCCGTTCGGTTTGCAGGATGTGCGCGGCGACGGCAACGCGATCGAAGAACACTGCCTGCGCCTGGACAATGACCTCAACCGCCGGCTGCGCGCCCAGGCGCGCTTGCTGGGCGTGAGCACGGCGAGCCTGTTCCACCTGGCGTGGGGCCAAGTGCTGGCGGCCACTTCGGGTCGCCACAGCGTGGTGTTCGGCACGGTGCTGGTGGGTCGCATGCAAGGCGGCGAGGGCGCCGACCGCGCGCTGGGGGTGTTCATCAATACCTTGCCGCTGCGCCTGGACATCGACGCGCAAGGTGCGCGCGCTGCGGTGCGAGCCACCCATGCACGGCTTACCGCGCTGCTGGGGCACGAACACGCGTCGCTGGCGCTGGCCCAGCGCTGCAGCGGCGTGGCAGCCCCGGCGCCGTTGTTCAGCTCAATGCTCAACTACCGCCATCGCGGCGCCGCCACGCGCTCGGCCGAGGCGCAGCAGGCCTGGGAAGGCATGCAGACGCTGGTCAACGACGGGCGCACCAACTACCCGCTGACCTTGAACGTGGATGACCTGGGCGATGGTTATGACGTCACCGCCCTGGCGCAAATCGACGCGCAACGCGTGTGCGGTTACATGCAGACCGCTTTGTCAGGGCTGGTTGAAGCCCTCGAGCAGGCGCCGCATCAGCCGCTCAATCGCCTGCCGATTATGGGCAGTGAGGAACGGCAAAAACTGCTGGTGGAATTCAATGCCACCGACGTCAACTACAACCTCGATCAAACCCTGCACGGCCTGTTCGAAGCCCAGGTCGAGCGCACGCCGCAGGCCGTGGCGGTCAAGTCCGGCGATCAGTACCTGACCTACAGCGCGCTGAACGAACGCGCCAACCGCCTGGCCCATCACCTGCGTGAACTCGGTGTGCAGCCGGATTCGCGTGTAGGCATCTGCGTGGAGCGTGGCCTGGACATGGTCATCGGCCTGTTTGCGATCCTCAAGGCCGGCGGCGGTTATGTGCCGCTGGACCCGGCCTATCCTCGCGAGCGCCTGGCCTACATGCTGCAAGACAGCGCGCCGGTGGTGGTGCTTGCGCAAGGCGCCACCCGCGCGTTGCTGGGTGAGGTGCCGGTGGTCAACCTGGACCACGCCACCTGGCAGCACCAGCCCGCTGGCAACCCCCACGTGCCAGGCCTTACCGCCCGGCACCAGGCCTATGTGATCTACACCTCCGGCTCCACCGGCCAGCCCAAAGGCGTGATCAACGAGCACGCCGGGGTGGTCAACCGCCTGCTGTGGATGCAGGACGCGTACGGTCTCACGGCCAGTGATAGCGTGCTGCAGAAAACCCCGTTCAGCTTCGACGTGTCGGTGTGGGAGTTCTTCTGGCCGCTGTTTACCGGCGCACGCCTGGTCATGGCGCGCCCGGGTGGCCATAAAGAGCCTGAGTACCTGTGCGAAGTGATCGAGGCCGAACAGATCACCACACTGCACTTTGTGCCCTCGATGCTGGACGTGTTCCTGGCCCACGGTGATGTCAGCCAGGCGGCCGGGCTGGTGCGCGTAATGTGCAGCGGCGAAGCCTTGCCGGGCAGCCTGGTGCGGCGCTTCCAGCAGCAGCTGCCGGGAGTCGGCCTGTACAACCTGTATGGCCCCACCGAAGCGGCCGTGGACGTGACCGCCTGGAACTGCGCGCGTCCCGAGGTGCCGGACAACACGCCGATCGGCAAACCGATTGCCAACACGCGCATGTACCTGCTGGATACGCAATTGCAGCCGGTGCCATTGGGCGTGGTCGGCGAGCTGTTTATCGGCGGCGTGCAAGTGGCGCGTGGCTACTTGAATCGCCCCGAGCTGACTGCCGAACGCTTCCTCAAGGACCCCTTCACCCATGGGCGCCTGTACCGCACCGGCGACGTTGGCCGCTACTTGCCCGACGGCAATATCGAGTACCTGGGCCGCAACGATGACCAGGTGAAAATCCGCGGCCTGCGCATCGAGCTGGGGGAAATCCAGGCGCGATTGCTCGAACATGCGCAGGTCAATGAGGCTGCGGTGGTGGCCCGCGAGGACCGGTTGGTCGCTTATTACACCGGCGTACCTACCGACATCGAGCAGCTGCGCGCGCACCTGCTGCAGCGCCTGCCGGACTTCATGGTGCCGGCGCTGTTCATGCACCTTGACGCGCTGCCGCTGAGCCCCAACGGCAAGCTCGACCGCAAGGCCTTGCCTGCGCCGGGCATGGACGCGCTGACCGTGCGCGAGTACGCGGCGCCGCAGGGTGATACCGAGATCCTCCTGGCCAGGCTGTGGGCCGAGCTGCTCAACGTCGAGCGGGTCGGGCGCCATGACAACTTCTTTGAACTGGGCGGGCACTCGCTGCTCGCCGTGAGCTTGATCGGACGCCTGCGCCAGGAAGGCCTGGAAGCCGATGTGCGGGCGCTGTTCGAACAGCCGACGCTGGCCGGCTACGCCGCCATAACCGAACGAATGGAGATCGTCCTGTGAGCATTTCTGAGCTGTTGGCGACGCTGAAAACCAAGGATGTGCAACTGGCGCTCAAGGGCGAGCAGTTGTCGGTGCAGGGCAATAAACAGGCGCTGAGCGACCCGGCGATTCTTGCCGCGTTGCGCGAGCACAAGCCGGCGTTGATCGAGTTGATCAAGGCCGGCGAGTATTCGCCGACCAAGGCCGGTGAAGTGACGGTGCCGGCCAATGGCATCCCGGCGGGCGCCGAGCGCATCACGCCGGCCATGCTGACCCTGTCGAGCCTGAGCCAGGACGAGATCGACCGCATCGTCGCCACCGTCGATGGCGGCGTGGCGAATATCCAGGATATCTACCCGCTGGCGCCGTTGCAGGAAGGCATTCTGTTCCATCACGTCAGCGCCGAGCAGGGCGACCCGTACGTGATGCAGTCGCAGTTTGCGTTTGACAGCCTGGCGCGTTTTGAGGCCTTCGCCCACGCCCTGCAAAGCGTGATGAACCGCCACGACATCCTGCGCACCGGCGTGGTCTGGGACGGGTTGCAGGAACCGTCGCAGGTGGTCTGGCGCCAGGCGCAATTGCCGGTGCAGGTGTTGGAACTGGACCCGGCTGACGGCGATATCGCCGCGCAGCTGCACGCGTTGTTCGATGCCCGCCACTATCGCCTCGACGTGACCCAGGCGCCGTTGCTGCGCCTGGTGCGTGCCGAAGATCCGGCCAATCAGCGCATCGTCGCGACCTTGCTGTTTCACCACATGGCCCTTGACCACAGCGCCCTGGAAGTGGTGTGCCATGAAATGCAGGCGTGCCTGCTGGGGCAGGGCGCAGCGCTGGGCCAGGCGGTGCCGTTTCGCAACTATGTGGCGCAGGCGCGGCTGGGGATCAGCGAGCAGGAGCACGAAAGTTTCTTCCGCCAGATGCTCGGCGACATCAGCGAGCCGACCTTGCCATTTGGCCTGCAAGACGTGCAAGGCGATGCCCGCGGGATTGCCGAAGTCAGCCTGCCATTGGCGCCGGAGCTGGGCCAGCGCTTGCGTGCGCAGGCCCGGCAACTGGGCGTGAGCGCCGCCAGCCTGTTTCATATGGGCTGGGCGCAGGTGCTGGGTGTGCTGGCCGGTAAAGAGCATGTGGTGTTTGGCACCGTATTGATGGGCCGCATGCAGGGCAGCCATGACACCGATCGGGCACTGGGCATTTTCATCAACACGCTGCCGTTTCGCGTGGACGTGGGCGCCGAAGACGTGCGCGCCGGGGTCAAGGCCACCCACGCGCGGCTGACCACCTTGCTGCGCCACGAACACGCCGCGTTGGCCCTGGCCCAGCGCTGCAGCGGCGTGGTTGCGCCGACGCCGCTGTTCAGCGCGTTGCTCAACTACCGCCACAGTGCCCCGGCCGCCAGCGCTGCCGCCGTGTCGGCCTGGCAAGGTATCGCGGCGCTCAGCGCCGAAGAACGCACCAACTACCCGCTGACCTTGAGCGTGGATGACCTCGGCGAAGGCTTTGCCCTGAGCTTGCTCGCCAGCACCCAGGTGGACCCGCAGCGCGTCTGCGCCTACCTGCAAACCGCGCTGGAAAACCTCGTGACTGCACTGGAGCAGGCGCCACAGACTCCGCTCAATCAGGTCTCGGTCGTGCCCGCCGCCGAGCGACAACAACTGCTCGAGCAGTTCAACACGACCCACGCCGACTTCCCTCAAGGCACCACGCTGCACGGGCGTATCGAAGCTCAGGCGGCCTGCACGCCCGAGGCCATCGCCGCCGTGCAGCAAGGCCGCCAATTGACCTACGCCGAACTGAACCAGCAAGCCAACCTGTTGGCCCATCACCTGCTGGCGCTGGGGGTCAAGCCTGACGACCGCGTGGCCATCGTCGCCCGCCGTGGCCTGGATACCCTGGCCGGGTTGCTGGCGATCCTCAAGGCCGGCGCTTGCTATGTACCTGTGGACCCGTCCCACCCGGCCGAGCGCCTCAATTATTTGCTCACCGACAGCGCGCCGGTGGCGGTGCTGACGCAACAGGCGCTGCTGGACCGACTGCCCGCGCTGCAAGTGCCGGTGATCAACCTGGACCGCTTCACCTGGCAGCATCATTCGGCGAACAACCCCACGGTCGATGTCACGCCCGCTAACCTCGCCTATGTGATTTACACCTCCGGTTCCACTGGCTTGCCCAAAGGCGTGATGGTCGAACACCACACCGTGGCCAACCTGGTGGACTGGCATTGCCGCGCCTTTGACCTGTGTGCCGGGCGCCACACCGCCAGTGTCGCCGGTTTCGGCTTTGATGCGATGGCCTGGGAAGTGTGGCCGGCGCTGTGTGTCGGCGCGACCCTGCACCTGCCGCCGGCCAATGACGGCACCGAAGACATCGACGCCTTGCTCGCGTGGTGGTGCGCGCAGCCGTTGGACGTGTGCTTTTTGCCCACGCCGGTGGCCGAGTACGCCTTCAGCCAACAGATCGAACACCCGACCTTGCGCACCTTGCTGATCGGCGGTGATCGCCTGCGCCAGTTCGCGCGGGCCCAGCGTTTTGAGTTGATCAATAACTACGGGCCCACCGAGGCCACGGTGGTCGCCACGTCCGGCAAGGTGGAGGCGGGCCAGCCACTGCATATCGGCAAGCCTGTTGCGAATGCCACGGTGTACTTGCTCGATGAGCAGCAACGGCCGGTGCCGCTGGGGGTTGCCGGTGAGCTGTATGTGGGCGGCAAAGGCGTGGCGCGTGGTTACTTGAACCGTCCGGAGCTGACGGCCGAGCGCTTCCTGCAAGACCCATTCAACGCCGGGCGCATGTACCGCACCGGCGACCTGGCGCGCTGGCTGCCGGACGGCAATATCGAGTACCTGGGGCGTAACGACGACCAGGTGAAGATCCGTGGCGTGCGCATCGAGCTGGGCGAGATCGAAACCCAACTCAACCAATTGCCGGGTATTCAGGAAGCGGTGGTGCTGGTCCGTGAGGACCGGCTGGTGGCGTATTTCACCGAAACCCCGTCGTTCGCTCCGCTGGCGGTTGGCGATATCCGCGCCCACCTGGTGGCGCATTTGCCGGACTACATGGTCCCGGTTGCCTACGTGAAGCTTGAGGCATTGCCGCTCACCGCCAACGGCAAACTCGACCGCAAGGCCTTGCCCGCGCCAGACATGGCTGCGGTGTTTACCCGCGAGTACGAGGCGCCCCAGGGCGAGATCGAAAGCGTGCTGGCGCAGATTTGGGCCGATGTATTGCACGTGGCGCGCGTCGGGCGTCGCGACCATTTCTTTGAATTGGGCGGGCACTCGCTGCTGGCAATGCGCATGGTTTCCCAGGTGCGGCAGCGTCTGGGTGTCGAGCTGATCCTCGGCGACCTGTTTGCCAATGCCGAGCTGGCGGCGGTCGCCGAAGTCCTGGCCCAATCGGGGCGCAGCACCTTGCCGGATATTCTCCCGGCCAGCCGCGATGAACCCGTGCCACTGTCCTTCGCCCAGCAGCGCCTGTGGTTCCTGGCACTGATGGAAGGCGCCAACACCGCCTATAACATCCCCATTGGCCTGCGCCTGCGTGGGCAATTGCATGTGGAGGCGCTGCAACGGGCGCTGGCGCGGATTGTGGCGCGCCACGAAACCCTGCGCAGCCGCTTTGCCCAGCACGGCGACGACGCCCAGGTGCTGATTGTGCCGGCCGAAGACGTGCTGCCGCTGCAAGTGCAGGACCTGCGCCGCCACCCGCAACCCCAGCAGGCCCTGGATGCCTTGATCCACGGCGAAGCCTCGGCGCCTTTCGACCTGGAGCGCGGCCCGCTGCTGCGCGGGCGGCTGGTGGTGATGGCCGACGATCACCATGTGCTGTTGCTGACCTTGCACCACATCGTCTCCGACGGTTGGTCGATGGGCGTGCTGACCCGCGAGCTGATGGCGCTGTACCAAGCCTTCAGCCACGGCCTGCCCGACCCGTTGCCGCCGCTGGCGATCCAGTACGGTGACTTCGCCGTGTGGCAACGGCTGTGGCTGAGCGGCGAGGTGCTGCAGCGCCAGAGCAGCTATTGGCAACAGGCGCTGGCGGGCGCGCCGGCCTTGCTCACGCTGCCCACCGACCGCCCGCGCCCGGCGCAGCAGGATTACGCCGGCAGCAGCGTCGAAGTGCGCCTGGATGAACGCCTCACCGCCGGGCTCAAGGCCTTGAGCCAACGCCATGGCACCACGCTGTACATGACCTTGATGAGTGCCTGGGCCTCGTTGCTGGCGCGGTTGTCCGGGCAACACGACCTGGTGATCGGCTCGCCGGTGGCCAACCGCACGCGCAGTGAGGTAGAAGGGCTGATCGGCCTGTTCGTCAACACGCTGGCAGTGCGTATCGACACCTCCGGCGAGTTGAGCACCGAGGCGCTGCTGGCGCGGGTCAAGGCGCTGACGCTGGAAGCCCAGGCCCATCAGGACCTGCCGTTCGAACAGGTAGTGGAAATCACCCGGCCGCCGCGCAGCCTGGCCCACAGCCCGTTGTTCCAAACCCTGTTGACGTGGCAGGACAGCAGCGCACCGACCCTGGCATTGGGCGACCTGGCCCTGGAAGGCATCGTCGAAAACAGCCACTTTGCCAAATTCGACCTGTCGCTGAACCTTGGCGAAGTGCAGGGCAGCATTCTTGGCGCGCTGGAATATGCCGTGGCGCTGTTTGATGAGTCGACCGTGCAGCGTTATGTCGGTTACTTCAAGCGCGTGTTGCAGGCGATGGTCGAAAACGACCAGGCGGTGCTTGAGCATGCATCGCTGATCGATGACCGTGAGCGTCAGCAGCTGCTGTTTGAGTTCAACGCCACCGAGGTCAATTACAACCTCGACCAGACCCTGCACGGGATGTTCGAGGCGCAGGTCAAGCGCACCCCGGACGCGATTGCGGTCAAGGCCGGCGAACGGCAACTGACCTATGCCCAGTTGAATGAGCAGGCCAATCAGTTGGCCCATCACTTGCTGGCGCTGGGTGTGCAGCCGGATTCGCGCGTGGCTATTTGCGTGGAGCGCAGCCTGGACATGGTCGTGGGCCTGTACGCCATCCTCAAGGCGGGCGCCGCGTATGTGCCGCTGGACCCGGCCTACCCGCTGGAGCGTATTGCCTACATGCTGCAGGACAGTGCGCCGGCAGTGGTGTTGGCTCAAGGCTCCACGCGCGAGTTGCTGGGTGCGGTGCCGGTGGTCGATCTGGACCACCCTTGCTGGCAGCATCAGCCGCTGGATAACCCGACTGCAGTGGGCGTGACGGCGTATATGATCTACACCTCCGGGTCCACCGGCCAGCCCAAGGGCGTGATCAACGAACACGCTGGGGTGGTCAACCGCCTGCTGTGGATGCAGGACGAATATGGCCTCGAGGCGCAGGACTCGGTGCTGCAGAAAACCCCGTTCAGCTTCGACGTGTCGGTGTGGGAATTCTTCTGGCCGCTGTTGACGGGCGCACGGTTGGTGATGGCGCGCCCTGGCGGGCATAAAGAGCCCGAGTACCTGTGCGATGTGATCGAGGCTGAGCAGATCACCACGCTGCACTTTGTGCCGTCGATGCTGGATGTATTCCTGGCCCATGGCGATGTGCGCCAAGCGGCCGGGCTGGTGCGTGTGATGTGCAGCGGCGAAGCCCTGCCGGGCAGCCTGGTGCGGCGCTTCAAGCAGCAGTTGCCGAACAGTGAATTGCACAACCTGTATGGCCCGACTGAAGCGGCGGTGGACGTCACGGCATGGAATTGCGCGGGCGCGGTGACGCCGGACAACACGCCAATCGGCAAGCCCATTGCCAATACGCGCATGTACCTGCTCGACAGCCAGTTGCAGCCGGTGCCGTTGGGGGTGGTCGGCGAGTTGTTTATCGGCGGCGTGCAAGTGGCGCGCGGTTATCTGAATCGGCCTGAGCTGACGGCCGAGCGTTTCCTGAATGATCCGTTCACCCGCGGGCGGATGTACCGCACCGGTGACGTCGGGCGCTACTTGCCGGACGGTAATATCGAATATTTGGGCCGCAATGATGACCAGGTGAAGATCCGCGGTTTACGCATCGAACTGGGCGAGATCCAGGCCCGCCTGACCGAGTATCCGTCGATCAATGAAGCGGCCGTTATCGCCCGCGAGCAACGCCTGGTGGCCTACTACACCGGCGCGCACTGCGAAATCGACGTGTTGCGCAGCCATCTGCTGCACCACTTGCCGGAGTTTATGGTGCCGGCGATTTTCGTCCATCTCGACGCCTTGCCACTGAGCCCCAACGGCAAGCTCGACCGCAAGGCCCTACCGGCGCCAGGCCTGGATTCGGTGGTGGTGCGCGAATACGAGGCGCCCCAGGGCGATACCGAAATTGCCCTGGCCAGCCTGTGGGCCGAGCTGCTCAACGTGGAGCGGGTGGGCCGTCACGACAACTTCTTCGAGTTGGGCGGGCACTCATTGCTGGCCGTGAGCCTGATGGGGCGCATGCGCCGCCTTGGGTTGTCGGCGGATGTGAAGGTGCTGTTTGCCCAGCCGACCCTGTCGGCGTTGGCGGCGGCGCTGGGCAGCGGGCGTGAAGTGGCGGTGCCGGCCAATGGCATCGCACCCGGCTGCACGCACATCACCCCGGACATGCTGCCCCTGATCCAGCTGGATCAGCCGGCTATCGAGCGCATTGTCGCCCGCATCCCCGGCGGGGCGGCCAATGTGCAGGACATCTACCCGCTGGCGCCGTTGCAGGCCGGCATTCTCTATCATCACCGCGCCGTACTCGAGGGCGATGCGTACCTGCTGCAGGCGCAGTTTGCGTTCGACAGCACGGCGCGCTTGCAAGCCTTTGCCCAGGCGTTGCAGGCGGTGATCCAGCGGCATGATGTGCTGCGTTCCTCTTTCCATTGGGATGGCCTTCATGAGCCGGTGCAGGTGGTTTGGCGTGAAGCCTCGTTAAGCGTCGAAACAGGGCCGTTGCCGTCGCGCCTCGACCTGGCTCAAGCGCCGCTGATGCGCCTGGTTTACGTGCAGGAACCGCAACGCGTGGTGGCGACCTTGCTGTTTCATCACCTGGTGATGGACCACATCGCGCTGGACATCCTGCAGCACGAAATGCAGGCGTTTCTGTTGGGTCGCGACGCGGCGTTGGGCGCTGCAGTGCCGTACCGCAATTACGTGGCCCAGACCCGTTTGGCGGTTAACGATCACGAGGCGTTTTTCCGCGACATGCTCGGTGAGATCGACGAACCCACCGAGGTCGAAAACCTGGGTGTCGACGAACAAGCGCAGCTGACCATCGACCCTCAGTTGAGCCAGCGCCTGCGCACCCAGGCCCGTCAAGCGGGCGTGAGCGCCGCCAGCCTGATGCACCTGGCCTGGGCCCATGTGCTGGGCAAGGTCAGCGGCCGCGAGCGTGTGGTGTTCGGCACCGTGATGCTTGGCCGTCTGCAGGGCGGCGAAGGCGCCGAGCGCGCCATGGGCGTGTTTATCAACACCTTGCCGCTGAGGGTCGATCTGGGTGAGCACTCGGTGCGTACGGCGTTGCGTGCGACGCATGCACGCCTGACCCAACTGCTCGGCCATGAGCACGCGCCGCTGGCGCTGGCCCAGCGTTGCAGCGCCGTGCCGGTGGCGACGCCGCTGTTCAGCGTGCTGTTCAACTACCGCCACAGCGCGGCGCAAACCGGCGGCGTGGCGCAGGCCTGGCAGGGCATCGAGTTGCTCAAGGCCGAGGAACACACCAATTACGGGCTGTCGGTGAGTGTCGATGACCTCGGCGACGGGTTCAGCGTGCACGCCATGGGGCCGGGTGCCCGACGTTTGTGTGGCTACCTGCACCATGCACTTGAACACGTGGCGCATGCGCTGGAGCACAACCGTGAAATCGCCATCAGCCGCCTGCCCATACTGCCCAGCGCCGAAGTCCAACAGCTGGCGGGCTTCAACGCCACCGCGCGCGCATTCCCCCGCGAGCACACGGTGCAGCGCCTGTTCGAAGCCCAGGCGCAGGCGCGGCCTGACGCAGTGGCGGCGTTGCATGGCGAGCAGGCAGTGAGCTACGGCCAATTGAACACCCGCGCCAATCGCCTGGCCCATCACCTGTTGAGCCTGGGCGTGCGTCCCGGCGATAACGTGGCGATCCTGCTGCCGCGCTCGCTCGATCTGCTGGTCAGCCAACTGGCGGTTCTCAAATGCGCGGCGGCCTATGTGCCGCTGGATATCCACGCGCCCGCCGAGCGCCAGGGCTTTATGCTGCAGGACAGCGGCGCGAGCTGGCTGCTGACCCGCAGCGACGCGTCCATCGATTACGCCGCCCGGCGTCTGGACCTGGACACCCTGACCCTTGACCCGCAACCGAGCCACAACCCGGATCTGTCACAAGCCTCGGACAGTGTGGCGTACATCATGTACACCTCCGGCTCCACCGGTACGCCCAAGGGCGTGTTGGTGCCGCATCGCGGTATCACGCGGCTGGTGCTCAACAACGGCTACGCCGACTTCAATGCGGCCGACCGCGTTGCCTTCGCCTCCAACCCGGCGTTCGACGCCAGCACCATGGACGTGTGGGGCGCGTTGCTCAACGGCGGGCAGGTACAGGTGATCGACCACGCGACCTTGCTCGACCCGGCCGCGTTCGGCAGTGCGCTGCAAGGCGCGACTGTGCTGTTCGTCACCACGGCGCTGTTCAACCAGTACGTGCAGCTGATTCCGCGCGCGCTGGCCGGCTTGCGCATGTTGCTCTGCGGCGGCGAGCGCGCCGACCCGGCGGCGTTCCGCAGCCTGTTGGCGCAGGCGCCAGGGCTGCGTTTGGTGCATTGCTACGGGCCGACGGAAACCACCACCTATGCCACCACCTATGAAGTGCAGGCGATTGCCGATGACGCCGACAGCGTGCCCGTCGGCCGGCCGATTTCCAACACGCACGTTCACGTGCTGGATGCCTGGTTGCAGCCGGTGCCGGTGGGGGTGACCGGTGAGATCTGCATCGGCGGCGATGGCGTGGCCAGGGGGTATTTGAACCGCCCTGAGCTGACCGCTGAAAAGTTTGTCGACGATCCCTTCAACGCCGGTGCCCTGATGTACCGCACCGGTGACCTTGGTCGCTGGACCCAGGAGGGTTTGCTGGAGTGCATCGGCCGCAATGACGACCAGGTGAAAATCCGTGGTTTTCGCATTGAGCTGGGTGAGATCGAAGCGCGCCTGGCGAGCTTTGCGGGTATTCAGGACGTGGTGGTGCTGGCGCGTGAGGACGTGCCGGGTGACAAGCGCCTGGCGGCTTACTTCACCTGGGCTGCCGAACCTGTCGACCTCGACAGCGTGCGGGCGCACCTGCAAGGCCAGCTGCCGGACTACATGCTGCCATCGGCCTATGTACCGCTGGCGCATTTGCCGCTGACGGCCAATGGCAAGATCGACCGCAAAGCCTTGCCGGTTCCGGCGCTGGACGCGTTGAATCGGCGTGATTTCGAAGCGCCTGGCGATGCGCTGGAACAGCAACTGGCCAACCTGTGGGCTGAAGTCTTGAAGCTGGAGCAGGTTGGGCGCCATGACAGCTTCTTTGAGCTGGGCGGGCATTCGTTGCTGGCAATTCGGCTGGTCAACCTGATGGAAGAGGCCGGGTTGCAGGTGTCCCTGGCCGAGCTGTTCCAGCATGCCAGCGTGGCTGGCGTCGCGGCGATGCTGCAGCAGCGCACGCAGCCGCCGGCGCGCGAAACGTCGGTGATTACCGTGCGCAGCAGCGGCTCGCAGCCGCCGCTGTTTCTGCTGCATGAGTTCAGTGGCATGGACGTGTACTTCCCGGCGCTGGGCCAGCACCTGCCCGGCGACTATCCCATTTATGGCCTGCCGGGCGCAGCGCTTGGCGAAGTGCATCTGAACACCATGGAAGGTCTGGCCGCGCGCCTGGTCGGGTTGATTCGGCGCATCCAGCCTCACGGGCCATACCGGCTCGCGGGCTGGTCGTTTGGCGGCGTGCTGGCCTACGAAGTGGCGATGCAATTACTCGGGCTGGATGAGGCGGTGGCCTTCCTCGGTTTGATCGACAGCTACGTGCCGCGCCTGACCGATCAGGGCAAGGCGCGCTGGAGCGGGCCGGATGCGCTCAAACGGCATTTGCTGTTGCAGTGCACGGCGTATTGGAAAGCACAGGGAGGTGTGGATGAGCTGGCGAGCCTTGAATACTTGGAGGCGGGCATTGGACAGCTGGACTTTGCGGGTCTGCTGCAACGCTGTCGCGATCAAGGTTTGCTATACGCGCAAATGGCAGCGGCTGCGGACGCGGACCTCTTGAGTTTTATCGAGCGGGAGGTCGGGCATGGGCATGCGCTGGCGCATTACAGCCTGTTCCCGTTGCCGGTCGCGGTGCATTTGTTCAGCGCGCAAGAGCGGCCCACCGAGTTGTCGCGGCGCAGTGTTTCGCTGGGTTGGGAGGACGCGTTGGCGCCTGGGCAGTTGCGCCGGGTGCAGGTGCCGGGTGATCACCAGAGCATGATGCAGGCGCCGCATATTCAGGCGCTGGGGCGGGCGATGAGCGAGGCGCTGGCCGTGTGTTCGCCGGTGGCGCAAGTGGCGCACCAACCGCTGCTGCGCATTCAGAGCGGGCGGGCAGGGTATGCGCCGGTATTCTGCGTACCGGGCGCGGGCGATAGCGTCACCGGCTATGTGGGGTTGAGCGAGGCGCTGGGGCGTGACTGGCCGCTGTTCGGCTTGCAGCCGCGCGGGTTGGATGGCCAGGCGGTGCCGCATAGCCAGGTCGAAGCGGCGGCGCAGTGTTATCTGGCGGCGCTTGCGCAGGAGTGCCCGCAAGGGCCGGTGCACCTGGTGGGGCATTCGTTTGGCGGCTGGATCGTGTTGGAGATGGCGCTGCGGTTGCAGGCGATGGGCCGTGAGGTGGCGTCGTTGACGGTGATTGACAGCGAAGCGCCGGGCGGCACCGGGCGGCCTTACACCACCACGGCGGCGTTGTTGCGGTTGATCGAGGCGATGCAATTGGCCGCCGGCAAGTCGCTGGGTATCGACCGTGTGGACTTTGCCGAGCGTGATGAAGTGGCGCAGCGCCAATGGCTGCATGCGGGCATGGTGGGCGTGGGGCTGTTGCCGGTGCGCTCTGCGGTGGATGCCATGGACGGGCCGGCGCGCACCTATGCAGCGGCGTTGCGCACGGTGTATCAGCCGCATCAGCGTTACAACGGCGTGGTGCGGTTGGTGTTGGCCGAGGACCCTTCGCTGGATGCGGCGGGCAATCAGCGCGAACAGAGCCTGATGATTGAGGGATGGCGACGGCAGGGCAGCGGGCTGGAGGTTTGGTATGGGCCGGGGAACCACTTTACGTTGCTCAAGGCGCCGAATGTTCAAGGGTTGGCACGGTGGTGGCGTGAGGGTGTGGTGATTGGGGAGGTGGTGTCGTGAGTGGCATACACCGATCTGAAGGTGGGAGCTGGCTTGCCTGCGATGGCGGTGTATCAGCCCGGCATAGGGTGACTGACACTCAGCAAGCACAGGCAATCCAGCGCCCACATCAGGCCGTTTTTGCTTCAGACCCTCTTCATTTTTTTATGGTCATTTATGGATAAGTCAACGTTTCGCAAACTCGGAATGCTCGCGGTATTGGCGGTTGCCATCGGCCTTGTCGTGTATACGGTGCAAGCGCCCGCCGACACACCGCAATACCTCACCGCCACGGCTGAACGGGGTGATATTGAAAATGCCGTATTGGCCACGGGCGTGCTCGAAGGCATCAAACAGGTTGACGTCGGCGCCCAGGTTTCGGGGCAGTTGAAGTCGCTCAAGGTCAAGGTTGGTGACAAGGTCAAAAAAGGCCAATGGCTCGCCGAAATCGACCCGCTGATCCTGCAAAACACCTTGCGCAAAGCCCAGGTCGATGAAGAGAACCTGCAGGCCCAGCGCCGCGCCACGGCGGCGCAGCTCAAGCAGGCCAAGTCTGTCTACGAGCGCTACAAAGGCTTGCAGATCGACGAGTCGGTGTCGCGTCAGGATTTTGAAGACGCGCAATCCACCTTCCAGGTGCAGCAAGCCAACCTGCTGTCCCTGGATGCGCAGATCAAGAGTGCGCACATCCAGATCGACACCGCCAAGGTCAACCTGGCCTATACCCGCATCGTCGCGCCCATTGACGGGGATGTGGTCGGCATCGTCACCCAGGAAGGCCAGACCGTGATCGCCAACCAGCTGGCGCCGGTGCTGCTCAAGCTGGCGGACCTGGACACCATGACCGTCAAGGCCCAGGTGTCCGAGGCGGATGTGATTCACATCAGCCCCGGCCAGCAGGTGTATTTCACCATCCTCGGCGAGGCCGACAAGCGCTACTACGCCAAGCTGCGCGGGACCGAGCCGGCGCCGCAGAACTTCCTCGAAACCCAGACCGCCGGCACGCCCAAGCAAAACACCGCGGTGTTCTACAACGCGCTGTTCGACGTGCCCAACCCTGACCATCGCCTGCGCATCGCCATGACCGCTCAGGTGCGTATCGTGCTCGACACCGCCCAGGGCGCGCTGATGGTGCCGGTGGCGGCACTCGGCTCACGCAACGCCGATGGCAGCTACCCGCTGCGCGTGCTGGATGCCAAGGGCAAAGCCGTGTCGCGGGATGTGAAGACCGGGATCAACAACAACGTCAAAGTGCAGATTCTGGACGGCCTGGTGGAGGGCGATAAGGTCGTGATCGGTGACGCAACGCCTGTTGTGGCGGGGAACTGACGCATGACCCAGCCACTGTTGGAACTCAAGGGCATCACCCGCAGTTTCATGGCCGGCGAGCGCGAATTCATCGCGCTCAAGGGCATCGACTTGACCATCCATGCCGGAGAAATGGTCGCGATCATCGGCGCCTCGGGCTCGGGTAAATCCACCCTGATGAACATCCTCGGCGGCCTGGACTACGCCACCGCCGGCAGCTACAAAATCAATGGCATCGAAACCCGCTCGCTCGGCGATGAGCAACTGGCGGAACTGCGCCGCGATTACTTCGGCTTTATCTTCCAGCGCTACCATTTGCTCGCGCACCTGAGCGCCTTGCACAACGTGGAAATGCCGGCGATCTACGCCGGCACGCCAGAGACGCAACGCCACAGCCGCGCCCGGGATTTGCTCACCCGCCTGGGCCTGGCGGGGCACACCAGCCACCGGCCGAGCCAGCTTTCCGGCGGCCAGCAACAACGGGTGAGTATCGCCCGCGCGTTGATGAACGGCGGTGAAGTGATTCTCGCCGACGAACCCACCGGCGCCCTCGACACCCACAGCGGCAAGGAGGTGATGCGCATCCTTGCCGAGCTGCACGCCGCCGGGCACACAGTGATTATCGTCACCCACGACCCCAAGGTGGCCGCCAATGCCCAGCGTATTGTCGAGGTGTGTGACGGCGAGATTGTCAGCGACAAGGCCAACGACAGCGTCGGCCTGGAGGTGCCCGCCGAGGCGCCCATCGAGACCCGGCGTAGCGGCGCACGGCGCCTGGTGGCGAGCCTGGGGTTGTTCAAGGAAGCATTCAACATGGCCTGGGTCGCGTTGATTTCCCATCGCATGCGCACCCTGCTGACGATGCTCGGGATTGTCATCGGCATCACCTCGGTGGTGTCGATCTCGGCCATCGGTGAGGGCGCCAAGCGTTATGTGCTTAAAGACATCCAGGCGATCGGCAGCAACACCATCGACATCTTTTCCGGCACCAGTTTTGGTGACAGCCGCGCATCCGCCATCGAAACATTGATGCCCTCGGACGTGGAGGCGTTGAACCAGCTGTATTACGTCGACAGCGCCACGCCGGTGGTGGGCCGCAACCTGCTGCTGCGCTTTGGCAATATCGACCTGGATGCACAGGTCAATGGCGTCAGCGACCGCTACTTCAAGGTGAAGGGGTTGAAGCTGGAAGCCGGGATTGCCTTCAGCGAAAGTGACGCGCGGCGCCAGGCCCAGGTGGTGGTGATCGACCACAACACCCGACATCGCTTGTTCGGGCCGAATGTGGACCCGTTGGGCCAGGTGATCCTGGTCGGCAATCTGCCGTGCACGGTGATTGGTGTAACGGCCGACAACAAAAACATGTTCGCCGCCAGCAAGGCGCTGAACGTGTGGGTGCCTTATGAGACGGCGGCGGGGCGCCTGTTGGGCCAGCGCCATCTGGACAGCATCACCGTGCGTATCAAGGACGGCCAGTCGAGCAAGGTGGTGGAAGAAAACGTCAATAAACTCATGCTGCAACGTCACGGCACCAAGGATTTCTTCACCAATAACCTCGACAGCATCATGCAAACGGTGCAGAAAACCAGCCGCTCGCTGGCGCTGTTGTTGTCGCTGATCGCGGTGATTTCGTTGCTGGTGGGCGGTATCGGGGTGATGAACATCATGCTGGTGTCGGTGACCGAGCGCACGCGCGAGATTGGTATTCGCATGGCCGTGGGCGCGCGGCAGTCGGACATCCGCCAGCAGTTTCTGGTGGAAGCGGTGATGGTGTGTTTGATCGGCGGGATGATCGGGATCTCGTTGTCCTTTGCGATCGGCTATCTGTTTTCGTTGTTTGTGAAGGAATGGGAAATGGTGTTTTCACTCGGCTCGATCATTACCGCGTTTGCGTGCTCGACCCTGATCGGCATTGTGTTTGGCTTTGTACCGGCCAGGAATGCGGCGCGGCTGGACCCGATTGAGGCGTTGGCCAGGGACTGACCACTCCCAGTCGGCAACGATCAAATGTGGGCGCTGGCAAGCCAGCGCCCACAGGTTTTGGTGATTCAGAGGGCTGTAAGCGTGCCTTCCTCGGTCGCGTACATCCACCGCAACAACGAATGCCGCCCGCTGATGCCCAGCTTGATCGCCGCGCGTTTGAGGTAGCTCTCGATGGTGTTGACCTTGAGTGCCAGTTGCTCTGCCAATTGCGGTGCAGTGCGCCCGGCCAGCAGGCCGACACATACTTCGAGTTCGCGGTTGGAAAGCGTCAGGCCCGATTGCACCAGGCGTTCTTCAATGCGCCGGCGCAGGGTTTCGATGCCCTGGTTTTCCGGCATCACCGGTTCGCTGGTCGGGCGGCAAGGCTGGATCGCGGTGATGTGTTTTTCGACCATGGGCAGCAGCAGCGTGGAGAAGTCCTGCAGCATGCTGCGTTCCTGCGGCGAAAAACTTTCTGACTGGTGCGAGCGGTACACCGACAGTACATAGCGAACATCATCCCTGCGGCGCGTGAGGTGCAGCTGGGCGGCGGGCTGTTCTTCACCCAAGGCGGCTACCGAATCGGTGTAGACCGGGCTGATCCTGCGGCGGGTGTGGCCTTCGGCACTGACCCGCAATTGCGTGATATGGGTGGCGTCCACTGCCAGTTGGGTCAGGATGAGGTCATGCAGCATGCGTGGGAAATGGCGACTGCCGGTGCTGGCGATGACCTTGCCTATATGTGGGAACAGGTGTGAGTTCATCAATTCGTCCATGAGTTTCCAGTGCAGGTATTCAGCCTTATCGCGACGGGATTTAAGAAGGTAACCAGGGTGAATAATCTGCAGTGATAATGCACCCGTCGAGCACCTATGCTAGTACAGCCTGACGAAAGCATGGGGATCCAATCTGGAAAAAATCAGATTAAAAACGCATAACGGTGGTCAGACCAGTCCGACCACCGTTTGTAGGAAAGCGTTACTGGGTGCCTAAGGCTTATTTCACGCTGTGCTCTTCTACCAGGACCCGGCGGGACGCGACGGTGCGGGTGCACTTGGCCAGGGCTTGATGGATATCCTCCAGCAGGTCGGCGATGTCCTCCAACCCGACCGATAAACGCACCAGGCCTTCGCTGATGCCGTGTTGCGCACGTTCTTCGGGCGTGTAGGTGGAATGGGTCATGCTGGCCGGGTGCTGGGCCAGTGATTCGGCATCGCCCAGGCTGACCGCACGGGTGAATAGGTTGAGGGCGTTCATGAAGCGGCGCCCACTTGCAATGCCGCCCTTGAGTTCAAAGGCGATCATGCCGCCGGACTGCTTCATCTGCCGCGCCGCCAATTCGTATTGTGGGAAAGCGCGCAACCCGGGGTAGGTCACCCACTGCACGGCCGGGTGTGCCTGCAGCGCTTCGGCCACCGCCAGGGCATTGCTGCAATGGCGGTCCATGCGCAGGGCCAATGTCTTGAGGCCGCGCATCAGCAACGACGCATCCTGCGGTGACATCACCGCGCCGGTCAGGTCCTTGAGCCCTTGCAGGCGAATGCGCTGCGCCAGGGCCTGGTTGCTCACGGCGATGCCGGCGGTGATATCGCCATGGCCACTGAGGTATTTGGTCGCCGAGTGCACCACCACGTCGGCGCCCAGTTCCAGAGGCCGTTGCAGGTAGGGCGTGCAGTAGGTGTTATCGACCACCACGGTAACGTTGGGCTGCTGGTGGGCAAGCGCGGCGACCGCCGCAATGTCCACCAGGCGCAGGTTGGGGTTGGCCGGCGTCTCGCAGTAGATCATGCGGGTCGCGGGGGAAAGCGCCGCACGCAAGGCGGCCAGGTCAGTCAGGTCGACGTGGCGCACCTTGATGCCGAATTCGCCGATGCCGTGGTGCAGCAGGGCGAACGTGCAGCCGTAGAGGGTCTGGCTGACTATTACCTCATCGCCCGGACGCAACAAGGTCCAGAACGTCGCGGCAATCGCGCCCATGCCGGAGCTGAACGCCACGGCGGCCTCGCCGTTTTCCAGGGTGGCCATGCGCGATTCCAGCAGCGCCAGGGTCGGGTTGGAGATACGCGTATAGAAGTGGCCGCTGGCTTCACCGGCAAAGCAGGCAGCGCCGTATTCAGCCGTGGGGAATGCAAACGTGGCAGACAGATAGATCGGCGGCACCAGGGCGCCGTGGTGGTCCTTGGGGTCATAGCCGTGGTGGATGGCGCGAGTGGAAAAGCCGAATGCATTGTGTTTATTGTTCATGCCGGACGCTCCTTATTTCCTACGATGCTATGCTCATAACCAAAGATGAACGTTGCAAAATTTGCTGGAAATGCCCGGGTTAAGGGTCGAAACGTCGATAAAAACAATGAATAGAGGCACATCATGCCCGTGAGTCTGGATCGCACCGATAAAGCACTGTTAAACGCGCTGCAAGGCAATGCCCGGCTGACGGTGGCCGAGCTGGCTGACCGCGTGGCCCTGACCACCTCACCGTGTTGGCGCAGGGTGCGCAGCCTGGAAGAGAGCGGGGTGATCAGCGGCTACCAGGCGATCCTGTCGCCCAAGGCGCTGGGGTACGGGGTGACCGCGTTTGTGAGCATCATGATGGAAAGTCATACCCAGGACATTGCGCGCGCCTTTGAGCAGCGGTTGTTGGAAATTCCCGAGATTGTGGCGTGCCATAACGTGTCCGGGCGCTATGACTTCTTGCTTGAGGTGGTGGCCAAGGACCTCGAGTCGTTCGGCGAATTTGCGCGCGAGGTGTTGCAAACGCTGCCCTGCGTCAAGGAGATCTATTCGAGTTTTTCGTACAAGTCGGTCAGGCGGCTGCGGGTGATTCCGTTGCCGGGTTGATCGTTTTACCTTCCCGCACGGGCGCCACATTGGCCACCCAATCTTCCCCGCAATTGGATATTTCTCCAGGCACTCACGGTGACTACTCTGGCCACCAATCCCCACCGTTCTGGAGTATCACCATGCAAACCCGTACCGATTTCTACACCGCTTCCCCGGACGCCATGAAAGCCATGCTCGCCCTGGAAGGCGCTGTCGACAAACTGTCCCTCGAACTCCCGCTGCTGGAACTGGTGCGCCTGCGCGTCTCGCAAATCAACGGCTGCGCCTTCTGCCTCGACATGCACACCGCCGACGCCCGCAAGGGCGGCGAAACCGAGCGCCGCCTGTACACCCTGTCGGCCTGGCGTGAAACGCCGTTTTTCACCCCACGTGAGCGTGCCGCCCTGGCCTGGGCCGAAAGCCTCACCCTGCTCAGCCAGACCCACGCCGCAGACGAAGACTACAACGCGCTGGCCGCCGAGTTCAGCGCCCAGGAGCAGGTCGATTTGAGCGTGGCCATCGCCACCATCAACAGCTGGAACCGCCTGGCCGTGGGCTTTCGCAAGATGCCCAAGTAAGCCTTCAGCTTGATTTGAAATACCCGCGTGGCGTGGTGCCGGTCATGCCCTTGAAAAAGGCGATCAACGCACTGTCACTGGCAAAGCCCAGCGCGAACGCGCAGTAGCCCAGGCTGCGCCCGGTGGCGAGCAGTTCGATGACCCGCATCAAGCGCCACTGCTGGCGCCATTGCTGATACCCCAGGCCGGTTTCCCGCAGGAAAATCCGGCCGATGGTTTTGGTGCTGGCGCCAATCTGTTTTTCCAGCACTTGCAGCGTTGGCGGCAACCTGTCGAGATCGGCCAGCAACGGGGCCAGGCGCTTGTCGTGCGGCAAGGGCAGGAGCATCGGTTGCTCGGCGGCCTGCCGGATTTCATCCAGGCACAACCCCAATAGATGGGCATGCCGGCCGGCGTGCCAATCAGTCTCGAACGGCGCCATCGCCATGGGTTCCAGCACCGCCCGCAGCAAGGCGCTGACTTCGATGACCCGCACCTGTTTGGGCAACTGATCAGCCAATGCCGCGCTCAGGTAGACAGAGCGGTAATCCACGGTTTTGTGCATCACCGCGCGATGGGGCACACCGCAGGGGATCCATGCCGCGCGGGAGGGCGGCAGCAGGCACAGTTGGTTGTCCAGGGTGATGCGGGTGCAGCCCTGTTGGGTAAACAACAGTTGCCCACGCTGGTGCCGATGCAGGCCGGAGTCATGGTCGCCGAGCAGTGCGGCGATGCCGATGACCGGCGCCGGGAGGCGGTCGGGGTCGAAAGACGCGTCGGCGGCAAGCCAGGCCATAGGTTGTCCGATTTGATCGATAAAATGGCGAAGTTTGGATAATACCCCAGTTGCCGGTCCTTAAACTCCTGGCGTTGTTTATACCAAGGAGTCGTCAATGAACGTGCAAAACCTGTTGGTGCTGACTGTGGCGTTGCTGATGTTTCCGCAATTGGCCCAG
This sequence comes from Pseudomonas sp. RGB, assembly GCF_007713445.1. Taxonomy (NCBI): domain Bacteria; kingdom Pseudomonadati; phylum Pseudomonadota; class Gammaproteobacteria; order Pseudomonadales; family Pseudomonadaceae; genus Pseudomonas; species Pseudomonas sp. RGB. Next base: position 147,438 of record NZ_VMSH01000011.1, on the reverse strand, counting down.
ACCCTTTACAGCCCGGCCCTGGGTGATATCGGCGAAGCGTTTGCGGTTGGGCCCGAACGCGCAGGGCAGACCCTGTCGGTGTATTTCCTGGCGTTCGCATTCGGGGTCGTGGTGTGGGGTCGGCTGTGTGATCGCTGGGGGCGGCGGCCGGTGATGTTGGCCGGATTGGCCCTGTATGTGGCGGCCTCGGTGCTGGCCTTGAGTGTGGCCACGTTCAATGCCTTGTTAGTGGCCCAGGCGCTGGCGGCGTTTGGTGCGGCGGTCGCCTCGGTGGTGACGCAGACGGTGCTGCGCGATCGCTTCCACGGTGCGCAGTTGGCCCAGGGGTTTTCGATAATGGGCATCGCCCTGGCTGCGAGTCCTGCGCTGGGTTTGTTCAGTGGCGCGACGCTGGTGGCGTACTTCGGTTATCGCGGCATGCTGGCCGGGTTGCTGCTGGCGGCGCTGACGTTGTGGGGCTGGTGCCTGTGGGCCTTGCCCGAGACGCGTCCTGCCTCAGTGTCGACGGCGTCGCTGCCCGAAACGCTGGGCCTGATGCTCAGGGACGCAGGCATTTGGCGCTCGGTCGGCCTGGTGGCGGCGTTCAATATTGCGCTGTTCGGCTATTACAGCGTGGGGCCGTTTATCTTCGCGCGGCTGGGTTTGTCCGCTGCCGAGTTCGGCTACAGCGGCGTGCTGCTGGCGCTGGGTTCGGGGCTTGGGGCGTGGCTGAACAAGCGGTTGCTCAAGCGTGGCATGAACGGTGAGCAGTTGGTGCTGAGCGCCGCTGGCGTAGCGGCACTGGGGGGCTTGCTCGTCGTGCTGCTGCAAGACAGCTGGCTCTTTGTATGGCCGATGCTGTTGGTGGTGCTGGCATTCGGCATGGCAATCCCGAATGTGCTGGGTGCCGCGCTGGTGCGCTATCCCGACCGGCTTGGCACGGCCGCCGCAGTGTTCGGCTTGCTGTATTACTTGATGATCGGCGCCGGGCTTGGGCTGGTGGCCTGGGCCCAGAACCTGGGCTGGTGCCTGTTGATCTGTGGCGTGGCGGCGCTGTGTCTGGCAGCGCCGCGGGTGTTCAGAAGTTGACCGAAGCACTCAGGCGCGCCGTCAGCGGCGCGCCCTGAAACAGGTAGTCATCGCCCATGTATTCGCCGGCGTCGCGCCAGTAACGCTTGTCGAACAGGTTGTCGACGCTCAGGCGAAACACGGTTTCATAGCCGTCGACGTTGGTGGTGTAGCGGCTGCCGACATTGACCACTGCATAATCCCCCACTTCAACATTGCCGGTGCGGTTGGCGTATTTCTTGGCGCTGTATTGCACACCGCCGAGCAGCGCCAGACCGTTCACCCATGGCAACGCGTAGTCGGCGTACACGCTGGCGCGCAGCGTGGGCACGTTGATCGCCTGATGGCCTTCGTATTCCGGCGTGCCGCTGTTGCTCACGCGCGCGCGAATCGCCGCCACGCTGGTTGCGATTTGCAGGCGGTCGGTGGCCCAGCCGTTGGCGGAGAGTTCCAGGCCGGTATTTTTCTGTTGGCCTTGTTGCACGTAGGTGAACTTGCCATCTTCCGGTTTGGCGTACTGATAGGCCTGATGTGTCTGGAATACGGCGGCGGCGAAGCTAATTCGGCGCCAGTCGTATTTCACGCCGGCTTCGATTTGCCGTGACACGGTTGGAGCCAGAGTTTCGTCGGCGTTTTCAGCGAACCAAGGCGCCATGCCGCCCAGCGACAGGCCTTTGCTGTAGCTGGCGTACAGCGAGATGTTTTCCACTGGTTTGTAAATCAACGAAGCTTGAGGAAGGAACACGTATTGCTGGGTGTGGCGAGCCTGGTTGCCATTATCGTCATAGGCTTTTTCATCCAGGCGCACTTCGCGGCCGCCAAGAATGGTTTGCCATTGCTCGTTGAAGCGAATGCGGTCGGTGACGAACAGCCCGTACTGGCGGCTGTCGAGGTTGCGGTGGCTGTCTTTCAGCGGTTCGTCGGTGGGCGCGAAGGTCGGTGCGTCTTCGTTGATATTGCCGCTGCCGATGTACGCGTTGACCGCTTCGCGCTTGTCGATCACCCGGCGAAACGCGCTGCTGCCCACAGTCAGCTCGTGGCCCAGGCCTCCGGTGTCGAACAGCCCGGTCATTGCAGCCTGCACTTCATCGTCACGGCGGGTATCGTCGGGGCTGCGATAGTCGTAGACGTCGTAGTTGCCTTCGGGGCTGAAATGGTTGGGCACGCTCGATGAACTACAGCTGGTCGAGCCATAACAGCCCCAGGCAAACGCGCTGTAGTCATCAATCACCACCTTGCTGCGCGCGGCGCTGATAGTGCCTTTCCACTGATCGCTGAAACGGTATTCGAACTTGCCATTGAGGTTCAGCGAGTCGATGCCCACCTGTTTGGAACCGCTCTGGTGCCCCAGCAGTTTCTTCGGCGACGCGTCATGCGGCACCTCGGTGCCGCCCAGCAGCTGATAACCCGGCACCGAGCGCTGTTGCTTGTTCTGGTACTCCGCATCCAGTTGCAGCAGCGCGTCGGGGCTGATCGTCCAGTCGAACGCCAGGGACACGAAATCGCGCTGGCCATTGGCGTGCTCCACATAGCTGTTGAGGTCTTCATGGGCCACGTTGGCGCGCAGGCCAAACTGCTGCTCGCTGCCGAACCAGCCGCCGACATCGGTGGCGATGTAACCGCTGCCGCGATCGTCGGTGGACACTGTGACCGAGCGCACGTCCTGCGGGCGTTTGGTCACGTAGTTGATCACACCGCTGGGCTCGGCAATACCGCTCTGCACACCGGCCAGGCCCTTGAGCACTTCCACTTGCTGCTTGTTTTCGAGGGCGACGTTCTGCTCGCCGGTGACGGTACGCCCATTGATCTTGTAGCTGCTTGCCGCATTGAGCGAGAAGCCGCGCACCACGAAGTTTTCGTAATAGCCAATCGGTGCGTAGCTGTCGCCGACCGAGGCATCGTTGCGCAGCACTTCGCTGAGCAGGCGCGCTTGCTGGTCCTTGATCAGCGCGGCGTTGATCACTGTGATCGAGGCCGGGGTGTCCAGCAATGGCGCTTCAGCGAAGCCGCCGACCGATGCGGTTTCACTGCGGTAGCCGGACTCGTCCTGGCCCTGGACGTTCACCGCCGGCAGTTCTATTTCAGCTGCCAGGCTGCTACCGATGCCGCCGCTGAGCAGCAGGCCGAGGGCGAAACGTGAGTGAACGGCAGGACGAAAACGCAAAACCATGGGGGCAGGGCCTTAAAGCGCAGGACGGGGGGGCGCATAAGCTAGGGGGAAGTGCGGGGTTTTACAAGTTATCGCGAATGGTTCTGTCGTCCCGCCTTTCAGCTGGAACGCTTCAGGGTTTCACTGGGCAGTTCCTTGAACAATGCGCGGTAGCTATTCGAAAACCGCCCCAAATGCCAGAACGACCAGTTCATCGCGACCTCGGCCACGGTGGTGTCGGCTGAGGTCAATAACTCGCGCCGCGCCCCGTTCAACCGGCGCAGACGCAACCACTGCGCCGGGCTCATTCCGGTGTAGGTCTTGAAGCCTTGCTGTAACTGGCGCAGCGGCACGCCGGCGATTTGCGCCAATTCCAGCAAGTTGACGGTTTCATCCGGCGCATCCGCTGCCCACTCGCCGATGCGCGCCATCAGCAGGCGTTCGTCGCTGCGTCGCTGCAATGAGCTGCGGTCCAGGCACACGCAGGCGTTGTCGAGGATGAACAGGCAATCGTCGAGCAACTGCTGGGTGAGGGCATCGCGGCTGATCGGGTCGAGTGTGGCGGACAACCGCGTCAGGGTGCCGCTGAGCCAACGGGTGAACAGCGCGTTCTGCTGACAGGTCAGCGGCGCCATGAACAGGCCTTCAAGTCGGGCCACATCCAGGCCCTGGCGCTGCACGAACTGCGGGCCGAACACCACGGCCACTTCGCGGTAGTTTTCCGGGGTGATCCAGGTGTTGCGGCTTTCGCCATTGAGCAGGTACAGCGCGTTGTCGCTGCCATCGAAACAGAACGCCAATGCGCCGGGCGGCGCGTTGAAGTTCTGCTCCACGCGCGTGTTCATGCACTCTTCGTACACCTGCACGCCTTGCAGGTCGAGGTAACGGATCTGCCCGGCAAAATGCCCTGGGGACATCTGCTGGTACTGCTGCACCCAACCGGGTGTCGCACTGCATTGAGCGGCCACATCACCGGTGGTGAAAGCCTGTACGCGCAAAGCTGTTGCCTGTGTCATGGGTAACCTGGGCGCACTCTATTGGTGCGTTATGGTGGGTGCAAAGTGGATAGATGCCGGCGTGCGGCGGCATCAAGATAGACCTCAATGCGCCGCGAGTACAAGCAGGCGCATGCATCCAACCCATGACGAGGTCCTTATGAACGCCCCCTTCGATCAGCTGTCCGCCTGGCTGAAAGAACACAAGATTACCGAAGTCGAATGCGTGATCAGTGATTTGACTGGCATCGCACGCGGCAAGATTGCGCCCACCAACAAGTTCCTGCATGAGCGAGGCATGCGCCTGCCGGAAAGTGTGTTGCTGCAAACGGTGACCGGGGACTTTGTCGACGACGATATCTATTACGACCTGCTCGACCCGGCCGACATCGACATGATCTGCCGCCCGGTGTCCAACGCCACGTACGTGGTGCCGTGGGCTATCGAGCCCACCGCGATTGTGATCCACGACACCTATGACAAGCAGGGCAACCCGATTGAGCTGTCGCCGCGCAACGTGCTGAAAAAGGTGCTGCAGCTGTACACCGAGCAAGGCTGGCAGCCGATTGTGGCGCCGGAAATGGAGTTCTACCTGACCCAGCGCTGCGAAGACCCGGACCTGCCATTGAAAACCCCGGTGGGTCGCTCCGGTCGCGCCGAAACCGGCCGCCAGTCATTTTCCATCGACGCCGCCAACGAATTCGATCCGCTGTTCGAAGACGTCTACGACTGGTGCGAGCTGCAGGGCCTGGACCTCGACACGCTGATCCACGAAGACGGCCCGGCGCAGATGGAAATCAACTTCCGCCACGGCGATGCCCTGCACCTGGCCGACCAGATCACCGTGTTCAAACGCACGCTGCGCGAAGCGGCGCTCAAGCACAACGTGGCCGCGACCTTTATGGCCAAGCCAGTGGCCGACGAGCCGGGCAGCGCCATGCACCTGCACCAGAGCGTGGTGGACATCGCCACCGGCAAACCGGTGTTTGTCGATGCCGACGGCAAGATGAGCCAGCTGTTCTTGCACCACATCGGCGGGTTGCAGAAGTACATCCCAAAGCTGCTGCCGATGTTCGCGCCGAACGTGAATTCGTTCCGCCGCTTCCTGCCGGACACCTCGGCGCCGGTGAATGTGGAGTGGGGCGAAGAAAACCGCACCGTCGGCCTGCGCGTGCCCACTTCCAGTCCCGACGCGATGCGCGTGGAGAACCGTTTGCCGGGCGCCGATGCCAACCCGTACCTGGCAATTGCCGCCAGCTTGTTGTGCGGCTACCTGGGCATGATCGAAAAGATCGAGCCCAGCGCCCCGGTGGAAGGCCGCGCCTACGAGCGCCGCAACCTGCGCCTGCCGTTCACCCTCGAAGACGCGCTGGCGCGGATGGAGGATTGCGACACGGTCAAGCAGTACCTGGGCGAGAAGTTCGTGCGCGGCTACGTGGCGGTCAAACGCGCCGAACATGAGAATTTCAAGCGGGTGATCAGTTCCTGGGAACGTGAGTTCCTGCTGTTGAGCGTCTAAAAAAACTCAAAAGGGGTGTCGATATGCGTCTTGTGAAAAAGCTTCTCCCGCTGGCCCTGGTGGCCGCGTTCAGCAGTGCCAGCCAAGCCGCGCCGACGGTCAGCGTCTATAACTGGACGGACTATATCGGTGAGACCACCTTGGCTGATTTCCAGGCCAAGACCGGGATCAAGGTGGTCTACGACGTGTTCGATTCCAACGAAACCCTGGAAGGCAAGTTGCTGGCGGGGCGCACCGGCTATGACGTGGTGGTGCCGTCCAACCACTTCCTGGCGCGCCAGGTGAAGGCCGGCGCGTTCCTCAAGCTCGACCGCTCGCAGCTGCCCAACTTCAAGAACCTCGACCCCAAACTGCTCAAGCTGCTGGAGAAAAACGACCCGGGCAACGCGCACTCAGTGCCGTACCTGTGGGGCACCAATGGCATCGGCTACAACGTCGACAAGGTCAAGCAAGTGCTGGGCATCGACCACATCGATTCGTGGGCGGTGCTGTTCGAACCCGAGAACATCAAAAAGCTGCACGAGTGCGGCGTGGCTTTCCTCGATTCGGCGGACGAGCTGTTCCCGGCGATCCTCAATTACATGGGCAAGGACCCGCGCAGCGAGAACCCCGAGGACTACAAACAGGCCGAAGCCAAGCTGCTGACCCTGCGGCCGTACATCACGTATTTCCATTCCTCCAAGTACATCTCGGATCTGGCCAACGGCGATATCTGCGTGGCCTTCGGGTATTCCGGCGACGTGTTCCAGGCCGCCAACCGCGCCAAGGAAGCCAAGAACGGCGTGAATATCGCCTATTCGATTCCCAAGGAAGGCTCCAACCTGTGGTTTGACCTGCTGGCCATCCCAGCCGACGCGAGCAACCCGAAAGAGGCCCATGCCTTTATCAACTATTTGCTCGACCCCGAAGTGATCGCCAAGGTCAGTGCCTCGGTCGGCTACGCCAATGCCAACCCCGCCGCCAAGCCTTTCATGGCGCCGGAACTGGTGAACAACCCTGAGGTGTACCCGCCCCAGGAAGTGCTCGACAAACTCTACATTTCCACCACGCCGACCCCGGCGACCATGCGCCTGATGACCCGCGCCTGGAGCAAAGTGAAGACCAACAAATGATTTCATCCAGTGACCACGCCCGGTCCTATTACCGTGCTTCGGCCAATGCCATGCCTGAGCGTCCATCGCTGGGCACCGACCTGAGCGCCGATGTGTGCGTGATCGGCGGCGGTTTCACCGGGGTCAATACGGCCATCGAACTGGCCCAGCGCGGGCTCTCGGTGATTCTGCTGGAGGCCCGGCGCATCGGCTGGGGCGCCAGCGGGCGCAACGGCGGGCAGTTGATTCGCGGCATCGGCCACGACGTGTCGGGGTTCGCCAAGTACGTAGGCGAGGAGGGCGTGCGTTACCTGGAGCGGGCCGGGATTGATTCGGTGGCGCTGGTGGGCGAGCGCATTCGTCAGCACAGCATTGACTGCGATCTGCGCTGGGGCTTTTGCGAGCTGGCCAATACCACCGCGCAATTCGCTGCGTTCAAGGGCGAGCAGCAGAGCCTGGCGGCGCTTGGGTATGCCCATGAAACTCGGCTGGTCGAACCGCAGGACATGCAGCAGGTGGTCGGTTCGACGGTCTATGCCGGTGGCTTGGTGGACATGGGCTCTGGGCACCTGCACCCGCTGAATCTGGTACTCGGCGAGGCGCAGGTGGCCGAGTCGCTGGGGGTGCGGATTTTCGAGCGCACCCAGGTGCTCGAACTGATCCACGGCGACACCGTGCAAGTGCGCTGCGCCGCTGGCACGGTGCGCGCCGCCCATCTAGTGCTGGCGTGCAATGCACACCTGGATGAACTGGAACCGCGCTTAAGCGGCAAGGTGCTGCCGGCGGGCAGCTACATCATCGCCACCGAGCCATTGTCCGAGGCTGTCGCCAAGCAATTGATCCCGCAGAACCTGGCGCTGTGTGACCAAAAAGTCGGGCTGGATTACTACCGGCTTTCCGCCGACCGGCGTCTGTTGTTCGGCGGTGCCTGTCACTACTCCGGGCGTGATCCGGTGGACATCGCCGCGTACATGCAACCCAAGCTGCTCAAGGTATTCCCGCAGTTGGCGAACACCGCCATCGAGTTCCAGTGGGGCGGCAAGATCGGCATCACCGCCAACCGCTTTCCGCAAGTCGGGAGGCTCAAGCAATACCCGAATGTGTTCTATGCCCAGGGCTATTCCGGACATGGGCTGAACGTGACCCACTGGTGCGCAAAGCTTTTGGCCGAAGCCATTCATGCCGGCCATAGCCAGGGCCTGGACATTTTCAGCCAGGTGCCGCACATGACGTTTCCGGGCGGCAAGGCCTTGCGCTCACCGCTGCTGGCGCTGGGGATGTTGTGGTTCCGGCTGCGGGAGAGGGTGAGCTGATGCGCCGCGATTCAAATGTGAGAGCGGGCTTGCTCGCGAAAGCGCAGTGTCAGTTGGCTTGTTCGGTACTGACTCATTGCATTCGCGAGCAAGCCTGCTCCCACCTGTTTGATCGCCATCAGCCTTGGGGTTCGGTGAGCACTTTGCGGAAGGTTTCCACCAGCGGGCGCAGATTGATCCGATGCCACGCCGCCCACAACGGTGTGGTGTAGGTCAGCCACGGCAGCTCACGCAGCACCACGCCGGGCGGGGCATTGCGGCTCAAGCCTTTTTGCACCATCGCCACGCCCAAGCCCGAGGCCACCAGGCCCAACGCGGTGAACGGTTCGCTGGCTTCCATCGGGATTTGCGGGGTAAAACCGGCCCGGATGCAGGCCGCGACAAAGTCATCAGCCGGGTGGGCGCCGGCTTTGCGTTGCACGCCAATCCATTCCTGATCGGCCAGGTGTTCGGGCAGCAGTTCGTTGTGTTTGGCCAACGGATGATGCTCAGGCAGGGCCAGCAGCATGGGGTCGTCCAGCACTTGCAGCGCGGTCAGGTCCGGGTCATCGGCGGCCGGTGGTTCGCTGACCAGGGCGATATCCAGGCTGCGCTGGCGCAGGCCTTCGAGCTGTTCGAGCGACGGCAAGTTGTACAGCTTGATGTGCACGGTGGGGCGGTCGTCTCTCAACACGCGCAAGGCGTTGGGCAGCACGCCGGCATGCATCGCGTTTTCGATATAGCCGATGCACAGGCCGCCTTCTTCACCGCGACCCAAGCGTTTGCCCAGGGACTCCAGGCGATTGGCGTGGGTCAGCAGCGCCTTGGTTTCGGCCAGAAACGTCTGGCCGTCGCGCGTCAGGCGGATGCGCTGCTGGCTGCGTTCGAACAGGGTCAGGCCCAAACGCTCTTCGAGCTGGGCGATTTGCCGGCTCAAGGGCGACTGGGAGATGTGCAAACGCTCGGCGGCGCGGCCGACGTGTTCTTCTTCGGCAACCACTTCGAAATAGCGCAGTTGGCGCAGATCAATCATGTAAGACCTCGCAGGACTCAAGTTGGTCGCAGTATGTCTTGGACGGTCCGATCTACGCAATCTAGGATCTGCTCAGCGGTCACAGCGACCCTGAACCCGATTGAGGAACCACCATGAGCTTGAAAGACACACTGCCTGGCCAGCTGGGCTTTGGCACTGCACCGCTGGGCAATATGTTCCGCGCCATTCCCGAAGACGAAGCCCAGGCCACCGTCGAGGCTGCGTGGAACAGCGGCGTGCGTTACTTCGACACCGCGCCGTTCTACGGCTCGGGGTTGTCGGAAATCCGCCTGGGCCAAGCCTTGTCGCAGTACAACCGCGATGACTTTGTGCTCAGCACCAAAGTCGGCCGCGTGATTCTCGACGAGGTCGAAGAAAGCGCCCGCGACCTCGGCGAAAAAAGCGGTGTGTTCGAACATGGCCGCCCGAACAAGATGCTCAACGACTACAGCGCCGACGCCACGCTGCGCTCTATCGAGGACAGCCTGAAGCGCCTGCAAACCGACCGTCTGGACATCGTGTGGATTCACGACATCGCCCAGGATTTCTACGGCGACCAGTGGCTGGACTACTTCAACCAGGCCCGCACCGGCGCCTTCAAAGTGCTGACCCGTCTGCGTGAAGAAGGCGTGATCAAGGCCTGGGGCCTGGGCGTGAACCGCGTCGAGCCGTGCGAACTGACGCTGGACCTGACCGAAGCGCAGCCCGACGGTTTCCTGCTCGCCGGCCGCTACACCCTGCTGGACCACGAGCGTGCCCTGCAACGCCTGATGGATGCCGCGCTGGCGCAGAACGTCGAAATCGTCGTCGGTGGGCCTTACAGCTCGGGCATCCTGGCGGGCGGTGCGCACTTCGAATACCAGAAGGCCAGCCCGGCGATTATCAGCAAGGTCGAGCAGATCAAGGCGATTGCCCAAGCGTATGGCGTGAGCGTGAAAGCTGCTGCGCTGCAGTTCTCCCTGGCCCACCCGGCGGTGGCCGCCGTGATTCCGGGTGCCAGTCGTCCGGGGCGGATTGCCGAAGACGTCGCGGCGCTGTCAGAGAAGATTCCGGCAGCCTTCTGGCAGGCCTTGCGCGACGCACAGTTGATGTCGGCCAGCGCACCGCTGCCGCGCTAACTTCAGGAGTTCTCAGATGAAAATCGATGTAAGCGGCAAAGTAGCCATCGTCAGCGGCAGCACTGCCGGGATCGGCCTGGGCATCAGCCAGGCCCTGGCGCAATCCGGCGCCACTGTGGTGGTGATCGGGCGGGAAGCGGGCAAGGTTGACGACGCCCTGGCGAGCATTCGTCAGGCAGTGCCGGGCGCGGATCTGCGCGGGCTGGTGGCGGACCTCGGCACAGCGCAAGGCGCAGAGAAACTCTTTGCGGCCGAACCGCGCGCCGACATCCTGGTCAACAACCTGGGCATCTTCAACGATGTGGATTTCTTCGACGCACCAGACAGCGAATGGACGCGCTTCTACGAGGTCAATGTGATCTCCGGCGTGCGCCTGGCGCGGCATTATGTGCCGGGCATGGTTGAGCAGGGCTGGGGGCGGGTGATCTTCCTGTCCTCGGAATCCGGGGTGGCAACGCCGGCGGACATGATCAACTACGGCGTGACCAAAAGTGCCAATCTGGCGGTCTCCCATGGTTTGGCGAAGCGTCTGGCCGGCACCGGTGTGACGGTCAATGCGGTGCTGCCGGGGCCGACCTTTACCGACGGCCTGGAGCAGATGCTCAAAGACGCCACCGCCAAGTCCGGGCGCAGTGCGCGGGAAGAGGCGGACGTGTTTGTGCGCAATGCGCGGCCCACGTCGATCATCCAGCGCGCGGCAAATGTGGATGAAGTGGCCAACCTGGTGGCGTACATTGCTTCACCCTTGTCTTCTGCCACCACGGGCGCTGCATTGCGCGTCGACGGTGGTGTTGTCGACAGCATGGCGATCTGAATTCTTGTAATTTTTTTGGAGTATTTATTGTGGCGACAGCTTCTTCGGTGATTGAGGTTCCGGTTTCGGCCGATCAGGTCTGGCAATTGATTGGCGGCTTTAACGCGCTGCCCGATTGGCTACCGTTTATCGTCAAAAGCGAGGCGAGCGACGGCGGGCGTGTGCGTCACTTGCAAACCGCGGACGGCGGTGTGGTGGTCGAGCGCTTGCAGAGCTTTGATAACGTGGCGCGCACTTACAGCTACACCATCGAGCAGTCGCCGTTTCCGGTGAGTGCTTACCTGGCGACGTTGCAGGTTGAGGCGTTGACCGATGAGTCGGCGAAAGTGACGTGGTCCGGCGTGTTCACCCCGGCGGCGGGGACCACGGATGCGGCGGTGGAGGAGTTGTTTGCCGGCGTGTACAGCGGCGGGCTTGAGGCACTGCGCGCCAACTTCCCGGCCTGACCTTCCAGGCACCGAAAGTCCAATGTGGGAGCTGGCTTGCCTGCGATGGCGGAGTGTCAGGCAATGAACAAATTGCTTGATACATCGCCATCGCCGGCAAGCCAGCTCCCACACTGTTTTGGGGTGTTTTGACTATTCAGGCATCAATTGCTGCCGACACTCCAGCAGCAGGCATGCGCCCCCGCATCGGCTGTTGCCGACTTCCAACTTGAAGCCATGCAGGTTGATGATCGCCGCGACAATCGACAAGCCCAACCCGAACCCGCCTTGCTGGTCGCTTTCATCCACGCGATAGAAGCGCTGGAACACCGCGTCGCGCTCCGCAGCCGGGATGCCCGGGCCTGAGTCGTGCACCTCGATACGCGTGCTGCCGGCATCATTGACGCCACGCAGGATCACTTCACCGTTGGGTGGCGAGAACTTGATCGAGTTGCTCAACAGGTTGGCCAAGGCTTCGAACAACAGTGCGCGGTCGCCGGTAATCCACGGCAACGAGTCGGGCACTTCGAGGCGCAGCTGCAATTCGCCTTCTTCCGCCAGCGGCAGGTAAAAGTCATGCAGTTCGCGCAACAGCGGCAGCGGGTCCATCACCAGGAAACCCGAACGGCGCTGGTGGTCTTCCAGCTCCGAGATGCGCAACAGCCCGCGAAAGCGCGCCATCAGCGTATCGGTTTCAGCAATCGCATCGTCCAGTTTCACCGCGTAGACGGAGTTTTCCTCTGCCTCTTGTTTGATGCGGTAGAGCTGCGCGCGCAAGCGCGTCAGCGGCGTGCGCAGGTCGTGGGCGATGTTGTCGCACACGCCCTTGACCTCGTTCATCAACTTCTCGATGCGGTCGAGCATGGCGTTGACGATGGCGGCGAGCATGTCCAGTTCGTCGCGTCGGTCAGACAACGGCAGGCGGTGCGTCAGGTCACCGGCGACGATGGCCTCGGCACTGGCCTGAATCCCGCGAATGCGCCGCAGCGGGCGACGGCGTAACAAATGCCAACCGGCAGCACCGGGAATAATCGTCAGGGAGAGTGCCCACAGCAGCGCATGCCAGATGATCCGGGTTACGCCAAACAGCGAACCGTTGGCGCGCACGAGTACCAGCCAGCGGCCGTCTTCGGTGTGGGTGGCCACCGCATCGCAGCTGTCCTTGGGCAGTTTCGGGTCGTCAGAGTCGACACAGTTGGCCAGGGCGTGGATCTTGCCGTCCAGCGGCAGGTCCGGTGGCACTGCGCGGATCGGCCCGCTCAAGGGGCGAAATTGCTCATCGAACAGGCCGTAGGCGTCCACGCCTTTCATGTCGAAGGTCATGCTGGTGGTCAGGGCTTCCACCAGTTCTTCACCGTCGAAGCGTTGAAACAGGTGCTGACGCTGCATCAGCGAGTGACGCGACAGATCACCCAGGTAACCCGACACCTCGTAATACAGCACCCCCATGAGGATGCAGCTCCAGGCGACGAACAGCGAACTGTAAAGCGCCAGCAAGCGGCTGCTGGAGGAGCGCCAGCCTTTAGAGGGGTTCAGCAATGACATAACCGGAACCTCGTACCGTGCGGATCAGCGGCGTGAGGCCCGGCGGGTCGATTTTTTTGCGCAGGCGACCGATGTGCACGTCGATCAGGTTGGTGCCCGGGTCGAAGTGATAACCCCAGACTTCCTCGAAGATCATCATGCGCGACAGGATCTGCCCGGTGTTGCGCATCAGGAATTCGAGCAGTTTGTATTCGGTGGGCAGCAGGCTCAGCGGCTGTTCGGCGCGGCTGGCTTCGCGGCTGATCAGGTTCAGTTCGAGGTCGGCCACGCGCAGGGCGGTTTCGAACTCCTTGACCGTGCTTTTGCGCCGCAGCAGCACTTCAACGCGGGCGGCCATTTCGTCGGACGCAAACGGCTTGGTCAGGTAGTCATCGCCGCCGGCCCGCAGGCCGCGTACTCGCTCGTCAACATCGGAAAGGGCGCTGATCATCAGGATCGGCGTCGACACGCCAATGGTGCGCAGGGTCGTGACGATGGCCAGGCCATCGAGTTCCGGCAGCATACGGTCGAGGGTGATCAGATCGTAGTCACCACTCACAGCGCGGACCAGGCCTTCACGGCCGTTGTCCACCCAATCTACATCCAGTCCATGGCTACTCAGCTCGGCGACGATCTCGCGGGCTGTAACGGCGTCATCCTCGATGGTCAAAATACGGGTCATAGGATTACCTGGTGAGCGATTCACACTAGAAGTGGGGGCATTTTGCCAAGAAATGCCTGAACGCTTCCTAAATTAAACTTCATCTTGGCAAAACTGACACAACTTTCATGCCGGCCAGCGTTCACACGGGCCGTGGGCGTTGGGGGATTGCATAAAGCACGCTGTTTTCGATCATTTCTTGCAACTTGCATGGTTTAAGTTAGTTCAATTTTTGTATCTTGTTGAAATATAAGGGATTTATTTTTTCGCTCGGCTGGCATGGTGCCTGCACTGTCCCTTTTGAGAGTTGTAACACTATTTTTCCTGCCGGGAGCAAAACAACAATGATCACATCGTCATCCACGCTGCAAGAATCGAGCTCGCACTCTGGGGTTTCCTGGGGGGCAATTTTCGCCGGGGCCGCTGCGGCGGCCGCACTGTCGCTGATCCTCGTGCTGCTGGGCTTCGGCCTGGGCTTTTCGGCGGTGTCGCCGTGGGCCGACAGCGGTATCAGCGCCAAGGGGCTTGGCATTTCCACGATTGTCTGGCTGGCGTTCACCCAGATCGTCGCATCGGGCCTGGGCGGCTACATTGCCGGCCGCTTGCGTGTGAAGTGGGCCAACATGCACGGTGACGAAGTGTACTTTCGCGACACCGCCCACGGTTTCCTCGCATGGGCAGTCGCTACGCTGGTGACCGCAGTGCTGGTCGTCGGCTCGGTGAGCAGTGTGGTCAGCGGCGGCGTTAAAGCCGGCGCCGGTGTCGCTTCGAGCGCCGCCAGTGGCCTGACTCAGGCAGCCGGCAGTGCAGCCAAAGGCGCCAACAGCGGCGACTTTGACTACTACGTCGACAGCCTGTTTCGCGATGATCGCCCAGCCGCCGTCAGCGATGATGCCGTGCATGGCGTTGTAGCGCGCATCTTCACTCGCACCCTGAGCAACGACGGCCAGCTGGCCCCTGAAGACCGTACCTACCTGGCTCAGTTGATCAGCCAGCGCACCAACCTCAGCCAGGCTGACGCCGAAGCGCGTATCGACAAGGTGTACGGCGATGCCCGCAAAGCCATCGAAGACGCCAAGGTCAAAGCCAAGCAAGCCGCCGACACTGCCGCCAAAGTGGCTGCCTACACCTCGCTGTGGACCTTCATTGCGCTGTTGATCGGTGCCTTCTTTGCCAGTTTCGCTGCCACCTTCGGCGGTCGTCGTCGTGACGCCGTGGTGTACGTCGAAACTGAAAACTACGTTCGTTAATCAAGGAGAACAACATGCGCTCATTACTGCTTTGGTTCCTCGGTGTGCCTATCCCGCTCATCATTCTGATCGCGATCTTCATGCACTGATCCTGATCGCGCTTTACCCAAGCCGCGCCTGACCCACAGGCGCGGCTTTTTGTTGCAAGGCCCGCCAACCTGCGACCAGCAATGCGCTGGCCACTGACGTCATGATCACCAGGGGTTGCGAGGTGCCGTCCGACAGCATCCCGGTGGCCCAACTGCTCACGGCCGTCAGGAACATCTGGATAAAGAAGAAAAACCCCGACGCGGTTCCGGCAATCGCGCCGTAAGGCTGCAACACCGACAGCTGGCAGGCCGGAATCACCATCCCCACCGACACCATGATCACCACCATCGGCAGCACAATCGCCAGCCAGGCCTGGGGCACGGCGACCGTGGCCCCGGCGAGCATCACGCAACCCAGCACATTCAAGGCGATGGCGGCACTGATCAACTGATCGGCTTCAACGCGCAGCACCAGTCGGCGGAACAGGTTGGCGCCGAGCATGTAGCCACTGATCGTCGCGACAAACACCAGCGCGTAGGCCGAGGCAGACAAGTGAAAGCCGCGTTGCAGCAGAGCCGACGACTCGCTGATAAAAGGGAAATACGTGCTGTACACGCAGCCGATTGCCAGGGAGTACCGCAGGAAATAACGGTCGCGCAACAGCTGGCCGTACAGGCGCAGCAGGTTGCTCGGCGGCGCGGCGGCGACTTCCGGTGGACGGGTTTCCGGCAGCCGGCGAAACACCACCAGGCACAGCGTCACGCCGATCACGGCCAATACGATAAACAGGCCGCGCCAATGGATGAACGGCAGCATCAGGCTGCCCAGCACCGGTGCGGCCATCGGCGAAATCGCCATGGCCATGGAGATCAGGCCAAGCAGGCGCGCCTGTTCATGACGGTCAAAGTGATCGCGCACGATCACCCGGCCGATGACTGTGGTGCAGCAACCGCCCAAGGCTTGAAACAGGCGGGCGACGATCAGCACACCAATGCTGTCGGCCAGCGCGCAGGCCACGGTGGCGACCGCGTACATCAACAGCCCGCTCAGCAGCACCGGGCGGCGCCCGAAGCGGTCGGTCAACGGGCCGCTGACCAGCAAGGAAATGGCCGAGCCCAGGGCGTACAGCGTGAGGGTCAGCTGCAACTGGCTGTCGCTGGCGTGGAAGTCGTCGGCCATGGCCGGCAGGGCTGGCAGGTGCATGTCCAGGGTGATACGTGGCAGGCCGATGAGTACGGTCAGCAGCACCAGCCAGAACCCGGAGGAGAGGGCGCGTTGCGTCATGGGAAGCTTCTTCGCAAGGAGTAGAGTTCGAACTCTAGCGGGTATGTGGTTTAATCCTCAGGGCCACTTATGCCTCCAATGAATGGACCACTATGAGCCGAGGAAAAGCCGCCTCCCACCTGGACCTGCCGCGCCCCGATAGCCTGGACGCCGGCAAGCAGCAGGGCGCCTACGACGCATTGCGCGCCGCCATCCTGAATCGGCAATTGCCCGCCGGCAGCCGCTTGCCGTCTACCCGCAGCCTGGCCGAACGCTGGCTGGTGTCGCGTGGCACGCTTGAAGCGGCGTTTGAGCGCTTGCACAGTGAAGGTTACGTGCAGCGCGTGGCGGGTTCCGGCACGCGCGTCAGCGCGGTGATCCCCGAGCAATTCATTGCGGCGCCGGCGCCCAGCGCAAGTCCACGCCGCGCGGCCATACCGGATCAGCCTGACGCGGGTGTGCAAAGCCACGTCCCCTTTGTCGCACGGCGCCCGGACGCGAGCCTGTTCGACCTGAAAACCTGGGCGCGGTGCGTCTCCCGAGGCTTGCTGTCTGCGGGGCCAGGCGTATTGGAGGCCGCCCACCCGGCCGGCTTGCCCGCGTTGCGTGAACAGATCGCCGACTACGTGCGCAGTTATCGCGGCATGCACTGCGAGGCGGACGAAATCGTTGTCACCACCGGCATTCGCCATGGCCTGGACCTGATCGCGCGCACGCTGCTCAAACCCGGTGACACCGCGTGCGTGGAAGACCCCGGTTACACACCGGCACGCCGCCTGTTCAGTCTGGCCGGTGCGCAGGTGGTGCCGGTGCCGGTGACAGCCGAAGGCCTTGATACCGCGCAACTCCCCGACACGGCGCGCCTGGCCTATGTGACACCGGCGCACCAGGCGCCGCTGGGCATGACCCTGTCGGTTTCACGCCGCCTGGCGCTGCTGGATTGGGCCGCCCGCGCCGACGCCTGGGTGATCGAAGACGACTACGACAGCGAATACAACTACAACAGCGCGCCACTGGCGGCGCTCAAATCCCTGGATTCCGGCGACCGGGTAATCTACTGCGGCAGCTTCAACAAGAACCTGTTCCCGGGCCTGCGCGTGGGGTTCATGGTGGTGCCCAAGGCGTTGCGCCCCGCGTTGCTGCGCACCCTGCAACTCACCGGGCATTCGGTGGGCGCGACGGATCAGTCGGGGCTGGTGGAGTTTCTCGCCAGCGGCGCGTTTGTGCGGCACCTGCGGGCTTCGCGCCAGGCTTATCAGGCGCGTCGCGATGCGCTGCTCGCCTGTCTGCCGGATGAGTGCCCGGTGAGCGGCCAGCACGCCGGGTTGCACTTTGTGCTGTGGCTGCCAAGCGGTGTCGAGGAAAGCGAATTCTGCACCCGCGCCGCCGCCGCCGGGCTGACCTTGCAGCCACTGAGCAAGTTCTGCGTCGCGGCGAACTTGCCGGCGGCGGTGATCATCGGCTACACAGCGCTGACCCTGGCGCAGATTCGCTATCACGGCCGGGTGCTCACGCAATTGTTAACAGCGGCTTAACCCGTGCCTCATAAGCCGTCTTCTGCGTTTAATCCTGGTCATGCTGTGCGCTACCTGAAAAACGCCTGGGCTGAGCGCAAGGACGGTGACCTGCTGGCAGCCATCACCGAAGGCATGAGCCGCATCGCCGCGCCAATGATTGTCGTGGCCAGCGGGCTTGCTGTGGCGAGCGGGCTTGTTGTGGTGGGCCGGTCTGTCGTGGCGAGCGGGCTTGCCCCGCGTTGGGCTGCAAAGCAGCCCCAATAAGGCCGCCGCGCGCTCATTGATAGACCGCGGCGTCAGGTTTCAGGGCCGCTTCGCGTCCCAACGCGGGGCAAGCCCGCTCGCCACGACAGACTCGCGCCCACAGCGGATCTTCAGTACCAGAAGATCAGTCGTCGAACCCCACCTGTTCATGAATCTCATCCACCTTCAACTCCAACCGATACGCCACCGCAATAAACAATGCCTGGCACAGGCACAACGTGGCGCTCAGCGAGCGAAACGCAAACGACGACCCTTCATTCACCAACAGCACCGCGTTCGCCCGTTTGGCCAGGGGCGACAGGTTGCTGTCGGTGATGATCAAGGTCTTGGCCTGGTGATGCTGGGCAATGCGCAGGCAATGCTGAGTCTCTTTGCCATACGGCGTAAAGCTGATGGCGATCACCAGGTCATTGGCACGCACGCTGCGCATCTGCTCGCGGTAACTGCCGCCCAAACCGGAAATCAAGTGAATGCGCTTGTTGGTGTGCTGCAGGTTGTAGACCAGGTAATCGGCCACCGCGAAGGAGCGGCGCACGCCCACCACGTAGATATTGTCGGCATTGACCACCAGGTCCACGGCTTTCTCGAAGGCCACATCATCGAGTTCCAGCCCCAGGCGCTCGATGCCGGAGAGGGTGGCGTTCACGCATTCGCGCGCCAGGTCGCCGCCGCTGGCCTTTTGCGACTTGTTGGCGATCATGCTGCGGATGCGTTGCTGGTAGTTCTGCACCGGCGTGGTCTTGTGGGTGTAGGCCTCGCGAAACAGCGCCTGCATCTCACTGAAACCACTGAAACCGAACCGCTGGGAGAACCGCACGATGGCCGAAGGGTGCACTTCGCACTCGCGGGCGATGTCGCTGATGCGGTCGACCATGATCCGGTCGCTTTGCTGGCTCATGTAGCTGGCGATGCGTTTGAGCTGGCGTGGCAGGCTTTCGTATTCGTCGGTGATCAGCTGCAACAGGCGCTCGGCATTGATCGGAGGGCTGGCGATAGTCTCTTCCAGGGTGGTCTCGGGATCGGTGCGGGACATGGGCAATCCT
Organism: Pseudomonas sp. RGB; assembly: GCF_007713445.1. Taxonomy (NCBI): domain Bacteria; kingdom Pseudomonadati; phylum Pseudomonadota; class Gammaproteobacteria; order Pseudomonadales; family Pseudomonadaceae; genus Pseudomonas; species Pseudomonas sp. RGB. The sequence goes on along the minus strand of NZ_VMSH01000011.1, from coordinate 128,403 downwards.
TCTGGCGTGTTCTTCTGATGCGCTGATGGGTGGGCGCAAGTCTACAGGGTAGGCGCAAAAAAATACCCCGGCATCACGGTGGCCGTGGCCTGCTGAAACGATGCAGGAGGGCTGGCAGGCCATTATGCTGGTTTATTGGAAAAAATATTCCACTAAAAATAATTATGGAATAAATATTGATTGCGGCCGCCGGACGTTCTAGTCTGCTTTCACCAAGAGCGTGTGCCGCCACCACGGCGGCACCACGCAGGCTGATAAAAATAACAGGAGCCAGCATGGGCCAGACTCGTTTTGCCAGTGGGCGTCAATTGGATCTGATTTGCCTCGGACGCCTGGGCGTCGACCTCTACGCACAGCAAGTGGGTGCGCGACTTGAGGACGTGTCCAGCTTCGCCAAGTACCTCGGCGGGTCCTCCGCCAATATCGCCTTCGGCACCGCACGGCTGGGGCTTAAATCGGCGATGTTGAGCCGGGTGGGCGACGACCACATGGGCCGCTTCCTGGTGGAGTCCTTGGCCCGCGAAGGCTGCGATGTCAGCGGCATCAAGGTCGACCCGGAACGCCTCACCGCGCTGGTGCTGCTGGGCCTCAAGGACCGCGAAACCTTCCCGCTGGTGTTCTACCGCGAAAACTGCGCCGACATGGCCCTGCGCGCCGAAGACATCAGCGAGGCCTTTATTGCCTCCAGCAAAGCCTTGCTGATCACCGGCACGCATTTCTCCACCGATGGCGTGTACAAGGCCAGCATTCAGGCCCTGGACTACGCAGCTAAACACAACGTCAAGCGCGTGCTCGATATCGACTACCGCCCGGTGCTATGGGGCCTGGCGGGCAAGGCCGACGGCGAGACCCGGTTTGTCGCCGACCAGAACGTCAGCCAGCATGTGCAGAAAATCCTGCCGCGTTTTGACCTGATCGTCGGCACCGAAGAAGAGTTTCTGATCGCCGGCGGCAGTGAAGATTTGCTCACCGCGCTGCGCACCGTGCGTGAACTGACCCCGGCCACCCTGGTGGTCAAGCTCGGCCCGCAGGGCTGCACGGTGATCCACGGCGCGATCCCCGCGCGGCTGGAAGACGGCGCCATCTACCCCGGCGTGCGCGTCGAGGTGCTCAATGTGCTGGGCGCCGGCGATGCGTTCATGTCGGGCTTTCTCAGCGGCTGGATCAACGACGCCAGCGACGAGCGTTGCAGCCAGTTGGCCAACGCGTGTGGCGGCCTGGTGGTGTCCCGCCACGCCTGCGCGCCGGCCATGCCCACGCCTGCCGAGCTGGATTACCTGTTCAACAGCCCGGTGCCCATCACCCGGCCCGATCAAGACGTCACCTTGCAGCGTCTGCACCGCGTCACGGTGCCGCGCAAAGCCTGGAAGCAGCTGTTCGTGTTTGCCTTCGACCATCGCTGGCAACTGGTGGACCTGGCGCAAAAAGGCGGCCAGGACCCGACGCGTATCAGCGCCATCAAGCAGTTGTTTATCCAGGCCATCGAACGCGTCGAAGCCAAGCTGCGCGAGCAGGGCGTCGAAGCCGACGTGGGCCTGTTGGCCGACCAGCGTTTCGGCCAGGACGCGCTCAACGCCGCCAGCGGTCGCGGCTGGTGGATCGCGCGCCCGGTGGAAGTGCAGAACTCGCGGCCGCTGGCGTTCGAGCACGGGCGCTCGGTGGGCAGCAACCTGATTGCCTGGCCCCAGGAGCAAATCATCAAGTGCCTGGTGCAATACCACCCTGATGACGAGCCGATGCTGCGCCTGGAACAGGAAGCGCAACTGAAGGCGGTGTACGAAGCTTCGCTGGTCAGCGGCCATGAGCTGCTGCTGGAAGTCATCCCGCCCAAGGATCACCCGTCCACCTATCCCGACGTGCTCTATCGCAGCCTCAAGCGCCTGTACAACCTGGGCATCTACCCGGCGTGGTGGAAGATCGAGGCGCAGTCGGCGCAGGACTGGAAAAAACTCGACGAACTGATCCAGGAGCGCGATCCGTATTGCCGTGGCGTGGTGCTGCTGGGCCTGAACGCTTCGGCTGAATGCCTCGCCGACGGTTTCCGGCAAGCCAGCCAAAGCAGCACCTGCCGAGGGTTTGCGGTGGGCCGTACGATCTTCCAGGAACCGAGCCGCGCATGGATGGCGGGGGAGATTGATGATCAAACGCTGATCGAGCAGGTGCAGGGCACCTTCGAACAGCTCATCAACGCCTGGCGCAGTGCTAGAAGTTAAACACGCTCAAATGTGGGAGCTGGCTTGCCTGCGATGCAGACAACTCGGTCCATCAGATACGCCGGGCTGATGCGATCGCAGGCAAGCCAGCTCCCACACAAAGCAAACCTCACCAGGCTTAAGTCAGATAAAAACAAAAGGTGCAGCCATGCCCGCAATCCGAATTGGCATCAACCCGATCTCCTGGAGCAACGACGACCTGCCGGCCCTGGGCGGTGAAACGCCCTTGAGCACCGCCCTGGGCGAAGGCAAGGAGATCGGCTACGAAGGTTTTGAACTCAACGGCAAATTCCCCAAGGACGCCCAAGGCGTCGGCGACGTGCTGCGCCCCTACGACCTGGCGCTGGTCTCCGGCTGGTATTCCAGCCGCCTGGCACGGCGTTCGGTGGCGCAAGAAATCGAGGCCATCGCCGGTCACGTCGAGCTGCTCAAACTCAACGGCGCCAAGGTGCTGGTCTACGGCGAAGTCGCCGATTCGATTCAGGGCGCCAGGGTGCGCCTGATCGAACGTCCACGTTTTCACAGTGAACACGCCTGGCAGGAATACGCCGACAAACTTACCGAACTGGCGCGTTTCACCCTGTCCCAGGGCGTGCGCCTGGCCTACCACCACCACATGGGTGCCTACGTCGAATCCCCCGAAGACATTGACCAGTTGATGCGCCGCACCGGCCCGGAAGTCGGCCTGCTGTTCGATTCGGGCCACTGCTACATGGGCGGCGGCGAGCCTGTCGAGGTGCTGCGCAAACACATCGAGCGCGTCTGTCACGTGCATTTCAAGGACGTGCGCAAACCGGTGGTGCAACTGGCGCGCAACCAGATGTGGAGCTTTCCCGACTGCATCGTCAACGGCACCTTCACCGTGCCCGGTGACGGCGATATCGACTTTGCCGAGTTGCTCGACGTGCTGTTGGCGGCCAAGTACGAGGGCTGGCTGGTGGTGGAAGCCGAGCAGGACCCGGCCGTAGCGCCCAGCTATATCTACGCGAAAAAGGGCTACGACACGTTGCGCACGCTTCTCAGCGAGAGGACTTAAGTGATGAGCTTGTTGGTCAAGAGCAGCAAACGCGGGCAAACCATGGTTGCCCTGGAAGAAGGGCGCCTGGAGTACGTAGGCTTTGCCGCCTACCGCCTGAGCCTGGGTGAAACGTTGCCGGTCACCGCCGGTGATCAGGAGCTGTGCCTGGTGCTGCTCAGCGGCCGGGTGAATATCCAAGGCGAGGGCTTCAACTGGCAGAACCTGGGGGATCGTCAGTCCGTGTTCGAAGACAAATCGCCCTTCGCCGCCTACCTGCCGCCCGGCACCGATGCGCAGGTGACCGCGTTGAGCGATGTGCAAATCGCCGTGTGCGCCGCACCCGGTGCCCCAGGTTTTGAGCCGCGCCTGATTCGCCCTGAACAGTGCAAGCGCAGCGTGCGCGGCAAGGGCGCCAACACCCGGTATGTGTGCGACATCCTGCCCGACAGCGAGCCGGCCCATTCGCTGCTGGTGGTGGAAGTGCGCACGCCGTCCGGGCACTCGTCCAGCTATCCGCCGCACAAGCACGACACCGACGACCTGCCGCACCAAAGCTTTCTCGAAGAGACCTACTACCACCAGATCAACCCGCCCCAGGGCTTCGTGTTCCAGCGCGTGTACACCGACGATCGCAGCATCGACCAGGCCATGGCTGTGGAAAACAGCGACCTGGTGGTGGTGCCCAAGGGGTATCACCCGGTCAGCGTGCCGTATGGCTACGAGTCGTATTACTTGAACGTGATGGCCGGCCCCAAGCGCGCCTGGCATTTCCATAACGACCCGCAGCACAGCTGGCTGCTGGACCTCTGACCGGTTTGAACGGAGAACAACAATAATGAAGTCGCCGCTACGTTTTGCCCTTAACCGCATGGTCGCGCCCGACCTTTCCCTGCCGGATTTCATCCAGTTGGCGGCGGCCCTCAAGTGCGATGCCATCGAGATTCGCAACGACCTCAAAGGTCATGAAATCGAATACGGCACCCCGGCCAGCCGCGTGCGTGAGTTGTGCGCGGTGCAGGGCATCACGGTGCTGTCGATCAACGCGCTGTACCCGTTTGATGTTTGGAATGACGAGCGCCGTGCCCAGGCGATTAAGCTCGCCACCTACGCCCGCGAATGCGGTGCGCAAGGCCTGGTGATGTGCCCGCTGAACGAGCGCGGCGATACCCGCAACGAAGCCCAACGCGCGGCCGGTTTGCGCACGGCGTTGAGCGAGTTGGCGCCGATCCTGCGCGAGTACAAGATTCTCGGTTTCATCGAGCCGCTGGGTTTTGAAGAATGCGCGCTGCGCCGCAAGCGTGTGGCCGTGGATGCGATCCAGGCGATTGGCGGCCTGGATGTGTTCCGCCTGGTGCACGACACCTTTCACCATCACCTGGCTGGCGAACAGGAATTCTTCCCGCAGCTGACCGGCCTGGTGCATATCTCCGGCGTCGAGGATCGCGACGCACCGCTCAATGCCATTCGCGACGGCCACCGCGTGCTGGTGGGCGAGGGCGATATCCTCGGCAATGCGGCGCAGATCGACACCTTGCTCAGCACCGGCTACGGCGGTTATCTGTCGTTCGAGCCGTTTGCTGAAAGCGTGCATGCGCTGGCGGATATCCAGCAGGCATTGGGGGCGAGCATCGCCCATCTACAAAATTCCCGGACCTAACGCCGGCCAAACTGTGGGAGCGGGCTTGCCTGCGATAGCAGTCTGTCAGTTGATAAACAGTTGGCTGATACACCGCCATCGCAGGCAAGCCAGCTCCCACATTAGATCTGTGTTGAACAATGGATCTGCATTCACTCAAGGTGCAAGTGATGACCACAACAAGATTGACCATGGCCCAGGCCCTGGTGAAGTTTCTGGATAACCAGTACATCGAAGTCGATGGCGTGCAGAGCAAGTTTGTCGCCGGGGTTTTTACCATTTTCGGCCACGGCAACGTGCTGGGGCTGGGCCAGGCGCTGGAGCAGGACAGCGGCGATCTGGTGGTGCATCAGGGCCGCAATGAGCAAGGCATGGCCCACGCCGCCATCGGGTTTGCCAAGCAGCACCTGCGCCGCAAGATCTACGCGTGCACCTCGTCGGTGGGGCCGGGCGCGGCAAATATGATTACCGCCGCCGCCACCGCCACGGCCAACCGTATTCCGTTGCTGCTGTTGCCCGGCGATGTCTATGCCAGCCGCCAGCCCGACCCGGTGCTGCAGCAGATCGAGCAGTTTCACGATTTGAGCATCAGCACCAACGATGCCTTCCGTTCCGTGAGCAAGTACTGGGACCGCATCAACCGCCCCGAGCAACTGATGACTGCTGCGATCCATGCGATGCGCGTGCTCACTGACCCCGCGGAAACCGGCGCCGTCACGTTGGCCCTGCCGCAGGATGTACAGGCTGAAGCCTGGGACTATCCCGACTACTTCCTGCAAAAACGTGTGCACCGTATCGAACGCCGGCCGCCGACTGAAGCGATGATCGGCGATGCGTTGGCTGCGTTTCGAGGCAAGCGAAAACCGCTGATCATCTGCGGCGGCGGGGTCAAATACGCCGGCGCGAATGCCGCGCTGCAAGCGTTTGCCGAACGCTTTGACATCCCCTTCGCCGAAACCCAGGCAGGCAAAAGCGCAGTGGTCTCCAGCCACCCGCTGAACCTGGGCGGTCTCGGTGAAACCGGCTGCCTGGCGGCAAACCTGCTGGCCCCGGAAGCGGACCTGATCATTGGCATCGGTACGCGCTACACCGACTTCACCACCGCGTCGAAGTCGCTGTTCAAGCACCCTGAGGTCAAGTTTCTCAACCTCAATATCAGCCCTTGCGATGCCCTGAAACTGGACGGCGTGCAACTGCTGGCGGATGCCCAAGTGGGCCTCGAAGCACTGGCGGATGCCTTGGGCGACTACCGTTCCGACTGGGCGGATCAGCCGCGCGACGCCAAGGCGCAGCTGGATGCCGAGGTGGACCGCATCTACCAGGCTGACTACCAGACGGACAATTTCGTCCCGGAAATCAACGACCACATGGATCCGGCCGTGCTGCGCGAGTTTATCGAGCTGACCGGTTCCTGTCTGACCCAAAGCCGCGTGCTCGGCGTGCTCAACGAAACTCTGGCCGACGACGCCATCATCGTCGCCGCCGCCGGCAGCTTGCCGGGCGACTTGCAGCGCAGCTGGCGCAGCAAGGGCGTCAACACCTACCACGTCGAGTATGGCTATTCGTGCATGGGCTACGAGGTCAATGCGGCCCTGGGCGTGAAGCTCGCCGAGCCGGCGCGCGAGGTCTATGCGCTGGTGGGTGACGGCTCCTACATGATGCTGCACTCGGAGCTGGCCACCTCGATCCAGGAGCGGCGCAAGATCAACGTGGTGCTGCTCGACAACATGACTTTCGGCTGCATCAACAACCTGCAGATGGAACACGGCATGGACAGCTTCGGCACCGAGTTTCGCTTCCGCAACCCGGAGACCGGCAAGCTCGACGGCGGTTTTGTGCCGGTGGATTTCGCCATGAGTGCGGCGGCCTATGGCTGCAAGACCTACAAGGTCAGCACGGTGGAACAGTTGCAGGCGGCGTTGGCCGATGCACGTACGCAAACGGTGTCGACGCTGATCGATATCAAGGTTCTGCCCAAGACCATGATCCACAAATACCTGTCGTGGTGGCGGGTCGGGGTGGCGCAGGTCTCGACCAGCGCGCGCACTGACGCGGTGGCCAAACAACTCAATGAACGCCTGGCCAAGGCCCGGCAGTACTAATAACAAGAGGAGTGTTTGTATGTCTTTGAAGTTGGGCGTTATCGGTACGGGCGCCATTGGCCGGGACCATATCCGTCGGTGCAGCCAGACCATGCTCAATAGCCAGGTGGTGGCGGTGACCGACATCAACCTTGAGCAAGCCGCCAGGGTCGTCGCTGATTTGCAGCTGACCGCCGAGGTGTACGCGGACGGCCATGCGTTGATCAACTCGCCGCAGGTCGAGGCAATTCTCGTGACTTCCTGGGGCCCGAGCCACGAAGAATTCGTGCTCGCTGCCATCGCTGCCGGCAAGCCGGTGTTCTGCGAAAAGCCCTTGGCCGTCACTGCAGAAGGCTGCCGCAAAATCGTCGATGCCGAAATCGCCTTCGGCAAGCGCCTGGTGCAAGTGGGCTTTATGCGCCCGTACGACGAAGGTTATCGCGCCCTCAAGGCGGTCATCGACAGCGGCCAGATCGGCGAGCCTTTGATGCTGCACTGCGCGCACCGCAACCCGACGGTGGGCGAAAACTACAAGACCGACATGGCGATCACCGACACCTTGATCCATGAACTGGATGTGTTGCGCTGGTTGCTCAACGACGACTACGTGTCGGTGCAGGTGGTGTTCCCGCGCAAATCGAGCAAGGCGTTGGCCCACTTGCGTGACCCGCAGATCGTGCTGCTGGAAACCGCCAAGGGCACGCGCATCGACGTGGAAGTGTTTGTGAACTGCCAGTACGGCTACGACATTCAGTGCGAAGTGGTGGGGGAGACCGGTATTGCCAAACTGCCGGAGCCTTCGCAGGTGCAACTGCGCAGCGAGGCCAAGCTGTCGAATGCGATTCTGATGGACTGGAAGGACCGCTTTATCGGCGCCTACGACGTCGAACTGCAGGCGTTCATCGACGGCGTACGCGCCGGGCACGTGGGCGGGCCGTCGGCGTGGGATGGGTTTGCGGCAGCGGTGGCGGCGGATGCGTGCATTGAGGCGCAGCGCAGTGAGCAGGTTGTGAAAGTCGGCCTGCCAGAGCGCCCACATTTTTACGGCTGACACCTATTGCACTGGAGGAACCGGATCAGTGTGGGAGCTGGCTTGCCTGCGAAAACGGCGGCACATTCAATATAAATGCCGCCTGATGCACCGCTATCGCAGGCAAGCCAGCTCCCACATTCGAGCGGATTCCAATTTCAGATACGGGAGTTTCACCTATGCGTATCGCCTTAGACCCCTACATGTACCGCCATCTGCCCCTTGGCCAGATGGTCGACAAGGCCGCCGAACTCGGCTACCAGCACATCGAACTCTCACCCCGCGAAGACTTCCTGCCGTTCTACAAAGCCGCTCGCGTTGACCGTGCGCGCATCAAGGAATTTCGCAAGGCCTTGAGCGATGCCGGTGTGCAACTGTCATCCCTGCTGCCGATGTACCACTGGGCCGCGGCCGACGAAGGCCTGCGCGTCGCCGCCGTGCGCAACTGGAAGCGTGCGATCCAGATCGCCGTGGAAATGGACTGCGAGCTGGTCAACACTGAGTTCACCGGCCAGTCCGACAACCCGCTGGTGTGCGAAAACCAGTTCATGCGCTCCATGGACGAGCTGATCCCGGAGTTCGAGCGTGAAGGCATCAAGCTGGATATCCAGGCGCATCCGTATGACTTCTGTGAGCGCAACAACGAGTCGGTGGACATCATTCGCGGCCTCGACCGCGACTGGATCAACTACCTCTACGCCGCGCCGCACACCTTCTTTTATGACGACGGCAAAGGCGATATCGCCTCGATGCTCAAGTACGCCGGTTCCAAGCTCGGCCACTTGATCATTGCCGACACCTATAACCACCGCGCGTCGTCGAACCTGCGCTACATCGTCAACCCGCCGGGCGTTACCGCCACGGTGCATCAGCACCTGGACATCGGTCAGGGCGAGGTCAACTGGGAGGCGTTTTTCGGCACCTTGCGCGAGATCAAGTTCGACGGCATCGCCACGGTTTCGGTGTTTGCTTGGGAAGACCGACCGGATGAATCCAACCGGATGATGCTGGAGCGGGTAACCCACGAGCTGTGCCAATAAGCAACCGATCGTTCCAACGCTCTGCGCAGGAACGATCAAGGATCATTTTCGGGCAGGTGGAATGCAGTCAGTGTGGGAGCTGGGTTGCCTGCGATAGCGGTCTTTCAGTGGCGGGTTCATTGACTGACACGCTGCATTCGCAGGCAAGCCAGCTCCCACATTTGAACTGGGTTTCCACTTCATGAAGGAGCGCATCTATGCGAATCGGACTAGTTGGCTACGGCCACGGCGGCCGTTTTTTTCACGCACCGTTGATTGCAACGTTGCCCGGCGCAACGTTTGTCGGCGTGGTGACACGCTCACCCGAGCGGCGCCAGCAATTGGCGGCTGACCATCCCGGCCTCAAGGCCTACGACACCATCGGCTAGATCGTCGAGGCCGGTGTCGACGTCCTGGTGATTTCCACCACGCTCAAGGGCCGTCCGGCGCTGGTACTGGAAGCCATCGAACATGGGGTTGCGGTGGTCAGCGACAAACCGTTCGCCAGCAACGCCGAACAGGCCCAGGCACTGATCACCGCCGCCGAACGCCAGGGCGTGTTGCTCAGCGTTTACCAGAACCGGCGTTGGGACTCGGACTTCCTCACGTTGCGCAAACTGATCGACGCCGGTGCGCTGGGCCAGATCACCCGTTTTGAGTCCCGTGTCGAACGCTTCAATCCGCAAGCCGTGGGCAATGCCAGCGGCGGCGGATGGTTGCGCGACCTCGGCAGTCATCTGGTGGACCAGGCGATGCAGCTGTTCGGCCCGGTGGACCGGGTGTTCGCGCAACTGCAGTTCAGCCCGGAACATCCCACTCTCGATCACGGCTTTTTTGTTTCGCTGACCCACGCCAACGGCGTGATTTCCCACCTGTGGGGCAGTGCGCTGCAAAACAGTCAGGCCCCGCGTTTTCGCGTCAGCGGCACCCTGGGTTGTTACACCGTGGACGGGCTTGATGGCCAGGAAGAAGCGCTGATGGCCGGCAAGACGCCGAAAACCGAAGGCGAGCACTGGGGCGCTGAAGAGCACCGACGCTGGGGCTGGTTTGAGCAAGGCGCGGAACGCGAGCGTGTGCCCTCGGAGAAAGGCTGCTGGACGCAGTTCTATCGCCAGTTGCACAGTGCCGTGCAAGGGCAGGGAGCGCTGCCGGTGAACGCCTATGACGCACTGGAAACCACCCGTATATTGGACGCCGCGCGCCTTAGCAACCAGCGCCAACAGGTGGTTTCAACAAAAATAGAATAAAATTCTAAAACAGGTTGATATGGAAATTATTTTCCAATAAAGTCTTTTCCAGGTTGCAAAAAGTACGCTTCGGGCTTGATCCGGGCGACTCAACAAAAACAAGATCAAAAACAACCAGGTACCGTCAGATGAAAATCTTCAACGCTGTACTGCGAGTTTTACGCCCTGCCCAGCAAGCGCCACGCGGTCTGCCCCGCGCCCGGCCGTTTTATTTCTCCTTCCTCAATGTGCTGTGCGTCGAAAACAAAGGCGCCCTGGTGTGCTGCATTCCGGGGGCACCGATCGTGCGGCTGCCGGCTTCCTCGCTCTGAAAAACGCAACGTCCACAAAACCAACAAGAAATTGGAGACAGACCGTTCATGAAGACCCCGATCCGTTTCACCGCGCTGGCCTTGTCCATGCTGCTTGCCAGCGGTTTTGCCTCGGCTGCCGATATCAAAGTAGGCGTGAGCATGTCCGCCTTCGACGACACCTTTCTGACTTACCTGCGCGAGGACATGGACAAGCAAGCCAAGTCCTACCCCAAGGGCGATGGCGTGCAGTTGCAGTTTGAAGACGCCCGCGCCGACGTGGTCAAGCAACTGAGCCAGGTCGAGAACTTCATCAGCCAGAAAGTCGACGCGATTATCGTCAACCCGGTGGATACCGCGTCGACCAAGAACATCATCAGTGCGGCGACCAAGGCGGGCATTCCGCTGGTGTTCGTCAACCGCCGGCCTGATCAGAAAGACTTGCCTAAAGATGTGGTGGCCGTGACCTCCGATGACGTCGAGGCCGGTCGCCTGCAAATGCAGTACATCGCCGACAAACTCGGTGGCAAAGGCAAGATCGTGATCCTGTTGGGCGACCTGGCCAACAACTCCACCACCAACCGCACCAAAGGCGTGAAAGAGGTTCTGGCCAAGTACCCCGGCATCACCATCGAACAGGAACAGACCGGTACCTGGCTGCGTGACCGCGGCATGACGCTGGTCAACGACTGGCTGACCCAGGGGCGTGAGTTCAATGCGGTGCTGGCCAACAACGATGAGATGGCCATCGGCGCCTCCATGGCGCTGAAGTCGGCGGGCACCAAACCGGGCAGCGTGTTGATCGCCGGGGTCGATGGTACACCGGATGGCTTGAACGCGATTACCAAGGGCGACATGGCCGCGTCGGCTTTCCAGGACGCGAAAGGGCAGGCTGTCGGCTCGGTGGAAGCGGCGCGCAAGATGGCCAAGCATGAGCCGGTCGAGCAGAACGTGATCATTCCGTTCAAGCTGATCACGCCGGACAACGTCAAAGACTTCAAGTAGCCCTTCATAACAACAATAAGCGAGCAGGGCGGCCACGGTCGTCCTGCTGATGGAGTACCCGATATGCTTGCTCAAGCGGTTGTCTCGCAGCCTTCCGGCATTCAGCCCCTGGCGCCGGAAGAACCCTACCTGCTGGAAATCCTCAACATCAGCAAAGGCTTTCCCGGCGTCGTGGCCCTGGCCGATGTGCAACTGCGCGTTCGCCCAGGCTCGGTGCTGGCGCTGATGGGCGAGAACGGTGCAGGCAAGTCGACGCTGATGAAGATTATCGCCGGCATCTACCAGCCCGACGCCGGTGAAATACGTCTGCGCGGCAAGCCGATCGTGTTTGAAACGCCGCTGGCGGCGCAAAAGGCCGGGATCGCGATGATCCACCAGGAACTCAACCTGATGCCGCACATGAGCATCGCCGAAAACATCTGGATCGGCCGCGAGCAGCTCAACAGCCTGCACATGGTCAACCACCGCGAAATGCACCGCTGCACCGCCGAGTTGCTGGCGCGTTTGCGCATCAACCTGGACCCCGAAGAACATGTCGGCAACCTGAGCATCGCCGAACGGCAGATGGTCGAGATTGCCAAGGCGGTGTCCTATGACTCCGACATCCTGATCATGGATGAACCGACGTCGGCCATTACCGAAAAGGAAGTGGCCCACCTGTTTTCGATCATTGCCGACCTCAGGTCCCAGGGCAAAGGCATCGTCTATATCACGCATAAAATGAACGAAGTGTTCGCCATTGCCGATGAAGTCGCGGTGTTTCGCGACGGCCACTACATCGGCCTGCAGCGCGCCGACAGCATGAACAGCGACAGCCTGATCTCGATGATGGTCGGCCGTGAACTGAGCCAGTTATTCCCGGTGCGTGAGGCGCCCATCGGCGAATTGCTGCTGTCGGTGCGCGACTTGCGCCTGGACGGCGTGTTCAAGGGGGTGTCGTTCGACCTGCACGCCGGGGAGATCCTCGGCATCGCCGGGTTGATGGGCTCGGGCCGCACCAATGTGGCAGAGACCCTCTTCGGCATTACGCCAAGCTCTGGCGGCCAGATCAGCCTCGACGGCAAGCCGGTGCGCATCAGCGACCCGCACATGGCCATCGAGAAAGGCTTTGCGCTGTTGACCGAGGACCGCAAGCTCAGCGGCCTGTTCCCGTGCCTGTCGGTGCTGGAAAACATGGAAATGGCGGTGCTGCCGCACTACTCGGGCAACGGTTTTATCCAGCAAAAGGCCCTGCGCGCGTTGTGTGAAGACATGTGCAAGAAGCTGCGGGTGAAAACCCCGTCTCTGGAGCAGTGCATCGACACCTTGTCCGGCGGTAACCAGCAAAAGGCCTTGCTGGCGCGCTGGCTGATGACTAACCCGCGCCTGCTGATTCTCGATGAGCCCACCCGTGGCATCGACGTCGGCGCCAAGGCCGAGATTTATCGCTTGATCGCTTTTCTCGCCAGCGAAGGCATGGCGGTGATCATGATTTCGTCCGAGCTGCCTGAAGTGCTGGGCATGAGCGACCGGGTGATGGTGATGCACGAGGGCGACCTGATGGGCACCCTGGACCGTGCGGAGGCGACCCAGGAAAAAGTCATGCAGCTGGCTTCCGGTATGACCGTCGTCCACTGACGAACAGCAGCGCAGGCCTGCGGTTGGCCTGTGCCACAGAACAAGAAGGTGATTGGCTATGAACGCAATAACAGACAACAAGCCTGCCACGGCACCGGTCAAGCACCGCAGGCGCTTGCCCACCGAGCTGAGCATTTTCCTGGTGCTGATCGGCATCGGGTTGGTGTTTGAACTGTTCGGTTGGATCGTGCGCGACCAGAGCTTTCTGATGAATTCCCAACGTCTGGTGCTGATGATCCTGCAAGTGTCGATCATCGGCCTGCTGGCGATTGGCGTGACGCAGGTGATCATCACCACGGGCATCGACTTGTCCTCAGGCTCGGTGCTGGCGCTGTCGGCGATGATTGCCGCCAGCCTGGCGCAGACTTCGGATTTTTCCCGCGCGGTGTTTCCCAGCCTGACGGATTTGCCGGTGTGGATACCGGTGGCGATGGGCCTGGGGGTCGGGCTGCTTGCAGGGGCGATCAACGGCAGCATCATTGCCGTCACGGGGATTCCGCCATTTATCGCGACACTCGGCATGATGGTCTCGGCCCGCGGCCTGGCGCGTTACTACACCGAAGGCCAGCCGGTGAGCATGCTGTCGGATTCGTACACGGCGATCGGCCATGGCGCGATGCCGGTGATCATCTTTCTGGTGGTGGCGGTGATCTTCCATATCGCGCTGCGCTACACCAAATACGGCAAGTACACCTACGCCATCGGCGGCAATATGCAGGCGGCGCGCACGTCGGGGATCAACGTCAAGCGCCATCTGATCATCGTCTACAGCATCGCCGGGTTGCTCGCGGGCCTGGCGGGCGTCGTCGCCTCGGCACGTGCCGCGACCGGCCAGGCCGGCATGGGCATGTCCTATGAGCTGGATGCGATTGCCGCAGCGGTGATCGGCGGCACCAGCCTGGCGGGCGGGGTTGGGCGCATCACCGGCACCGTGATCGGCGCGTTGATCCTGGGCGTGATGGCCAGCGGGTTTACCTTTGTCGGCGTGGATGCGTACATCCAGGACATCATCAAGGGGCTGATCATCGTGATCGCGGTGGTGATCGACCAGTATCGCAATAAGCGCAAGCTCAAGCGCTGAGTCGATGGGGGAGTTGGCTCGCGAAGAACCCGAGAGCGCTGCGCGGTGCCAGACTCCCCATGTCAGCGTTGACGATGCTGGCGAGCACGCTCGCTCCAGGGTTTACGGGGCCAAAGGCAGGAACCGGCGCTCTGCCAGTTCACGGCCGATTGTGCCATGGTGCACATCCATCACGCTTTGTGGGCCCCGGGCGTTGGCCAGGAGCGAGTAGTAACTGTCCTTACGTTGATTCTTTTTTTTCAGGTGGGCCACGGTGTAGTCGTGCTTGGGTGTGTCGGCTTTGGCGTAATGAAAATGTGCATACCACAGCGGATAGCCGCGTTTGTCGTTGACCGCGTACTCCTGGATGAAATCCTGCCGGACGCCTCGCATCTCAATGCGTGAGCCGAGCCTGGCCAGTTGCACGAGGTCCTGGTCCAGCAAGTACACCAGGTTAGCGTCGTTCGGCGGCAGTTCCAGTGAGTACTGGACGCGCAGTTCCTGGCCCTTGGTGGTCAAGGTTGTGACCGCCGCTCGCATCTCGTCCAGCAGGGTCTGGTCGGCAAGTACTCTTGAATCCTCTGGCTTGGCCTGGATGGATCGATAGAGTTCGTCGGCCAGCTCGGTGAATCGGCGAGCCTCCTTCTGCAGACTCTCCTGGATCTCGACAGGAAACTTGGAAACCTTTGCATAGCCGGCCTCACGCTTGAGGATCGGCGTGAGCTCTTGCAGGTATTTGCGCACCTCACCTTTGACCACACTCAGTGCCCGCGTGCCTGGCGGCAGCGGCGGGGCGCTGGGGCGTATCTCTATGATTTCGTCCCATTGGTGCTCGCGCTGTGAGTAAGTGCCCAACAGTTGGTCACCCTCTACGGAGCGCACTTCGACCCGATCGATTGGAAACGTTGCGTCGGCAGGCTTCAGGTCGCCGATCAACACGCCTTGCCTGCGGGTCTTGATCACCTTTTTTTGCGGGCCGCCGTCAGCAGGCCGAGGATGCTTGGGAGGGTGCTTGACCGCGTGGGGTTCAGGCTTGATCTCGGCGGCCAACTGCTGCATGGCATCCTGGTACAGCTCTGTCAGCAGTTTTTGTATGTGTTGGAAAGGCGTCATGTGCAAGTTGTCGGCATGAACCATGGCCATGCTTTGCAACGCGTCCAGCGCCTGGCCGTAGTGCCGGAAGAGACTGTCCAGTACGTTCAGGCGCTCATCCGGCGTCAGGCTAAGGGTGCTGAGTTCAGCATGGGTGCGCACTTGGGGGTGCAGCGGCTCAAGCACGGAATACAACTCGGTGTTGGCGCTATGGTCCCAGATTTTGACGCTCAGGTATTTAAGGGTATTGAGTTGCTGGTACTTGATCGCCAATGCGCCAAGTTCGGCAGGGCGGTTCATGGTCAGGCGGTTATAGCTTTCCAGGCCGGGCTGGCCCAGATTGAATAACTCCAGCAGGTAGTGATCCTTGAGTTCCAGGGCCTTTATCTGCCGCTCATTGATTTCACTCATCTCATTTAGAAATTGTAAGTGATGGGCAACGTTGGCGAGCATGACGGGTGTCCGTTCGATCCCCCCACCCATGAACTCCTGGTGCATGGCATAGAGCGCTTTGCGGTCCATGTCGGCGATCACGACTGACTTGCGTGCGTTATTGACGGTGTTTTCCAGCAGTGTGGCACTGACCTGGGCCGGGAAGGGGATGTGCAACGCTTCCCGCTCTTTGCGACTGTCGAGTATTTTGCGGTAGCCCTCACTCTGTTCGTATAAAGCCCTGTCGAAGGCCCTGCGGGTGCTGGCCTTTGCGGCGTCGGAGTACTTGGGGTTGGCGGCCGCCAGGGTCATGAGCATTTCTGCGTCGTCAGCTTTTTTTTGCTGGGCTTGTTGGTCGTTGGAAAATTGCTCGTATTGCGCGTTTAGCTGTATTTTGCGCTCGGCCTGGCGCTTTCGTTCGGCGGCAATGCGTTTGGCTGGCATCCCACCGCGCAGGCGCAGACGCAAGTCCAGCGACCAGTTGCCCAAGCCGTCGGTTTGCAGGAAAGGCCCCAGCCGGGTGGGGTCGATGGGGTCGACAATCACCACGCCCGCGTCGCGTTCAGGGCTCAGTTTGTACCACTGGGTATCCAGCAAGGCGTACCAGTCTCCCAGGTACGAATACAGTCCACTGCGTGCCCCGTCCAATTGGGGCTTGGGCAATGGCTCGGGCTTGGGTGCCTTGAACCCGGCCAGCCGTTCGCGTTGGCTGGGCGTGAGTCGGTGGTGGGCGTTGGAAAAGCTGAAATCGAACACCGTAGCGTCCCTCGCTAGCCCTTCGTTTTCCAGTACGGTAGGACCTTGATGTACCGCAGGGGCGGGGGGTGGTGGCCAGTGCTCGTTGCCCAGCCTGGTAATCGGTGAACGAAGGGCTTGTTGCCTGACATCGTTAGTCAGCGGTGTCGAGGGCGATGTCGTCGGCGGTAGCCATTGGTGCATCAGCATGCCGATGTTCAGCAACAGGTCGACCAGCGCCAATTCCCGGGTCACCGGATCATCGCTGCCAAGGGCTGGAATATCATGGCTGGCACTGCTCATCAGGCTGAGCAGCCAACCCGTGAGCATAAGAGGGCCTCGGGCCAGGGGCAGCAGCAGGGTGTTGAACAGCAGGCCGGCGCCTTCAAGCAGCACGCGCCAGCGGCTCTCGTGGTTGGAAACCGAGGCGCGATCAGCCTGATCGACCAGCGCCCGTGCGTTACTGCCATACAAGAACTGCATCAGCTGGCCGCTGGACAGAAACTGCCTCAGCTCGTCGTTGCTGCCGTCAGTCGCCAGGGTGGCGGGTTGCGGTACGTCAGGGACGCTGAACTCATCGCCCATGCCAAATCGCGGGTAATGAGGTTCCTGGAATCCACCGTTGGCGTAGACCGGCCTTGCGCCGTCGGACAACCAGGTCAGCACACTGGTCTGCAATTCACCAGGGTGGGCAATGGCCTGCAGCAAGTCCTCGCGGCTGGCGAACTCCCGGAGGGGATCGGCATACAAGGGCCGGTACAGCAGGTGTGGGCCGGCGAGGGCGCTCTCGGATTCGATGATGTACATATTGGTGACAACATCCGGTGTCGCTTGGGATTTGCGCACCAGGGCGAGGTGGCGAATGACGATGGCCTGGCCTTCGACCTGGCGTTGCTCAATGCGCTCGCCCATCAGTGCGGCGACGTAGCGAGCCCCGCGCAGGGTCATGCCGTGCTGGTTGTTCAGCGCCCATTCCAGGGCCAGCATTGGCAGCTGTGCGACGGTGTGTTGTGCGAAGCGCTCTGTGCGTTGCCGCGCCTGGTCACTGTCGCCGAGCAATTGGGTGTCGAGCAATTCGGGGTAGGCCTTGCCAATATCGACCTGCTCGATCAGGCCGCCGCGGCCTTTGATGTAGTCGGGCGTCAGCCAGGTTGGCAGGGGCAGCGAGCGGCGATGTCGTACGGTGAGTTGCCCATGGGGCTGGCCCTGCAGGTTGTTGATGGCCAGGTCAGTGAGGCTCATGTGCACGGGCTCGACGAAGCCGGAGCCTCCTGGGTATCCGACGGCCACGCTGAATGTCAATTGCAGGTCATCAGGGTGAAACTGTGTGGCCTTCGACTGTTCGGGCGTCACCTGGTCGAAGGTGATCTCATCGTGTTTCAGCTGTTGCAACAGGGCATTGGTTGCGAAGGTGTAGATGTCTGGAATATCGCTGAGAAAGGTGTGGCCGTTGCTGCGTTTCTTGGCGCTGGCCAAGGCCAGGCTATAGCGTCCATAGCGTAGCTGGTCAGCCGCGCTGGCACGTTGCAGCCAGGCCGGGGTTTGTTGGCGCAGTGTCGTCTGTAGCTTCGCGGCAGAGGTCGGCGCCTCAAGAAAAGAGTGGGCGGGCTTGCCGATCTCCAGGCACAGCGCGCGAAGTGTATCGAGTTCCAGGCGGGTGGGCAGGGTGAGGGCGCCCAGGTCTTCCAGTTGCTGATTGAGCATCAGTGCCGCCTGGATGTCGAAAACGTTGCCGTCGGGCTCCCATTGTTGGGTGGTGATGTGCTCGACCACGTAGGGCTGCGCAACCTGTCGGGCCCAGGCCTGGAGGCTGGCGTCCATGGACGAAAAACGTTCGCAGGCACCGGTGGTTTGGCAGAGCAGGACCCGGGTTGCCTGGGTCAACAACAGGTGCGGGCTGAGCAGGGGGAGTGTCTGTTGACCTTCCTTGAGCGTCGCCCGCGGGTAATAGGCGCGCACGGCGTTGGCCCCGAATCGACGGATACGTTCGTCGCGGTCGGGGTAGCTGATCAGTTGTTCAAGCATTTCACGCTCAGTGGCGTCCAACTCCGCCTGGCTGATGGCGGCGACCCTGAGGTTGTCGGCCAGCCAATCGCTGAGCCAGCGCCAGCGTGACAGGCCGTTGTCGGCCTCTTCGCGCCAATAAGTGGCCAGGGCGTTTTGCAGGGCTGTCGGCAGGGTCAAGGGCAATTGCTTGATTATGTTTTCGATGATGTTCATGTCGAGGGCGGAGGTCGCCGGGGCTGCAAGCTTGAGACGGCCAGGCGGAGCGTCGGTCAGGTAGCAGGACTCGCCGTGCCGGTCACTTAAGTCCAGCTCGGTGCCGGTGGCGAGAAACGCGAGCACGCGGGCCATGAGCGGATGCAGAGTCCAGCCTCCGGTGGGACTGGGTATGGCCAATTGTGTACGGGACAGATCAATGACCAAGGTTGGATAGCGTTGCCGGATCAGCTCTGTCAGCAGTTGCCGGGTAACAGTGTCCAGCGTCGGGCGTGAAGCAAATTGTGCGCTGACGGCTTGTGCGGGGAGCGCGCGATGGGCGGAGGGGATTGCGGGCATGAGAGGTCCTGTTCGGTAGGGAAACTTCGGAGCCTCTATCTATACCGGGGCGAATTTTCGACGGGAGGTATGTAACTGCCGCCACCGCGTGCTGGATTCTGTTGAATCGCCCTTGCGCATAGGCCTGGTGGCCTTATTCAACCGTTTGTCTTCTATATAGCTCCACAACACTGAATTTCTTGCTATAAACGCACTCCGATGACCATTCGCCAAGCCCGTCCTGGTGCCTTTGGGGGTTAATTGGGAAAAAATGCCTGTCTTTTCAGTTGCTGAGCCCTCAAGTCGGCCTTAGACTGCCGCCCCTCGTAAATTGAGTGCCGGGTGGCGCTTGAAATGGACGGCGCCTTTCCGAGGCCTGCAGAGGTCTGCCGGAACGCTCCCTTATTCGCCTTAATGCACGTATTTTTTATAGAGAAATCAATGACAAAGGAAAAGTTGCTGGCCATGCCGGCGGATGACTACATGAATGCCGAACAGCACGCTTTTTTCGAGCAGCTGCTGCAAGACATGAAAGTGGAACACCACGAGCGCATTGAACAGAACCGTATCGCCATCGAAAGCCTGGACACCCCGGCTGACCCGGCTGACGCGGCGTCCGTTGAAGAAGAGCGCACCTGGCTGGTCAATGCCATCGATCGCGACCAGCGCATGCTGCCGCAGCTTGAGCGTGCACTGGAACGCATCAAGGAAGATTCCTTTGGCTGGTGCGACGACAGCGGCGAGCCTATCGGCCTCAAGCGCCTGCTGATCAGCCCGACCACCAAGTACTGCATCGAAGCGCAAGAGCGCCACGAGCAGATCGACAAGCACCAGCGTCAAGCCTGATGTGCTGAAGTTGGGCGCTGCTGATGCGGCGCTCAAGAGAAATACCGGTTACGCCCCTGTCTATTGATCTGCTGCAAGCCTCCCACTAACGGCCCATGGATAATGGCCCGATAGTGGCGTTTAATGCAGAAACAATAACGACAAGCAGTGGGGTAACGACGATGGCTGGAGACGGATCTCTGATGGGCGCAGCAGTGCCCGTGCACGCGCGGGTGCGCGCGCTGCCCGGCTGGCTGACGCCGCTCTTGCAGAGCACCGCCCTGGTGCTGGTTCTGCTGGGCCTGGCGTTTGCTGGCTTGCCGCTGTACCTGTGCCTGCCGCTGGCCTTGCTGGTGATATGGCTGCCCACCCTTAAAAGTCGAACGCACCGCGTGGCGCCTGTCCCCGTCGCCGATACGATGGGCGAGCTGACTCGCGATCTTTCCTACACCACCAGCCATAACGCGCTGTCCGCTGCCGGCGTGGCCTATTCGGTCAAGCAATTGGCGGCCCGGTTGCAATCGCAATTAAGCGCAGCCAGGCAAATCGTCAGCAGCGCCGAAGTCATGATCGGCACTGAGCAGGTGACCTCCCAACTCAGCCGTCAAGCCTTGGGCGCGGCCAGCCAGGCGCATCAGCACAGTACGCAGGGCCGTGAAGTGCTGGTCGAGTCAATCACCCGCATGCGCCAGCTCAGCCAGCGTGCCGACGCCAGTCGCGAGTTGATTGAAGCCTTGAGCCTGCGCAGTGAAGAAATCCAGCGCGTCACGCTGGTGATCCAATCGATCGCCAGCCAGACCAACCTGCTTGCTTTGAACGCGGCCATTGAAGCGGCGCGGGCCGGTGAGCACGGGCGCGGGTTTGCCGTGGTTGCCGATGAAGTGCGCGGCCTGGCCGGGCGTACTGCCACGGCGACCGATGAGGTTGGGGTGATGGTCGCCGATATCCAGCAACGCACGGCGCAGGTGGTGGAGCAGATTCGCCAGTTGTCGGCGGACCTGCACACGGGCGTTGAACAGGTGGAGCACGCCGGCGAACAACTGGAGAGCATCGCCAGCCTGGCGGCGGATGTGGAAGGGCAGGTGAATGAAATTGCGCAGGGCACCGATACCAACCGCGCGCAACTCGACAGCCTGTTCCATGCGGTGGAGCAGATGCGCAGCGATCTGACCGTGAGCGACCAGCAAACCCGCCAACTGGCCGACGCCGCCGTGCAAATGGAAGGGCAAGCCGAAACCATCAGCGAGCGCTTGGCCGAAGTCGGCCTGGATGACTATCACCAGCGCATCTATGATTTGGCCCGCGAGGGCGCACATCGCATCGCCGAGCAGTTCGAGGCCGATGTATTGCAAAACCGCATCAGCCTGCAGGACTTGTTCGACCGCAGTTACACGCCGATCCCGAATACCAGCCCGAGCAAATACCACACGCGTTTTGACCGTTACACCGATGAGGTTTTGCCGGCGATCCAGGAAGCGCTGCTGCCGCGCCATGAGGGATTGGTATTCGCCATTGCCTGCACGCCTCAGGGTTATGTACCGACACACAACAAGGCTTTTTCCCAGGCGCTCACTGGCGACGGGCAAGTCGATGCGGTGCAGAACCGCACCAAGCGCAAGTTCGAAGACCGTACCGGCATCCGCTGTGGCAGCCATCAACAGGCAGTGCTGTTGCAGACCTATACGCGCGATACCGGCGAGTTGATGCACGACTTGTCGGTGCCGATCATGGTCAACGGGCGGCATTGGGGCGGCTTGCGTCTGGGCTATAAACCGCAGGCGGCGAAGCCGGCACGCTAGCGATTGTTGCTGTTTATGCAAGGGAGCTATTCCGGAGATAGCTTTTTCCAACGGGAGGAAAACCGTAGCATGGCCGACATTGTTAGGTAGCTAACTAATGTGGCGGAGAAGCTCCATGCAAAACAAAGTCGATGTCGCCGTGATGATCGGCAGTGGTGTTCCCGAGACGCTGCGCGCGCTGGGTCAGAAAGCCTGCTGGGTCGTGCTGCTCAATGGCGAGCAACGTGGCACAGCGTTCGCCAGTCGCGACGAAGCCGAGGAGTGCAGGGCTGCCTGGGAGGCGCTATTGCGCCTGGAGCAATCCGACAGCCTGCATTGAGGGTAGCTTAGTGAGGTTGATGCAGGCGCTGGTTCAGTTCGTCCACGGGGATAGCCCATTCGGCGTCCTCACGCAGTTCTTCTTTCAGGAACGCCGCTTGTTGCGGCGTCCAGAAAGGCGCATCGATAAGCTTCACGTCTTCAGCCAGCGGGTGCGCATCGATGAATGCGTCGATTGCCTCCGGGGTTGAATCCAGGCCCAATTGTTCAAACAGTGTTTCGAGAGTGGGGATTGGCGCGTCCATAGTGTTCTCCATGCAAGGTGATGGTCGTTGTGCATGTGAGGCGCAGGAGGCGGCAGAGTTCTATCGGATTGTCAGGAATTGAGTGCACCTGAATCCACGGCGGACTTAAGTGCCTTGGCAGCATCTTTTGCCGCTGTTGCAGCGGCGTCGACAGTTTTGAACCAACGATCTTTTTCTACCTGGTGTGTTGTGACCGTGGTCAGCGGTGGTTTGGCCCGCATGATGATCACCGCTTGAAACTCACCGTCAACTTCCCTCGCATCGCCATGGATGAAAAATTCGCCAATATCAAATTCCGTCACGTATAGCCTTCCCTTCAAGGTAACTGCACTGATAAAACCTGACCCGATAGGGGCAAACTTCAATGGACGGGCCAGTATGGCAGTTGTTGAGGGGCGGCGGCGCAGTAAACTCATCCAGATGACGAAACGATGCCTGGGTGAAAGGTCAGCGGGTTGGCTTCAAGCTTTTTAGCCAATTCGCAGGCCCGGATGTGGTTGCTGCGAAAGCCTCTGATCCTGCCGCTGGTCACTTCCAGGATATGAAAGAAATTGCGGCCCGCTGGTACAACTTGGTAAAGAACGGAATTGGAGTACCCGTCGGGGCTGTCCAGGCAGTAGTATTGACGCTCGTCTGGACATGATGAACGAGTGCGGGAAGACGTAGCATTGAGTTGACGTGTTTGCATGGCCGGCTCCTGTCGGTCGATCTTGTTGACTTGCCCGCAGCGTTTTCAGGTGGTTTTGACCCGCGTTGCTGTTTTAGTATTGTCGTCCACAGCGTTGGCCTGGTTCCATGGCCAGGTATTTTGTGATGTGTATGCTGTCGGAAACTGCGTTTTTAATTGGGTTATTCTCTGAAGCTGACGGGCCTGTATTCTCAGGTCCTTGAACCTGTGATTTCCTGTGGCGCCTGATGACTTGCACAAGGTCCATCGCGCATCTGTGTACTAGTCTTACAGCGCAGCAGCGGGTTCTCTTCAGTTTTTTAATGAATGTGTGATCGAGCCGTTACGGCCGTTTTTTTGTGCTGTCCGCTGCGGCGGTCGGTGCTTTTTCGATGTGGGGGCGTTTCCTTGGCAGTCAGTAATCTGGATATGCACGCGTTATTCGTGCTGGGTGATTTGCGCGCAAAGTTGGTCAAGCAGTTTCAATCCCGTTTTGTTTACATCACCGAACAGACGCCGGAAGGCATCTACATTGCCGAAATCGACACCGAAGCGGCGATGGTGGTGGATGACAAACCGCGCCTGGAGCTCAAGGTCGGCGACCATTTTCGCGCGGCGGTGCTGCCGAGCCGTGAAGGCGGCAAATTCGAATTGAAGTTCCGCGATATCAAGTTGACGGTGTATGGCTTGGGCGATTACGCCTTTGTTTCTTCGCCCGAAGGCCAGGGCATCGTATTCAAGGAAGGCCACAGCGTAATGCTGGTGTTTGCCGCTCACGAACAGCTGCAGGAAAACCTCACCAAAACGCTCAAAGCCGTAACCGGCAAGGCCGCCAAGTGGCGCAAGGGTGAACTGGTGACCTTCAAGGCCAGTGAATAGTCGTTAAACCTCGCGTGTATTTCTGCTCTCCCGGAACCTCTACTACAGTTGAGTTGACTTAACTAATCAGAGGCTTCGCGCATTGGCAGCAAAGCCGTCCGCTATGGCTGCGAAAACGCGAGGTGCACAAGGCATGAAAGGATTGAGAACCCTGTTGGCAGCGTCCCTGACGGCTTTGAGCCTGTCGGTGGCTTCACTGCCGGTATCGGCCGCCCAGGCTCCGGTGCATTTTGCCGACCTGAACTGGGAAAGTGGCAGCCTGATCACCGAGGTGCTGCGCTTTATCGTTGAGAAGGGCTACGACCTGCCCACCGATACCTTGCCCGGCACGACCATCACCCTGGAAACCGCGTTGGCGAAAAACGACATCCAGGTGATTGGCGAGGAATGGGCCGGCCGCAGCCCGGTGTGGATCAAGGCTGAGGCCGAAGGCAAAGTGGTAGGCCTGGGCGATACGGTCAAGGGCGCCACTGAAGGCTGGTGGGTGCCGGAGTATGTGGTCAAGGGCGACCCTGCCAAGGGCCTCAAGCCTCTGGCGCCGGACCTCAAAAGCGTCACAGACCTGGCGCGTTACAAGGATGTGTTCAAAGACCCGGAATCGCCAGGCAAGGGGCGCTTTCTCAACAGCCCCATCGGCTGGACCTCAGAAGTGGTCAACAAACAAAAGCTCAAGGCCTACGGCCTCGACGACAGCTATGTAAACTTCCGCAGTGGTTCGGGCGCGGCCCTGGATGCGGAAATCGCCTCATCAATCCGTCGTGGCAAACCGGTGTTGTTCTACTACTGGTCGCCGACGCCGTTGATGGGGCGTTACAAGCTGATCCAGCTGGAAGAGCCACCGTTTGACGCCGATGCGTGGAAGACACTGACCGATGCGGATAACCCCAACCCGAGGCCGACCCGCTCGTTGGCGTCCAAGTTGAGCATTGGTGTATCGACGCCGTTCCAACAGGCAAACCCGCAGATTGCCGAATTTTTTACCAAGGTTCAGTTTCCCATCGAGCCGCTGAACAAGGCCTTGGCGACCATGAGCGAGAACCACACGGCGCCACGCGAAGTGGCCCAGGCGTTTCTCAAGGAGCATCCTGAGGTGTGGAAGGCGTGGTTGACTGAGGATGTGGCGCAGAAAGTTGAGGCAAGTCTGAAGTAAGCCGACGATCTTTCTATTCGATGCAGATTCAAATGTGGGCTTGTGTGGGAGCCGGGCTTGCCCGCGATGCAGGCACCTCGGTTTATCAGGTAGACCGAGGTGATGCTATCGCAGGCAAGCCAGCTCGCACATTTTTGATTGTATTTCAGGCTTAGAACTTGGTTTGAATGGCCACTTCAAATGTGCGTGGCGACCCCAAATAGTAAGCCGGCGACACGTGCGCAAACTCCGCATACACCTCATTCGTCAGATTGCGCACCCGGCCGGTTAATGAGGTGTGTGAGTCCACCTTGTAGCGCAGGAACGTCCCGAACAGCGTGTAGGCCGGCACCGTCAGGGTATTGGCATTGTCCGCATACACCTGCGCGACATACCGCGCATCCACGCCACCTTGCCAATCTTGCGTAAAGTCATAAGTCAGCCACACGTTGCCCACGCGCTTGGGTACGTTGGTAGGCGTGTTGCCCTTGCGTGAGACCACCGCGCCGCTGGCGATTTTTTCGTTGAAATCATCGTATTCGGCATCCACCCAGGCGAAATTGCCCTCGGCCAGCAGCTTTGGCGTGATGCGCAATGAGCTGGCCAACTCAATGCCCTTGGAGGACTGCGCGCCCACCGGGATGCTGTTGTTCGGGTCCAGCGGGTCGGTGACGGCGAAATCCTTGCGTTCGATCTTGTAGGCCGCGACGGTGGCCGAGCCGCGACCGTCGAGGTAATCGAACTTGCTGCCCACTTCCCACTGTTTGCCGGTCGACACGTCGAACACTTGGGTGGTGGTCGACGGCTGCTCGGCCGCGGTGCTGTATTGCACATACACATTGGCCGACGGGATGAACTGGTAAGTCAGGCCCACGCGACCGGTCACCGGCTCCCAGCTGCGCTTGAAGTGACGTGGGTTGGTGGCTGTCACCGTTCTGTGGTTGGTAACGTCCAGGTCGATAGCGTCGTAGCGCAGGCCGGTCAGCAGCGAGAGTTTGTCGGTGAGGCCCAGACGGTTTTCGGCGAACAGTGCCTGGGTGGTGACCGCATTGGTTTTGTCCTTGACGAAGCCCGGCCGGGTGCCCGGTATGTCGTAGAAGTGCCCTGGGTTGTAGTGGTTCGGGTCCACGCTACTGTTACCCGGCACGTTCAGTGGGTTGTTGGTGGTGCTGTTGACCTTGTACTCGAAGCCGCCGGACCAGGTGGTCGACAAGCCGAAGAACGTATCGTCGTGGCGCAGTTCGAACTGGTTGCCGTTCTGTTCGCCCTGATGACGCACCTGGTAGGCCGTTGAACGGTTCACCGCGCTGTTGTCGGCGTTGTATTGGTAGGTCTCCAGGTTGCGGTAGTCGCGCTGGCTGTCCAAGTGATAGAGCGTGTTCTTAAGCGTGGTGCTGTCGTTGATCCGATAATCAATGATCGAACGCGCCCAGATCGTGCGCTGCTCGTAACGACCATCGGCAACGTTGTAGTTGTTGAACCGGTTGTGCCGGTCGATTTTCAACTCACCCGTCTTGGGGTTGAGCACCGGCGTGCCCCAGTACGGGCTGTCTTCATGTTCATCCTGATATTCCAGCGCCAAGGTATGGGACAGGTTGGGCGTCAGGTCGCTGAGCAGGGAAAACGCCACACTCCAGGCATCCCGCTGGTCGCGGTCGATATAGCTGTGGTTGGTGTTGCGGCTCACATCCAGTCGAGCGTAATGCTGCACCTCGGCGCCCGGTTCGGTCAGTGCGTGGTTGAGGCCAAAGGCCATGCCGGCGGTGTCGTAGCTGCCGTAGGTGAGTTGGCCTTCGGCCGCCTGTTCCTCGCGGGTTGCCAGCTTGGTCACGTAGTTCAGCGAGCCGCCCACGGAGCCGGCACCGTTGATCAAGGAGGAGGGGCCGCCGACCAGTTCGACGCGGTCATAGATCCACGCATCCACCGGCCGAGCCAAGCCGGTGGCGACGTTGATGCCATTGAACATCTGAGTGATTTGGCTGCTGGTAAACCCACGGTAAGACACAAACCCGCCAAACCCCGGCGGCGCACTGGCGTTAACGCCGGGCAAGGTGTTGGCCGCATCGCGGAAGGTCTTGGCGCCATGGCGCTCAATATCGTTGCGCGTGGCGATGGCCACTGACGCCGGGGTTTCCCGCACGCTCAAGCCCAGCCGCGACGCCATGCCGCTGGATTGGTCGAGCGCCAGGCCGGGCTCGGCGGCTTGCTCACCATCAATAGTGGTGGGGGCCAACTCAAGCGCCCAGCCACAGACAGGCAGGCAGCCGAACAGGCCCGCCAACAGGGGTAAATATTTCATGGTTGAATCCTGAAAAACTTGGCTTGAAAACAACGCACAGCCGTACGTACTCCCCGAGGGGAACGGTGGCCAGTGCAAATCAGAAAGCGAAGGGATCAGGCGAGAGCGGGAGGCGCGCGCGGGTTGGCCGCAGGCCAGGTGAAACGGGCAGGGATGTCAGCGGCAAGCACCACCGCCGGTGGTGGCGCATGGGGCTGTGGCAACACCGCCACATTCAGGCTGGAACTCAGTGCCGGGCCCATACCGCCGGTCGAACACAACGGGCAACCGAACGCCTTGGACAACGTCGGCAGATTCTCATCCGTGGAGTTGGTTTGCGCGGGTGCCTGGGTACGCGGGTCCACCGTGCAGAACTGGCCGCCGATGCCGTTAAGCTGCATCCCCAGCATCTGCCCATGCCCAATACTGCACGCGAACACATTGAACAGGACGCAGCAGTAAAGCATCCAGGCAATGAGCGAGCGGTCGGCACGGGCGATTTTCATGGGGCGGCACTTTACCATCAGCCGCCGACGAAATGCCTACAAAAAATCTCAGGGCGACTATCATCATTCGCACATTTTCAGGGAGCGCCCGCCATGAGCTTTGTCATCGCGCGATGGATCGTCGGGGTTTTTACCTGCATCAGCATGGTGCATTTGTACTGGGCCGCCGGCGGCAAACTCGGCAGCCTCGCCGCCATCCCCCAACTGCCCGGCGAATTCGCCCACGGGCCGCGACCAGCGTTCAAACCCTCGGCACTCGGCACCTTCCTCGTCGCGATGGGCTTGGTGGCGATTGCATTGCTCGTCTGCCTGCGGGCCGGGCTGTATTTTTCGCCAGTGTCCCATGGGGCGCTGCAGTGGGGGATCAGCGCGATAGCCGTGGTGATGTTTGCCAGGGCGATTGGCGATTCGGAGTTGGTGGGGTTTTTCAAGAAGGTCGGTGGGTCGAGGTTTGCCAGGTTGGATACGTATTTTTATTCGCCGTTGTGTTTGGTGTTGGGGGTGGGGTTGTTGGTGGTGGCGTGGGGTTAAACGTTTGTTGGGTAGAGCTGAATTCTAGCTGCTCTAATCTCAACGAATCCAGGTGCCTGAGGTATAGGCCCATCAAGCTCGATGAGGATTGTTGAATCGCCGAGTCTTAATGCGGTGCATTCTTCATTTTCGCTATGGAATAGCTCAGCGGTTATATAAGTGATGTCGCCTATCGCAATGATTTTTGGCGTTTTCTCAGAGGAGGGCGTCATATTTTTTCCCCAAGAAAAAACCTCATCCAAATCGAACTCAACATCAACGATGTCACCGGATTTTGGCACAGCGTCGTTCCATAGGGCGGTGCCACTTCCGACGGGTGAGTGGAATCTCATAATTAAAGTATTTTTTCCTTCGAATACGTCAGCTATTCTTATCCTCATGTCAACTGCTCATAGTCGAATGTTGATTGGCTGATTTCACTTTGCGAGAAGTTTTGCGAAGTCAATATAGCCTTCGAACGATAGGCATGCGATCCAGGTCATGGGCTCTGGCACTATATAAGTATGCTGAGGCAATTCGGAGAAAACCTTGAGCACCTCGCCCAGACTTTCACGCCCTACTGAGTAAGCTACCGAACAGGAATCACCTACGAAATACATTTTCTCCGTATTTGTCTTGTTGATTTCTTGGGTCAGTAATAGTAGTGGGTTGATCGAGGTGCTTGAGTCAAAATTTATGCTGTTCTGTAGTTTTGACCACGCAATTTGGCTTCCGGAAAAAGGGATATTCCCATTAATGCTGTCAACAAGTTTTTCGTGCTCTAGCTCGGGCAAAATGCTAAATGTTATTTTTAGACCCTCAAGGTCTCCAATTACCTCTTCGTCTAGGTAGTTCATTTTTTTACGAACCTTTTTGTCAGTTGAAGTACCATTTTGGGACTTCCATTAAAAAGATAATGAGGTCCTTTTTGCTTTCCAGACCAAACGTTTATGTGAGCACCGCTTCTGTCGTCGTATTCAACGCGGTAGTCAGTTTTACCGTCAGCCGTTTGCATCCCGATTGGTTCTCCTTTGCGTGGGCCGAATTTTCCTAGGGTTGGTTTTTCTGCGCGAAAATCATTTTCGAGCAGCCAGTTCAAGGCTTTATTTGACGCCTGCTCATACGTAGATGACTGCGCAGAATCGCTCGTTCCCGGAGGTCTTTGCTCTGGATTTTTCGGTGACTTTTTTTCTAACTGTCCAGGGCAGCCACCAGCGATGCAAGACAATCCTAACGGATCAACCCACCCCGTAGGATTAGGCACGTACTGGTACGCATTGACCCCACCCGCCAGCTTCACCGGGTCGGGTGTCAGGTAGCGACCAATATCTGGATTGTAGTAGCGATGGCGGTTGTAGTGCAGCCCGCTTTCCGGGTCGAAGTATTGGCCTTGGAAGCGCAGTGGGTTGTCGATTTTGTTGATGTCGAGGCGGCTGATCTGGCCGTAGGCGCGGTAGTGCGCGGACCAGACGATTTCGCCGTCGGGCGCTGTGAGTTCTTGCGGTGTGCCTAGGTGGTCGAGTTGATAGTGGAAGGGCTTTGTGTCTTTCGGGCCAAAACCTTCCAGCAGGGCGAGCGGCCGAAAGCTGTCCGGTTTATAGATGTAACTGCGATGCCGATCCGCGTGATGCTCCGCAATCAGCTTGTCGCCTTGCCAGAAGAACTCTGTGGTTATCCCATCAACGGTTTTGCTGATCCGCCGACCGAATGGGTCATAGCGATAACTAGCGGTTTGCC
Source organism: Pseudomonas sp. RGB (assembly GCF_007713445.1). Taxonomy (NCBI): domain Bacteria; kingdom Pseudomonadati; phylum Pseudomonadota; class Gammaproteobacteria; order Pseudomonadales; family Pseudomonadaceae; genus Pseudomonas; species Pseudomonas sp. RGB. The sequence goes on along the minus strand of NZ_VMSH01000011.1, from coordinate 98,497 downwards.
CGTTCGGTTGGGTGATGCCGATCAACCGATGCTGACAGTCGTAGCGATACTCGGTGACGAGTTGGTGCCCTTTACCGCGTCTTTGGCGGATCAGGTTGCCAAACGCGTCATAGTCATAATGATGATCGCCCTGAATCACCAACCGATTCCCCGCCACGATGTCCGGGCCGGGGCGGTCCTGCATCAGCAGGTTGCCAGCCGGGTCGTGGCCGAAACGCTCTTGCTGGTCTTGCGAGTGATCCGCGCGGGTGAGCCGGGCGAGGGGGTCGTAGTGGTAGTGGTGTTCGCCTTTGCGGGTGTCGAGCAGGCGGGTGAGGTTGCCGGTTTTGTCGTAGTCGTAGTGGCGGCGGTAGTGCTTGTGTTCTTCCTGGGTCACCGCGTGGGCGTGCAGGCGGTTTTGGTCGTCGTAGTGGTAGTGGCTGAGGAGTTCGCCTTGCTGGCGCTGGCGTTCGCGGCCGGTGTTGAACAGGTGGGATGTTAGGGTTTTGCCATTCAGTTCGACGGTGGCGAGGTGGCCGCCTTTGTCGTGGTTGAAGGTGAGGCGGTTGTTGTCCGGCAGGCGCAGGTTTTTTTAGTTGGCCGCAGGCGTCGTAGCCGTAGCGTAAGGTGCCCCAGCCTTGGTGGTCGGCGGTGAGGCGGTTTTGGCTGTCGTATTCGTAGGCTAACGCCCAGTGGCCGTCGTCGACGCTGAGGAGGTTGCCTTGGCGGTCGTAGGCGTATTCAACCACTCCACCGTCTGGAAGGGTTTTTCGTACGAGCCGCCCGGAAGGGTCTCGCTCGTAGCGAGTGACTAGCTGACTGCCATCGTCGCCGTGTTCGGTTTTTTCCAGCAGGTTGCCGTTGAGGTCATACACGTAGGCCGTACGCTGGCCGTCAAAACCGATTTCCTGCTGGATCAGGCCGTTGGGGTGGTAATCAAGCCGGTAGGTCTCGCCGACTTCGTTTTCGATCTCGGTCAGCAATAACCGCACGTTGTCGTAGCGGTATTTAACCTGGGTGCCATCTGCATTGAGACGGCGACTGATCAGGTGCAAACCGTCGGCGTATTCGTAACGGGTGACGTGACCCAATTCGTCACGTTCGGAGGTGATTTTTCCGTACGGGTTGTAGCTGTATTCCCGCGTTGCGCCGCCAGGAAGTACGACAAGAATCAACCGGCCGACGCTGTCCCACTGATACTGGGTCAGCGCCCCATGCTCATCCTCACGCGCAACCTGTCGCCCAACATCGTCATAGCGATACCGCTTAACCCCGCCATTCGGCAGTTGCTCTTCAACAAGCTGTCCACGCTCATTCCAGACCAGCCGATGACAACCGTTATCCGGATACCAAACCCCAATCAGTTGCCCGTGTTTGTTGTAGGTGTAATCCGTAACGTTGCCGTCAGGATCTGTCTGACGCGTAACGTCGCCCTGTTCATTGCGCTCATACTTCCAAACCGCTTCACCGCGCCGCACAACCCGTACGAACCCGTTATCGTGCTCGTAGGACGTCGGCTCATCCTCCCCCGGAAACAACGCCACCAAACGCCCAGCGTCGTCGTACTGATACGCCGTCACCGCGCCCAGCGGATCCTGCTCAACCGTCAGCCGGCCCTTGTCGTCGTAGGATTTGAAGTGCTCAGCGCCATCCGGATCAACCCGCTGCACCAGCCGCGCGCGCTGGTCATGGACATACACTTCCTGACTGCCATCAGCGTTATGAACCGTGACCCTGCCGCCGTCCTCCCACGCATACCGCGTATCCATCTGCGAAAAACTGGCCCAGTGCCGAACACAGCGCGCCGCCTTGCCAGCCCGTTCCCATTCCCAAAAGAAACTCGCCCCACCGGCCAACTGCCGCTCAAGAATGACGTGCTGATCGTCGTACCGATAAACCTCGCTTTCGCCTACTGCATTGGTCGCCGAAACCAGTCGGCCAGCATCGTCATAGGCGTAGGAAACGACGTTCTGTTCCGTCACCCAGACGTAGGGTTCACGCCCTTTAGCGCGATGGACCTGATAGTCCACGGCAACAATGCGGCCCAGTTCGTAGCGTAAAAACAACGACCGGCCGACACCGTTATCCAGCCGCTCAATCCGCCCCAAATGATCACGAGAAATCCGCAGCCGGTTGTCATACGCATCGCTGATTGCCGTCAGCTGACCGTCGTGAAAGTGATAAAACCGTGATGCCTGGGCCAGCACCAACTCATCGGGCAGGGCACCCAAATAGATCGCCGCTTCGGCCAGGCTGTTGGTGATCGCCGGTCGGGCAGCGGTAGGCAAGGGCAGGGCAGTCGATCGATTCTCATGATCCGTCCAAACCACCGAGTCACCCGTCACCACTAGCCTTTGTGCCAGCGCATGACTCCAGCCAAACCCCAACCCGCAATCCACTTCCACCGCACTGGTGCGGTACAACCGCGTCCACTCAAACGGCAAAATTCCGTCCAGCGCGCCATCAGTGAGGGTCAGCAATTCTTCGCCGGTGACCATCGACACCGGGCAGCCATTGGTGACGGTTTTGTCCGCAGGCGCCGCCGCATCGCCCTGCGGGTTCTTCGCAGAGGCCGGCACATCATCCACATGCTCTTTCTGCTTCAGCACCGCGTTCTGCCGCGCGCGCCAGCGCATCTGCATCGTGCCTTGCTTCAGCCCACCGACTACGCCGCGTACCGCCACCGCCTTGTAGCGATCCACCGCCTGCATGAACTTGCTCAGAATCCCGAGCAGGCCACGCACAAAGCCCACAGCCGCATCCAGTATCTGTGCGCCATACTTGACCAACCGCAAGCTCAGATACGCCACACCCGCCGCTGGCAGCGCGATCATCAAAACTGCGCCAATCACCAGGTCGATCAGCAGCGACACCACAAACCCCGCCGCCGCCTCGGCCATCTCGCCCGGTGGCAACGCGTCCAGCCACAGCATCGCCGTGCGCACCATCAGGTACAGCGCCGCCTCATCACTGGCCAGCAACATGGCCTTTTCCATGACCTGCGGCGCATCGCTGGCCAACTGCGCCAACTTGGCGGCCTCGGCACCCAGCTGCTCGCCGAACTTCATGGGGTCTGCAAGAATCGCCTGCACCAGCTTGATGCTGTCCCACACGTCCCGGATCGCCGCCCAACTGCCCGCCAGAACGCCGCTGCCAATCGCGCTGGCTGTCGATTGTTGCCAAGACGGTTTGAAGCCGTTCCATTGCTCGCGCAGCCATTGCTCCAGATCCGCCGTCAGCCCGGCGTAGGAGGCAAACAACGCGTCTACCTGCTGCGTGGAGACACCGCCCTGTACCCGCACCTGATAGCGCCCGCCGGCCACGCAGGTGTGGGAGCCTTTGCCATGTTCATCCAGCATGACCCGCGTGGAACTGCCGTCCTCCAGGCGGATAACCTCAACCGGGATTTTGCCGATCGGCACGTCGTACATCGATTCGAACTTGCTCTCGATCTTCAGCTCGCCACCCGCCGAGCAGCGCGCAACGGTGGAAAAATCCGCATCGGAAATGCTGAAGGAACGTTGCGAGTCCCCCACCCGCAATACCCTGTCCATCCCCAGCAACGACGGCATGTCCGCTGCATGGCTGACCGAATCCAGCGCCCGCGCATACCAGGCGCTCATCTGCTGGCGATACTCCGCCAGGCTCTGATGGAAGCCATTGAGCTCATGTTCGATAAAGGCAATGTGGGCGGCGTGGGTCATCCGTGACGTCTCGGCAAAAGGGCAAGGCGTCGGAGCATGCCGCAGGAAAAAGCGCCTGGATGAACGGCTGGAAAAATCAGAAAGGGACGACTTTAAGCGGGTAAAAACCGCCAGGAACTAGCCTGAAGGCCTACACAAAAAAGCGATCAAGCTCATTGCGTAAAACCTCAGCAAATAAAAACCACTCTCATCCTTGCCCGATTTCCGGACATGGCCGTCATGGTTAATAGAACCTCTATTACGCAGGATTTCCCATGTCGCGCCTTGCTCGTCCCTTGCATCCACTGGCCCTGTCAGTGGCGTTTGCCTTCGCCGCCGTGCCGTTGCTGACGATCCAGTCTTCCTTCGCTGATGAAAGCAGCAGCGCGTTGCGCCGTTTCGCGGTTCCCGCCGGCGACCTGAGCCAAGCGCTCAATAGCCTGGCCGAGCAGGCGGGCCTGGTACTGGCATTCGATGCAAGCTTGACGCGCGGCAAGCACAGCAACGGCTCGAGTGGGCAATACGACACCGACGTGGCACTCACCCAACTGCTCGCCGGCAGCGGCTTGCAGGCGCTGAAGATCTCCGCCGAACGCTACCGCCTGGAAGCCATCCCGGAGAACGGCGGCGCCATGGAGCTACAGGCCACCACCATCAGCGGTGCCTACCAGAGTGAAAGCCCCACCGGGCCGGTGATCGGTTATGTGGCCACTCGCAGCCTGTCGGGCACCAAGACCGACACCGCGCTGATCGAAACCCCGCAGTCGATCTCCGTGGTCACCAAGGACCAGATGCGCGCGCAGAACGCCGAAAGCCTTAACCAGATCTTGCGCTACAGCGCCGCCGTGGTTCCGGAAACCCGTGGCGCCACGGCCTCGCGCCTCGACCAGTTGACCATCCGCGGTTTCGCCCCGGCCACCTACCTCGATGGCTTGCGCATGCCGTCGAGCCGTGACGCCTTGCCGCAAAAAGATGCCTTTGACTTGGAACGCGTTGAAGTGCTGCGCGGCCCGGCCTCGGTGCTGTACGGGCAGGGCACGCCGAGCGGGGTGATCAACATGGTCACCAAGCGCCCGCTGGATACGCCGTTTCATGAAGTCGGCGTCGAGTACGGCACCTTCAACAAGAAGCGCACCACCTTTGACTTCAGCGGCCCGATGGACGAGCAGGGCGTTTATTCCTACCGGGTGGCGGGGCTGTTCGATGATGCCGATGGCCAAGTCGAACACACCGAAACCCGTCGCCAGTCGCTGTCCAGCGCCTTCACCTGGCGCCCGGACGAGGACACCTCGCTGACCCTGCTCGGGCATTTCCAGAAGGACCCCAAAGGTGCGTCCTACGGTTCTATTCCCGCTTGGGGCTCGGTGTTGCGTAGCCCCACCGGGCGCAAGATCGACGTGGATTTCTACGACGGCGAAAAGAACTTCGAGAAGAGCGACCGCGAGTACTACTCCGTCGGTTATGCCTTCGAGCATCACGTCAACGATGTCTGGACCGTGCGCCAGAACGCGCGTTACCTGCGCGCCGAAGGCATCTACCGCAGTATTTACAACAGCAACCTGCAGGCCGATTACCGCACTTCCAACCGCTCGACCATCGCCACTGATGTCGACATGGACGCCTACACCCTCGACAACCAGGTGCAGGCCAAATTCGACACCGGGCCGCTGCAGCACACGCTGTTGATGGGCCTCGACTACCAGAACACCAGCACCGACACCAAGGCCGGTTACGGCAAGGGGCCGGACCTGGACATCTTCGACCCGGTCTACGGCGCGCCCGTGGTCACGCCGGCATTCGCCACCGATGCCACCTCGCGCAGCGAGCAGACCGGGGCGTACCTGCAGGAGCAAATGAAGTGGGACAAATGGGTGTTGTTGCTCGGCGGTCGTTATGACTGGGCTAGCACCGACAGCACCACCAAAACCCTCCAGACCGGCGCCAAGAGCAAGTCGTCGCTGGACAGCAAGGCGTTTACCGGCCGCGTCGGCGTGGTCTATCTGTTCGATAATGGCCTGGCGCCGTATGCCAGCTACGCGGAGTCGTTCAACCCGCAATCGGGCACCGGTTATGGCGGTTCGGTGTTCAAGCCGACCGAAGGCAAGCAGTATGAAATCGGCATCAAGTACCAGCCGCCGGGCAGCAACAGCTTTATTACCGCGGCGATTTTCGACCTGCGCCAGAGCAACGTGCCGACCCTGGACCCGGACCCGAGCCATCTGTGTGGCAACGGCCGCTGCAGCATCCAGGATGGCGAACAACAGTCGCGTGGTTTCGAGCTGGAAGGTAAGACCAGCCTTAACGATAACCTGGACATCACTGCGGCCTACGCCTACCTGGATAACCGCGCCAGCAAGTCCAACAGCACCGTGCAGTACGCGCCACTCACGGATAAAGGCATAGGCCCGGCGATTCCGGTTGAGGGCACCACCACCTACGGTGTACCGCGTCACACCGCCTCGGCGTGGGCCGATTACACCTTCCACGACGGTCAACTCAAGGGCTTTGGCGTTGGCGCGGGGGCGCGCTATGTCGGTTCGTCCTGGGGCGATACCGCCAATACCCTGAAGGTGCCGGGCTATACCTTGGTTGATGCGGCGGTGCACTACGACATCCCGAATATCGCCAACCCCAAGGACAACCTGCGCCTGGCGCTGAACGCAACTAACCTGGCGAACAAGGAATACGTGGCGTCCTGCTATTCCTATTCGTGGTGCTGGTATGGCTCGCAGCGCACGGTGCAGGCGAGCGCGACCTATCAATGGTGAAAGGCAGATAAGGCAATTTAATGGCCCCTTTGTAACAAAATTCTCGCCAGAATCACTTTTATTTTCAGGTGGTTAGGTGAGGAAGCACATGCGCACTGTTGGAATCATGCTGATCGCCTGCTCATTGGCGGGCGGCGCGGCTGCCGTGCAGGCACGGGAGCTGCGCGAGGGTGACAAGTACATGTGCAGCTGGGGCGCCGGCACGGCGGCCAGGGCTCAGGAACTCAAGCTGTCGGGCGTGTCGCTGTACGCCGCGCGGCAAAAGATCCAGACGATCAAGTTCAACAAATCGTGGATGCGCATGATGGCCATGGGCATCACCGAGCAGACTTACGACAGCCGTTCCCGGCTCAAGCCCGAGGCGATTCGCCAGAGCTTTTACCAGGATTGCCTGCGCTATAAGGTCGCGCGCAAATAACCGGTTAACCTGCACCGGCCAGTGCAAAATCTGCGTCAGCCTGTCCAACTTTGCCCTGGCACGCCTCGTCATACTGGCGCCAGGCAAACCAAGAGGCGCAGGCCATGACTGATTATGTAATTACCCCTGAACCCACCCCATCCCTGGCCATTCACGGCAGCGCGGCGCGTTTTCCGCTGCGCCGCGTGTTCTGTGTGGGCCGCAACTACAGCGAACATGCCCGCGAGATGGGGCATGATCCGGATCGCGAGCCGCCGTTCTTCTTCATGAAACCGGCCGATGCGGTGGTGCCGGCCGAGGGCGTGATTGCCTATCCGCCGCTGACCGCCGATCTTCACCATGAAGTGGAGCTGGTGGTGGCCATCGCAAAGGGCGGAGTAAACATCAGCCCTGAAGACGCGCTTTCCCACGTCTGGGGTTACGGCGTCGGCATCGACCTGACCCGCCGCGACCTGCAGGCCCAGGCGAAAAAGCTCGCGCGCCCGTGGGAATGGGCCAAAGCCTTTGATGAGTCGGCGCCCAGCACCGCGTTGCAACCCGTGAGTGCGGTGGGGCACCCATCTACCGGCAAAATCTGGCTGAAGGTCAATGGCGAACAGCGCCAGGTTGGCGACCTGGCCGACTTGATCTGGTCGGTCAGTGAAGTGATCAGCTATGCCTCGCAATCCGTCGCACTCAAGGCCGGCGACCTGATCTTTACCGGCACCCCTGCCGGTGTGGGCGCGCTGCAGCCGGGCGATGTGGTTACTGCCGGCATCGACGGCGTTGGCGATCTGAGCTTCACCCTCGGCCAGGGTTGAGGCTACAGTGGTGCCCAGGCCACCCGAGATTTCGTTATGCCAGGCACCCGCGTCACCACCTATGACATGGAACAACGCAGTGACCGCCCCGACTTTTATATCCGCGACAAGCGCGGGCGGGCGGCGCTGACCAGCCCGCATCGGCATGAATATTTTCAGATCCAGATCAACCTGGGCGGCGACACCGTGCAGCATATCGGCGGCGCGGTGCGGCCGTTTCCGCACAAGGCGCTGGCGTTTATCCTGCCCCATCGCCTGCATGTAATTCCCCACCCCGAAGACGGCGAGTTCATGCTGATTAACTTCAGCCAGGCGTTTTTCCTGCCGCAGCTGACCTGCGACCCGCTGGACCTGGAAGACATTCCCATCGGCCAAGCGCCGGAGCTGTCGCCGTTTCGCTTTCAGGAGCAGCTGGATTTCATCCTCGACGATGCGGCCTTCGACGAAGTCAAAACCTGGCTCGCGCACATGCGCGCCCTGGACGCCCAGCGCACCTTCGGCGCCCGTGAGCGGTTAAAAGGCTATCTCTTCCAACTGATCGGCCTGGTCTGCGAGCAGTACGCCCAACCGCTGCAGGCATTTGCCGCCACTAACGCGACCCGGCGCGGGCGCAAGGACGCTCTGGCGCGGGTGCAGGGCTACATTCGCGAGCATCTGCACGAGCCAACCCTCAACCTGACGGAGGCTGCCGCCGCTGCCTTTCTCTCGCCCAACTACCTCACCCATTTGTTGCGCAAGGAAACCGGCAAACCCTTTTCGCAACTGGTGCTGGATCGCCGCATGCAATTGGCGCGCACTTTGTTGCTCAACAGCGCGCAAATGATCGGCGTGATCGCCCAGCGCTGCGGGTTTACCGATGAGGCGTACTTTTCACGCTGCTTCCGCAAGGCGCATGGCATCGCGCCGGGGCAGTATCGTCGTCAGCAGCAGGCGAATGCCGTGTAGTTAAAGCGGGTGTATGCCTGTGGGGCTCGACACCGCCCCTATACACCTGCCGGCTGGGCTTTTTACAAATCCGCGACAATGCTTATGTTTCTATGTGCATACAATTGCGCCCTTCAACAGGAGGTCCGTATGCAAATACTGATACGCGTGGCGACGCCGGACGATATCGACACGCTCTTCGCTATCCGCACCTCGGTGGTGCAAAACCATTTGAGCCGCGAACAGATGACCGCGCTGGGGATTACCCCGCAGGTGCTGGCGGACAGCATTCGTGCAGCGCCCTGTGTGTGGATCGCCGAGGTGGAGGGCCAGCCCGCCGCCTTTTCCATGGTCGACCGGGCCGCAGGTGAGGTGTTTGCGATGTTCGTACAGCCCGGCTACGAAGGCCAAGGCTTGGGTCGCCGCTTGATGGCGGTGGCTGAAGCGGCTCTGTTTGAACAGCATGAACGGTTGTTTTTGATCACCGATGGCCGCGATGAAATCCGTGCCAACGGGTTTTACCAGCGGTTGGGCTGGTCGATGGTTGATCGGCTAGAGGGCGACGACGTCCGATACGAGAAGAGCAGGGTGCCTTAGTGCCATGAACCCGACAGAACCCCCAGCGTCCTACGGCTTTCGCTACTTTGCGATCGGGGTGCTGTGCGTCGCGGTGTTACTGGGTGGCTATTTCATGCGGCTCAATGCCCAGGTCGACCGGGATCGGGTCGAGGCGGTCGAGCGTTTGGCGCTTTGCAGGCAAGTGGAGCGTGTCGCCAGTGCGGCGTCGTCCAACAGTCTGGAACTTCGCGATACATGCCAGCAGTTAAACGGGCAATCGTCCAACAGTGTCGCCCCCCTGTGATCCATACCCTTTTTTAATATAAGGATATATAAGCGTAACTTGCACCAAAAAGTGGCATTTATAACCTCGTCCTCCTTAAAAAAAGTGTGGTTATTGAATGACTTACGGCGTTTTCAATCCGACGAAAGGATTAAAATCCTCTTGTTACAGGTTATTACAGTCGTTACTATAGCCGGGCGTTCACCTCCCACGGTTTATGCAATTTTAAATCCCAAGTTTCCATCAGCTACTTGGGATTTTTTTTGCCCGCAATTTGACGTCGGCGTCAAACTTCACCGTCGGCAAACTCTGCCCGCATACGCCCGTTATGTTTGGCCTTGTACAGCAACTTATCGACTGACTCGACAAACCCGAGCAGGTTGCTGTTGGGCGTCACCAGATGCGTACCAACGCCCAGGCTCAGGGTCAGCAGCTTGGAAACCGCTGAAAAGCCATGTTCGATCTGTTGTTGGCAGATCAGGTGCAGGCAGCGCCGCGCCACTTGCCTGGCCGACGCCGCGTCAGTCTCCGGCAGCAGCCACACAAACTCCTCGCCGCCGATCCGTGCAATGAAATCCCGTGGCCGATTAGCCGCCAGCGACAAGGTACGCGCTACCTGGCGCAAGGCTTCATCGCCTTTGATATGGCCGTAGTGGTCGTTGTACTGCTTGAAAAAATCAATATCGAGGATGATCAACGACAGCGGCAACTGGCTGCGCTGGGCACTGGCCCATTCGCGTTCCAGCACAGTGTCGAACATGCGGCGGTTGGCAATGCCGGTGAGGCCGTCCTGGAAGGAATATTCCTCCAGTTGTTTTTGCAGGCGAATCAAGTGTTCTTCGGTCTTCTTGCGCTCGCTGATATCGAACATGAAGCCGATCAACGCTTCAACCTCATCGCCGTTGCGCACCACATGCACCACATCGCGAATCCACACGTAGTCACCGCTTGCCGTCAGCGCGCGGTAATCGGCCTCGTGGTCAACGCCGGCGCGCGATTGCGATACGCAGAAGTTCACCACGTATTCACGGTCATCCGGGTGCATGCGCTCGACCCAGTCGTCCACGCTGACCCAGCTTTGCGGGGTCCAGCCCAGCAGTGCTTCGATCTGCGGGCCGATGTAACTGAACGTCATGGTCTGCCAATCGATGCGCCAGGGAATGGCCTTGGTCGATTCCAGCAGCGTTTTGTACACATCACTGTCGGGCAATTTTGGGGGATCGATGCTCATGGCGGGCAGCTCTGGATGATGGCAAAGAGCCAAGAGCGTCTTGTGAACGCCGTGCAGAGTCAAGCGCTTGCCAACGCAGCGGACGAGAGGTCGCATGCTGGGTTTTTGGCGCCAGGGCGCCAGCGTCCACAGGGCAAAATGCGGCGCAGGTATCACTTTTGAATTAATTGTTCAGTGCTCGGCAAAAGCATATCTATGCTGGATGCAATGCACCTACAGGGTAGAACCCAAGGACGGGGGCTTGTCATGATGTCGATCACCGAACTCAACCGCATCATGGCCTCGGGCTTCCTGCCGCTTGTGTGTGAATGCAGCCTCAACAGCGACGGCTCGCTGCGCATCAGCGTATTTGAACCGGCGTCCGGGCGTGTCGACCTGTTGCTGACCCGGGTGTCGCCCCAAGGTCTGGACAGCGTCCGTTCCATCGCAAACCTGATTGGCGAACTGCGCACCGAGCTTAAAGCCGGGCGTCGTGGCTTTGCGGCAGTCGGTTAGCTATTGACGGTGCTGCTGGGCGTGGACACAGCGCCGTAGTAGCGCCAGCAGCAATGCCGGTGTTCCGGCAGGATCACACAGCCGCTGAGGCTGGCGATCAGCAGGGCGGCGACAAGCATGGTCAGGCGACGAGACATGGTTATTTCCTCATGGTGTGCATTGCGTTACACCTTGAACGCCGCCACCTGCACAAATCCGTCGTCATGCTTTCAAACATTTCATCAAGCGCCACCAACCCCTGAGTAATACTCGCCTTAACCACCGTCGAGAAAAATGTCGTATTTCTCGCGACGGATTTTTCCTACCCCGCCGTTCAACCCATCAGCAGCAAACATTTTCGTTCGCCGTATGAAGGAGTTGCCATGAATCCACTGGCCAAATTGCACTATGCCTTGCTGGTCCCGCTGGCGTTTGCCGCGCTTGTCAGCACCCCCACCTTTGCCCAAACCGAAGTGATCATCCGCCAGGCGCCACCGGCGGAGCGCGTTGAGGTGATTCCCGCCGAACGCCCAGGCTTTGTCTGGGACCGTGGCCACTGGCAATGGACGCACGGCGCGTATGCCTGGGTGCCGGGCCACTGGCAGCACGTGGTGCGCAACGCCCGTTGGGAACCCGGGCACTGGGAATCCCGTGGCCCGAACTGGTACTGGCGCGAAGGCCATTGGATCCGCTGAACCCTGAACCTTAGCCAGTGCATTGAGAACCACCCGATTGAAAGACACTGATCCGGACGTTGAGCTACTGGCGCGTATCAGCAACAACGAGCCCGCCGCCGTCAACGAAATGGTGACGCGCAAGCTTCCGCGTTTGCTCGCGCTCGCCAGTCGGATCCTCGGGGATGCCGACGAGGCCAAGGACGTGGCCCAGGAAAGTTTCCTGCGCATCTGGCGCCAGGCGGCCAACTGGCGGCCTGGCGAAGCGCGTTTCGACACCTGGCTGCACCGCGTGGCACTCAACCTGTGCCACGACCGTTTGCGTCGGCGCAAGGAGCGCCCGTTGAACGAAGACGAGGTGCTCGAACTGGCTGACAGCGCGCCGTCTCCGGATGAGCAGTTGGAAACGGCCGATCGCAGCGCAAGGATGGCCGCCGCCTTGGCGACCTTGCCCGAGCGTCAGCGCGAAGCCATTGTGTTGCAGTACTACCAGGAGCTGTCGAATATCGACGCCGCGGCCCTGATGAACATCAGCGTCGAGGCACTGGAGAGCCTGCTGTCGCGGGCCCGACGCCAGTTGCGCAGTCACCTTGCCGACACACCCGGGCTTGCCCGCCCAGGAAGGGGAAAATCATGACACCTGAACGATTTGCGCACCTGGCTGACGCCTACGGGGCCAGCCTGCACCGCTGGCCTCTGGCTGAACAGGCGCCCGCCCAGGCGCTGCTCGACAGCGGCAATGTCCACGCCCGTGAGGCATTGCGTGAGGCCAGCTGGCTGGATGGGCAGTTGGACAGCCATCAGTTGGCATTCGCCGACCCGGCGCTGGCACGCCAGATCCGTGAGTCTGCACCGCGACGGGCGTCGTTCTGGTCGCGTTACGCCAACTGGCTGTCGCCCGCCGGCCTGGTGGGCGTGGGCATTGCCGGCATCGCCGCCGGGGTGCTGGTGGCGTCGCTGAGCGTGCCGCTGCCGATGCTGTCATCCGAAGTGCTGCCCAGCGTCTTCGATCAGGGCGATGCCGACGTCGTCTTCACCGTCAACGCCGAGGAAACTGAGCAATGACCCCAAAATCCCTTAAACCGTGGTTGCTTGTCTCGGTGCTGCTCAACGTGTTTTTGATCGGCGGCGTGGGTGGCGGCCTCTACCACTGGATGGCCACACCCCAGCCCGCTGAGGCGGTGGTCAACCAGCACGGTTTGCGCCAGGCGATGATCAAATTGCCGGCAGAGCGGCGCAAGGAATTGCGCCAGTTACTGCGCCAGAACCGTGCCGACAGTCAACCGCTGATCATGGCCGGTCGCGAAGCGCGGCTGGGCGTGATCAAGCAGCTGGAAGCACCGACCCTCGATCGCGAAGTGCTGGTGACGGAACTGGCCAAGGCGCGTGAGGCCGACGCAGCGCTGCGGGCCTTGGTGGACACCACCCTGGCGCAGTTCGCGAGCAATCTGCCCCAGGATGAACGGCAAAAACTGGTGGAGGCGTTATACCAGCGCGGGCAGGCCAAAAGCCGCGAGAAACTTCCCCAGGTAGCGGGGAATAAACCGCGCTCTTGAGCTGTTATGCACTCACGATCACCTTCGAGAGTTGCATATGCCGGCTGCTGAAAAGAAACAAGCCTTTGGGTTTTCCTGGGGGGGCGCGAGTGGCTACCACAAAAGCACTTCTTCGCTGTACGGCGGCGTGTTGCGATCTACCTGATTGTAGGTAAACCCAATGTGGGAGCGGGCTTGCCCGCGAAGGCGGTGGATCAGGTACGAATCCATTGACTGACACACCGCCTTCGCGAGCAAGCCCGCTCCCACATTTTTGACCGCGCAAGGCTCCAGGCTAACAGGCCCATCTTTCCAATTTGCCCGGTTTGGCGGCTCTCGCGCGGTTCTGGTGGCGCATGCAGCCGCTGCCGCGTTCGTCAAATCCTTTGTCGAACGGCAGAAAGCGAATGGCGTGGTGAAGTGAGGTGTGCCGGACAGCGGGCAGAGCGCGGAATTACAAGCGGCGTAGGAAGGATTTGACGATGTGGCGGGTGGCGTCGGTGGTGTCCAGTTCGTCCAGGGCGCCATAGGCGTGCCAGCGGCAATCGACGATCTCGTTGCAGGGCCGCGCATCGGCGATATTCACCACCGAGGCTTCGAACACGTGGTGCACGGTGTCGCGGGCCTTTAACTCCTGCAAGTACAGCAAGCCGTCCACGTTCAATCCGGTCTCTTCTTCCAGCTCGCGTTCGGCCGCGCCAACCGGGCGCTCATCACGCTCGACCTTGCCGCCGGGCAACGCCCATTTTGATCTGGCCTTGCGCACGAAGAGGATATGCCCCTCGTGTTCGCAAATGACCGTGGCCCTTATTTTCATCGTGTGTGCCCCGCAGCGGGATGAATGTCACAAAAGTGTAATGCAATTGTCATGCTAAGTGCTTATGGCGCGCACTGGTGGGGATGTGGATACTGACCGATTGATGAAAACCGACGAGGAGAACAGATGACTACCGTACGTTGGGGCATGATCGGTTGTGGCAGTGTCACTGAATTGAAGAGTGGACCCGCTTTCTACAAAGCGCCAGGTTCTGCGCTGGTGGCCGTGATGGGGCGTCGCGAGGAGGCGGTGCGCGATTATGCGGCACGCCACGGCATTGCGCGCTTCTATACCGACGCGCAGGCACTGATCGACGACCCTGAAGTGGACGCGGTGTACATCGCGACACCGCCCGACAGCCACCTCGAATACAGCCTGATGGTGGCGGCGGCCGGCAAACATTGCTGTGTCGAGAAACCCATGGCCCTCAACGCCGAGCAAAGCGCGTTGATGCAGCGCACCTTCGAACGCGCCGGGTTGCACTTGTTTGTTTCGTACTACCGCCGCTCGCTCCCGCGCTTTCAGCAGGTGCGTGACTGGCTGCGGGACGGGCGCATCGGTGAATTGCGCCAAGTGATCTGGACCTTGAGTAAGCCACCGGCCGCCGCGGACGCCAGTGCCACCAATTGGCGTACCGACCCGGCTGTTGCCGGTGGCGGCTACTTTGCGGACCTCGCCAGCCACGGGTTTGACCTGTTTCAGTTTCTGGCCGGCGATATCGTCGAAGTCACCGGGTTTACCGCCCGACAAGCCGGGGAATATGCCGCCGAAGATGCCGTGACGGCCTGCTGGACCTTCGGTTCCGGCGCGCTGGGCATGGGCTGCTGGAACTTTGTTGCGGACCGCCGCGAAGACCGCGTCGAGCTGATCGGCAGCCGGGGCCGCATCACCTTTGCCGTGTTCGAAGACCAGCCATTGCGCCTTGAAGGTGAAGTCGACGAAGTGCTCGAAGTGCCTTGCCATGCGCATATCCAGTGGCACCATGTGCTGGCGATGAACGCGCACATTCGTGGCGAGGCCGAGCATCCTTCGCTGGCGATCGAGGCGCTGAAGACCGATCGGGTTCTGGACAAGGTACTGCAGCGCAATCCCAACCGCCCCGAGTAACTGTCCTGCGGTGCGTGGCGCTTATTTTTTCAAGGAACAGATGGATGAACTACAAGACAGCCTGGATAGCGCTGTGGCTGGTGCTGGCCAGCCTGGTGGCGCAAGCGGCGCCACGCGAGCAGCGGCCCGCGGGAGATTTTGATTTTTACCTGCTGTCACTGTCGTGGTCGCCGACGTTTTGCCTCACGCACCCGGACAACCAACAATGCTCCGGCAAGGGCTATGGGTTTGTCTTGCATGGGCTATGGCCGCAATACGCGAAAGGCGGGTGGCCGGCGTCGTGTGACCCGCAATCGCGATTGTCGGCGCAGGAACTGGCCAAGGGCGCTTTGATATTCCCCACGCGCACGCTGCTTAAACACGAATGGTCCAAGCACGGCACGTGCAGCGGACTGGATGCGTCGCGCTATCTGGACGCGACGGATGCGGCGCTGGCGACAGTGCAGATTCCGCAGCAATTGCAGCCGTTCAATGTGCCCAATTACCTGGAAGCGCGCGACATCGAACAGCTGTTTCGCCAGAGCAACCCGGCCATGGGCGACCATGGCATGGCCGTGATCTGCAAGGGCAAGGTGTTGTCCGAAGTGCGCGTGTGCCTGACCAAGGAATTGCGCTTTGCCGGTTGCCCCGCAAGCGTGAAGACTCAGTGCCGCAGCGGGGATATCCGGGTCCCGGTGCAGCGCTGATCAGGCGCCCGGGTGCATCGAAATGGCTGCCGGCGTGGGGCTCGACGCCCCGGCGCGGTCCGCCAGGTAACGGGCCGGTGGCTGGCCCACCGCCTTGCGGAACATGGTGATAAAACCGCTGGCGTTTTCATAGCCAAGGTCCAGCGCCACGCGCTGCACGCTTTCACCCTTGGCCAGGCGCTGCAGGGACAGGATCACATGCAACTGCCTGCGCCAGCGCCCGAAACTCAGGCCCAGCTCCTCCAACAGCAAGCGCGTCATGCTGCGTTCGCTCATGCCGATGCGCACGGCCCATTGGCCGAGGGTCGCCTTGTCGCCGGGATCGGCCAGCAAACTTTCCGCCAGGCGTCGCAGCCTCAGGTCCTGGGGCATGGGCAAATGCAGGGCTTCGACCGGTGCTTGGGCCAGTTCATCGAGCAGCGTGTTGATCAAACGCCCCTGGGCGCCGTCTTCGTCATACAGCTGCGGGAAACTCACCGCCTTGCCGATCAACTCATGCAACAGGCCCGACACGGCCAGGGTGCAGCATTGCGCGGGCAGGGCGCCGCTGACGTCGGGGTCGATCAACAGGCAATACACCTCGGCCTCACCTGAACCCCTCGCGGCGTGCGGCAGGCCACCGGGAATCCACAGCGCGCATTGGGGCGGCACGATCCAGATACCGGCCTCGATCTGACAGTGAATCACCCCGCGCAGGGTGTACATCAGTTGGCCCTTGCGATGCGAATGCGGCGCGTGCTCCCAGCGTTCGCTGGTGCTGCTGGCACGCACGGCCACCACCGCACGCGGGAACAGGTCGGCATCCTTGGACATCGAGGGATGATGCAGATCGAGGCGATGGTGCTTCATGGTGAGTTCGCAGCTTGGCTGAATTGCGAAACAGTCTGGCTATTTTGTGCAATGCCGTCCAGTGGCGTGGTCACTATAGTGAGATCCACTCTCATTCAGGAGCTGTGCCATGCGACTCGACAGTACAACGTTCCCCGTGGTGAAAATCGTCTTCGACGCGCCCAACGAAGGCGGCCCGGAAGATGCCTTTGTGGTCTTTGAAGGGCTGTTGGCCAGAGAGCAGGCGTTCTTGCTGCTGCACGAAAAATCCGTGGACGAAAACAACCACGAGCACTCCCACGAGGAGCGCAAGCAAGCCTCGATCTGGATGAAGAAAAACAAACAGGCGCTGCGCACCTTCGTCAAAGGCATGATCCAGGTAGAACCCAGTGCCGCCCAACGCCTGGCCCTCAAACCATTTGCCGTGATGTTCGGCAAAGCCTGGGGCTACCCGCTGCTGGTAGTAGAGTCCAGGGACCAGGCATGGGCGCTGGCGCGGGATCTGCTCGATGAGCAGATATCCGACGTGGCGCACTTTTGACGTGTACTCGGTAAAACTGTGGGAGCGGGCTTGCTCGCGAATGCGGTGCGTCAGCTACACATGCAGTGACTGACACTCCGCTTTCGCGAGCAAGCCCGCTCCCACATTATTTCGGTGACGTCCTTTGGTTCAGGCACAGCACTCGGCCAACGGTGCTGAATGAGCCAGTCTCCAACGTCGCTCACTTTCGACGTGTACGCGGTAAAACTGTGGGAGCGGGCTTGCTCGCGAATGCGGTGGGTCAGCTACACATGCAGTGACTGACACTCCGCTTTCGCGAGCAAGCCCGCTCCCAGTCAGCTACACATGCAGTGACTGACACTCCGCTTTCGCGAGCAAGCCCGCTCCCACATTGTTTCGGCGGCGCCCATCAATCCACACAAATCGCCCGGCCCAGCTTGCCTTTCTCCACCGTCGCCGAGCAGCCGAAGTGACTGTTGTCCACCTGGCACGTACCCGCTACCGGGCCGTTGCCCGATTGCGTGGTCACACTGGTCTGGCACTCACCCTGGCATTGGCTCGAATCCGTGCAAGCCTTGCCCGCATCCTTGTACGGCGTGATGCACTTCCAGCTCTGCAACTTGCCGACCTGCCTCATCGTGCCACCGCCCGCCAGGCACGTGGATGCGGCAGAGTCCTGCGCCGGTGCAGCGGTGGGCGAGTGGGTCGAGCAGGCCGATACCAGCAACAGGGCGGCCAAGCCAATCATCAATTTCATGCAAAAGTCCTCGTGGAGTAAGCGCAGCGGTGCAGTGTACGGGCTATTGGACTACTTTGATTGGCGAGCGATCCCTACCCGGAAGTGACCCATGCACACCTGATGGAAACGCTATGTCACCCTGCTGGAAAACGACCTGAGCACGCAGATTTTCGACAACGTGAAAAACCTGCTGGCCAACCGGATTGATCCGCATCCGCCGCGATCGCGTTAGACTCGCTACTCGCAGACCCGGGATGCACAACATGCAGACGCTTTATTGTTACGTCGATGGTGCTGACAACGAAACCATTGAGCCCGTGTTGGTCGACGCCTTTCGCACATTGACCCTCGACTGGGCGCCATTTTCCGCTGTGCTGGTAAATCAAGTACACGAGCGTGCCCCAGGCATGGCGCCTGATGACCTGAGCGATTGGTTTATCGGGCTCAATCTTCCTTTGCACCATGCAGGCCGGGCTCAAATCACCCAATTGGTGCTATTCATAAAGGCCTTGGCCGGCGTAACACGGCGTGATTTCGTGGTGGGTATTTCATCGGCTTCGGGGGTGTCTGAGGATTTGATCTTTCTCGACGCAAATGCCGACGAGAGCGACGCTGTGCGCCTCTGTGCAAAGTTGCAGGCGGCACCCCATGGGGCTTGATATTCATCTTGAAGCTGACACGCGAATGTCCATGGCGCACTTGGCCGATGCGGTAAACGCTATAGGCGGCGTTGAGCTGGACCAGAATGAGCAGTCACTAGAGGCCCGCTTTGAGTCGGGCCTTTTCCTGAGTGGCTTCTATGAAGTGGAGGATCCGGCTATTCGCGCACAGGGTCTGCACGATCTGACGTTTACAGTGGCCACCCGAGGTTATCTGCGCATCAAAGGGCCAGTTCCCGAGGATGCCGATCCATTGGCTGACGTAAGGGCGTTGATGGAGCAACTGGCCGCGAGGTGTGATGCCTGTTTCTTGCTGTCGTTCCAGTACGAGTCGCTGATGTATTTGCGCGACGATGCCGGGCTTCACGTTCTCTAGTGCGCCACCTGAGCGGCGCGTTTCAGGTATCCTGCGCGCCCCGCTTATCACTGATTCAAAGAAACAATGACCGGACAAGACATGCAGGCGTTGCTCGAGTCGATCCTCGACGAAGTTCGTCCACTGATCGGCCAGGGCAAAGTCGCCGACTACATCCCCGCACTGGCCGATGTGCCCGCCAATCAACTCGGTATCGCCGTGTACGGCAACGATGGCTCGGCCTACTGCGCCGGTGACGCCGACACGCTGTTTTCGGTGCAGAGCATTTCCAAGGTGTTCAGCCTGGTGCAGGCCATCGACCACGGCGGCGAAACCATCTGGGAGCGCCTGGGCCACGAACCGTCGGGGCAACCGTTCAACTCCATGGTGCAGCTGGAATTCGAACGCGGCCGCCCGCGCAACCCGTTCATCAACGCTGGCGCGCTGGTGATCTGCGACATCAACCAATCGCGTTTCGCCGTGCCGATCCTGTCGATGCGCGACTTCGTGCGGCGCCTGTCGGGCAACCCGCAGATTTTGGTCAACAGCGTTGTCGCCGAGTCCGAAGCGCAGCACGGTGCACGCAACGCGGCCATGGCCTACCTGATGAAAGCCTTCGGCAACTTCCACAACGACGTGGACGCAGTGCTGCACAGCTACTTCAACTACTGCGCATTGCAAATGAGCTGCCTGGACTTGGCCAGGGCCTTCAGTTTCCTCGCCAACCAGGGCGTGAGTGCCCACAGCGGCGAGCAGATTCTGACCGCGCGCCAGACCAAGCAAGTCAACTCGATCATGGCCACCAGCGGGCTGTATGACGAGGCGGGCAATTTTGCTTATCGCGTGGGTTTACCGGGCAAGAGCGGGGTAGGTGGCGGGATTGTCGCGGTGGTGCCGGGGCAGTTCACCGTATGCGTGTGGTCACCGGAGTTGAATGCGGCGGGCAATTCGCTGGCGGGGATGAAGGCGTTGGAATTGTTGAGTGAGCGGATTGGGTGGTCGGTGTTTTGAGCGCTTCCACCTTGGGTGTGAACGCCGTAAAAACGTTGGCTGGGGGGACATGGGATACATATTGAGGTAAAGTCAGTCCTGCGATCGACGCCCGAGGTGATCTATGCTAATTGTCATTGATCCTCCCTTGTCCTGAGCCGGAGACTTGCATGTCACGTAAAAAAGTTAAGCCACCGATTACCGAAGCACAGGTTCTTGCCCAGGAATCGAGTATCCCCTCTATTGCCGCCAAGGCATTTCGGGATGCTTATGAGGTTGCCCTTTCCAAGGGAGAGTCGGTACTCGTCGTTCGTGCTGGCCAACTGATGAAGGTCTCAAATACCGAGACGCTGATTATCCGCCCAGTCGAAACCTACGGGACAATCAAGGCTGGCACCCGCTTGAAAACCAGAAAGTCTCTTTTGGATCGTCGATCTGCCCAGGCGCAGATTCAGGCTTGAGCACGACGCCTCGAGTCCGGATGTTCGCCGGGCCGAATGGGAGTGGTAAGAGCACGTTCAACTCGAAAGTTCCGGCGCATTTGCTGGTTAACTACATCAACCCTGACGCAATTGAGTTAAGCATTCGCGAGACGGGCACCTTTGAGTTCGCCGCCTTTGGGCTTGAACACTATGCAAGGCGGGCTATCCCATTCTTGCGTAGTCATACGCTACTTTTAAAATTTCCCGATTCACTGGCAAAGCTGGATAGTCTGGTTGTGGCACATGATCAGATCGCCTTTCCTTCGCGGCAAGTCGACTCCTATATCGCTTCTGCTATAGCTGACTTTATTCGAGTTTCGTTGATTGAAGAGCGTGTGAGTTTCACTTTCGAAACCGTTATGTCGGATATCAGCAAAATTGAACTGCTGCGCCATGCAAAAGCCGCCGGTTACCGCGTGTACGTTTACTACGTTGCTACGGCAGATGCTGATATCAACGTCGCCAGGGTCGCTTACAGAGCATCCCAGGGAGGGCATGATGTCCCAGCAGACAAGATCCGATCTCGTTATCAGCGGTCTTTGGAAAATCTGTCCGAGGCAATATTGCTGTCAAACCGAGCTTACATCTTTGACAACTCACAAGATGGTGAACCCATCTTCGCTCAGCTTGCTGAAATCACAGAAGGTGAGGATATCGATATCATCTCGGATACCCAGCCAGCTTGGTTTCAGCAATACGTTATCGATAAATTAACGTAGAAGTAGCGCGACGGTTTTGCTTTTACTTTGGGCTCGGTGGTCGCGTTTCGATTTAAGCCTTGCGCGGTTTTATAAACAAATCCAACATCAAATAAATCGCCCCGGCCGTAATCGCGATATCGGCAATATTGAACACGCCGGTATGCGTCGGCCCCACGTTCAACACCATGTAATCCACCACATGCCCGTCGCGAAATACCCGGTCGATCAGGTTGGCGATACCGCCCAGGGCAATCGCATAAAGCGGTAAGACTTTACGCAGCGGCTGGTTCCAGTGGGTCAGCGACCACGCCATCGCCCATGCGACCACGATGGCCACGCCGACGATAAAAATCAGTTGTTTGACCTGCGGCGGCAGCGCAGCGCCCAGGCTGAGAAAGGCGCCTGGGTTAAGGCTCAGTTCCAGCGCCAGGTTGATGGGGTTAGAGCCGATTTTGAAACTGTTGGCATGCAGCGAAACCAGGGCCAGCAGTTTGACCAGTTGGTCCACGGCAATAAAGGCTATGCCAGCGAAGAGAGCGAAGGTGCGGCTTCGCAGTAGGGGCGAGGAGCTCAAGCGGTAACTTCCTGTTCCGGGTCTGTCGATAGAGCGCCCGAAGATAGCTCAGGCGCTCTATCTCGTCCATCTCAAACCGTCGGGTGGGCCACGTTCAGTGCCTTGTCCACCAGCAGTTGCACCCCTTCGAGCATCCGGCAGATACCCAGCGCGACATTACGTTGGGAACCGTCGATTTCAAAGGCCATATGGTTGGCAATATCACAGATGGACGCCAGGTCCTGGGATGCGTTGACCAGCAAGGTTTCGGTGCCCAGGTCGGCGCGCACGGTGAAAAGGCCTTCGCTGGGTTCGGGAATGGGTTTGCCCGGATTGAGGTAGTGATTGATCGCACGGTAGGCCACTTCGTGCAGGGTGCTGGTGTCGAAGTCTTGCTGGCCTGGGGGATTGGGGCTGTCTTTAATCATGGTGAAGCTCCTTTATAAATGGAACTGCCACGATTCGCGGTCAAACGAAAGAGGGTGGCAGCTATACGCGGGTTGACCGACCGGCCAAAAGGAGCAAAACCGGCATACCCGAAGGTATCCCGCGCACAGCTGCCGCGACACGATACCTCAGACGTAAAAAAACGCCCAATATCGGTGTTAGCACATTTGCTCTTTTGGAATCGGACGGTCAAATCCGGTCGCTGAATTGGCAGCGACGACGAGAGGTTAGTCAGCCCCTATCCGAGCCACAACCTGAAACCCTTGTAGGAAACTTCCGAGAGCCGCAAGCCTGGCAAGTGTTGGTGTGTTTTGCCTTCGAGCTGTGAGCTAAGCGCGGTCTTGAAACCCTGCGAAAACCCTGTGGCGAGGGAGCAAGCGCCCTCGCCACAGGTGTTCATCACGCCTGTACACACCCCCGCACCCAGCCCATCCCTAACAGCATGAGCACGCCGACGCCCAGCAATAGGGCGTGCGCTGGCCGCACGCGGCGAGTGCGCTCTTGCAGCACGCCGATGCCGCAGAGCGCGATCAGCACTGCGAATGCCCAGCGCGGAAGGCGGGCGGTGATGCCCAAGCGGTTTCGTCCTTTAGGCTTGATAGGCGAAGGGTTGCGGTTTGAGGTTTCGTGGAACGTCATGGACGATTCCTTTTGCACATGCCGAGTGGGTAAGCCAATCGATGATTGACTCTCGACTGGCGAAGCTAACGGATTTTGCGGGTTCGGTAACCTGTGAGAGTTGACAGTTTTCTAGACTGTCTGGGCCGTCAACTGATGTTCAATCTGTCCAGCAAGCTATACCAAGCCACACCCGCTCCAATGTAAAAGCGCTGCAACCCATGCAACGGCAAACGCTGTAATGGCGTCACCGGGTAAGCGAAATCCGCGTTGCCGTCACACAAACGCCCGGCCAATTGCTGCCCCAGGCTGGTACACAGCGCGATCCCACGCCCATTGCACCCCAATGCCAGCGTCAGCCCCGGCGCCGGTTGGTGAATGTGGGGCATGAAGTCGCGGGTGATTGCGATACGCCCGGCCCAACGGTACTCAAATTCCAGCGGCCCCAGCTGTGGAAACAGCAACGCCAGCGAGCGCTCCAGGTGCGCAAAATCGGCGGGTGATGTGGGGTCGTTGAACAGGCCGCGCCCGCCCATCAGCAAGCGCCCATGGCTGTCCTTGCGAAAGTACAGCAGCAGCCTTTGCGCGGTGGACACGGTTTCCTGCCCCGGCAAGATGCTGTCAGCCGCACGCCCGCTCAACGGCTTTGTGGCGACAATGAAGCTGTTCGCCGCCAAGATACTTTGTGCCATGCCCGGCCACAGATTGCCGCTGTAGCCATTGGTGGCCAGCACCACCTGATCGGCCGTGACCTGTGCGCCAGAAACTGTCTGCAATTGCCAGCCCGACCCCTGGCGCTGCAACCCCGTCACGGCGCTGTGGCCATGAATTTGCACATCCGCCGCCAACGCCGCGCCTACCAGCCCACGCGCATACGCCAACGGCTGAATCGCCCCGGCGCGGCCATCCAGCCAGCCGCCGGCAAAGGCCTCGCTGCCCATGCGCGCCGCCACGTCACGTGCTTCCAAGCGCTGCACCGGTATGCCGCGACGCGCCCATTGATCGGCTCGAGCGTGCAGCCCGGCCACGCCTTTTTGCGTGTACGACACCTGCATCCAGCCTTTGCGCACCGGCGCGCAATCTATGCGATGGCGTTCGATCAACTTGAATACCAGGTCCGCCGAATTCGATACCGTGTAAATCAACGGTTCGGCACGTTCCGGCCCGTACATCTGCACCAACTGTTCGGGGTCGTATTTGAGTGTCGGGTTGACCTGCCCACCATTGCGCCCCGATGCGCCCCAGCCGGGCTCGTTGGCCTCCAGCACGCACACGTTGACGCCGCGCTCGGCCAGGTGCAGGGCGGTCGACAGGCCGGTGTAACCCGCGCCCACAATCGCCACATCGACCTTCACCGACTCACTCAACGCCGGTGTCGGCAGTACCGACGGCGCCGTCGCTGACCATAAAGACTTCATGACAGGCTCCGCGTATTGCCGGTGGGGTGCAGCACGCGCCGCAGGAAATCCTGGGTGCGTGGGTGTTGCGGGTCGCCGAGTACTTGCTCGGCCGCACCGCTTTCGACGATGTAGCCGCCGTGCAGAAAGCACACGCGGTCGGCCACTTCGCGGGCAAAACCCATTTCGTGGGTGACCACGATCATGGTCATGCCTTCATCTGCCAGGGTGCGCATCACCGCCAGCACATCGCCGACCAGCTCCGGGTCCAGTGCCGAGGTGGGTTCGTCAAACAGCATGGCGTCGGGTTTCATCGCCAAGGCGCGGGCGATGGCCACGCGTTGTTGCTGGCCACCAGAGAGCTGTTCCGGGTAGGCGTCGGCCTTGGCACTCAGGCCGACTTTTTCCAGCAGCACCAAGGCTTCTTCGCGGGCTTGTTTGAGTGGCTCGCCTTTGACGTACACCGGGCCTTCCATCACGTTTTCCAGCACCGTGCGGTGCGGGAACAAGTTGAACCGCTGGAACACCATGCCCATGCGGCTGCGCAGGGCGTGCACGCTCTTGCTAGCGCGCTGCACGGTTTCGCCAAACACCGTGATAACGCCGCCGTCGTAGGCTTCCAGCGCGTTGATGCAGCGCAACAGGGTGGATTTGCCCGAGCCCGACGGGCCGATCAGGCACACTACTTCGCCCTTGGCTACATCGAGGTCGACGCCGTGCAGCACGCGGTGGCTGCCGTAATGTTTTTGCAGTTGGCGTATCGCGATCATGCTTTTTTCCTCCGGCCCAAGTGCTGTTCCATCCGGCGCAGGCCGTACACCAGCGGCAGGCTCATCAGCAGGTAGAGCAGGGCAACCAGGGTGTAGACGGTCATGTTCTGGAAGGTCGACGAGGCGATCAACTGGCCCTGGCGGGTCATCTCGGCCACGGTGATGGTCGACACCAGGGATGAGTCCTTGAGCATCATCACCAGGGTGTTGCCGTAGGGCGGCAAGGCGATACGGAAGGCTTGCGGCAGGATCACCCGGCGCATCATCAGCACCGAGCGCATGCCCAATGCCTCGGCGGCTTCGCGCTGGCCTTGTTCGACGGCAATGATGCCGGTGCGAAAGTTCTCCGCTTGGTACGCCGAGTAGGCGATGCCCATGCCGATCACGCCCGCGTAGAACGCGGTGAGGTGCACGCCCATGTCCGGCAGCACGAAGTAGATATAGAACAGTTGCACGATGATCGGCAGACCACGGATCACGTTGATCACGGTGCTGGCCGCCCACGACAACGCGCGTATCGGCGACAACTTGAGCAGTGCCAACACCAAGCCAATCGCGCTGCTGAGCAGGAACGACAGCACGGTGATCTGGATCGTCACCCACGCGCCTTGCAGCAGGATCGGCAAAAAGTCCTGGGCGTTTTGCAGGAATTCAGCCGGGTTCATGGGCGCACCTGGGTATCAAGCCCCCACTTCTTGAGGATGGCGTCGAGAGTGCCGTCAGCCTTGATGCTGGCGATTGCGGTGTTCAGGCGATCGAGGGTTTGCGCATCGCCTTTGCGTACCACCAGGCACACTTCGCCGACGTTGGTGGGTGTGTAGTCGGGGGCGAGTTTCACGCCTTTGAACAGCTTCTGGCGGATCTGGTAGGCGACGACCGGCTGGTCGCCGACCGCCGCCTTGATGCGGCCCAAGGACAGGTCGCGGACCATCTCGCCGATGGAGTCGTAGGTGCGGATTTCCTTGAAGATGCCGAGCTTGTTGAGTTGGTCATAGAACACCGTGCCGGCTTGCACGCCGACCACTTGGTCCTTGAGTGGTGTGAGATCGGGGTAGGCGGTGTTGTCGTCGGCACTGATGATCAGGCCTTCACCGTAGGCATACACCGGAGCGCTGAAGTCGACGACTTTGGTGCGCTCTGCGGTCTTGAGCATGCCGGCGGCGATGAAGTCGAGCTTGCCGGAGGTGAGAGAGGGGATCAGCGCGGCGAAGTTGGTCTGTTCGATCTGGCTGGTAAACCCGCCAGCCTTGCCGACGGCCTCGGCCACATCGACCATTACGCCTTGAATGCTGTTGCTCTTGATATCCAGGAAGGTAAACGGCGAGCCACTGGCCGTTGCACCGACTTTGTACGAGGACGCACTCTCTGCGTGCACGGCGCTGACACAGAGCGCGGCGCAAAGACCGAAGGCAAGGCGGCGAAACAAGGGCGAAAGACTGTTCATCGGGTTACTCCAGAAGGAAAACGGATCGTCAGTACCGCAAGCGGTTGCTGATGAAACCGCAAGCTCTGTGCCATTTCGATTAAAATAAATCGTATGTTGGGTTGTAAAATCAACAAAATGAATCATTCGTATCGATATACGATATTTAGTGGTCTATTTTTGTGATCTGAGGTAAGAATATCGCCACGCCTGATCGACCTGACCGTGAGTCCGCCATGTCTGAAGAACGCAACAGCTTGCACAACCAATCCCTGGAAAAAGGCCTGTCGGTGCTCAAGGCATTCAGCGCCCAGCGCCGCAGCATGAGCCTTGCAGAGGTGGCCGAGGCCGCCGGCATGACCAAAAGCTCAGCTCAGCGCATGGTGTTTACCCTCGAGAGCCTGGGTTACCTTCGGAAACACTCGCGCACACGGCATTACCAACTCACACCGCGGGTGCTGGAGTTGGGTTTCAGTTATTTGGATGCGCATTCGTTGATTGAGGTGGCCAACCCGTTTCTGTCTGAGTTGACGCGCTTGACCGGCGAAACCTCGTGCCTGACCGAGCCTGCGGGCTACGACATGACCTACATCGCGCGGTTTGTCAGCGCGGGCTTCGTGCCGGTGCACATGCCGATTGGCTCGCGGGTGCCGATGTATTGCACGGCCTCGGGGCGCGCGTATTTGAGCGCGTTGCCGACGGATGAGGCGTTGGTGTTGATTGAGAGCAGCCAGCGCATTGCCCACACCAGCCAGACGCTGACTGAAGTCGACCAGATTCTTGAGTCGCTGCAACAGGTGCGGGAACAGGGTTATGCGGTGAACGGCCAGGAACTGTTCCTGGGCGACATGACCATCGGCGCGCCGGTGCTCGGCGCCAATGGCCGGCCGGTGGCGGCAGTGCATGTGGTGGCGCCGACCAGTCGGTGGAGTAGGGCAGATGCCGAGAAACAGCTGGCACCGGCGTTGTTGCAGTGCTCGCGGGCGCTGAGCAACTCGGCCAGAAATCTGGAATAACTCGACCTCTCAAATCCACTGCAAATCTAGTGCGGTGTTTGTTCGATGCTTTCGTGCGCCAAGCCACTGGGGAATAACAGCCACAAATTAAAATGTGGGAGCGGGCTTGCTCGCGAAAGCGGAGTGTCAGTGCCGAATATGTTGACTGACACCCTGCATTCGCGAGCAAGCCCGCTCCCACATTTTGAATCTTCATTGGATTGCGGGTCTGTATATGCCCAAACAAAAAATGCGCCCCCAAGGGCGCATTTTTTTGTTCAGTCAGCAATCGCCTGTTCAGGCAATCGCATCCCACGCACGGTCGCCGTTCTCGTCTTTGATCCGAGTCGGCAAGCCCATCACGTCCAGCGCTTTAAGGAACGGCTCAGCCGGCAGCTCCTCGACGTTGGCCATGTGTTTCACATCCCACTCGCCACGTGCAACCAGCAGCGCTGCGGCCACCGGTGGTACGCCTGCGGTGTAGGAGATGCCCTGGCTGTCCGTTTCAGCAAAGGCTTCTTCGTGATCGGCCACGTTGTAGATGAACATTTCACGCGGCTGGCCATCTTTGCTGCCTTTGACCAGGTCGCCGATGCAGGTCTTGCCGGTGTAGCCAGGGGCGAGCGAAGACGGGTCGGGCAGTACGGCCTTGACCACTTTCAACGGCACCACTTCCAGGCCTTCGGCGGTTTTGACCGGTTTTTCGGAGAGCAGGCCGAGGTTTTTCAGCACGGTGAACACGTTGATGTAGTGTTCGCCAAAGCTCATCCAGAAACGCACGTTGGGCACGTCGAGGTTTTTCGACAGCGAGTGCACTTCATCGTGGCCGGTCAGGTACAGGTTTTGCGAACCGACTACCGGCAGGTCGTCGGTGCGTTTGACTTCGAACATGGTGTTGCTGGTCCACTGGCTGTTCTGCCAGCTCCACACCTGTCCGGTGAATTCGCGGAAGTTGATTTCCGGGTCGAAGTTGGTGGCAAAGTATTTGCCATGGCTGCCGGCATTGACGTCGAGAATGTCGATCGAATCAATGCGGTCGAAATGCTGTTGCTGCGCCAGCGCGGCATACGCGTTGACGACACCCGGGTCGAAGCCCACGCCAAGGATGGCGGTGATGTTCTTCTGTTTGCACTCTTGCAGGTGGTTCCATTCGTAGTTGCCGTACCACGGCGGGGTCTCGCAGACCTTGCCCGGCTCTTCGTGGATGGCGGTGTCAAGGTAAGCAACGCCGGTATCGATGCAGGCGCGCAGCACCGACATGTTGAGGAAGGCGGAACCTACGTTGATGACGATCTGCGAGTCGGTCTCGCGGATCAGGGCCTTGGTCGCTTCCACGTCCAGGGCGTTCAGCGCGAAGGCTTGGATGTCGGCGGGCACCTTGAGGCTACCCTTGGCCTTGACGCTGTCGATGATGGCCTGGCATTTGGAGATGTTGCGCGACGCGATAGCAATACGACCGAGTTCGTCGTTGTGCTGCGCGCACTTGTGGGCCACCACCTTGGCGACACCTCCTGCACCAATGATAAGAACGTTCTTTTTCAATTGCTTTATCTCTCCTTTATCCGCCAGCTTACGAAAGGCTGGACAGGTAGTCGTCGTAACCAAATTCACGAACCACCTCGACAGTACCGTCGAGTTGTTTCACTACGATGGACGGCATTTTCAGGCCGTTGAACCAGTTTTTCTTGACCATGGTGTAGCCCGCGGTGTCGATGAACGACAGCCGATCGCCGATGGCCAGCGGACGATCAAATTGATACTCGCCGAAGATGTCCCCGGCCAGGCAGGATTTGCCGCACACCATATAAGTGTGTTCACCCTCGCTCGGCGCCAGCTTGGCGTTGAGGCGATAGATCAGCAGGTCCAGCAGGTGGGCTTCGATGGAGCTGTCGACCACGGCGAGGTTTTTGCCGTTGTAGAGGGTGTCGAGCACGGTGACTTCCAGCGAAGCGCTGTTGGTGATCGCTGCTTCTCCCGGTTCCAGGTAAACCTGCACGCCGTACTTCTCGGAGAACGCTTTCAAACGGGCGCAGAACGCGTCGATGGCATAGCCTTCGCCGGTGAAGTGAATGCCGCCGCCGAGGCTGACCCACTTGACCTTGTGCAGCAGCGCGCCGAAGCGTTCTTCGATGGTGCCGAGCATCTTGTCGAACAGGCTGAAATCGCCGTTCTCACAATTGTTGTGGAACATGAAACCGGAGATTTGCTCGATGACGCCTTCGATCTTCACCGGGTCCCATTCGCCCAAACGGCTGAATGGTCGCGCCGGGTCGGCCAGCAGGTAGTCGGAGCTGCTCACCTGTGGGTTCACGCGCAGGCCACGGGTCTTGCCTTCGCTGCGTTCGGCAAAGCGCTGCAGCTGGCTGATCGAGTTGAAGATGATCTTGTCGCAGTTCTCCAGCATCTCTTCGATTTCATCGTCGGCCCAGGCCACGCTGTAGGCGTGCGCCTCGCCTTCGAACTTCTGGCGGCCCAGCTTCAACTCATACAGCGACGACGAGGTGGTGCCGTCCATGTATTGCTGCATCAGGTCGAACACCGACCAGGTGGCAAAGCACTTGAGCGCCAGCAAAGCCTTGGCGCCGGACTGTTCGCGCACGTAAGCAATCTTCTGCATGTTGACCAGAAGTTTCTGTTTATCGATGAGGTAGTACGGCGTTTTGATCATTTTTGAGAGCCTGCGGCGGTGCCTGCCAAAAAAGGACACGCATTGTGCCCGCACTTGGATCAGATCGAAAGGTTAGCGGGCGGATTTTGCTGCGCCGGTTTCCAAGCATACCCGCGGAGTATGACTATCTGTGGCTACACACCGATCTGATGGGGGAGGGCGCTTGCCCCCGATTGCGGTGTGTCAGTCAGCCTATTCTTTTTTGACCCACCGCTATCGGGGGCAAGCCCCCTCCCACATTTAGCACGGGGGCGCTGCCATCAAACCGTCATCTTGGCACCACGCTACTGCCACATTCCCTCGTTACTGTCCTCGCCAATGAGATCGATCTCAAGCGAGTGACCATGACTGACCTGAAAGACGTTGCGCAGCTGGCCGGGGTATCCCGCGCCACCGCCGCCCGCACCTTTGCTTCCCCCGACCAGGTGCGCCCGGCGACCCGTGAGCAAGTGTTCGCCGCCGCCCGCGAGCTGGGCTTTCGGCCGAACCTGCTCGGCCGCCAACTGCGCCTGCAAACCACCCAGCTGATTGGCGTGGTGGTGCCCAACCTGCTTAATCCGGTGTTTGCCGAACAGTTCCAGGCCATGGAGCGTGCCGCCCGGCTGCGTGGCTATAGCCTGCTGCTGGCGACCACCGACTACAGCAGCGAACGCGAGAGCATTGTGGTGGAAGAGTTGCTGCGCCAGCGCGTCGACGGGCTGGTGTTAACCGTGACCGACGCCGAAAGCAACAGCGTGCTCAACAGCCTTGCCAGCGAACAAACACCGTTCGTGCTGGCGTATCACCAACCCAGCAACCCCAGCTACAGCGCCGTGTCGGTCGACAACCGCGCGGGCATGGCCCTGGCCACGCGTTATTTGCTCGAAGCGGGGCACCGGCGCATCAGCATGGTCGCCGGCCCCGCGTTGCAGTCCGACCGTGCGCGCCTTCGTTACGCCGGCTATTGCGACGCGATGCGCGAGTACGGGCTTAAAAGCCGCGCGGTGATTGAAATGCCGGCTCACACCCAGGCCGAGTTCGCGGCAATCGAGCCGTTTCTCCAAGGCCCGCAGGCGCCGACCGCGCTGGTGTGTTCCAACGATTTTCTGGCCATCAGCCTGATCGCCGAGTTGCGCCGCAACGCCTGGAATGTGCCCGAGCAACTCTCGGTGATGGGCTTTGACGGCATCGCCCTCGGCACCCAGATGCACCCGACGCTGTGCAGCGTGGTGCAGCCCATCGGCCTGCTGGCCAGCACGGTGATTGACCAATTGCTGGCGCAGATCGCCGGCAACGCCCCGATTTCCCATTGCCTGCCGTGCCATATCCGGCCCGGCGACAGCACTCAACCCCTTGAGGAGACACCTGATGCGCGCGTTCAGTAAAACCCTGGCAGCCGTGCTGCTGTGCGGCATGGCCAGCCTGGCCCAGGCCGCCGAAACCGCGATTTGCTACAACTGCCCGCCCGACTGGGCCGATTGGGGCAGCCAACTCAAGGCCATCGCCGCCAATACCGGCGTGCAGGTGCCGCTCGACAACAAGAACTCCGGGCAGTCGCTGGCGCAGTTGGTGGCGGAGAAAGCCGCGCCGGTGGCCGATGTGGTGTATTACGGCGTGACCTTCGGCTTGCAGGCGCAAAAGGCCGACGTGGTGGGCACCTACAAACCCAAGGGCTGGGAGCAGATCCCCGATGGTTTGAAAGACCCGGCCGGCCACTGGTTTGCGATTCACTCCGGCACCTTGGGCATCATGGTCAACGTCGATGCACTGGGCGGCTTGCCCGTGCCGCAAAGCTGGGCCGACCTGCTCAAGCCTGAGTACAAAGGCATGGTCGGTTACCTCGACCCGTCCAGCGCGTTTGTCGGCTACGTCTCCGCCGTGGCGATCAACCGCGCCTTGGGCGGCGACCTGGATAACTTCGCCCCGGCCATCGACTACTTCCAGAAGCTCGCCAAAAACGCGCCCATCGTGCCCAAGCAAACCGCCTATGCGCGGGTGCTGTCCGGTGAGCTGCCGATTCTGGTGGACTACGACTTCAACGCCTACCGCGCGCGTTACAAGGACAACGCCAACGTTGCCTTCGTGATCCCCAAAGAAGGCAGCATCAGCGTGCCGTACGTGATGAGCCTGGTGGCCAACGCGCCGCACCGCGCCAACGCTGAAAAGGTCCTCGATTTCGTGCTCTCCGATGCAGGCCAGGCATTGTGGGCCAAGGCCTACCTGCGCCCGGTGCGCGCAATGAAAATGCCGGCCGACGTCGCCGCGCAGTTCCTGCCCGACAGCGACTACGCCCGCGCTGGCGTGGTGGACTACGAAAAAATGGCCGCTGTGCAGGAAGCCTTCGCCGCCCGTTACCTGAGCGAGGTCAAGTAAGTGGCAACCTCGGCAAAACATGCCGCCTGGGCACTGGCCCCGGCCTTCGCGGTGCTGTTCGCGTTCTGGCTGTTGCCGCTGGCGCATTTGATCGTGCTGGGCACCGAGCGCCGCGACAGCAACGGCAGCGGCTATTGGCAGGTGCTCAGCAGCACGCAGTACCTGGGCAGCCTGGCGCAGACCTGCGTGCTGGCCGTGTTTGTGACGCTCACCGCGTTACTGATCGGCGGCATCAGTGGTGTATTCCTCGCGCGGCAGCAGTTCTTCGGGCGTTCGGCATTGGTGGCATTGCTCACCTTTCCGTTGGCGTTTCCTGGCGTGGTGGTGGGCTTTCTGGTGATCCTGTTGGCCGGTCGCCAAGGCCTGTTTGCGGCCCTGGGCCTGCAACTGGCCGGTGAGCGCTGGATTTTCGCGTACTCGCTGGCGGGGTTGTTTGTCGGCTACCTGTACTTCTCGATCCCGCGGGTGATCCTCACGGTGATGGCCGCGTGCGAAAGCCTCGACCGCAGCCTGGAGGAAGCCGCGCACTCACTGGGCGCCGGGCATTGGCGGGTGGTGTGCGACGTGATCGTGCCGGGGCTGGCGCCTGCGTTGGCCTCCTGCGGGGCGATTTGTTTTGCCACGTCCATGGGCGCGTTCGGTACCGCCTTTACCTTGGGCACGCGGCTGAATGTCACGCCTGTGGCGATCTACAACGTGTTCACCAACTACGCCAACTTTGCCGTCGCCGCCGCGCTGTCGGTGGTGCTCGGTGCAGTGACCTGGGCGGTGTTGCTGCTAACGCGTCGCCTGGTGAAAAACGCGGGGACGGTCCTGTGAAGCGCTCATCGCTGTTTGTGGTGCAACTGCTGTTTACCCTGCTGGTGTGCGCCTTCATGTTGGTGCCGGTGTTGATGTCGTTGCTGGCCGGGCTGACGCGTAATTTCTTCGTCGGCCTGTCCAGCGGCTTGACCTTCGACTGGCTGGTGCAGGTGTGGCAGGCCTATTCACCCACGGTGTGGCTGTCGCTGCAATTGGCCCTGGCCTGTGCGGTGTGCGTCTGCGTGGTCGGCGTGCCGGCGGCCTATGCCTTGGTGCGCATGAACAACCGCTTCAGCCGCGCCTTCGAAGAGCTGATGGTGCTGCCGGTGGCGATGCCGGGTTTGGCCAGTGCGTTGGCGTTGCTGCTGACCTACGGCCAATTCGGCCGCTTTCGCAGCAGTTGGCTGTTCATCCTTGTCGGCCATGTGCTGTTCACCTTGCCGTTCCTGGTGCGCCCGGTGATGGCGGTGATGCAACGTCAGCAACTGCCGGTATTGGAAGAGGCTGCCGCCAGCCTCGGCGCGGGGCCGATCAAGCGCTTTTTCAGCGTGGTGGTGCCCAATTGTCGGGCGGGCATTCTGGCCGGCGTGCTGATGGTGGTCACCCTGAGCCTGGGTGAGTTCAACCTGACCTGGATGCTGCACACGCCGATGACCAAGACGCTGCCGGTGGGGTTGGCCGACAGCTACGCCTCGGCACGTCTGGAAATCGCCAGCGCCTACACCCTTATCTTTTTGCTGATGATCGTGCCGCTGCTGATTGCGTTGCAGGCCATCAGTGCTCGTTTGTCCCGTGGAGAGCGTCGATGACCGCTATCACTATTCGCCTGCAAGGCTGTCGCAAGGCATTCGCCGACGGCACCGTGGCCGTGCATGACCTGAACCTGAGCGTCGAAGGCGGCGAAACCCTGGCAATTCTCGGCCCGTCCGGCTGTGGCAAAACCACGACCTTGCGCCTGATTGCCGGCCTGGAACGCCCGGACGTGGGCCAGGTGTTTTTCGGCGATCAGGATGTCACGCGCTTGCCCATCGAGCGCCGTGATGTGGGCATGGTGTTCCAGAATTACGCGCTGTTTCCCAACCTGGACGTGGCCGGCAACATTGTCTACGGCTTGAAGATTCGCGGCGTGTCGGCGCCTGAGCGCAACAAGCGCTGCGAGGAACTGTTGGAACTGGTGGGCTTGCAGCACCACGGCAAGCGCAGCATCCATGAACTGTCGGGCGGCCAGCGTCAGCGTGTGGCCCTGGCCCGCGCGCTGGCACCGCGTCCCAAAGTGCTGTTGCTCGATGAGCCGCTGGCCGCCCTGGATGCGCAATTGCGCGAGCGCCTGCGCAGCGAGCTGGATCAACTGCTGCGCGGGCTTGGCATCACCTCGGTGTTCGTCACCCACGACCAGGGCGAAGCCATGGCGCTGGGCGACCGCATCCTGGTGATGGAGCAGGGGCGTATCGCGCAACTGGCCAGCCCTCGGGAGATCTACCAGCAACCGGCCAATGCGTTTGTCGCAGGCTTCGTCGGCAACCTCAATGCCTTCTCTGTGCTGGCGCGGACTGCCCACGGCCTGAAAGTCTGCGGCGGCGAACTGCCGTGGCACGGCGCCGGCTTACCGAGCACCGTGTACTGCCGGCCCGAACACCTGCGCGTGATGGAAGACGAAGGGCACCTGCACGGCCATCTGGTCGCGCAGTTCTTCCAGGGCGCACAAAGCCGCCTGCTGGTGGATGTGGGCGGCCCGCAACCGCTGCTGGTGGACAGCAGCGATAACCAACTGCACCGCGTCGGCGCGCCGATTGCCCTGGCAATCGCGCCGCACGTGGTGTTCACCCTGAATGCGTGAGAGCTTATTTTGAACCGTCCGTTTCTTGTTGCGCAGATCAGCGACCTGCACCTTAAAGCCGGTAACCGCCTGACCTATGGGGTGGTCGATACCTTGGGCGCACTGCGCCGCGCCGTCGACCATCTCAACGCCAGTTACCCACGGCCCGATATCGTAGTGATCAGCGGCGACCTGGTGGATTTTGGCCGCGCCGATGAATACGCCGTGCTGCACCCGGAGTTGGCGCGCCTGCACATGCCCTGCTACCTGGTGCCCGGCAACCACGACACGCGCGGGCCGTTACTGGATGCGTTCGGCGATCACGCTTATCTGCCGACGTCGGCAGACGGCCCGCTGGATTGGGTCGTGGATGAGCATCCGTTGCGCTTGATCGGCCTGGACTCGACCATTCCCGGTGGTCACGGCGGCCAACTGCTCGACAGCCAATTGCAGTGGCTCGACGCGCAATTGGCGCTGCGCCCCGAGGCACCGACCTTGCTGATCCTGCATCACCCGCCGTTTAGCAGCGGCATCGGCCATATGGACCGCGAGCCCTTTATCAACGCCGCCGCCCTGGAGCGCGTCGTCGCCCGCCACCCACACGTGGAGCGCCTGTTGTGCGGGCATTTGCACCGCCCGATGCAACGGCGTTTTGGCGGCAGCCTGAGTTGCGTGTGCCCCGGCACTTCGCACCAGATCGTGCTTGACCTGCAAGACGCCGCGCCTGCGCATTTCAACCTGGAGCCGGCCGGCTACCTGCTGCACCGCTGGGATGCACAGCACGGGTTGATCAGCCACAACGGCGTGTTCGGGGACTACCCGGGGCCGTATCCGTTTTATGACGCTCATGGATTGATTGACTGAGGTTTTACGGAGGTTCACTTCACTCAACTAAGCACTTAAACGTTGGTTAACGCGGCGGCCAACCTAAGATGGCCGCGTGCATCCTGCTGCCCTTTTTACGCGCCCGGAACCTGGATTCCGCGCCGGAGTTCGTCCTGATGAAAGCTACTTTGAATGTACTGAGTGTATTAACCGGCGGCCTGGGTATTGCCCTGAGCCCCTTGGCCTCGGCTGATTTTTTGAGCGACAGCAAAGCCAACCTGGGCCTGCGCAACTTCTACTTCAATAACGACAACCGCGACGGCGCCGCCGCACCGTCGAAGACCGAAGAGTGGGGCCAGGCGTTTATCCTCAACTACCAGTCGGGCTTTACCGACGGCACCGTCGGTTTTGGTCTCGACGCCGTCGGCATGCTCGGCGTAACCCTCGACAGTGGCGCTGGCCGCCACGTGGGCAGCTCGATGATCCCCACCGATGACGGCAAGGCAGCCGACAGCTGGGCGCGCGGTGGCGCGACGGCCAAGGCGCGTTTTGCCAAAACCGAACTGCGCTACGGCTACCTGCGCCCGAACTTGCCGATCCTGGTGAGCAACGATGGCCGCCTGCTGCCGCAATCCTTCGAGGGCGCGCAGGTCACCAGCAAAGACATCGACAACCTGACGCTGATCGGCGGCCAGCTGCAACACACCACCGGCCGTGGCTCAAGCGATCGCAGTGGCCTGGCGGCCGCGGGTGGCACGCAAGAGAGCAATAAATTCAACTACGCAGGTTTCGACTACCAAGTGAACAAGGACCTGCTGGTCCAGTACTACTACGCCAACCTCGAAGACTATTACCAACAGCACTTTGCCGGGTTGATCCATGTATTGCCGTTGGGCGACTACGGCTCATTGAAAACCGACCTGCGTTATTTCAACACCACCTCCGACGGCAAGAACAGCACTGCCGCCGGGCGTGCCGAAGGGTATAAATTCAGCGGCTATACCCGGAACGGCAACGGCGAAATCGACAACAACACCTGGAGCGCCGCGTTCATCTACTCGCTGGGCCCGCACGCGATCACCGCGGGTTACCAGCAAGTTTCCGACGACAGCAACTTTGCCCAACTCAACCAGGGTGGCCTGGTCAACAAAGGCGAGGGCGGTTCGAGCCTGTACCTTTACACCGACCGCACCGTGCAAACCTTCATCCAGGCCGGCGAACGCACCGCCTTTGCGCAATACGCCTACGACTTTGTCGCGCTGGGCCTGCCTGGCCTGAAGGCGTCGGTGATGTATTTGAAAGGCGACCATATCCTCACCACCGCCGGCAACACTGCCAGCGAATGGGAACGGGACATCTCCCTGGATTACGTGGTGCAGAGCGGCACGTTCAAAAACGTCGGCTTTGGCTGGCGCAACGGCGTGTCGCGCAGTGAAGTGGCGCGCGACCAGGATCAGAATCGGGTGTTTGTGAGTTATTCGATTCCGTTGCTGTAAGTCGTCGAGTGGCGTACGCCCCAATTCACGATTGGGGTTTACGCCTAATCGCTGCTGCAACCCAGCAGAATCCAACGACTGCCTCGCGCATGGACATCCAGGGCGAACTCCCACCACACCGGGTAGCCTGGGTGGCCCTTAGCGAGGTGAAAGCTGTAGATAGCGTCGGCTCTATTGACCTGGGCACCTTCCAGCAGTTGCTCAACCAGTGAGGTTATTTCACTGCATTTAGCAGGCAGGTCGATTGGCCCGGCAGCCGGATCACCTGAGTAAAGCAATGACTCAAGAATGTGTGCCCGCGCTTCATCAACACTGATGAGTGCACTGCGGGGGACTTCACATGACGAATTCACCGCTGATTTAAGCACCTCGATCAGCGGAAGGTTCGCATCCAGTGGGCCATACAGGTCTATTGAGACGCTGTAGTTATTGCCGTACAGAAGTTGCTCGAGCCTGGGCATGTACTCAGGTCTGCTGTTGTTTATCACCTGCATGCGGTCTCCGGGTCACTGCCGATCGAGGGTACCAGCGACTTTGCGTGGGTTGCGGTGTCGTCGCTCACGGGGTGAAAACCACAGCGCAGATAAAACTTCATGGCACTTGGACTATCCGTGGAAAGACGCACTGCTTGAAACTGTTTAGCGGCGTATTCCAGTAAATAGCTGACCAGCTCTCCACCAATACGACGCTCGCGCATCGCTGGATCAACGTATACCCGGCGTAGCCGACCGATTTGCGGGCCTGCGTATGGGTCGCGGGATAGGCCTCCAACGCCAATCAACTGGCCCTGTCGAAAGACTCCCACAAGGCACTCTCCCGGTTGGTCAAACCGGTTCGTGCGGTTTTCCCATTCGGTTATCAGCCGCGTCAGGAACCTGAACCCTTCGGCAACGGCCTGCTTTTCCAAATTGCGCAGCTGCGCGGGAGGGTCTTCCAACGTGCGTATCGAAAAGTCTCCGCTGGGTTGAGTCATAAATAATCCCACTAGGTACGCGCACAGTTTATTTCAGCACGCAGAGGCTGGGGTGAATGAATCGCTGCGGGAAACAAGGCTCGCTGTTGCTAGCGGACCTGTTGTGGCTAGCGGGCTTGTAGTGGCGAGCGGGCTTGCCCCGCGTTGGGCTGCGAAGCAGCCCCAATAAGAACAACGCATTTATTCAGGCAAATCACGTCAGCCGGTTTTTGGGGCGGCTTCGCCACCCAACGCGGGGCAAGCCCGCTCGCCACAACAGGCCTGCTCGCCACTGAAAGACTGCTCGCCACAGGCTGAACCACAAACGTACAAGATTCAGCGCAAAGCGCCTCAGTAGACTCGCCGGACTTCTTCTACGGCAGGTTTCTCCATGGACATTTTCCTCTACGCCTTCAGCGTCATGTACAGCCCCGGCCCTGTGAACCTGATGGGGCTGAACGCCGGGCTTACCGGCAAATTCCGTCGCTCCAGCGGGTTCTACCTCGGTGTGGGCTGCGCGATGCTGTTGATGTTCGTGCTGTTTGGCTACACCGGCGAGGCGATCATTTCCCAGGCGGCGCTGCCGTATATCTCGCTGGTCGGCGGGGTCTACACGCTGTACCTCGCCTACCAAGTGTTCACCGCCCGCACGGTGGTTGAAGAAACTTCAAGCACGCCTGGCAAGGCCCTCACGTTCTGGAATGGCCTGGTGATTCAGTTGCTTAACCCCAAGGGCATCGTGGCGGTCTTGCCGATTACCAGCGTGATGTTGCCGGCGGCGCATATTACCGGGGCGTCCATCGCCGGGGTTTCGGCTTTGCTGGGGCTGGGCGCGGTCGGCGCGCCGTGGGTGTACGCCTTGTTGGGCGCCATGTTAGGACGCAGGATCAGCGGGGCGGCGGCGTTCACGTGGTTCAACCGCTGCATGGGCCTGGCGTTGGCCGGCTGTGCGTATTTCATGTTTCACGCGTTCTATCTCCACGTCGCTTCAACATGAACGAATCTTGTGATCATCTGGAATAGAATGAGTTTGTCTCACGATGAGTGGGTGTCGACAATGGCTGCCATCAAATATCGACATTGGAGTTGTAAGTCATGGCAGTCGCTCATTCCCTGGGATTTCCGCGCATTGGACGCGATCGTGAACTGAAAAAAGCGCAGGAAGCGTTCTGGAAGGGCGAACTCGACGAAGCCGGCCTGCGCGCCGTGGGCCGTGACCTGCGCAACACTCACTGGGCGTTGCAGAAGCAGGCCGGCATCGAGCTGTTGCCGGTCGGCGATTTCGCCTGGTACGACCAGGTCCTGACTCATTCCTTGATGTTCGGCGTGATCCCTGAGCGCTTCCGCCCAGCCGACGGCCAAGCCACATTGCACACGCTGTTCGGCATGGCCCGTGGCGTCAGCGACAACTGCTGCGGCGGTGCCCACGCCCAGGAAATGACCAAGTGGTTCGATACCAACTACCACTATCTGGTGCCTGAATTCAGTGCTGACCAGCAATTCCACCTGGGTTGGGAGCAGCTGTTTGAAGAGGTCAAGGAAGCCCGTGACCTGGGCCACAACGTCAAGCCCGTCGTCATCGGCCCGTTGACCTACTTGTGGTTGGGCAAGGCCAAGGGCGGTGACTTCGACAAGCTGGACCTGCTCGATCGTCTGCT
The DNA here is from genome assembly GCF_007713445.1 of Pseudomonas sp. RGB. Classification (NCBI taxonomy): domain Bacteria; kingdom Pseudomonadati; phylum Pseudomonadota; class Gammaproteobacteria; order Pseudomonadales; family Pseudomonadaceae; genus Pseudomonas; species Pseudomonas sp. RGB. The sequence goes on along the minus strand of NZ_VMSH01000011.1, from coordinate 58,533 downwards.
GCCGCTGTACGGCCAGATCTTTCAGCGCCTGGCTGACCTGGGCGTTGAGTGGGTGCAGATCGACGAGCCGATCCTGGTTCTGGACTTGCCGCAAGACTGGAAAAACGCTTTTGAGCGCGCCTACAACCTGATCCAGCGCGACCCGCTGAAAAAGCTCGTGGCCACCTACTTCGGTGGTCTGGAAGAAAACCTCGGCCTGGCTGCCAACCTGCCGGTCGATGGCTTGCACATCGATCTGGTGCGTGCACCGGAGCAGTACCCGACCATTCTTGATCGCCTGCCGGCTTACAAAGTGTTGTCCCTGGGCGTGGTCAATGGCCGCAACGTCTGGCGCTGCGACCTGGAAAAAGCCTTGGCGACCTTGAAGCACGCACATGAAAAGTTGGGTGATCGTTTGTGGGTGGCGCCGTCTTGCTCACTGCTGCACAGCCCGGTCGACCTGGGCCGCGAAGACACGCTGGATGCCGAGCTGAAGAGCTGGCTGGCCTTCGCCGTGCAGAAGTGCGCCGAAGTGGCGGTGCTGGCCCAGGCCGTCAACGCGCCGCAGGCGTCGAATGTACGCGCCGCGTTGGCGCAGAGCCGCGCCGTGCAAGCGGCTCGCGCGGCTTCAACGCGAATTCACAAACCTGCCGTACAAGCCCGCGTGGCGGCGATCACCGCCAAGGACAGTCAGCGCCAGTCGCGGTTTGCCCAGCGTATCGAGCAGCAACGTGCCGGCCTGAACCTGCCGCTGTTACCGACCACCACCATCGGTTCGTTCCCGCAAACTGCCTCGATCCGCCTGGCGCGCCAGTCGTACAAGGCCGGCAAGTTGAGCGAAGCCGAGTACGTCGAAGCGATGCACAGCGAGATCAAGCACGCCGTCGAAGTACAGGAAAACCTCGGCCTGGACGTATTGGTGCATGGCGAAGCCGAACGAAACGACATGGTCGAGTACTTCGCCGAACAACTGGACGGCTATGTGTTCACCCGCTTCGGTTGGGTGCAGAGCTACGGTTCGCGCTGCGTGAAACCGGCGGTAATCTTCGGCGACCTGAGCCGCCCCAAAGCCATGACCGTGGAGTGGATCCGCTACGCCCAAGGCCTGACCAGCAAGGTGATGAAGGGCATGCTGACCGGCCCGGTGACCATGCTGATGTGGTCGTTTGCGCGCGAAGACGTGAGCCGCGAAGTGCAGGCGCGTCAACTGGCGCTGGCGATTCGTGACGAAGTGGTTGACCTGGAGGCGGCCGGCATCAAAATCGTGCAGATCGACGAAGCGGCGTTCCGTGAAGGCTTGCCGTTGCGCCGGGCGCAGTGGCAACACTACCTGGACTGGGCCACTGAAGCGTTCCGCCTGTGCGCCTGCGGCGTGCGTGACGAAACCCAGATCCACACGCACATGTGCTACAGCGAGTTCAACGATGTGATCGAGTCCATCGCGGCGATGGACGCCGACGTGATCACCATCGAGACGTCGCGCTCGGACATGGAGTTGCTGGACGCGTTCGAAGCGTTCGCGTACCCCAATGACATCGGCCCGGGCGTCTACGACATCCACTCGCCGCGCGTGCCGGATGCGTCGGAAATGGCCAACTTGCTGCGCAAGGCCGCCCAGCGGATTCCGGCCGAGCGCCTGTGGGTCAACCCGGATTGCGGTTTGAAAACCCGCGGCTGGCCGGAGACAGAAGCGGCGTTGGTTCATATGGTTACCGCGGCGCGTCAACTGCGCGCTGAGCTGGCGTAACGCGGTTTAAACATGTGGGAGGGGCTTGCCCGCGATTGCAGTGTGTCAGTCCCGAATGTGGCTGACCTGCTTCTCGACTTCAGGCGAGCCGGTCGAAGCCCTTCAAGCGGTACAGCAACACCGACGCCGCCCAGCTGGCGACGAAAATCCCGATGATGATGTAGCCGAGCATCCCGAAGCTGTCGTTCAGGTTGCCGATAAAGCCCCAGAAATCACCCTTGAGCTCCAACTGGTCGGCCATCAGCCCCAGCGCCTCGATGCTGCCGATGATCACCGCCACGACCACCGAGACCAAGGTAATGCTCATGTTGTAGTAGAGCTTGCGCAGCGGCTTCATGTACGCCCAGCCGTAGGCGCCGAGCATCAAGTGGCCGTCCAGCGTGTCCACCAGCGACATGCCGGCGCTGAACAGCAGCGGGAACACCATGATCGACCACGGCGATAAGCCCTGCGCCGCCTGCGTGGCGGAGATGCCCAGCAGGGCGATTTCGGTGGCGGTGTCAAACCCCAGGCCAAACAGAAAACCCAGCGGGTACAGGTGCCAACTGCGGCTGATCAGGCGAAACAGCGGGCGGAAGATTCGCGCCATGAAACCGCGGTCGGCCAGCAGCAGGTCAACATCCTCATCGACGTAAGCGCCGCCCTCGCGCACCTGGCGCCAGGCCCTGTAGATCGAACGCAGGATGACCAGGTTCATCAGCGCGATCACCAGCAAAAAGACCGCCGACACGGACATGCCGATCACACCGCCAACCGCCTTGAACGCCTCGACATGGGCGGCGGTAAGGGCCACGCCAATCGAGGCCAGCACCACCACCGACGAATGCCCCAGAGAGAAAAAGAACCCCACCGCCACCGGGCGTTTCTGCTCTTGCATCAGCTTGCGGGTGGCGTTGTCGATGGCGGCGATATGGTCGGCGTCCACCGCGTGGCGCAGGCCGAAACTGTAGGCGAGCAGAGCAGTGCCCAGTAACACGGGGTGCTGATGAAACGCCGCCAGCGCCCAGAGCCAGGCGCCGACGTTAATGGCGACCAAAATGCCGTAGATGCCAAACAGCTTGGTGCGCACGTGGCCATTGGAATCACTGAAAACCTGGGCAAGACGGTGAATCATCCGGTAAACCCTATGTGCGATGGCACGACCGCTGCGAAGCAGGAGCGGCTCCAGAGCGGAAACTTAATGGATTCTGCCGGCGTCAATGATGAAATCTGCAAGTCAATGGGAGGTAATGATGTCGAGCATCAACGGGCAACCGGCCGAGGCGGTGATCGAGTTCTGGAAACAGGCGGGCCCCAAGCGCTGGTTCGCCAAGGACGACGCGTTTGACGCGGCCTTTCGCGACACCTTCCATGCCACGCATATGCAAGCGGCCCGGCGCGAACTGGAGGGCTGGCTGGATTCGGCACACGGCGCGCTGGCCTTGTTGATCCTGCTGGATCAATACCCGCGCAATGCCTTTCGTGGCACCGCGCACATGTTTGCCACCGACCCGCTGGCGCGTTTGTACGCGCGGCGGATGGTCGATGCTGGCCTGGACCAATTGATCGAGCCCGAGCTGCGGGCGTTCTGTTACTTGCCATTCGAGCATTCGGAAGACCCCGCCGATCAGCAGCGCTCGTTGGTGCTGAACCAGCAGCTGGATGCCAGCACCTACCATTGGGCCAAGGAGCATGCCGCGATCATCGAGCGGTTTGGGCGCTTTCCACACCGTAATGAAGTGTTGGCCAGGGGCACCACGGCGCAAGAGCGTGAGTTTCTCGATAAAGGCGGTTTTGCCGGCTAAGCCTGCGTCAGGCTTTCCTTGGCGCGCGCCGGGCGCAAGCGCCGCAGGCCCTTGAGGTCAACGGCCCAGCGCAACGCTTCAGTGGCTGACGGACGCGGCCCCTGGGTGATTGCGTGCTCATCCGTGGAGAGCGCACCGAGGTAACCTTGGGCACCGCCGCGCTCACTCCAGTAGTGGGTGTGGCTGAGCCATGAGCGGGCGAGCCAGCCTTTGCGCGAGCCCACGGTCACCGGCAAATCCAGCACGCCTGCGCCCATCACCGGGCTGACCGGGCCCGCGACGATGTCGCCAAACAGGCCAAAGGGCGCGGGAAAGTAGAGGTTGGTCCAGCGCGTCACTGCAAATGCCGCCGCGTGGTGCAAATACTGGGGCGTGAAGGGTTTCTGGCCGAGCATCACCGGATGACGGGCGTTGTAGCCGTAGCCCTTTTCGTCCTGAGTGGGCGGGCAGGCGGGGGCTTCGCGGCGCTCCATGCGTTTTTGGAAGTCACTGACGCTGCGCCCCAGCAACAGGCTCGCGTGGGCCATCGGGCTGCCGACGGTTACCAGATCGGTAATGCGCCACGGGTTGCCCAGGCCGCGCTGCTCGATAAAGGCTTCGGTCTGCTGCTCGCGAAATTTCAAAATGCTGCCCAGGCTGCCGTCAAGCGCGGCGCCGGCGTTGGGCAGCGTGTCCTTGATGACCGGTTGTAGCGCTTCGTGATTGGCATAACGGCTGGCGAGTTCGCGGTTGCTGGGAATGACTTTGGTCAGCTGATCGTGATGTTCGTGCCACAGATAACCGACGATGTCGTAGGCGATCACGCTGCCCAAACTGTGGCCGACCACGATGATGCGGTCGTAATCGCCTTTATTGTGAAGGGCCCGCAGCAATGCCACGCCGTCGGCGCGAATCTGCTCGCGCACCACCACGTTCTGCGGGTTGGGGCTCAGGTAACGGGCGGCGTCGCCCAGGTAGGACAGGGCCGAGTAACGCAGTGCCAGGCCGATAGCGCCGAGCAGCAACGGCACCAGCGCGAACGGGTTGTCGCTGTGATCGAACTGGCCCCAGGCCGTGGCGAGGGTGCCGCTGGCGATCAGCAGCAACAGCAGCATCACCGTCCAGCGCGTGGTGCGCCAGATCGGCACGATGGCGTCGGGAATATCGCGGCGTGGGCGCTTGAAGATGTCCCAGAGCCAACTGAGCAGGTGGCCGACTTTGGTGCCCTGCATCTTGTGGGCCCAGTAGTACTCGTAGAAATCCGTGCTGGTGCGGCCGGACGACTTCAAGACGCGCAGGTCGAAATTGCGTGACAGCCGATCCGGCTTGCTCCAGTAGAAGGGCGTGCCGTCGGGCGTGTCGGCGGGAATCATGGCATCCACAAAGCCATGCAGGGTGTCCATCGGGCGTTGCTCGCCGATGCCGTGTATGACGACAACTGCTTGTTTCATAAGCTGATCGTTCCTTGAAAGCTTCGAGTGGCGGGGCGTTTTCGCAAACTGGCGAATCGATGTGATATTGCCACTATCGAGGCTATTCCCGCCAGGAATGCCCCCATAAAAAACCGCCATTGTCTTTATTGCCCCGCCTCTCGTAGCGTGGGTGCTCACCCAAGGAGACCTGCCATGCACCCACGCCCGTTACGCCTCTATGTGGATTCCCAGTTCACCAGCCCCTACGCGATGTCGGTGTTTGTCACCCTGCGCGAAAAAGGCCTGGCGTTCGACATGCTCACCCTGGACCTGGACACCGCGCAAAACCAGACGGCGGACTTTACCCAACTGTCGCTGACCCAGCGTGTGCCGACGTTGGTGGAAGGCGAGTTTGCCCTGTCGGAATCTTGCGCTATCACTGAATACCTGGAACAGGTCTATCCCGAAACGCCGGTGTACCCGGCTGACCCACAGCAGCGGGCGAGGGCGCGGCAGGTTCAGGCGTGGTTGCGCAGTGATTTGCTGGCGATCCGTCAGGAGCGCTCGACGCTGGTGGTGTTTTACGGGCAGAAAATGCCGCCGTTGTCGCCCGCCGCCGAAGCGGCCGTACGCAAGTTGTTCAGTGCGACGCAGGCGCTGTTGGCCGGCAACCCTCCGTACCTGTTCGGCGAGTGGTCGATTGCCGACCTTGACCTGGCGGTGATGCTCAATCGTCTGATCCTCAACGGTGACAGTGTGCCGGCCGAATGGGTGGACTACGCGCAGCGCCAATGGCAGCGGCCGTCAGTGCAGGCATGGGTCAACCTGCAACGCCCAGCGCTCTAAGGGTTTACATCCATTCCTGGGACACGCGCCGGTCGAGGTCTTCCCAGTCCGCCATGCCCAGCACTCGGGTGGTGTTCAAGCCCCGCAGGTAGCCGCGCAATTGCTGGGCGCTGGCGTAACGCTGGTCGGCGTCGGCGGCCTCGTCCTGCAGCACGTCTTCATAATCGACCAGGTAATCGGCGACCCGCTCGCGAAACTCCGGCAGTACGGCTTCGCGGATGCGGTCGAAGGTTTTCTGGTGGGGCTTCATGGCGTGGTCCTTATAGTTTTATAGAGGTCGGGAGACGCGACACTATCGGTTCAAATGATAGTCACCATCAAGCATCGCAAGTTCTGTTTTTATGCCAAAAGCGCAGAATCAGCGCATCGAGACGCTGATCAAGGAAATGCGCGATGAGGACGATTATCCAACTGGGTTTAATGATGCTGATGTTCGGCAGTGTGGTTCTGACCAGCCCGGCATTTGCTGATGATCTGCCTACGGGCCATTTGCTGCCACTCGTCGGTAGCGTAGACTCCCTGCAGCGCGCGCAGTCGGTGGGTGTGTTGTACAGCGAAAACACCCGCGACAACCTCAGTTACCTTGAACGCTACCACGCCATGGCCATGAACGGCGCCAAGGATGCCCTTGACGGGCGTATCCGCGAGGCGTTCGTCAACAGCTCCGACCCGGAACTGGCGATTGATTGGCTGATGAGTTCATTGCAGGGCACGTTTCGCATCGTCACGGTCTACAGCAGCCTGGATGAGCTGGTGCAGGCTCACCCGGATGTGGTGGTGATGCTCGATACCCATAACCAATTGCTGACCCAGCGTAACGATCAGGTCGAGGCGCGTTTTGTGGCGCGGTTCTATGACGCCGACCTGCAATACATCGCCAAGGCTGAAGGCTCGGTGCACAAACAGGTGCCGTCGGTATGGGTGCATGACAAGGCGGCCCCGGACATTGCCGCGCAGATTGAACAACAGCGTGATGTACAGCTCGATGCCTTGAAGCAGTTTGATGCGTCGCTAAAGGCCCTGGTCCGCGCGGGATGACGCGCGGATCGTTGTGAACCCTATTTGGTTATTTTCAGGAATGTTTATGCGCTCTTTTTTCGTCCCGGCCCTGGCTTTTGCTTCGTTGTTGCTGACCGGTTGTATCACTGCTCCCAACGCTCCAAGCTTGACCCTGCAAACCGACAAAACCCCTGAAGGCTATGTGCAGTGCGTAGTGCCCAAGCTTGAAAAACGCGGCATCACCTCGACGGTGACGCAGAACTCGCGCCACGCCAAGGTGGTGTTGACCAGCAAGATTGCAGCCGATGATGTGCTGGAGGCCTACAAGTCCCAGGACGGCACCAAGGTGTTCCTGTATGAGCGCAAGCCACTGGCCTCGGCAATCAAACCGTCGCGGCTGGAGCTGGCGGCGCAGGACTGCAAATAATCCAGGCACGCCTGAGGGCTTGAATGTGTGGGAGCGGGCCTAGGGTTTTGCTTCGCTGCTGAAGGTGTTCACGGTCTTGACCAGCCCCTTGGCGGCCAACGCCACCAACTCACCGCCTTTTTCCACCGTCGCCAGCGCCGGGTCCGAACCCATTCGCCCGTCGGGGAAGCGGGCGCGGAAGTCCAGCGCTTCGCGGATCGGCCCGGTATTGGCGATTTGCGGAGAATACTCGGCGGACTTGATCGATTGCGGGTACGCCCACTGCGTCACCGCAATTTCTGACGGCGTGGCATGGCTGCCGTGGCCCACCGGGAATTGGCGTTGAGCCAAATCGTGCACGCCTTCCAGGTCCCACCAGTTCACCAGCTTGAGCGCGAAACCGGCGGGGCGGCGGGCAAAACTGGCTTCGGCGTACAGCTCGGAAAACGCCGCTTCAATGGTGGCGATATTGCCGCCGTGGCCATTCAGGAACAGGATCTTCTCGAAACCGTGCCCGGCCAGCGAGCGCACCCAGTCGCCAATGGCGGCGATAAAGGTGGAAGGGCGCAGCGAAATGGTGCCGGGAAAACCCAGGTGGTGCTGGGCCATGCCGATATTGAAGGTCGGGCCGATCAGGATGTCGGCGTTCTTCTGCGCCTCGTGGGCGATGATCTCCGGGCACATCCAGTCGGTGCCCAGCAGGCCGGTGGGGCCGTGTTGTTCGTTGGAACCGATGGGAATCACCACCGTGCGGCTGCGTTCCAGAAACTGCCCGATCTCGATCCAGGTGGAGGTATGTAGAAGCATGCGGCGCTCTCTTTTATCTGTGGGGACAGGCTAACCACCACGGATTGTACGACTACTCGCCACTTGTTGGGGCTTGCAGTTCAGATACGTCGATGACTTCAACCAGCGCTGGTCCGGGTACCAGGAAAACATGAACTGCCCATCCTTGAGTTTATCCACCACCTGGCGCGCCACTTGCGGGCGCACCGCCGGGCAACCCTGGCTGCGGCCGATGCGGCCTTCGCGCTTGCTCCACGCCGGGTTGACGTAGTCGGCGGCATGAATCACCAGCGCACGGTCGCGCGCCTGGTCATTGAAACCGGGCTCCAGGCCGTCCATGCGCAACGAGTAGCCGTGGGCGCCGAGGTAACTTTCCTGGGTGCGGAACAAGCCCAGGCTGGACTGATGGCTGCCTTCGAGATTGGAAAATTGCGTGGCGAAGTTTTCCCCGGACTTGGCACCGTGGGCCACCAGGTCGCGCAACACGAGGGTCTTTTTGCGCAAATCGAAAATCCATAACCGACGGGCGGTCGAGGGTTGGGAGTAGTCAATAACCGCTAGGCGCTCTGACCGTTCCTCGCCGTTATTGACCGCGCACTGCACCGCGCTCAGGGCGCTTTTCAGTACGGCGGGATTGAGTTCTGGAGCCGAGCGCGCCAGGCTGCTATACAAGTTAGGAGGATTCCCATTGGCGGCGAGCGCAAAATTGCTCAACGTTGCCAGCGTGACGGTGATCAAACCGAAGCGACACATAAAAGTCAGCATCTACAAAGCGTCCCCCGCTGTGGATTGGAGCCAAGTCAATTGTTCAAAAAACACGCATGTTACTTGAGCATTTGCCTGCTCGTTGCACCACTGGTCGCGACGGCTGATGAGCTGCCGATGGGCGCCGTGCCGGTAATTTCCGCAAGCCCGGTGCAACAGGCCCTCGCGCAGTTGCCCAGTGTGTGCCCCAGCCTCGCCCCGCAGATCGACGCCGCAGCCCTGGCGCGCCTGCAGGCGTTCTATCAGCAGCAGGGTGATGGGCCGCTGTGGTCTGGCGAAGAACGCCGCCAAGCCTTGCACACCCAGTTGCTGACGCTGGCCGACGACGGCCTGGACCCCAGCCACTATAGTCTGCCCACGGCGGATGCCACGGCCAACGTGCTGTGCAGCGACATCGACACCAGCCGCCAGTACCTGCAAGCCCTGCAGGATTTGCATTACGGGCGCCTGCAGCAATCGCGCTTCGAACCGTTGTGGCATTCCCAGCCACCCGCCCGCGACCCGAATACCGACGTGCTGGCCTTCGCCGTCGCCGGCCTGCAAGACATGGCGCAAGCCTTTGACCAGGCGCGGCCCAGCGCCGATCTGTACCGCAGCCTGCGCAATGCCTATGCCGCCGTGCGCCTGCAACCGTTGCCGCATTGGGACCCGGTCGCCAGCGGGCCACTCTTGCGTCCCGGCATGGAAGACCCGCGCGTGCCGGAACTGGCGCGGCGCCTGCACAGCGGTGGCTACTTGGCCAAAGTGCCCAGCGGCACTGGCAAGCAATACCGCGACGAGCTGGTCAAGGCAGTCAAGGCCTTTCAGGCCAGCCACTCGTTACAGGCCGACGGCGTGATCGGCGCCGGCACCGTAGCCGAACTCAACATCAGCCCGGCGATGCGCCGCGACCAACTGCGTATAAACCTGGAGCGTTTTCGCTGGCTCGCCCAGGACCTTGAGCCTGAAGGCGTGCTGGTCAACGTCGCCGCCGCGCAACTGAGCGTTTACCAGAGCGGCATTCCGGTGTGGCAAACCCGCCTGCAAGTCGGGCGCGCGGAGCGTCAGACGCCGCTGCTCAAGTCGCGCATCACCCGGCTGACGCTGAACCCCACCTGGACCATCCCGCCCACCATCATGCGCGAGGACAAGCTCCCGGCTATCCGTCTGAACCCCGAATACCTGCGCCAGCAAAACCTGCAAGTGCTTGACGCCCAGGGTCACCCCCTGGCGCCCGATCAAGTCGACTGGTCGCGCCCCGGCAACATTCTCCTGCGCCAGGAGGCCGGCCCGCGCAACCCATTGGGCAAGATCGTGATGCGCTTTCCCAACCCGTACTCGGTGTACCTGCACGACACACCCAGCCAACCGTTGTTCACCAAAGGCCCGCGGGCGTTCAGTTCGGGGTGTGTGAGGGTGGAACAGCCGTTGCTGCTGCGTGATCTGCTGGTGAGCCCGGCCGAACGCGCTCGCACCGATGAACTGCTGGCAACCGGCGTGACCCATGAGTTCAGGCTCGCTACGCCGGTGCCGGTGTTGCTGGGGTACTGGACAGTCGAAGTCGATCGCCAGGGCGGCCTGGTCTACGCGCCGGATATTTATGGGCGCGATCCAGTGTTGATGAAGGCGATGGGAGCAGTGCTTTAAAAAATGCCACCTAAGCAGGGCGAGGGCGCTTGACCTGGTTGGACTGCGCGGCCGTCACACCTTTAACGCCCCACCGGGCGCCAGCGCATTCGCCTCGGGTTTGAGGTGCGCCAGGATCAACGCCACCGCCTGATCTGCTGTCACATGGGCGGTATCGACCGTCAGTGGCTTTTGATCCCAGGCCTCATATTCGTGCGCCGATACGGACCGCCAGTCGGGCGGAGTCAGGCCGGGAATATCCCCCGCACGCTGTTCAACACGGCGTTGATGTTCTCGCTCATCAGAGCAAATCACCTGGATATCAACCCACGCGGCGCCTGCTTGAATCGCCACCGCTTTCCACGCCTCGCGGCTTTCCCTGACCGGGTTCACACCGTCTGCGACGACGGTGTGCCCCAAGCGCAAATTGCTCAACGCCAGCGCATTGGCCACGCCGTAGCCGCTGGCACCTACACCTTGCGCTAACACGCCCGCGTCCCGAAGCGCCTGTTCGATCACATCGATGCGCAAGTAGGCGGCACCGGTCTGGCGCGCCAGTTGGCTGGCAATCGTGGTCTTGCCGGTGCCGGGCAGGCCGCTGAATACAACAAGCATGGTCAATCCCTTGAAAGAGCAACCCGGCCAGTCTAGCCGCGCTTACGGCAAATAGCAGGCACTGATCCAATCGGCCGGGTGGGCGGCCAATTGCGTCGCCACAGGCAGGTAGCGCTTGTCCAGTTGCGCCGCCAGCCAGAACAGCGTGGCGCTGCTTTTGGGCTCCCAGGTGCCGCTGTAGCCGGCATCGCCCACCCCGGCGCGGTCCTTGTCGAATTGCACGTGGGTGTGCACGAACTCCTGGTGGCTGCGCTGGCCATTGGCATAGGGCACCAGCCAATCGAGGGCGGCCGCCAGGGACGCGCCATTGGCCTTGAGGTTCAGCCAGTCACCGCCGTAGGGCTTGGCTGCCAGGGCAGCTTGCACCAGAGGTTCAAGGTCGTAGACCACGTAGTGCAGGGCATCGCGGTCGTGAAAATCGGTGACCGAGCCATCGGGCAACACATTGTCGGCGATCTGCTGTTTGAACACCTGGTGGGCCTGCTCGAGCATCGTTCGGTCGCCCAGTGCAGCGGCGGCCACCGTGATCAACTTGACGCGATGGCTTTGCCAGTTGTTGGTTTGCGTACCTTTGTTCTGGCCGTGGAACTGCTGGATACGCGCGAGGTAGCCGTTACCCAGATCACTGATCAAGCGGCGGCTGGCTGCGCGGGTTTCCAGGCGCAGGTTATCGGCAGTCAGCGCATAGGCATTGATCAGCTGGTCGAGGTTGGTTTCGTCAATTGGGTTGAAGTCCGGTTGGTACACATCGGCCCAGGCGCCAAGGTAGTCGTCGACTTGCCTGAGGTAACGCGGGTCGCCGCTCAACCGCCACGCCAGCGCGGCCTGGCGCATCACCGGCCAGTCCTTTTCGGCGGCAATGCTTTGCTCGCGAATGCCGTGGTGGGGCAGTGTGCCTTCAGTGTGCACATGGGCCAGGGGGTTGGGACGGTCAGCCAGGTGCCGTTCTGCGGCGGCCAGCAGCGCCTTGGCCGTCGACTTCGAGGCACTCGGCTGGCACGGGCTGGGAGGCTGGGTGGCCGCCAGGGTCGCGTGGGAAAACGCGAGCAGCAGTGCGGTCAAAGCGAAGAGGTTTTTTTTCATGGCGGGCTCTGCCGGATCAAAACGCACACACGCTAACATGCGGTCGAATCGGTCTGGATGAAACTGCCGTATGCTCACCCTCCCATCGCACTCACCCACCGGACAACCCATGACATTGCCCTTTGTGAAGATGCATGCCCATGGCGATGATTTCATCATCATCGACCGCCGTGGCCAGGACGACCCGATCACCGCGCAGGTCGCCCGCCGTTTGGGCGACCGCCACACCGGCATCGGTTTCAATCAGCTGGCGGTGATCCTCGACGGCGTTGACGCCGCCGCGCGTATCAAATTCTGGAACCCCAACGGCACGCCGCTGCAAACCTGCGGCAGTGCCACGCGAGGTGTCGCCGACCGCTTGATGTACGAAGCCGGCACCGATTCGATTGTGCTGCGCACCGACCGTGGCCTACTGACGTGCGTACGCGCGGCGGGCCAGCGGGTGTCGGTGGACATGGGCGCGCCGTCGCTGGAGTGGTCGTCAGTACCGCTGGCCGCCGCCATGCAGACCCTTCTCTTGCCGATCAAGGGCGACCCGGCGGCGTGTAGCATGGGTAACCCGCACTGTACGTTTTTTGTCGATGACCTCGCCGCTATCGACGTGGCAGCCGTAGGTCCGGCGCTGGAAACCCATGCGCTGTTCCCGGCCAGGACCAATGTGCATTTCGTGCAGGTGCTGGACCGCGCGCATGTTCGTCTGCGTATCTGGGAGCGCGGCGGCGGTGTGCCGCTGGGTTCCGGTTCGTGTTGCTGCGCCGCGGTGGTCAACGGGATCCGGCGCGGCCTGCTGGATGACACGGTGCAGGTGCAGTGCGACGGCGGCACGGTCACGGTGCAGTGGGACGGGCAGGGCGGTGTGGTATTGACCGGCAGCGTGCAGCCGATCATGCAGGGCACGGCCTACGTGTGAACGTGTCAATAAGGTAAAGTCGGCGCCTTCAGGATGAAACTTCAGGTATCAAACATGATGGCGATGCTGCGGCAATCCGTGTTGAGTCTACTGGCGCTGATGTTCATCGGCCTGCTGAGCACTGCCCAGGCGCAGACGTCGCCCATCGGCGTCGCCCTCGACCAGCGGGTGATCGACCTCACCAATACCCTCGACGCCAGCATCACCACGCGCCTCAAAGACCAACTCGCCGCCCTTGAACAGCGCAAAGGCGCGCAAGTCGCGGTACTGCTGGTGCCCACTACCGGCGGCGCGAGTATCGAGGATTACGCCAATCAACTGTTCCGCGCCTGGAAGCTGGGGCGCAAGGACGTCAACGACGGCATCCTGCTGGTGGTGGCGAAAGACGACCATACGGTACGCATCGAGGTGGGCTATGGCCTGGAAGGCACGGTCACCGATCTGTTGGCCCATCGCATCATCGAAGAACACATCACGCCGGCGTTTCGCCAGGGCGACTACGCGGGCGGCGTGCAACAAGCGGTCAATGACTTGACTGTGCTGGTGGACGGCGGCGATCTGCCAGAGCAGGCCGCGCCGCAGGTTAACCCGCAGATCATCGCAGTACTGCTGGCATTTATCGCGGGCGCCATCGGCGGTGTGCTGATCGCTGCCGGCAAGCTGCACTGGCGCCGTGCGCTGATCGCCACCGTCGTGGTGACGGTGTTGCTGACGATTTATGCCGGTGGCCATGAGTGGCCGCTATACCTGCTGGTACTTGCGCTGACCCTGCTGATCGGCGGCGCCACGTTCGGCGCCCTGTGGCTGGCGCGCGCGGTGTTTTACTGCGTGGTGGGCGCGCTGGCGTATATCGTCGGGTTGCTGGTGGTGGACCACTTTGTGGCGGTCAACTTCGTACACTGGCTGGTGTTGCCGTTTGGCGGCGCCTTGGTGCTGGCGTTGTACGTGGGGCTGTTCTTCGTCATCCGCGAGTCCTGGAAGACCAAACCACGCTTTTTTCTCGTGCGTGCGTTGGCCGTCGCGGCGGTTTATGTGGCGGTCGGTTTTATGCTGGGGCACGGCTACCAGGGCTGGATACTGGCGATACCGGCGGCCTCGGTCGTGGCGTTCATTGTCTTTATCCAGAGCATTTCCGATGGCGGCTCGGGGTCGGGCGGAGGGTCTGGTTCGAGCTCCGGCAGCTCCGGTTCCAGCTCCAGCAGCAGCTCGTCCGGTGGCGGCGGTTCCAGTGGCGGCGGTGGTGCGTCGGGCAGTTGGTAAGCCGTTAGCGCGGCTTGTAGCCCACCCAGCCCTTGAAACTGAAGCCGGCATAGAACAGCTCCACGCCTTCGAAGCCAGCTCGGCTGATCAAGGCAGCGTCCTCCTCGGGAGACAGCACCGGCAATTGTGCGCTGAACGCCATTATCGCCCGCTCGGCATCCGCCGCGGGCACGCCGCAGTCCACGGCAAACGCGGCGTAGCGTTTCAACCAGCGGGCTTTTTCCTGCGCTGCCTGCGGGAAACTGTGGTGTGCCACGATCAGCGGCGCGCCCGGCAATACGGCGCTGAACAGGGCGATAAAGGTTTTATGCATGGCGGACCCACCTTGAGTTGTGCGTGTTATCAGGTTCGGGGACTGATTGCACTGTCAGGCAGGTGGAGGGTGGGCGCCATACCCCGTTCGGGTAGGGATAACTCAGGGCAGCACGATGTAGTCGTTCTGTTGCACGATTGGCCTGTGCGAACCTTGCACCAGGTGCAGGTAGCGACCGTCGACCAGGTCGATGGGCAGGCAGTCGTCAATATCCATCACGCCGTCGGTATGGGCCTGGGACCAATGGCGCAGCATCTGCTGTTTCCCCTTGCTCTTCGCTTCCTTTTTGTCGCGGGCGACCACCAGCAAATAGTGATGGGCTTCGCCAAAAGCGTTGGCTTCGTAGCCGCCCAGGTTGATGAAGTACAGATGGTGCGCGCCGGCAGGCGGGGCCAGGTGGCTAAGTTCAACTTTCCAGCCATCAACGCCATCCACTGCCATCCAAGAGTCGATGTGCACACCCTTGGGGCTGCCAAACCAACCATCGCGCAATTGCGGGTAGGTGTCTTGCAGTGTGTTCGCTACAGCGAACACCACATCGTGAACTTCAATTCTGGCCCGCGGGTGCTTGCCCCCGAGCATCACGACAAACAGCATTGCAGGTCCTTCCTGGCGACTTTTCAGAGGGCAACCATACTTCGATTGAACCCTTTTGTCCGCCCAATGCCACATTGTTAATCCGCGAACTCATCAGGAGGTTGTCATGCGCACCATCGATCTGGCCGGCGTTCCCGTCCCTGTCATCGGCCAGGGGACCTGGCGCATGGGCGAAAACCCGGACCGGCGCAGCGCCGAGGTTGCCGCGTTGCAGTTGGGTATCGACGAGGGCATGACCCTGATCGATACCGCCGAAATGTATGGCGAAGGCGGAGCCGAGGAAGTGGTCGGCGAAGCCATTCGCGGTAAGCGTGATCAGGTGTTCCTCGTCAGCAAGGTCTATCCGCACAATGCCAGTCGCAAGGGCGTGCCCCGTGCCTGCGAAGCCAGCCTGCAGCGCCTGGGTACCGATTACATCGACCTGTATCTGTTGCACTGGCGGGGCCAGTATCCCCTCGAAGAAACCGTCGAAGCCTTCGAAACATTACGTCAGGCCGGCAAGATCGGCCGTTGGGGCGTCTCCAATTTTGACGTGGCAGATCTGCAGGAACTTGCGTCCCCGGCGTGTGCAACCAACCAAGTGCTCTACAACATTGAAGAGCGCGGTATCGAGTTCGACTTGCTGCCATGGTGGCAACAGCACCATTTGCCGCTGATGGCTTACTGCCCGATCGCCCAGGGGGGTGAGTTGTTGTCCAGCCCGACGCTCAAGCAGATCGCCCGTCGCCATGAGGTCACGCCCGCTCAAGTATCCCTTGCCTGGGTGTTGCGTCAGGACGGCGTGATCGCAATTCCCAAGGCTGTTACGCCCGAGCATGTGCGGCTCAACGCCGGTGCCGCGAACCTCAAGCTCGATGAGCACGATCTGGACGCGATCGACCGCGTGTTCGGCGCACCCAAGCGCAAGCATCCGCTGGCAATGGTCTAGCCAACCAAGCAGGCGCGGCGCCGTCCCTGGCGGCCGCTTCTGCCTGACCCGATGTTAGCCGGCTACCGGACTACGCCAGTCGTCCGAGCCTGAAGTACCGGCGACTTCGTGGGTCCAGACGATCTTGCGGTAAGTGAAATACACATCCTCCAAATGGGTGAAATGAGCGTTGTCCGGGTCCTGGCAGTTGGGCATCCGCGATTGAATGTCCACGATGGTTGCGCCTTCCAGTTCGGTGGTGAAGTAATGCTCCTGGGTGCCAGCCGAGGAGGTACGGAACCATTCCAGTCGACATGACACTTCTTCACCCGTGGTCAGCGCGCTGAAGAGCAGCGGTGAGGACTTGTCGAAGACCTTGCTGACCATCAGCGGCTTATGAACCCTTTGGCCGGTCGGCTGGCCCGATTGTGGGTCGCGGGGAATGATCACCTGGTGGGCAAACGCCTGCACGAGGATCTGATCCTCATGACCTTCCTGATAAATATTGCCTACCGAGTCCTGAGTAAATGTGCCTGCCGTGATCAAGCCTTGCTTGACACCGGTGATAGTGAGGTACGCGGGTGTTGGCATGACTGGTTTCCTTGCCTGATTGAGTAGGTAATCCCGACGGCGTGTTTGCCAACGGGCAATTGCCTATAACAAAAAGCGTGCCTGAAATAATGAGAGCCAATGAAATAAAGGGGTTGGGAGGGTTGTTGGTTTAAATATATGAAAGTTGTCGTCGATAGGCGCTTATTTTCGTGTTTATGTTTGCGCGAGTGTGCGCAGTTAGTTGCTCATGTTGTTTTATTAAATGAATACACGGGTGCGCAAGGTATTCGATTTTATCAATGCGCTTGAAGTGCGCAAATAGCTGCGCAGGCCCGTTTTTATTGGCTTTGTAGGAAAATACTTAAGTGCGGGCTGACCGCTTGATGATTGATTGATGTATGGCTAAGGTTCGCCTACTTCGTCACGTGCTGAACGAAGATTAATTGGCCTTCTAATGCGTATGTGGATTGCGGTTAGTTTGTCGCCCTTGCCTTGAACAGTTATGTGCGGACCGGAATGGTTTATTCAGACACGCTCTACGCTTATCACCTTGAACTTGCGCGCTTACCCTGTTCGTCAGGGGGCTTTGCCGGCTGTGATATGCGTTTTTCGAGTGAGTATGAAGCCCTGGAGTCCGAACTCGGCAAGGCACATTCGATACATGGTGCAGGCGTGCCGGATTGGCAGCGCGTCAGCGAGCTCGGCGAGCGGGTTTTGCGTGAGCACTCCAAGGATCTGCGCGTCGCCGTCTGGTTGACTTGGGCGTTGCACCAGCGCGATTCATTCCCCGGGCTTCTGGCAGGCCTCGGCGTACTGCTTCATCTGTGCAAGCATCACTGGGCGATTGTCTACCCTGCTAAATCACGTACGCGTATGGCTGCGTTTGGTTGGCTGGTGTTGCGGCTTGACCCCCTGTTCACGAAGCATCTTTCACTTACCGATCAAGTGCCATTGTTTCAGGCGCTTTTGGAACACCTGGAAAGTCTCGACGAGCTGTGGCGTGAACATCTGGGGGACGACGCGCCCTTGTTGTTACCGATCCGCAGGCAACTGTCGGAGCGTTTGGCGCTTGCCCTGCAGGGCGGTTCCGAGCCACGTGGTGTTGCGGGTGCCATCGCTCAGGTCAAGCAGGTGGCAACGCAGCTGCTGAGGCCTGAACAGCCGGTCAACAACGAAAAAGACGCGCAAAAACTTTTGCGGGCATTGCAGGAGCAGGCTCGGCCACTGTGCGCCTGGTGGCTGCGCCAGAGTGCCACTGATCTGCGTGCCTTGCGCCTGAGCCGCACCCTGGCCTGGCTGGCGCTTACCAACTATCCCGACGCCAACAGTGAGCGAGTAACCGCTTTGCGCGGGCTTCCTCACGACAAACTCAAACGCTACCAGAACCGTCTGACCCAAGGTCATCACGCCGACCTTTTGCTTGAGCTTGAAGCGAGCCTGGCCGGTGCGTTGTTCTGGTTTGACGGGTTGCGTATGGCCTGGGAGTGCCTCGAAGCCCTGCAGGCAGAGTGGGCCATGACCGAGCTGGAAATGAATTTTGCGTTGTTGTTGCAGCGCCTGCCGAGTCTGCCGGAGTTCAGGTTTGACGACGGCACCCCATTTGCCGACCCCGCGACGTGCGATTGGATCACGCTCCACGTCCTTCGCCACGTACATAAAGCCGAGCCTTCAACCGCCGTTATCGATGCCGGAAACGAGCCCTGGGAGACGGCCTTGCAGGCCGTTATGTCCAGGCTGCGCAAAGAGGGCCTGAAGGCGGCGATTGCCACGCTCAAAGAAGGACTGCACGCCGCCCGCGGCGACCGGACCCGCTTTCATTGGCGATTGGCGCTGGCCAGATTATGCATACGAGCAGGCAAACACGAACTGGGCAGGATCCAGCTCGAACAACTGGACCTTGAATTACAACAGGCGGGCCTGGAGCGCTGGGAGCCAGAACTGGCCTTTCAAGTCTCCCGGCTCCTGTATCGCTGTTATGACCTTTTGCCACAAGACCATGCCGTGCGCGAGCGCAAGGAAGTCACCCATCGCAGGTTGTGCCACTTCGATCTTGAAGCGGTGCTTGATTAGGCTCGCGAGCCTACCGAAAAAGGAGAAACACCCATGCTCAAAGACGGTTCGGTAGCACCCAAGGAACGTATCAATATCACCTTCAAACCTGCCATTGGCGGTGTGCAGGAGGAAGTCGAACTGCCACTGAAGTTACTGGTGCTGGGCGATTTCAGCCAGCGCGGAGATCTGCGCAAGCTTGAGGATCGAAAGCCCATTGCTATCGACAAAAACACCCTTGACGAGGTGTTGGCCAAACAAGCGCTGAGCTTGACATTGAGCGTTCCGAATCGATTGCAGGAGGAGGGTGGCATCGAGGAGCTGTCCGTCGAGGTTCGGATTAACGCGATGAAGGACTTCAACCCCGCAAACCTGGTTGAACAAATACCCGAATTGCAAAAGTTGATGGCGTTGCGTGAGGCGTTGATGGCACTCAAGGGGCCGCTGGGTAACACGCCAAGCTTTCGCAAAGCCATTGAGCAGGCGCTGGCCGATGACGAGTCTCGTGCGCGCGTACTCGCCGAGCTGGGGCTGAGCGGCCCGACCACCTGAACCCTTCAGTAAAAGGACACTGACACCATGACGACCACTCAACAGAACCAGCAGCCGGCCCAGGCTGGCGGCGAGTACAGCATCCTCGACACTATCATCGCCCAGACATTATTAAGCGCCGATGACGAGGCCTACGGCATTGCCAAGCGCGGTGTGTCGGCCTTCATCGAAGAGTTGCTCAAACCCCATAACAGCGCTGAGCCAGTGAAGAAACGCCTGGTTGACCGGATGATCGCCGAGATTGATACCAAGCTCAGCCAGCAAATGGACGAGATTCTTCATCATCCGGATTTCCAGGCGCTGGAGGCTTCCTGGAGAGGCCTGCAGTTGCTGATCGACCGCACCAATTTTCGAGAAAACATCAAGATCGAGCTGCTCAATGTCTCGCGTCAAGACCTGCTGGATGACTTTGAAGACTCGCCGGAAATTACCCAGTCCGGGCTGTACAAGCATATCTACAGCGCTGAGTACGGACAATTTGGTGGCCAGCCGGTGGGCGCGATCATCGCCAATTACTTCCTTTCACCCAGTGCGCCTGATGTGAAGTTGATGCAATACGCTTCAAGCGTTGCCTGCATGGCCCACGCGCCCTTTATCGCTGCTGCGGGGCCGGCTTTTTTCGGATTGGAAAGCTTTACTGGATTACCTGACCTCAAGGATCTCAGGGATCATTTCGAAGGCCCGCAGTTTGCCAAATGGCAAAGTTTTCGTCAGAGCGAAGATGCCCGCTATATCGGCCTCACTGTGCCGCGCTTTCTACTGCGAACCCCTTACGATCCGATTGATTGCCCAGTTAAAACCTTTGCCTACCAGGAGAACGTGGTGAACAGCCACGAGCACTACCTCTGGGGCAATACTGCCTACGCCTTTGCCACGCGCCTGACTGAGAGTTTTGCGCGCTTTCGCTGGTGCCCGAACATTATCGGACCGCAAAGTGGCGGCGCGGTAGAAGACTTGCCATTGCATCATTTTCAGAGCATGGGCGAGATCGAAACCAAGATTCCTACAGAGGTACTGGTTTCGGACCGGCGCGAGTACGAACTGGCGCAAGAGGGGTTTATTGCCCTGACCATGCGCAAGGGCAGTGACAATGCGGCGTTCTTTTCGGCCAGCTCGGTCCAGAAACCCAAAACCTTCGGCATCAGTGAAGAGGGCAAGGCAGCCGAACTCAATTACCGGCTAGGCACCCAATTGCCCTACATGATGGTGGTCAACCGTCTGGCGCACTACCTCAAGGTCTTGCAGCGCGAGCAACTGGGCTCCTGGAAAGAACGCACGGACCTGGAGCTGGAGCTCAACAAGTGGATTCGCCAATACGTGGCCGATCAGGAAAACCCCAGTGCTGAAGTGCGCGGTCGCCGGCCATTGCGGGCAGCACGCATTGTCGTCAGTGATGTCGACGGAGAGCCAGGCTGGTATCGGGTCAACCTGAGTGTGCGCCCTCATTTCAAGTACATGGGGGCTGACTTCACGTTGTCCCTGGTCGGCAAGCTCGATAAAGAATGAGCAGAAGCCGGCGGATGCCCCATAACGTGAGCCTTTTCGAACGCCTCGAAGGCGATGCATCAACCCAGCGGTGCAGTGTGGCGTCCGTCGCCGCACACCTGGGGAAAATGCTCAGCACCCGGGCAGGCAGTGTTCAGACACTGCCCGACTATGGTTTGCCCGATCTCAATGACATGCGGCTTAGCCTGCACGAGTCCTTGATCCGCTCACGCGCCTTGATCGAGCGATTCATCCGTGCCTACGAACCGCGACTGGCAAATGTACAGGTCAAGGTGCTGCCGAATGCTACTGAACCTCTGGCGTTAGCCTTTGCGATCGAAGCCGCGCTGATCGTTGACGGTGTCACACGGCCCGTTGTGTTCCAGGCGCGCCTGGTGGATGGCGGGCGGGTTGAGGTCTGCGCCGATGGGCTTTAACCGTTACTTCCAAAGCGAGCTCAGCGCCCTGCGGCACCTCGGGCGGCGTTTCGCCGAGCGTAATCCCGCACTGGCGCCGTTTCTGGCTGAAAGCGGCCAGGACCCGGATGTTGAGCGATTGCTGGAGGGGTTTGCGTTTCTGACCGGTCGCCTGCGCCAGAAGTTGGACGACGAGCTGCCGGAGCTGACGCATTCCTTGATGCATTTGCTGTGGCCCAATTACATGCGGCCAATACCCGCCTTCAGCATCCTGCAATTTGACCCATTGAAACGTGCAGGTCCCGCCGTTCGGGTTGCCCGTGATACGGCGGTAGAAAGTGTTCTTATCCAGGGTGAGCGGTGTCGCTTCAGGACGTGCTACACCACTGATGTCATGCCACTGCAACTCACAGGTCTGGACTTCAAGTGCCAGGGTGACGGGGCATGGTTGGATTTGCACCTGGACATGAGTGTCGAGGGTAACTTCAGCCAGTTAACCTTTGACTCACTGCGACTGCACCTGTCGGGCGACCGCTACATCAGCCAGGGGCTCTACCTCAGTTTGCTGCGACATCTGGATGGCATTCACTTGCTGTTACTGGATGGCGAAGGGGGGCCGGTCAAGGGCAACGATGGGCAACCAATGACGGTGCGGCTGGGCGCTGCCCAGGTCAAGCCGGTGGGGTTTTCGCAAGACGAGGCGTTGATACCGTATCCACAGAATACGTTTCGCGGTTACCGCCATCTGCAGGAGTACTTCGCCTTTGCCGAAAAGTACCTGTTTGTCGATATCGAGGGGCTGGGTGTGCTGCACACACTTGCCCCTGAACGGCTCGGCCAGGTCCGCGGCATGGTGCTGCGCTTTGAACTGCGCACCCACGGGCACGCACTGCAACAGCCCACGCTGGACAACGTGAAGTTGTATTGCACGCCCATTGCCAACTTGTTCAAACATGATGCGGTCCCCATTCGCCTGAATGGAAAAGAGGATGAGTACCTTCTGGTGCCGGGGGAATATACCCCGGGCAATGCCGCCGTGTTTTCCGTCGACAGTGTCACTGGCTGGCGCCCTGGCGGGTTGGGTTACCAGGCCTATGTGCCGTTCGAATCCTTTGAGCATGACTGGGGGGTTGACCGAGCTACAGCGCCGGCCAGCTACAGCATTCGCCAGCGCTCGTCGCAGCAGCATGGGGGGCTCGACACCTGGATGGGGTTTGGCAGTCGCGAAGGTAAAGGCCAGGAAACGTTGTCGATCGAAATGACTTGCACCAACTGCAACCTGCCTCGGCAGTTGCAGCCAGGCGACATCAACCAACCCTGCGAGCAGGCACCGGAATCACTGACGTTTCGCAACATCACCGCACCAACGGCGAGCTTCGCGCCGCCGCTGGACCAGGATTTCCTGTGGAAGCTGATCAGCAATATGTCGCTCAACTATTTGTCGTTGACCGATATCAATGCCTTGAAAGTGATTCTCGAAACCTATGACCTGCCGCGCTATCACGATCGGCAGGCGCAAAAGGTCAGTCAGACAAGGCTCGGTGCGCTGCAGTCCATTCGCCATGAGCCGGTTGACCGACTGCACCGTGGGTTACCCATTCGCGGCCTACGTGTGGAATTGACAGTCGACCCCCAGGGGTTTCTCGGTCAGGGCGATCTGTTTGTGTTCGCCTCGGTCCTCAATGAGTTCTTTGCGCTCTACGCCAGCCTCAACTCTTATCACGAGTTACGAGTCATCAGCACACAAGGAGACGTGTACCTATGGCCATCCCGCATGGGGCAACAGCCCCTGCTTTGAATGCGCTCTGTTGCGGCATTCGTGAGTACACACTGTTCCAGGCAATTGAGCAGGTGATTGAGCGATTGCGCGAAGCTCATCCGCTGATGGATGAAGACGCGCTGTACGACCTGTTGGAATTTCAGGCCAATCCAGGTCTGGGGTTTGCCGGACACGATATCGATCGCGTGGCGTTCTTTATGGAGCGCGGGCAATTACGCGCTCGCCTGCGGCTCAACATATTGGGTTTGGTCGGGGCCGGGTCACCGCTGCCAGCGTTCTATGCAGGGCAGGCGTTTGGCGAGCTTTCCGGCGGTAACCCCACTCGCGACTTCCTCGACCTATTCCACCACCGACTGCATCGGCTGGTGTGGCCGATCTGGCGTAAATATCGCTATCGAGCGTGTTTCCAGACTGGCGCGAGCGATGCGTTCTCGGAGCAGATGTTTGCGCTGATCGGCCTGGGTGGCAACGCGATACGAGGTACCACGCAATTGGACTGCAAACGCCTGTTGCCTTACCTGGGGCTGTTGAGTTTGCGCGTGCATTCGGCCGCCTTGATCGAAGCCGTGCTGCGGTACTACTTCAAGCATGCCCCTGTGTTCATCGAACAATGGGTTGAGCGCCGCGTGGAGGTTGCCCATTTTCAGCGCAATAGCCTCGGTATCACTCGCTGCGAACTCGGTGAGGACCTGGTGCTGGGGCATCAGGTCAGCGACCGCAGCGGGAAGTTCAGGGTGCATGTCCTGGCGCTGAGCTGGCAGCAGTTTCACGCGTTCCTGCCCACGGGGAAGGGCTACCAGCCCTTGTGTTCACTGGTGCGGTTAACCACGCGAGACCCGTTGGAATACGACCTGCGCCTGGTGCTTGCCGCCGGTGAGATCAGAGCCCTGCATATTGGCGCGCGCAATGTCTGTCGCCTGGGCTGGACCAGTTGGTTGGACCATGAGCAAGCCGACGGTGTGGTCACGTTTGCTGGCAACTTTCATTAGGGACGGGTGATTATGATCAATGTGGACCTGCAACAGCTTATACGCACGCTGACAACCCAGGTACGTCGCGACCTGGAGCGTTCCTCGGAACGTTGTGTAAACCGCGGTGGCCGAGAAGTACTCGTCGAAGACCTGCTGCTTGCCTTGCTTGAGCAGCCCGGCGGCCTGCTGGCCAAGGCCCTGGTCGACGCTGATGTGCCGATGAGCGAATTGCAAGCAACGTTGCAGCCAAGAAGTGAGCAGAGTGCAACCCGTAATCCGGTCTTCTCTCAGGCGCTGGTGCATTGGTTGCAACAAGCGTTGATGGTTGCCCATCTCGAGCTTGGGCAACGCTTTGTGGATGAGGGCGCCCTGTTGCTGGCGCTGTTGCGTCATCCGCTGGAGTACGCCGGTGCTGGCTATCAGGCCGTGCTGGGCCGCCTGGATGCAGAGCGTGTACGGGATTTTCTCGCGAGCCAGGCAGCTGAGGCCGAACCGTTGGCGACAGAATCGTTGTTGCAGCGTTTTACGCATGACCTCACAGGCCAGGCGCGTAAAGGTCTGATTGATCCGGTGCTGTGTCGCGACGGTGAAATTCGGCAACTGATTGACATTCTTGTGCGACGCCGCAAGAACAACCCGATCCTGGTCGGGGAGGCCGGGGTAGGCAAAACAGCGATTGTCGAAGGCCTTGCGCTGAAAATTGTCGCTTCGCAGGTGCCCGATGCCCTCAAGGCTGTTCGCGTACTGACCCTGGACATGGGGCTCCTGCAAGCGGGTGCCAGCCTCAAGGGCGAGTTCGAGCGGCGGCTCAAAGGCGTGATTGATGAAGTCAACGCCTCGCCGCAGGCCGTGATCCTGTTTATCGATGAAGCCCATACGCTGGTCGGCGCAGGAGGCCCGGCAGGCGGTTCCGACGCGGCCAATCTGCTTAAGCCTGCGTTGGCTCGAGGCGCTCTGCGCACCATTGCGGCCACCACCTGGTCGGAATACAAGCAATACATTGAGAAAGACCCGGCATTGGCGCGTCGTTTCCAGCCAGTGCTGGTCGGTGAGCCAAGTGTCGAGGAAGCCGTGTCGATCCTGCGCGGTCTGGTTCCGGTGTATGAGGCAAGCCATGGTGTCTACGTCCGCGATGATGCCGTCGTAGCGGCGGCACACCTGAGCGCTCGTTATCTGGCGGGCCGCCAGTTGCCGGACAAGGCCGTGGATGTGCTGGACACCGCCTGCGCACGAGTGCGCACGCGTCAGGCAATGCCCCCTGAGGCGCTGCAAAACCTGCACGCGGAACGGGCTGAAGGCACGCGGCAACATGAGGCGTTAAGCCGGGACGCCGAGGCGGGGCTGCCGGTGGATGCTCAAGCATTGCAAGCGCTGGGCCGACGCTTGGACGCCATCGAGCAGGAACGTCAGGTAGTGGAGCAGCAGCGGATTCAACAGGCTGGGCAGTCATCGGACAAACTTGAGGTGTGCCCGCGTTTGATCGCCGAGGTGGTCAGTGCCTGGACCGGCATTCCGGTTGAGCAGCTGGCGCTGGAGCCCAACGAAAAGGTATTGAGCCTTGCTGCTGCCCTGCGCACGCGCATTCTGGGACAAGAGCATGCCGTGCAGGTGCTTGATCGTGCCTTGCGGGCGGTTGCCGCGGGCCTCAACAAAGCGGATGCGCCGGTGGGTGTGTTTCTGCTGGTGGGCCCCAGTGGTGTTGGCAAAACCGAAACAGCGCTGGCATTGGCGCAGCTTCTGTATGGCGGTGAGCGGTTCGTGACCACCATCAATATGTCGGAATACCAGGAGAAGCACGCGCTGTCCCGTTTGATCGGTGCGCCACCGGGCTACGTCGGTTATGGCGAAGGTGGAGTCCTGACCGAGGCTGTGCGCAAACGGCCTTATTCAGTGGTACTGCTCGACGAGGTCGAGAAAGCCGACCCCGAGGTGTTGAACCTGTTTTACCAGGTCTTTGACAAGGGCCGCGCCAACGATGGTGAAGGCAGAGAAATAGATTTTCGCAACACGCTGATCCTGATGACTTCCAACCTTGGCAGCGACTGCATCAACGAAATGTGTGAAAACGGTCGGCGGCCTGAGGCCCAGGTGCTGCAGGACGCTATACAGCCCGTGTTGCGTAGCCACTTCAAATCGGCCCTGCTGGCCCGGATGCGTGTCGTGCCGTATTACCCGATTGCCGGTCCAGTCCTGCATGAGGTGGTAAGGCTCAAACTGGCAAGCCTCGGTGAGCGGTTGCATCGGCGCAAGTTGGCCCTGACGTGTTCCCCTGAGCTGATCGCGCACATGGCCGAGCGCTGCGCGGACCGTGACAGTGGTGCGCGGTACATCGATCAATGGATCGAGCGCTACTTGCTGCCGCAAATGGTCGATCGCGTTCTGAGTGCCATGGCCACGGATGAATCCTTGTCGTGGGTGCATGCAGGGTTGGATGGCAATGGCCTGCCCAGCTGTGAGTTCGGCCAATGACGAACGCTATGTTGACCCAAGTGGCCGAACCGCTGGTGTACGCCGCCGCCTTGCTGGACGGCTTCGCGCGCGTGAGCCAGGAAAGTGACCCGACGACGTTGCCAGGCCTATGTGCTGTGAGCGCTGCGCACCTGAGCCAGTGCGAGCTCACTCAGCTGTACCTGGTGGATGAGGTGACTGGCCAATTCGAGCTTATTGCTCAACATTTGTCTGAGGCGCTGCCGGGCGGCGAACCGACTTCACGTCCGGCAGCGCAAAACCAACAGCTGTTGCACTACGTCCTGAGAACGCGTTGTTGCCTGGGCCTCGATGACGTCGGAAGCAGCCTCTATGACAGCGGCTTTTTGCCGGCGGCGCGGGCGCCCTGGCGTGCGCTATTGTGTGTTCCGCTGTTCAACCGCACCAATGCGGTCACAGGCGTACTCCTGTGTGCGAGCTGGCGTGTGACGCCACTGCTGGGTTACGCGCCATCGCTGGGTCAATTCGGCAGTTTCGCCGTGAACCAACTGCTTATGCTGCGTCGCATGCAACCGGCGCCAGCCATTGCCCGTTCACCGCGCGGTGGGTCGACTGCAGGGGCCTATGGCTTGATCGGCAACAGCGCTGCGATGGAAGAAACCTGCCACCTGATCGGCAAAGTCCTGCAGACCCCTTATACGGTGCTGTTGCGTGGTGAGACCGGCACCGGCAAAGAGGTCGTGGCGCGGGCGATTCACACGGCCGGGCCACGCAGTGCCCAGGCATTCGTGGTGCAAAATTGCGCTGCGTTTCCAGAAGGTTTGCTCGAGAGCGAACTGTTTGGCTACCGCAAAGGGGCATTCACCGGTGCTGAGCGCAACTACGCGGGGCTGTTCGACGCCGCGCATGGCGGTACGTTGCTGCTGGATGAAATCGGCGACATGCCGCTGTCATTGCAGGCCAAGTTGCTGCGGGTCTTGCAGGAGGGTGAGATCCGCCCGTTGGGCGCCAGCGTCGCGCATAAGGTTGACGTGCGCATCATTGCCGCGACCCACCGCGACCTCGCTGCAATGGTGGCGCAAGGCAGTTTTCGTGAAGACCTTTATTACCGGCTCGCACAGTTCCCGATTCAATTGCCTGCCTTGCGTGAACGCGATGGCGATGTGTTGCAGCTGGCGCGGCACTTCGCCGACAAGGCGTGCGCTGCGCTGGGTCGAGCGCCTGTCGATTGGTCCAATACCGCCCTTGATCAACTGTCGAGCCATGGCTTCCCTGGCAATGTCCGCGAGCTCAAGTGTCTGGTGGAACGCGCAGTGCTGCTGTGTGACGACGGTGTGATTCTGCCGGCGCATTTGTCGTTGCCGCTGGCCCCGGATGCGACCGATGCCGTTGATGTGACGCTACGCCAGCGTATGGAGCGAGTGGAACGCGTATTTCTGATTGATTGCTTGCACAAGAACCGTGGCAATCGAACCCGCACTGCCCGTGAACTGGGGGTTGCTCGGCGCACGCTGCTCTATCGTCTCGCGCGCCTGAACATTCCTTTCGACGATGCCAGAGGCGAGGGCTGAAGTGTGCTTTTGTGCATTGCCATGCATGACCGACGCCTGTGCCGTATCGAGCTGGGCAACCTTATTTCTGTGGGAGAAACCTGATGCCTGATCGTCCGTGGCAAGCCGTTGTGCTTGTGTTGTGTCTGCTGAGTGGCTGCAGCGCCAATTACGTGTTTGACGACGCTGATTACCGCCCGCTGGGTGAGCCCAAGTCGATCAATCGTGGCCAGTGAAAGGGGAGAGGCTGACCATGCAACTTGTGTTTGAGCTTTTGGGTACCGAGGACGGAAGCCGCGCACCCACGGCGCGCAAGCTATTTTGCGCCGCAGGCGGCGTGATCGGTCGTGGTGCCGGGTGTGACTGGGTGATTCCGGACGCCAGCCGTCTGCTCTCCAGCCACCATGGTTTGGTCGCCTATCGTGAGGGCCAGTACCTGTTGACGGATATCAGCAGCAACGGAATCGGTGTAGCCGGCAGCGCCGAACGTCTGCGCAAGGGGCAGGCGCGATTGATCAGTGATGGCGACATTTTTCAACTGGGAACCTTGTCGATTCGGGCAAAACTGGTGGCGTTGACGCAGTCTTGCGGTGAGCAATGGGACGCCAACACAGGGCTGATTCCCGATGATGCCTACCTGGCGCTGGACCCAATTCAAGCGCTCGACGTCGAGCAGCAGCGTCAGACCACGTCGCAGGACCTGGAGGCATTGGCAGATGGGAGCGGCACGTCGGGTCCGTGGGCCGACGATCGGGTGACCAATAGGGACCATCTGACGTTACCCCGACGCGCCGAACCCGCTCAGGAAGCCGTCCCGGTTCGCTCCGATGCGATGCCAGCAGCGGGCAGCGACGTTTTTTGGGGGCGGTTTGCGACAGCACTGGGTATTAGCCTGGAAGCTCTCGATACGACGGGTCGCGAGGCGTTGGCGATCAGAGCAGCGCGCCTGCTGCGTATGGAGGTAGAAGGTCTGCAACAAAGCCTGCGGATTTGCGAAGAGCTCAAAAGCGAGCTGAATCTGCCGCTTTTCGAGACGCTGCAAAGGCGCCGGAGCCCTTTGAGAGACAGCGTCGAAACCGATGCCGCAATGGCGGTGCTGCTGGGCACCGAGGATCTTGGCCAGTTGCCGGCCGAACACGCCATCATCCAGGCCCACCGGGATATGCAAGTCCATCAGGTTGCGTTACTGGCGGCCTGCCGCAATGCACTGCGCGCTACGCGCAGCGCCTTTGCTCCGGGTCATCTGCTGACATGCTTCGAATACCAGGGGCAACGGCGCCGATTTTTTACCGACGGTGGGTATTGGCGGGCTTATCAGCGTCACTACCAGCGTTTGCTCGAGGATGAGCAGTTCACCGATCGCCTGCCGGGCAGTGACTTCGCCAAGGCTTACGAAGAGCAGGTGCGCTTGATCTCAACCCTGCACGTCGATTATCCAGGATGAACATTATGTTTCGAGCCGCGCTTGCAACAACGCTGCTTTTGCTCGGCCTGTTGGCCGGCTGCAGCAGCCTATCGCCGTTTTCTACCTTGACCAAGTTGGACATGGCGCTGGCCGCCAGCGAGCAAGTCAACCCCGACCTGCACGGCAGGCCGTCTCCGGTGGTGGTGCACTTGATTGAATTGCGTCACGCCGTGGCGTTTGAGAATGCGGACTTCTTCAGTCTGTACAGCAATGCCGAGCAGTCGCTGCCCAAGGACTGGCTGGGCAGTGAGGAACTTGAACTGCGACCGGGTGAGCGGCTGGCGCTCAAGCTCGGGCTCGAGCCCGGCACGCGTTTCTTGGGCGTGTTGGCAGCCTATCGAGATCTGCCCCATGTTCAATGGCGGTGGGTCGTGCCCATTACCCCGCAGCAGTTAACCCGTGCCGATCTTGTGCTGGACCAGGCCGGTATTCGCGCTTCTTCGTCCATGCATGGCCAGGAGTCCGAGTGATATGCAGGTTCATAAAGTCATCTGGCAGGAAGGCATGCTGTTACGGCCGCAGCATCTGCAGCACAACGATCGCTATTACCACCAGCAGCTCAATCGGACGCGCTTGCTGGGGGCTGATGCGTGGGGGTTTCTGACGCTGGAAGTCGATTTGCAATACCTCAATTTCGGCAAGGTGGTGGTCAACCAGGCCAGTGGCGTATTGCCGGACGGTAGTCTGTTCGAGTTGGGCGGGGCGATGGAGCCGCTGGTCTTGCAGGTGCCCGCCAACGCCGGCAAACAGCCGATTTATCTCGCGCTGCCGCTGGATACCGGCAATCAGAACGAAGTTCGCCGCCAGCAGCAAACCGACGTCCTGGCCCGCTATCTGGCGTGTGACATTGAGGTGGGGGATTCGAATGCCGGCGTCGACTCCCGTTGTCACATCAGTTGCGCGCGTCCTGACCTGCGTCTGCTGCTGGGCGACCCTCAAGCGAGCAGAGTTTCGTCAAGCTCAAGGTTGCTCAAGTGCTGGAGTCGACCGATGCAGGCGGCGTGAGCCTGGATGCCGACTTCATTCCATCCTTCATTTTTCTTCAGGGCCACGGCTATTTGCCGTCGTGCCTCAAGGAGGTGATCAGCTTGCTCTCCAGCCGTGGGGATGCCATTGCAGCGCGTATTCGGGGTGAAGGCACCGCCGCAGGTACGGAAATAGGCGACTTTCTGATGCTGCAATTGATCAATCGTACCGAGTTGGAATTGCGTCACTGCCTGAGCCAGACCCACGTGCGCCCGCAAGCCTTGTTCCGGGCATTACTGTCGCTGTTCGGTGAGTTATCAACGTTCGCCAACGACAGCAAACGTGCTCACCTGGATGTGCGTTATCGACATGAAGACCAAGGTGAAAGTTTTCGCGGGTTGATGGAGGGCGTGCGTGGCGTGCTGTCAATGGTGCTTGAGCAACACGCCATCGAGTTGGCGTTGCAGCAACGCCAATACGGGGTGTTGGTATGCCCGGTGAGCGACCTGAAATTGCTCGGCACTGCGACGTTTATTTTGGCGGCCACTGCTCAGTGTGATTCGGAGGAATTGCGCCATCGCCTGCCTTCGCATTTGAAGGTCGGGCCGGTGGAGCGCATACGCGAGCTGGTCAACTTGCACCTGGCGGGAATCAAGGTCAGACCGTTGCCTGTGGCGCCACGGCAGATTCCGTTTCATGCAGGCAAAACCTATTTCATGCTGGATCTGAGTGCCCGCGACATCACGCAGCTGGAGCAGTCGGGTGGGTTTGCCTTCCATGTAGGCGGTGAATTTACAGCGCTCGAACTCAACTTCTGGGCCATCAGGAACTGAACACAATGGACAGTGAATACCTGCAGGATGAAAAGACTGTTTTGCTCGACCATCAGGGCCGTGGGCCGGGCCACGGCCCGATCACGGACTTCCCTGCGCCGCCACGCTTTGAGCAGTTGGAAGATCGAATGATCTACGCCGCCCACGAGCAAGGTACCCCGCGCTTCAAGATGGGGTTCAACTCTCTCGTTGAGGCCGCATGGGCGTTGTTGTCGCAAGTGGTTCAGCTCAAAAGCGCCTCTGGCCGCGAAAGCTTGGGCACGGTCAACGACAAAATGGCATTGGCGGTCACTCAGTTTGAAGCCCGCGCCTTGCAGAGTGGTGTCGAGAGCAGCCAGGTGATGTCTGCCCGCTATGTGTTGTGCAGCGTCGTCGATGAAGCTGTAGTCACTACGGCGTGGGGCAGCCGCAGCGACTGGTCGAAGATGAGCCTGTTGAGCCGCTTTCACAACGAAACCTTCGGTGGGGAGAAGGTTTTCCAACTGTTGGAGCGGCTGTCCCGCGACCCGGTCAAGCACCTGGCAATGCTGGAACTGATGTACCTGTGCCTCTCCCTCGGATTCGAAGGCAAATACCGAATCATGGAGCGAGGTGTCAGCCAACTTGAAGCCGTGCGTGATGCCTTGTACCGACAGATCAGGCACGTGCGAGGCGAGCCACTGTCGGCGCCTTTGCAGCCCACGCGAGCAGGGCGTGCGCGCCGTAAACGGCTCCCCGTTATCCCGGTGACTTGGGTCGCAGTCTTTACCCTGGCCTGTTTGCTGGCGATGTACACAGGATTTGCCTGGCGACTGGGCGAAGAAGCCACAAGGGCGCTGCAACCCTTTCAATTTTCGGCGTCGGAACTGACTCAGACGCCCTTGTAAACGCTGGGAGCAATGAATGAACGCATTCCTCAAGAACGCGCGCACCGTGCTGGGCACGATTTGGGTCTGGAGCTTGTTGCTGGTGCTTTCCTGCGCGGCGTTGGTGTGGTGTTTCGGGCCGCTGCTGGCCGTGGATGATCACCGCTTCTGGCAAGGCGCGAGTGCGCGCCTGGTCACCATCAGCGTGTTGTTTCTGCTGTGGGGGCTGGCAATGGTCCTCGTCGGCGTACGCCGGGCAGTTGAGCTCAAGAGACCTGAACGCCAGGCACACCATGAACAACTGGGATGGGTTGAGGACGAGCAGCGACAGGTACGCGGTCGCTTCAAAGAGGCCCTCCAGCGCTTGAAAACCTCGCCGCGATACGCAGGGCATAACCAGCGATGGCGTAATAACTTGCCCTGGTACTTGTTGATCGGCGAGCAAGCCAGCGGCAAAACGCGGCTGTTGGCGGCGGCGGGCTTACAGCTGCCATTTGACCGAGTAGAAGCAATGCCAGTGGGAGGCACGGCTCATGCGCAATGGCATTTCGCTGGCGAAAGCGTACTTATCGATACCCCCGGGCGTTACCTGACACAACCTGACAGCACGCTGGACGCCGCCGGCTGGTCGATGCTGTTGCGTCTGCTCAGGCAGCGGCGCCGAGTGCGCCCGCTTAATGGCGTGGTGGTGGCTTTGTCGGTCGAAACATTGTTGGGCCGTAACGAGCACGATCTGGACCTGCAGGCTCGCCAGGTGCACTCGCGCCTGCAAGAGGTCCAGCAAACGTTGCACGTGGACGTTCCCGTGTATCTGGTGCTGACCCAGGCTGACCGCGTGCCGGGGTTTGCCGAATTCTTCGATGCGCCCCAGGGAGAGGAGGCAGAAAGCGTGCTTGGCCAGCCACTCGATGTTGGCAAGGGCGGCGTCGACATCGCACAGGTGCGCCGCGCGTTCGACGAGCTGCTGCAGCGTTTGAGCGGTGAACTGATTACACGATTGCATCAGGAGCGTAATGTCGAGCGCCGTGGCCTTATGCTCGACTTCCCCCAGCAGGCGGCGCAACTCGGCGAGCGTTTGTGCCTGTTCGTGGAGTCGGCTTTTTCCGCCCATCGTTATCAGCGCATCAGCGGGTTGCGGGGCTTCTATTTGACCTGCGCCGGCGACAGGCACAGTCATTTCGTGCAGGGCCTGTTCAGTCGGGTGATCTTTGCCGAGGCAGACCTCGCCGGTCTGCAGACCCCGGAGCAACGGCGCATCCATTTGCGCCAGGGGTTACTGGCCATGGCCGTTGTGCTGGTTATCGGGGGCGCAGGGTGGCTGTGGACGCACAGCTACACCGTCAACCAGCAACGCCTGGCGCAAGTGGCTGCACTGGCGGTGCAACCTGCACCTGCTGCGCAGAATGCTGACGACACCCTCACACTGCTGGCGCTGTTGGATGCCCGCTGGGCGGCGACGCAGGTTTTCCCTGCAACAGAAGACGCACGGTTTATCGAGCGCGGTGGCCTTTTTCAGGGTGATTTGAGCCGCCCACCCTTGACCCACGCGTATCAGCTGGCCGTGCAGCAGCTGTTACTGGACCGCCTAACAGTGCTGCTCGAGGAGCAAGTTCGCACCAACCTTGGCAATCGCGAACGACTGCTGGAAAACCTGCGCGCCTACCTGATGCTCAATCTGCGGGAGCGCCGTGATACCGGGTGGCTGGCACAGCATATGGCAGACCATTGGTCTGCGCGTTATCCAGGTGACGCGTCGGTGCACAAACGCCTGAATGAACACTTGGCGCGGCTGCTTGAGCAACCGTTCATTGCGCCGCTCGATGAAGCCCTTGTGGCCAAGGCTCGCGAAGCGCTGCGGGGTGAGTCCCTGGCGGATGTGGTTTACCGGGCGTTGCGCGAACAGTCACGCAACCTCGAGCCTTTGCGGCTTGTCGAGGGCAAGGTATTCGCGGCCATTGATCCACCTATTCCCGGTTTCTACACCAAAAGGTATTGGCAGTACTTTGAGGCACAGGGCCCGCGGCTGGTGAATGCCATTGCGCAGGACAACTGGGTATTGGGGGAGGGTGCCGACCTCAGTGTCATGGATTTGCGGCGGCTGATGATTGAGCTGCAGCAGCGCTATTTCAGTGAGTATGCCGATACCTGGAGTGCCGCCCTTGGCCGCGTCAGCCTGCAACAGAGCGACAGCCTCAGGCAGGATGCCGAACAGCTCGCGGGCTTGACGTCAGCCCAGTCGCCGCTGATGCAATTATTGCTGCTGTTGCGTGAAAACACGCGTTTGCTGCCCGGTCATGACCCTTTGGCCAACGTACCCGCTCAGACGGGAGCGTTGGGGGTGATCGCTCAGACGGCTGTGGCTGAAGGGGCGAAGGTCGTCCTTCCAGACTCTGCCCGCCGAGCGTTGCAACGACGCTTTGAGCCATTGCACCAGTTGCTCGACGAGCAGCACAACCCTGGCGTCGAGTTGACGCAGGCATTGCGTTTGCTCGACGAACTGCACCTGCAACTGGCTTCGCTCAACCGCGAAAGCTCGCCCGAGCAGGCGGCTTTTCAACGGGTAAAGCGGCGAATGGAGGGGCAGCAGGATGTGCTCGGCACTCTGCGTGACGCCGCTGCACGGTTGCCGTTGCCGCTCGCAGGCTGGTTTGAGGGGGTGGTTGACAACAGCTGGCGTCACCTGCTGGACGGGGCCTATGCGCACGTCAACCAGCGCTATCACAGTGAGGTGTATGGACTGTATGCCAAGGCGATCCGCCAGCGTTACCCGTTCAATGCTCATGCGAGCAGCGATGTCGCCCTCAATGACTTTCAAGA
Organism: Pseudomonas sp. RGB; assembly: GCF_007713445.1. Taxonomy (NCBI): domain Bacteria; kingdom Pseudomonadati; phylum Pseudomonadota; class Gammaproteobacteria; order Pseudomonadales; family Pseudomonadaceae; genus Pseudomonas; species Pseudomonas sp. RGB. The sequence continues at coordinate 23,832 of NZ_VMSH01000011.1, read as the reverse complement.
GTTCTTCAAACCCCAGGGCGTCATGGCGCGCTTTTATGAAAGCTACCTGCGGCCTTTCGTCAGTGTTGACGGCAACCGTTACAGGTTGCGTGGTCTGGATGGCAGTGGCTTGCCGGTCTCGCGTTCGGTGCTGGATCAACTGACGAAAGCCGAGGTTATCCGCCAGGTGTTTTTCACTGAACCGCAGGGTGAGGTGTCGGTTCGATTTACCGTGGCGCCCTACAGCCTGGATCAGTCGGTCAGTCGGGCGACCCTGCGCTTTGGCGATAAACAGCTGGAATATCGCCATGGACCCATCGTGCCCATGGTGTTTGATTGGCCGATGGAGGCCGACAACGGTCGCAGCAGCCTGGTACTGGAGCGGGGCACGGAGCAACGCCCCTTGGGGATCGAGAAAGATACCGGCGCCTGGTCGTTGTTCAGGTTTTTTGACTTGATGCAGCGAGAGCCGGCGAGCGGCAGGAACGCGCTGATATTCAAGGCCGACCTTGCCGGGCTGCGGGCCAATTACCTGTTGACCAGCCAGCGTACGCCCAGCCCGTTTGACATGGAGGCGTGGCGCACTTTCCGCCTGCCTGAGCAACTGTGAGCAGTCGGCCTATTGAGTGGCGCAGTGCCGGGCGCACACAACAGGGCCAGGCCCGGTCGCGTAACGAGGATGCGTTCCTGGACGGTCCGCGGCAAAGCTGTTGGGCCGTGGCGGATGGCATGGGCGGTCACCAGGGCGGTGATGTGGCCAGCCAGTGGGTGGTTCGCAGTCTCGCTTCATTGTCTGCCACAGGTAACCTTGATCAACGCGTCAACGCGGCTCGGCAACGCTTGCAACACGTCAGCCAGCAGTTGGCGAAGGCGGGTATCAGGTCTGACGCGCGCGGCGACGTCACGATGGGCAGTACGGTGGTGGCATTGCTGCTTGAGCAGGGGCGTGCCGCCTGTGTGTGGGCGGGGGACAGTCGATGTTATCTGTGGCGCGAGCAAAGGCTTTACCAATTATCGCGCGATCATTCACTGCAGCAGCGCCTCATGGATGAGCGCCAATTGAGTGTGGCGCAAGCTCGGGCCCATCCGGAGGCCAGGGCATTGACCCGGGCCATCGGTGCGCGAGCGCTGCTGCAGCTTGAGGTGCTGGAACTCAGCACCCGGCCAGGGGACGTATTTCTGCTGGCCAGCGATGGGTTGTATCAGGCGCTCAGTCACGCCGACCTGGGGCGTGCGTTGAGCGTGGGCACGCCGCAGCAGGTGGTCGACCGTTTATTTGCAACGGTATTGCGCAGGCCCGCGCGGGATGATTTGACCGCCGTGGTGGTACAGCCATGAATGACACGTCAATGGCGCCAGGCTTATTCGCCGGGCGTTATCAGCTCGAACGCGAATTGGGCAGGGGCGGGATGGGCGTGGTTTATCGCGCTCGTGACTTGTTGCACGAGCAATTTGGCGCGTCCTGCTCCAGCGTGGCAATCAAGCTTTTGGGCGAGACTTTGTCTCAGTGCCTGGACGCGCATGTGCTGCTCTACAGCGAGTTTGCCCTGACCCGCAGCCTGCGCCACAACGGTGTGGTGCGGGCATTTTCCTTCGAGGTTGATACAACCAGCCAGGCCGCGTTTTTCACGATGGAATTGATGCACGGCATCACGCTCGACCGGCTGCTGCCCGAGTGCCCCGCCGGGTTGCCCTGGCGAGAACTGCAACCGATGGTCCTACAGCTTTTGGATGCACTGGTTTACACCCATCAGCAAAACGTCCTGCACGGCGATATCAAACCCGCCAATGTCATGGTCAGCGAAGAAGGTGTGCGGTTGTTCGATTTCGGCCTGGGCCATAAGCAAGTACCGGGGGCGGTGGGGTTGCCGAGTTTGAATCGCGACCGTTTCAACGCGTGGACACCCGCGTATGTTGCCCCGGAATTACTCGCCGGCGGGGCGCTGAGCACCGCCGCCGACCTGTATGGCGTGGCTTGCGTCGTGTACGAGCTGGCCCATGGGCAACGCCTGGGTGGGCGTCATGCCATGCAAGCGTTGGTTCGGCCTCGGCAACTGCCCAAGCGCTGCTGGCCCGCCTTGCGCTCGGCCCTGGCGGTTGATCCTGAACGCCGAGTGCTGAGCGTCGCCGAGTTACGCGAGGCGATAGCCAGCCACCCTCGACGCGGGTGGCTGTAACCCAAGGCTCAATGGGCCAGGCCATGCAGTTGGCAGTAGTCGGCCCAGCTCAACCCGGCCATTTGTGCGACTTCCTTGTGCACTTCAAGACGCTGGGCTTCGAAGGCCTCGGGTGAATCGGCCGTCAACTTGAGTGTCAGCTCCCAGGCAAACAGGTTCTGTCGTTCAGCTTCAGCTTCGAAGGCTTCATGCAGGCGTTCGGCGCGATACTGCTCCAGGGTTTCGCGCTTGGCCTGAGCAGCCAGCGGGTTCAGGGTGTCCAGCTGCGTGGCCACCTCCGGATGTTCGGTCAAGAATCTGTCCAGGGCGCGCTGGTGGTTATCGCCGGGTTGGGACAAGGTAAAACTCCTGGGGCTCGGGCGCCGGTAGCGGGCCTGTGGTGAGGTGTTCAGCGTCGCAGGTATTTGCGTAAGCGGCGGCTTATGCGATTTCGTATCGGCTCAAGCAAGAAAAATAACAGGTAGGCACCCAGCATCACTGCCAGGTCCAAGTCCAGCCAGGTTTCTTCGACGGGCCCGGTGAGGTGTTCGATGGCATTTCTGGCCATGAACAGCAAGGTGACGCCCACGACCCACAGCAGGGCGTTGAACATCAGTGGACGCAGGTTGTGGGACAGCTTGTATTGCATCTTGAACAGTTCTCCTTGATGTCGGGCTCCTTTTCCTACGGGAGCCAAAACACGCCGATAGTACATTTTGAGGGGGGCTCATGACTTGGCGCAGATCATGTTGCCCGATGATGGATGGTGCTCAGGTGCTCGGGTTTTCGAGCAGGTAGCGTGCCAGGGCCGCATAGGCCGGCAAGGTGACACCGTCGTTCGCGGCATTGGCCGCAACCGGATGGGAGGCAAAGCGCACAATCACCATCTCGGCCGCGGGGTCGATGTAGATACTCTGGCCGTGGACGCCGCGGGCCATATAGGCGCCATCGGGGTTGTGAGTGACCCACCACATGGCACGATAACTCCATCCCTTGAGTTGACTATAGCCTGCCTTGGCAAAAGCCTCTTTATCGCCGCCCTGGCGAATATCCTTGACCACGCTTTCAGGCACGATCTGCTGGCCATTGAAGCGGCCGCCATTGCGCAGCATTTCACCGAAACGGGCCATGTCCCGCAGCCCGGCGTTCAAGCCGCCACCGGCAAACGGTGTGCCGATGGAGTCCACGCTGAAATAGGCGCCCTGTTCACTGCCCAGCCGGCTCCAGTTCGCCACGCTCCAGCGCATGGCGGGGAAGCGAAAATAGCTGCCATCGTCAAAACGCACGGTGCGGTCCGGCGGCGGCGGGGCGCCGACCATCCATTTGAGGCGAGCAGGACCGCTGGCCTGGGCGTCAGGAAAATCTGTAACGCTGGCGTAGACGGCGGCGCTTGAAAAACCCGGTAATACAAAGGTCAGCGGCAGGATTGGTAGCATCGGCAGGCACCTTGATGGCGTATAAAGCACGGGGAGCAAGGCCTGGGCTGGAGTCCGTTCGAGAATTAAGCTGCAAAGGATGGGCTAACTCACCCTGACCAACAAGGATCAGGGGTTTAAATTAATTCTGAATAATTGCGCGTGTCACGGCAAAAGCCTTTCGCTCCCGGTCTCTGGCCGTGTAGCGTTGCAGGGGATTTCGAGGCTGCCGACCACGGGCAGAGGGCGATGGGCAGGGGGACGGGTCATGGCGCAAACGCTGTTCAAACTTTTCCTCACCCAGCGCCTTGCGGCCTTGGCCAGCACGGAATCGTTACGGGCCATCCGTGAAGGCCTGTTGTGGATTTTGCCGTGTTTGCTGGTGTCGGCCGGTTTCCTGATTCTTTCCGAGTGCGCCAAGGCGCTGGGGTTTGATCCGCAGGTGGTGGCCTTTTTGTCTGGGCTGCATAACCAGATCAGCTCGGTGATCCCGCTGTTGGTGGCAGCCTCCATTGGTTACATGCTGGCGATCCAGTATCGCCTGCCGCAATTGCCGGTAGCGTTCCTGTGCCTGGCGCATGTGGTGGTCGCCACGTTCGTCTTGCGCGATTACCCGCGGGCGTCGGCGACGTTTGTACTGTTTATCGCCATCGCCTCGCCGTTGCTGAATGTACCGGCGGTGGCCTGGCTGCATCGCTTTCGCTGGACGCGTCTGGTCAACGAAGACCTGGTGGGCCATAACCTGCGGGGCACCATCAACATGGTGGTGCCGGGGACTATCACTGCGCTGTCGCTGGTGGCGATGTTGTCGTTGCTGTTGCAGATACCTTCCGTGGCGCAGCTGCAAGGGCCGCAGGTGCTCGATGCGCTGCAATCGCCCTACGGCAGCGGTTTGTTTGTGACCCTGATGAATTCTCTGCTGTGGTTTTTTGGCATTCACGGCGCGTATGCCCTGCAGCCGCTGTTCGATGTGCTGGACCAGGCGGTGCTGCTCAATGGCGCCGCGCTGGCGGCGGGTGAGCCGATCAAATACGCGCTCAACAGCGGCCTGCTGGGGTGTTTCGCGTTTATCGGTGGGTCGGGCGGTGCACTGTGCCTGTTGCTGGCGATCCTGCTGTTTTCCAGGAGCCAGTCCATGCGTCTGCTGGCTATGGCCAGTCTGCCGTTGTCGTTATTCAATGTCAGCGAGGTGCTGCTGTTCGGCTTGCCGATCATTCTCAATCCGCGCTTGTTCATTCCGTTTTTACTGGTGCCGGCGTTCAATGCCATGCTGGCGCTGACGGCGGTACACCTGGGCTGGGTGTCACCGGCGGTGGCCAGCGTGCCGTTTACTGCACCGGTGCTGCTCAACGCCTACCTCAGTACCCACGGCGACCTGGCGGCCGTGGTGCTGCAAGTGGCGCTACTGGGCATCGGCACGCTGGTGTATGCGCCTTATGTGCGCGCCATTCATCGCCAGTCCAGTGGCGGCAGCACCGTGTACCTCAAGTCGCTGGACATGACCTTTCGCGGCCTGGAGGAGAAGGGCCGGCTGCTGGAACTGGACCCGGTGCTGGCATCCCACAAGGTGCTGGCGCGCCAGGCCGTCGAGCTGAGCCGTATCCAGCAGATCAGCGACTATGAGTTCTACCTCGAATTCCAGCCTCAGGTCTCGACGCGCACCGGGTTGTGCACCGGCTGCGAAGCACTGATGCGCGCCCGCGACAGCCAGGGCACAGTGCACTCACCATGGGAGTTTCTGCAGTGGCTGGCGCAGGCGCGGTTGATGCCGGACGTGGATGTCTGGGTGGCCTCCCAGGCCGTGCGCCAGTACCAGCATTGGAAGAAAATCGGCTTTGCCCTGCCGATGACCATCAATATCTCCAGTACCACCCTGACGAATGCGGCCTATGGCGAGCGCCTGGTGGGCATTCTTGCCCAGGCCCATGGGCAAGTGTCGGTGGAGATCACCGAAGATGCGTTGGTGCGCGATGTCCCGGCCACACGCCAGACGATCCAGAAATTGCAGGCGATTGGCGCCAAGGTCTATATCGACGACTTCGGCACCGGGTTTTCCGCGTTGAGCTATCTGCACCAGTTTCCGGTGGACTTCATCAAAATCGACCGCAGCTTTGTGGTGGCTCAGCACGACCCCCAAGGCGCCCGTGTGCTGACCGGCATGCTGCGTTTTTGCGAGGCGCTGAACCTGGGGGTGGTGGTCGAAGGCGTAGAGACCGCCGAGCAATTGGCCTTCCTCAATACCGGCACTGAGCTGTTTGTTCAGGGCTGGTATTTCAGCAAGGCGCTGCCCGGCGATCAGCTGGAGCGCTTTGTGCGCGAGCGTGCGGCCACTCGGGATTAAGCTGGCGTGGCGGCGAATTCACGCTGCGTCTGCTCGATTTCTTCGACCAGCTTGTCGATTTGCGCCAGCCGCGCGCGGTTGTCGTGGTCCCAGGGGTGAAAACTCGGTTTGAAGTAGTGCAGCCATGGCCGCAGCATGCGCGGGAACACGCCCTTGGGCCCGTAGAGAAACTTGAGCATGCGCCAGAAGCCCTTCACGTGCCCACCCGCTTTGCGGTCGGCAATCAGCAGGCGCAGGTGGAAATCCATCACCACCAGCCAGAACAACACCGTGGTGGTCAGCATGGTGCCGGTGCGCAGCAGGTAGCGCCCGGGCCCGGGCTTGATCACGGTGTTCCACACATCGAACGCCACGGCCTTGTGTTCGGTTTCTTCGAGGGCGTGCCAGTACCACATTTGCTGGTAGCCCTTGAGTGACTCGCCAAAGCGCGTGGGGTCGCTCAGCAGGATTTCCGCGAGCATTGCCGTGTAGTGCTCGAGGGCGATGGTCACCGCCAGGTTGAACGACGGTGGCAGGTATTTCTTTTGCAGGTCGAGGATGAATTTGAGGCGCCGGTCCAGGGTGTGCGCCGGTAGGCCGGCAGCTTGCATCAGGTCGTTATAGGCCACGTGCTCGCGGCTGTGCATGGCTTCCTGGCCGATGAACCCCTGGATTTCCTTTTTCAACTCCGGATCGTCGATGCGCTGGCGGTAGTGGCGCACGCTGTCCATGAAAAACAGTTCGCCCTGGGGAAACAACAGCGACAGTGCGTTGAAGAAGTGCGTGATGAACGGGCCTTGTTCGTGCCAGTTCTTGATGCGCTCGGCAGGCAACGCAAAACGGATATCGCGACGGATGGGCAGCATCGTGGGTACTCCTGTTCAGAGACGAGGTTCGTCGTTGGTTTCAAACACCTGCGTGCGCTGTTTGGGCGCCATGCGCTTGCTGGCAAACACCACCAGAGCTTGATAAGCGGCGGGCAGGCAACGGGCGAGGAGGTCGAGGAAATACGCGTCGCGGCCGATCAGCACGCGGCGTTTGTTGTGGCGCACGCCCTGCAGGATGACCTTGGCGGCCTGGTCGGCGTCGGTGATGAAGAGCTTTTCGAAGTCGGCGCGGGCCTGTTGCTCGTTGTGGATCAGAAAACCGGTCATGTTCGCGTCGATGCGGCTGCTGCGGCAGATATCCGTACGGATTCCCCCGGGGTGTACACAGGTGGCGGACACCCCGCAGCGTTGCAGATCGAGTTCCTGGCGCAGCGATTCGGTAAAGCCGCGCACCGCAAACTTGCTTGCGTTGTAGCCGCTCATGCCGGGCTGGGCAAACAGGCCGAACACGCTGGAGGTGTTGACCACGTGTCCGTCGCCGCTGGCCTTGAGGTGCGGCAAAAATGCCTTGGTGCCGTGCACCACGCCCCAGAAGTTGATGCCGATGATCCACTCCAGGTCTGCGTAGTCCACGCCTTCGACGGTGCTCGACAGCGCCACGCCGGCATTGTTGAAAATCAGGTTGACCTGGCCGTGGTCGGCCACGCAGCGGGCGGCCCAGTCGTGCATGGCCTGGCGATCGGACACATCCAGCACGTGGGTGGTGATCGTCACCGGGGACAGCGTCGAGGTCTTGATCAGCGCCAAGGTCTGTTCCAAGCCCTGGCTGTTCTTGTCCGCGAGCGCCAGGTGGCAGCCTTCGCGTGCCAGCGCCAGGGCCAATGCGCGACCCATGCCGGACGCCGCGCCAGTGATTGCCGCCACGCGGCCGTTGAATGACTTCATGACAGGCTGCCTTCTGCGGTGGAGTGGGGCGCCGAAACCGGGCGGGGTGTCGAGGCGGGCAACGGCTCGGCGACGTAGTCCTTGAGCGCGAAGTGCCGCGTGTCACGTTTGAACCGCCAGGTTGAACCGGGCCACAACGTGGTGTTTTTGCCGGTGCGCGGGTCGAGGTACCAGCTCTGGCAGCCGCCGGTGTTCCAGATGGTGCGCTTGAGCCGGGCTTGCAGCTGCTGGTTATAGGCCAGCTCCACGGTGGGTTTGACCTCGACCGTGGCGATGCGCTGGCGCTGCATTTGCGTAATGGCATCCAGGATGTAGGTGACCTGGGCCTCGATCATCAGAATCATCGAGTTATGCCCAAGGCCGGTGTTCGGCCCAACGATCAAAAACAGGTTTGGATAACCCGGCACGGTGGTGCCCTTGTACGCGTGGGCGCCGTCGTGCCAGGCGTCCATCAGGTCGATGCCATCGCGACCGATGATGCAATCGCGGGGCAGCGGGTCGGTGGCCTGGAAACCGGTGCCGAAGATCAGGCAATCGGCCGGGTGCTTGATGCCATCGGCCGTGATCACGCCGTCCGCTTCGATGCGCAGCACCGTGTCGCTGACCACCTCGACATTGCTGCGCGACAGCGCCGGGTAGTAGTCATTGGAGATCAGCACGCGCTTACAGCCGATGGTGTAGTCCGGGGTGAGGGTCTTGCGCAGGGAAGGGCGCGCCACTTGTTTGCGCAAGTGGCGCAGGGCGATTTTCTGCACCATTTTCATCAACCGCGGGTGCAGGGCAAACCCCACCACGCGGCCTTCCAGCGCCCAGTAGAAGGCGCCGCGTACCAGGCGTTGGGTGAAGGGCAGGTGCTTGAAGGCCCAGCGCTCGACGCGGGAAATTTCGCGGTCGGGCTTGGGCATGATCCACGGCGGCGTGCGCTGGAACAGGTCCAGATGCGCCACCTGCGGCGCGATCTGCGGGACGAACTGGATGGCACTGGCGCCGGTGCCGATCACCGCCACGCGCTTGCCCTTCAATGAATATTCGTGGTCCCACTGCTGGGAATGGAAGCGCTTGCCCTTGAAGCTGTCCAGCCCCGCGATATCCGGCAACGCCGGGCGCGACAACCCGCCCATGCCCGACACCAGCACCCGCGCGCTGACCTGGCGGCCATCGCTGAAGCTCAGTTGCCAGCGTTGCTGCTGTTCATCGAACACCGCACGTTCAAGGCCCATGCCGAAGCGCAGGTAGGGCGTCAGCTTGAAACGCTGCGCGCAGTGTTCAAGGTAGGCGCGGATCTCCGCCTGCGGTGCGAACTGCCGCGTCCAGTTGGGGTTGGGCGCAAACGAAAACGAGTACACATGCGACTGCACATCGCAGGCGCAGCCTGGGTAATGGTTGTCGCGCCAGGTGCCGCCGAGCGTCTCGGCCTGTTCGGCGATAAAGAAGTCGGTGATCCCGGCTTCCTTGAGTTTGATCGCCATGCACAGGCCGGCAAAACCGGAACCGATGATGGCGATGTCGATTGAATCGCTGTGGGCATTCATGGCTTGTCCCTCGTGGGCATCGATGTGCTCCTGTTTTTGTTGTGTCTTTTAGATAGAACACCATTGCAAAGAAAAATTGAATTAATTATTTTAAAAAAGATTTTAAATAATCTACCTGAAAATTTCGCCTACGCTAGGACCTTGTTCCGCATGTGCGACTTGTCCGACGGACGAGCACGGTATGCATGAAGTTTAGGTCCAGGGTGTGGACGATGGCTGAGGCCTTGATCAATACCGGTCAGGTCGCCAGCGGCAGGGAAGCAGAGGACCGAGCTATGGCTGTTGAATGGGTTGTCGCTGCGGGCGTGTTAGGAGTGGCGAGTGCGCTGTTGTGGGGCTTCAGTGCCTGGATGACGCGGCGTATAGAAGCCACTGTTCCGATCAACGGGCGCTTCGTCGAGGTCGATGGCGAGCGCTTTCATTATGTCGAGGAAGGCGCAGGCCCGCCGCTGGTGATGATTCACGGGCTGATGGGCAGCAGTCGCAACCTGACCTATGCCTTGTCCGCCCAGCTGCGTGAGCGTTTTCGCGTGATCACGCTGGACCGTCCGGGTTCGGGCTATTCCACCCGGCAAACGGGTACTGCGGCAGACCTGCCGGCCCAGGCTCGGCAAATCGCGGCCTTCATCAAAACCCTGGACCTGGATAAACCGCTGGTGCTGGGGCATTCCCTCGGCGGGGCGATTTCGCTGGCGCTGGCGCTTGACCATCCCCACGCGGTGTCCGGGCTGATCCTGGTGGCGCCGCTGACGCATCCCCAGCGTATGTTGCCGCCGGTGTTCCTGTCCCTGGCGGTGCGCCCGGCCTGGTTGCGACGGTGGATGTCACACACACTGACCGTGCCCGTCGGCCTGCTGACCAGAGGCGCGGTGGTGAAGGGCGTGTTCGCCCCCGATGCCGCGCCGTCAGACTTCGCCACGCGTGGCGGCGGGCTGCTGGGTATGCGTCCGGACAACTTCTACGCCGCCTCCACCGAGATCAATACGGTTAACGACCATTTGCCCGACATGGTCAAGCGCTACCCGCAACTGACCCTGCCAATCGGCCTGATCTATGGCGCGCGCGACAACGTGCTGGACTTTCACAAGCACGGCCAGGCCCTGGCAAGCAAAGTGCCCGGGCTGAAGATGCAGGTGGTGGAGGGGCGTGGCCATATGCTGCCAATTACCGCCACAGAGCGCGTGGCTGCGCTGGTGGAGCAGGTGGCCAAGCGCGTTCGCCCGCCGCAAAGCGCTGCTGTGCTGCACCCCCCATTTGCCTTGGCGAGCAAATAATGGTGTCACCCGACTCGCGGCACAACGGCGTCGATGCCTGCTTTAGACACCTGACCAAACGGCTGAAAAAGAGACTGGCCGGTCACGTCAAAAAGCCTTCGAGAAACTAGTTGACGACCTAACGATTCCGCGCTATTTATTTAAAAAAATTATTTCAATGTCTAATTTGAAACAATTTTTGAAGTGCCTAAGAGCGAATAAAATAATGAAAAAAACGCCTTTTATCGCATCTCCAAGCTGTCTCGTCCGGAGGCTGCCATGAACCAGACTCTGGTCACTTCCACCGTCTGGACCGACGGCAAACGTCATTTGTGGTGGCTGGGCATCATGCCCCTGGCGACCCCATTGCTCTCCGGCGCCCTGGCCATCACCACAGGCGTACAGCAATTGTGGTGGGTCGGCGTGCTGGTGATCTTCGGCTTGATCCCACTGATCGACGGCCTGCTCGGCGAAGACGTCAGCAACCCGCCAGAATCCGCCGTCAGCAACCTTGAATCGCAAAGCTACTACCGCTGGATCGTCTACACCGGCGTGCTGTTCGTGATCACCTCAGTGGTAGTGACCGGCTGGCTGGCCGCCGGTGGCATCGACTGGATCATCAACGGCGGCCTGCTCAATGCCACTGCAAGCCTTGATCCGTCGAGCTGGCTGGCGAAGACCGCAGCGTTTATTACCGCGCGCACCGAGTTGCACGGTGAGATCACCTGGTTCACCTACCTGGGCATGGCGCTGTCCACCGGCGCCGCCACCGGCATTGCAATCAACACCGCGCATGAGCTGGGGCACAAGCCCAAGCCGCTGGAAGTGTTCCTGGCCAAGGTCACCCTGGCGCCGACCTTCTACGGGCACTTCTACACCGAACACAACCGTGGCCATCACGTACGCGTGGCCACACCGGAAGACCCGGCCAGCTCACGTCTGGGTGAGAGTTTCTGGGCGTTCCTGCCGCGCTCGGTGTGGTTCAGCGCGGTGTCGGCCTGGAACCTGGAACGCGAACGTCTGCGCAAACTCGGCCTGCCGGCACTGCACTGGAAGAACGCCGTACTCGGCGCGTGGATGTACAGCGTGGTGTTGTGGGGCGCGATGATTGCCTGGCTCGGCGCGGCCGTGATTCCCTTCCTGATCATTCAGGGCATCTACGGGTTCTCGTTGCTGGAAGTGGTGAACTACGTCGAACACTACGGGCTTAAACGCCAGAAGTTGCCCAACGGTCGCTATGAACGTTGCTCGCCGCGGCACTCGTGGAACAGTAACCGTATTGTCACCAATATCTTTTTGTTTCAACTGCAACGGCATTCCGATCACCATGCCAACCCCACCCGTAGTTATCAGTCATTGCGCCACTTTGATGAGTCGCCGCAACTTCCTTATGGTTACGCGAGCATGATTGTCTGGGCCTATGTGCCGTACTTGTGGCGACGTCGCATGGACCATCGCGTGTTGAATCATTACGCCGGCGATATCACCTTGACCAATCTTCAACCGTCACAACGTTTGAAGTACCTGGAGAAGTACAGCAACAGCGCCAAGCCGTTTTGAGGTGAAGTAAAACAGCCGTGGGTGAACTCGGGATCTGTGTATCGCGCAGGTTTTTATCGCCCAAGGTTTATCAGTTTGATGGCAAGAAAGTTGTTTGACCCTACAACAATAACTTCAAGGGAAGGACGTACATAATGCACAGCCCTGCCACGTTCACCGCACATATCATACTGGCCGCACTGGGCCTGATTGTTTACCACCAGGCCCAGGCCGCACGCATCGAGCCGGCCGGCAGCGCCTTTACTGCCCAGGGCCCGATCAGCTTTTCCAAGGGTGCGCTGATCAGCGCCGATTGCACCATCAAGGTGGCCGGCAAGGTCGCGGCCGATGGTTCATCGGTGAATGTCGATAAAGTTGAATTCGACGGCGGGCTTAAATGCAGCCGCGTCGAGGCAATCAACTTGCCCTGGGTGTTAGTTGCCAAAGACACCAAAAGCGGCTCCATGTCGAAGATCAGCGTCGATGTTCACGCCTTCGGCCTGGGCGGCAAGTGCGGGCCTTCTACGGCCGATGGCACGTGGGACAACGCCACCCGAAAGTTGGAAGCCACCAATGTTCCGATTGGCGAAGACTGCAAGATCAAAACGGTGTCGATCACGATGCCGCCGACCTTCAAAGTGGTCGAATAAACCGATTAAAAAGATGCAGCGGTAATTGAATTGAGATTTGGCTGGAAAGGGAAGTTCTGCAGTTTCACCGTGACCTCTCGATCATGGCCATTACCCCTGGCGAAATGACTCGCCATAACATGTGAGGAAAAACAATGAAAAGCTTGAAAACCCTCGTTTGTGCAACTTCTTTTGCTCTGTGCTTTGGCGCCGCTTCGATGGCCAGTGCGGCGTCCATCACCCCGGATGGTCCGTTCACGACCAACCCCGGCACCATCGTTGTGAAGTCGCCCTCGTCGTTCGGTGCGGCCGTAACCTGCGGCATCACCTTTACCGGCAACGTCAGCGGTGGCGTGGCGTCCATCAACGGTGCTTCGCTGACCGGCGGCGGTCTCTGCGCCTTGCCGACGCTGACCAACCTGCCTTGGGTGCTGACCGCGGCAACCGGCACCACCGGTACCGTGACCAACGTTGGCTACAAGATCACCTCGCTGCCTTCCACCAACTGCGGTCCTACCCCTATCGCTGTGGCGTGGACTGCGGCCAGCAAAACCCTGTCGGCCAGCAATCAATCGCTGAGTGGCAACTGCACCGTGGTGTCCCTGAGTGTTGTGGCGCCAACGCTGACGGTTAACCCGTAAGCGCGCACCTGCGTAAAGGGCTGATCACCCGTTGAAAGGCCGGTGCCTCGCGTGAGGCGCCGGCTGCGGGAAAACCACCGGCGGAGCCGGTTGGGTACGGTACTTATTGTCTGGGGAACATGACAATGCAAAGCCTTAAGAAAACGGCCCTCCTGGGTTCGATGTTATTCACCCTGGGCGCTGTCTCGTCCACTGCAGGCGCAGCCACCTTTGCCCCGGCGGGTGCTGCATTTACCGCCTCGGGCTCAATCGCCACCGCGGTAAAGCTGCTGGTGTTTACCCCGGTTCCATGCACGATGACACTCAGTGGCCAAGTCGCGGCGGACGGCTCAAGCGCATCGATCACCGGTGCCACGTTCACCGGTAATGCGCTGTGTGGTATTTCCGGCCCGTTGAACTTGCCGTGGACACTGGTGCCGACCAATGCCACCACCGCAACGCTTTCTGGCTTTACCGAAAAGTTTCCGTATGACAGCTGCCTGACGCCAAGTGTGCTGACCACACAATGGAGTGCCGCCGACGGCACGTTCAGCATTGCCGGCCCACACACGGTGAACGCCACCTGCAGGGTCACGGCCTTCAACTTCAAACCTTCACCTGCCCTCACGATTAATCCTTGAAAACATCAACGCTTTAGCGCGTGGGCGCGCACAACGTGAACACGATCCCTGATCGAACGAACAGAAAGACGAGACGGCTGGGCCGGCTCAGAGTGATAACAATAAGGAGTGCCTCATGAATAATAAAAAACAACAGGTGCAGGCTTTACTGGGGTTGGCGTTGATGGGCGGGCTGATGGTAGCCGTGCCTGTGCAAGCCGGCGGTTTTTCCACGCCGACGTATGGCGCACCGGGCTGGGGGCGAGCGTTCGGCGGGGGTTCCTTGTTCAAGAACGACCCGAGTTCGGCGTTCAACAACCCGGCGGCAATGGCTTTTGTTGACCATAACGTTGCGCAAATGACCGTCGATTACGCGCGGATCAAGATCAAGTACAAAGGCCAGGCCAATGACTACCAGGGCAACCCGGTATCCAATACACCGTTTAACCCCGATGGTACTTTCGACCCCGCGCAGGCCGTGTTGAATAACAATGACGGCGGCCAGGGCGGGTTCACTGCATGGCTCCCCACCGGGTTTATGGTGATGCCGCTGGGTGATCGGTTTTCATTCGGTCTGGCCCAAGTCGTGCCGCAGGGCATGCGCACCACCTGGGATGAAGGCTCAAAGTTTCGTGACTTTGCAGTGGACACCAAGATTGAGACCGTAGGGTTGACCGGGTCCTTGTCGTTCAAGGTGCGCGATGACCTTTCCATTGGTGCCGGGATGATCGTTCAGCACAGTAAAGGCTTCGTCAGCCAGAATATCGATTTGCTCGCCGCCGCTGCCAACTCCAAGTCTGAATTGGGCGGCATTCCGTTCCCGGCTGGCCTGGGTACGTCGCTGATTCGGGTCAAAGTCGATAATACGTCGGTGGGTTGGTTCACGGGGGTGGTCTGGAAACCCACCGAGCAAGACAGCCTCGGCCTCAATTACCACGCCAAAATCAAGAACAAGATGGAGGGCAAGTACAATATTCGCGCCGACGCCTTCTCCTATCAGCTGATGACGGCCCCGAGCCCGTTCGGCGGTACCGGGACTATCCCGGAAGTGGCCTATCCGGGGCTGAAATTGATGCCCGACGGCGCCAATGCCAGTACTCAACTGGACATCCCGGCAACGGCGGGCCTGGACTGGGTGCACCAGTTCAATGACCGCCTGACCATGGGTGTGAGTGCGGTGTGGACCCAATGGTCATCCTTCAAGGACCTGACCCTCAAGTCCGACGGCAACACGATCGTTTCCATCCCCTACAACTACCGCGACTCCTGGATGTACTCCATTGGTGGCGATTTCAAAGCGACCGATGAGCTGACATTGCGTGCCGGTGTGGCGTCCGACCAGACGCCGACCCGCAACTCTACACGCGACCCGCGGATTCCGGACGGTGACCGGTACTTCCTGTCGCTGGGCGCAGGTTACGACGTCAAGGCGATTCCAGGCTTGACGCTGGATCTGGCGTATTCCCATCAGTTCGTGCAGGAGGTCAATCTCAAGACCAAGAACGTGGACCGATTGGGCGCCGCGAGCCTGGACGGTAAGGCCGAATCGTCCGGTGACGTAGTGGCTGTTTCGGCAACCTATGCCTTTTAAGTCCGTCACGCAGCACTGAGGATAAGGGCGGCAAGCGCATCTTGGCGCCCTTGTTCAAAGGCTCTAGAGCGGGGGTTCGCCCTCGCGACGTGTGCAGCACCGCATTTTCTGATTCAACAGGCTGACGTGCTCAGCCTGGTTTTTTTTGCCAAGGCATTAAATAAAAATTTCAAAACAAAATTTGAATTTGTCTTTTTAAGTTTGTAGTGTGGCTTTACGCCGTCGCTCATTTCGAGCGGCCTGCTTATCGCCCATGCCCTGATTAGGTAGAGGTATCCCCATGGTTATCTGGTTATTAGTGGGTGTCGCAGCAGCGATTGCCCTGGCGTATCGACAAGCCGCCGCTGCGCTGTGGCTGGGCGTTGGCTTGATCTGGCTGGCGTTTGGTTACCTGTTCAACGTGGTCGCTGGTGTGGGCACCAGCGTTGCGGCGCTGCTGGTGGTGGTGCCCGCGTTGCTGCTGACGATCAAACCCTTGCGTCGCACGCTGTTGACCAGCAAGGCCTTGAGTCTGTTTCGTACGATCATGCCGGCCATGTCCGAAACCGAACGCGCCGCCATCGAATCCGGCACCGTGTGGTGGGACGCCGAGCTGTTCAGCGGCAAACCCAACTGGGATCGCCTGCTCAAGGCTGCGCCGGCCAGCCTCAGCGCCGAAGAACAAGCCTTCCTCGACAACGAGGTCGAAACCCTCTGCGACATCGCCAACGACTGGGAAACCACCCAGATCTGGCAGGACATGTCCCCCGAAGGCTGGCAGTACACCAAGGACGCCGGGTTCCTGGGCATGATTATTCCCAAGCAATATGGCGGCAAAGGCTTCTCCCACTACGCGCATTCCCAGGTGGTGATGAAGCTGTCGACACGCTGCTCGGCGGCGGCGATTTCGGTGATGGTCCCCAATTCCCTGGGCCCGGCTGAATTGCTGCTGCATTACGGCACCGATGCCCAACGCAATTACTACTTGCCGCGCCTGGCGCGGGGCGAAGACATCCCGTGCTTTGCCCTGACCAGCCCGTATGCGGGCTCTGATGCCGGCGCAATTCCGGACGTGGGCGTCGTCTGCAAAGGCCTGCACGAGGGCGAGCAAGTGCTGGGTTTCAAAGTGACCTGGGACAAGCGCTACATCACCCTTGGCCCCATCGCGACGGTGCTGGGCCTGGCGTTTCGCGCCGAAGACCCGGAGGGTTTGCTGGGCAAGGCGGGCTCGCTGGGCATCACCTGCGCGTTGATCCCAACGTCTCACCCAGGCGTCAACAGCGGTCGTCGTCACTGGCCTCTGAACGCGGTATTCCAGAACGGTCCCACCACCGGCAAGGATGTGTTCATTCCCCTGGAATGGGTGATCGGCGGCCGCGAACAGGTCGGTAACGGCTGGCGCATGCTGATGGAATGCCTGGCAGCCGGGCGGGCGATTTCCCTGCCCTCGGCCAACGTCGGCCTGGGCAAAGTCGCGGTACGCGGCACCAGCGCCTACGCGGCGATGCGCAAGCAGTTCGGCCTGCCCATCGGCAAGTTCGAAGGCGTGCAGGCGCCGCTGGCGCGCATGGCCGGGCATTTGTATGCCTGCGACGCGGTGCGCAAGGTCTCGGTGGCGTCGCTGGATGCCGGCGAAAAACCTTCGGTGATCTCGGCCATTGCCAAGTACCACGTCACCGAGCGCGCGCGGATCATCGTCAACGACGGCATGGACATCGTCGCCGGCAAAGGCATCTGCATGGGCCCCAACAATTTCCTGGCCCGTGCTTACCAGCAAAGCCCGATTGCGATCACCGTGGAGGGGGCGAACATCATGACCCGCTGCCTGATCATCTTTGGCCAGGGGCTGATTCGCTGCCATCCGTACGTATTCCGCGAAATGGAAGCCGCGCGTAACCCGGACCGGCGCCAGGCACTGGAAGCCTTCGACCGCGCGATGTTCGGCCATGTGAGCTTTGTTGTCGCCAATGCCGTACGCGCCGGGGTGCATGCGCTGACGGGTGGGTGGCTGCTTTCTGCACCGGCCAAGACCGAGCCTGCGCTGGCGTCCTACTACCGCCAGGCCAATCGGCTGTCGGTGGTGCTGGCGTTGATCTCGGATGTGTCCATGGGTGTGCTCGGGGGTGCACTCAAGCGCAAGGAAAGTATCACCGGGCGTCTGGGCGATATTCTGTCGCAGTTGTACATCCTGTCCTGCGTGCTCAAGCGCTTTGAGGACGACGGCCGGCCCCAGGCCGACCTGCCGCTGGTGCACTGGGCCGCCCAGGATGCGCTGTTACGTGCGCATGAAGCGCTGGCCGAAGTGCTCGATAACTACCCCTCGAACGCCGCTGCGGCAGTGGTGCGTGGCTTGAGTTTTCCGTTCGGTATTCCCCTGCGCAAACCGTCGGATCGCTTGCTGGCCCAAGTCGCCGAGGTGGTGCAGACGCCAGGTGAAACCCGCGACCGCCTGTTGGCCAATTCCTACATCCCGCGCCCGGAAATCGACAAGCTGGCCTACGGCGAATTGGGCTTGCGCCTGTTGCCGCAGGTGGAGCTGATCGACGCTCGCCTCAAGTCGGCCGTCAAGCAAGGCCTGATCGAACCGATGCCGATTTCCGCCACCGCGTTCAGCGGCTGGCGCGTCAAGGCGCGGGCGCTGGACCTGATCAGCGACGAGGAAGACACCTTGCTCGGCCGCTATGTGGAATACGCCGACCACGGCATCCAGGTCGATGATTTCCCGCAGGACTTTGGTTTGCTCGAGGCGTTGCAGCAGCGCAAACAAGCCTTGGAGCCGAGCGCCAAACGTCGCACACCCCAAAGCGAAAACGCCTCGGTCAACTAGGAGAAACACGATCAAGGTGGGAGCGGGCTTGCCTGCGATGGCAGCGCCTCGGTGCCTGTGAACGACCGAGTCGTCTGCAGCCCAGGCAAGCCCGCTCCCACCGGCATCGGGTTTATAAAGCCAGTGTGTGTTGTGAGTGAATGCTTACTATGAGTGACAGCTACCTTTCCTTCGTCAACTCCGCCTGGGGCCGGCGCCTCGCCCGGGCCATCGGCCTGCCGCAGCCGTTGCCGTTGCAGCGCCATCGCAGCGGCCAGCAGGGCCTGGTCAACCCGGTCATCGTCGCCGGGGCAGGGCGGTTATCCACGCAGGTACAACAGATTTTTGCCGCCACCGACACCGTCGCGGCTACGCCGGCGACGCTCCGGGCGCCGTCCACGGTCAAGGTGCAAGGCGCGGTGTTCGATGCCACGGCGGTGCTCGATTTGCAGCAGCTCGACGAGCTCTATGTCTTCTTCCACGCCAACGCCAAGCGCCTCAGTCAGCATGGCCGCGTGGTGGTGCTCGGCACTGCGCCCGAGCATTGCCGGGACTTGCCCCAGGCCATCGCCCAACGCGCCCTCGAAGGCCTGGTGCGCTCACTGGCCAAGGAGCTGCGCCGGGCGATCACCGTGCAATTGATCTACGTCGCGCCGGGCGCCGAAGACGCCCTGGACAGCAGCCTGCGGTTTTTTCTGTCGCGCCGTTCGGCCTATGTGTCCGGGCAGGTCGTGCGCCTGCAAAAACCGGTGGATGGCGAGGTTGCCGTCAACTGGGATAAGCCGTTTGTTGGGCGCCGCGCATTGGTCACCGGCGCGTCGCGTGGGATTGGTCTGGCCATCGCCCAAGTGCTGGCCCGCGACGGCGCCCACGTGGTGTGTGTGGACGTGCCCCAAGCCCATGCAGCGCTGCAGCAGGCCGCCGCCAGTGTCAACGGTTCGGCCTTGCCGCTGGACATCACCGCAGCCGACTCGGCCGCGTTGTTGCAGGCACATGTCGAACAGTACGGTGCTTTTGATGTGGTGGTGCACAACGCCGGGATCACCCGTGACAAGACCATTGCCAAAATGACCGAGGCGGCCTGGCGCAGTGTGCTGGCAGTCAACCTGGAAGCACCGTTGCAGTTGAGCAATGCGTTGCTGCACCACCAGGGGTTGAACCCGGGCGGGCGGATTGTGTGCGTGTCGTCGATCTCCGGCATTGCCGGCAACCTGGGGCAGAGCAATTACGCCACCTCCAAGGCCGGTGTGATTGGCTTGGTGCACGGCCTGGCACCGTTGGCGGCAGCGCAGCAGGTCACGGTCAACGCCGTTGCGCCCGGTTTTATCGAGACACAGATGACCGCCAGGATTCCACTGATGATCCGCGAGGCGGGGCGGCGCATGAACTCGATGTCCCAAGGCGGGCAACCAATTGATGTGGCCGAGACCATTGCCTGGCTGGCGCACCCGGCATCCGGCGGGGTCAACGGCCAAGTCGTACGCGTGTGCGGCCAAAGCCTGCTGGGAGCCTGAGCCATGGACTACGTGACGCAAATCATCGACCCGCCACCGTCGCGCACCCAGTTGTTGCTCGATGGCGTGCGCGCGCTGCGCAAACCCAAGCTTGAGGGTGCGCCGTTGCTGCCCAGGGAATGCCTGGTGCGTTCGGCGGCGGCGCTGTCGGCCAGCGCTATCGCCGCGTATGGCCACGCCTGTGGTTTCCGGCGCGAGCAGGGCGTGCCGCTGTCCTATCCGCACGTGCTGGCGTTCCCGTTGCACCTGATGCTGCTGACACGGCCGAGCTTTCCGTATCCGGCCAGCGGCATGGTGCACCTGGCCAATCGGATTCATCAGCACCAGCGTTTGCACGAAGGCCAGGCGTTACGCCTGGAAGTAGGTTGCGAGCGCTGGGTGGCGCACCCCAAAGGCCAGGCGCTGATTATCGCCACGCGGGCCTACGGCGCCGACGCGCTGGTGTGGCAGAGCGACAGCCTGTACCTGCGCCGTGACGTGAAAGACCCGGTCGGCGAACCGTGGGAAGACGTGCTGACGTTGCAGGAAGACGGGCTGTTGCGCAGCCAGCGCTGGGCAGTGCCGGCCGACCTGGGCCGGCGTTTTGCCAAGGTGTCGGGGGACTTCAACCCGATTCACACCTCGGTGATCGGCGCCAGGATCTTTGGCTTTCGCCGCGCCATCGCCCACGGCATGTGGACCCTGGGCCGCGCGCTCGCCGCTCAGCAACCGCCGGGCGGCCTGGAACACGCCCAGGCGCATTGCGACTTCAAACTGCCGATCTTCCTGCCCGGCCAGGTCACCCTGTGGAATCGCCCCGTGACCGGCCCGCGCCGTGAGTTCGAAGTGCGCAATGCGGCGGGCGATAAACCGCATATGCGTGGGCTTTTTGTCTGGAATGAGAACCGTCAATGAGTGACTACAGCTTCAATCCGGCCCCGACTCGCCGCGTGGCGATTATCGGCGGCAACCGTATCCCGTTTGCCCGCTCCAACAGCGTGTATGCCCACGACAGCAATCAGGACTTGCTGGTTGCCGCCCTGCAAGGCCTGGTTGACCGCTACAACCTGCACGGCCAGCGCCTGGGCGAGTTTGCTGCAGGGGCGGTGATCAAGCATTCGCGGGATTTCAACCTGGCGCGCGAGTCGCTGCTGTCGACCACATTGTCGCCCGAAACCCCTGCGTACGACGTGCAACAAGCCTGCGGCACGGGCCTTGAAGCGGCGTTGCTGGTGGCGAATAAAATCGCCCTGGGCCAGATCGACGTCGGCATTGCCGGCGGTAGCGACACCACCTCGGACGCGCCCATCGGCATCAACGAATCCCTGCGCCACACCCTGCTCGCGGCCAACCGCGCCAAGGGCGTGGGCGATAAACTCAAGGCGTTGCTGAAGGTGCGCCCCTCGATGTTGTTCAAGCCGTTGCTGCCGCGCAATGGCGAGCCACGCACCGGCCTGTCGATGGGTGAGCACTGTGAAGAAATGGCCAAGCGCTGGCAGATCAAGCGGCTGGCCCAGGATGAGTTGACCCTGACCAGCCACCAGCGCCTGGACGCCGCTTACGCCCGTGGTTTTTTCGACGATCTGATCAGCCCTTATCGCGGCCTTGCGCGCGACAACAACCTGCGGGCTGACACCAGCCTTGCGAAACTCGCCGGGCTATCCCCCGCCTACGACCGTCAGAACGGTACGCTCACGGCGGGCAACTCCACGCCGCTGACCGATGGCGCTTCGGTGGTGCTGTTGGCCAGTGAGGCCTGGGCTGCCGAACACGGCTTGCCGGTGCTGGCCTACCTGCGTACCGGCGAAACAGCGGCGGTGAATTTTGTCGATGGCACCGAAGGCCTGTTGATGGCCCCGGCCTATGCCGTTCCACGCATGCTCAAGCGTGAAGGCCTGAGCTTTGCCGACTTTGACTTCTTCGAGATCCACGAAGCGTTTGCCGCTCAGGTGCTGTGCACGCTCAAGGCCTGGGAAGACGCCGATTACTGCCGTGAGCGCCTGGGCCTGGACGCACCGCTGGGCGCCATCGACCGCAGCAAAATGAACGTCAACGGTGGTTCGCTTGGCTGTGGCCACCCGTTCGCCGCGACCGGTGGCCGGCAGTTGGCGGCACTGGCCAAAACCATCCATGACAATGGTGGCGGGCGCGGCTTGATTTCGATCTGCGCGGCGGGCGGGCTGGGTGTTACGGCCATCGTCGAAAAGTAGTGCGATAAAAACAACAACAAGGAGACTGCCATGAACGCTGTAAGCCTGGAACGTACCGAACGGATCTGGTTGAACGCTTACCTGCCCGGCGTGCCGGCGGACATCGAGGCCGGTATCGAGGAGTACCCGTCGCTGCGCGAGGTGTTCCTTGAGCACCTGGAGAAGTTTCGCGAGCGCGTCGCCTACGTCAGCATCGGCACCGAAATGACCTATGCCGACTGGCGGGTGCAAGGCATCGCGTTTGCCGCGTGGCTGCAGGGTCAGGGCGTAAAGAAGGGCGACCGCGTGGCCTTGATGATGCCCAACTGCTTGCAGTACCCGATCTGCCTGTTGGGCACCATCCTGGCCGGCGCGGTGGTGGTCAACGTCAACCCGCTGTACACCTCCCATGAGCTCAAGCATCTGCTCAAGGACAGCGGCGCCGAAACCGTGGTGATTTTCGAAAACTTCGCCCACACCCTGGAAAAGGTCGTGGCCGGCAGCAGCGTCAAGCGCGTGGTGGTGGCGGCCATTGGCGACTTGCTGGGCACCTTCAAGGGCGCGGCGATGAATTTCATCCTGCGCCGTGTGCAAAAGCAGGTGCCCGCTTTTAACCTGCCCGGCGCGGTGCGCTTCAATCGGGTGCTGAAACAGGGGCGGGCGCTGAATCACTTCCCGGTGGCCATGAACCTCGACGACCTGGCCTTTTTGCAATACACCGGCGGCACCACCGGGGACGCCAAGGGTGTGATGCTCAGCCACCGCAATATCATCGCCAACCTGTTGCAGGCCAAGGCCTGGGTCGGCGACCAGCTGGACCAGGACCAGCAGGAAACCAACGTCACCTTGCTGCCGCTGTACCACATCTTTTCGCTGACGGTGAACTGTCTGATGTTCATGTGCCTGGGCGGGCGCAACATCCTGATCGCCAACCCGCGTGATGTGAAACGCGTGCAGATGATCCTGCGCAAGGAGCGCTTCAACGGCATTGCCGGGGTCAACACGCTGTTTAATGGCTTGCTCGAAAACAAAGCGTTCTGCGCGCGCGACTTTTCCGCCCTGCGCCTGGTGATCGCCGGCGGCATGGCCACGCACACGGCGGTGGCCAAGCGTTGGAAAGAAGTCACCGGGCTGCCGATCATCGAGGGCTATGGCCTTACCGAGTGCTCGCCGGTGGTGAGCATCAGCCCGATCAATATCGCCCGCATGCGCGAGATGGAGTTCACCGGCAGCATTGGCGTGCCGCTGCCCTCGACCTGGGTGCGTTTTATCCGCGAGGACGGTGAACTGGCCGACACCGGTGAGCAAGGCGAACTGCAAGTGCGCGGGCCGCAGGTGATGCAGGGTTACTGGAAGCGCCCCAAGGAAACCGCCGAGGTGCTGGATGCCGAGGGCTGGCTGTCGACCGGTGATATCGGCGTGATGGACGAGCGCGGCTACATCCGCCTGGTGGACCGCAAGAAAGACATGATTCTGGTATCGGGCTTCAATGTGTACCCGAATGAAATCGAAGACGTGGTGGCCATGCACCCGGGCGTGGGTGAGGTGGCGGCGGTCGGCGTGGAAGATGGCGTCACCGGAGAAAGGGTGAAGATCATCGTGGTGCGCAAGGACCCGAACCTCACGCAGGAGCAGATCCTCGCCCATTGCCGCGAATACCTGACGGGGTACAAAGTGCCGCGGTATGTGGAGTTCCGCACTGCCGAGCTGCCCAAGACCACCGTCGGCAAAGTGCTGCGCCGGGCCTTGCGCTGACTTGAATGTGTCGGTGATCCAAATGTGGGAGCGGGCTTGCCCGCGAATGCAGTGTGTCGGATTGCACATGCGGCACTGACCCAACGCCATCGCGGGCAAGCCCGCTCCCACAGAGATTGGGTTTACACCGCAAGCTACGTTGGATGAACACGGTCAATGTGGGAGCGGGCTTGCCCGCGAATGC
>NZ_VMSH01000010.1:198059-210019 GCF_007713445.1 Pseudomonas sp. RGB | reverse complement strand
TCCAGAGCCCCTGTTTGCTAACGCAAACAGGGGCTTTGTTTTGGGCGGTCGAAAACATTCCAGTCACCCCCGTTCAGTCGGCCTGCCTCACTTGCAGCCTGCGGCCGCCTTCAATGCTAAAGTCGCTGCCTCGATTTTGCTTTTCCCAAGGAAGCCGTTATGCCGGATGCGACGTCCCTCAGCGCTGGATTCATGGTGGTTCACGGCAACCGCCTGGACGAGTTGCGCAGCCTGGTAGTCAGCTGGATGCGCCGCTATCCGCTCGCGCCCTTGGAAAACGAAATCGCCCTGGTACAAAGCAACGGCATCGCCCAATGGCTCAAGTTAGCCCTGGCCGAAGACCCGGAAGACGACGACATGGGTGGCTGCGGCATCGCTGCGGCAATCGACGTGCAACTGCCCGGCAGCTTCATGTGGCAGCTCTATCGCATGGTCCTGGGCCGTGACGAAATCCCGCCCAAGTCCCTACTCGATAAAGCGCCTCTGACGTGGCGCCTGATGCGCCTGCTCCCTGAACTCATCGATCAACCGCACTTTGAGCCGCTGCAGCGCTTCCTTACTCACGACACCGACCTGCGCAAACGCTATCAACTGGCTGAACGCCTGGCCGACCTGTTCGACCAATACCAGGTCTACCGTGCCGACTGGCTGGAAGACTGGGCTGCTGGCCGCCACCAATTGCGCAACGGGCGAGGCGAATCCAAGCCCCTTAATCCCGCAAACTGCTGGCAGGCCGAATTGTGGCGTGCATTGCTGGTCGATGTCGGTGAAGAAGGCATGGCCGAAAGCCGCGCCGGTGTGCACCAGCGCTTTATTGAACGCATCAATACCCTTGAACAGGCGCCCGCAGGCTTACCATCCCGAGTGATCGTTTTCGGCATTTCCTCACTGCCTGCGCAAGCCCTTGAGGCGCTCGCCGGCTTAGCGCGGTTCAGCCAAGTCCTGCTCTGCGTGCACAACCCTTGCCGTCATCACTGGTCCGACATCGTTGCCGACAAGGACCTGCTGCGTAATGAATACAAACGCCAGGCACGCAAAGCCGGCATGCCGGTCACCATCGATCCACAAACCCTGCACCAGCACGCACACCCGCTGCTGGCCGCTTGGGGCAAACAGGGCCGTGACTACATCAGCCTGCTGGACAGTTACGACGACCCCAACAGCTACCGCGCCGCCTTCCGTGATGGTCGCATCGACCTGTTCAGCGACAGCGAACCTACCACGCTGCTCAACCAATTGCAGGACGACATCCTTGAACTGCGCCCACTCAACGAAACGCGCGAGCGATGGCCGGCCGTCGATCTAGATAACGACAGCTCCATCCGCTTCCACATCGCCCACAGCGCACAACGCGAAGTGGAAATTCTCCACGATCAATTGCTCCAACGTTTCAGTGCCGACCCGACGCTGCGCCCGCGCGATATTATCGTCATGGTCCCTGACGTTGACAGCTACGCGCCGCACATTCGCGCCGTGTTTGGCCAACTTGAGCGAAGCGACCCACGCTTCATTCCGTTTACCCTTACCGACCAAGGCCAACGTGGCCGCGACCCTCTGCTGATCGCCGTCGAACACCTGCTCAAACTCCCGGACAGCCGCTTCCCCGTCAGCGAAATCCTCGACCTGCTCGACGTTCCCGCCTTGCGTGAACGTTTTGCCATCAAGGAGCGCGACCTGCCGACGCTGCACCGCTGGATCGAAGGGGCCGGCATCCGTTGGGGCCTCAACGCCGAGCAACGCGCCGGACTCGGCCTGCCGCATGAGCTGGAACAAAACAGCTGGCGATTCGGCTTGCGCCGCATGCTGTTGGGTTACGCCGTCGGCACCGGCGTCGCCTGCGACGGCATCGAACCCTACGATGAAATCGGCGGCCTCGACGCGGCCCTGATCGGCCCGTTGGTCTCCTTGCTCGATGCGCTAAACGACGCCCATCAGGCCTTGTCCCAACCGGCAGCGCCCCATGAGTGGGGCGAACGCCTGCAACGTCTGATGCAACTGTTCTTCCTGCCCAGCAGCGAACACGACGACTACCTCTTAGGCCAACTCGAACAACTGAGAGAAGAATGGCTGGAAACCTGTGAGTCCGTCGGCCTGCAGGACGAGTTACCCCTCACCGTAGTCCGCGAGGCCTGGTTGGCCGGCCTGGACCAGGGCCGCCTGTCCCAGCGCTTCCTTGCCGGAGCTGTCAATTTTTGCACCCTGATGCCCATGCGCGCCATCCCGTTCAAACTCGTCTGCCTGCTCGGCATGAACGACGGCGACTACCCGCGCGCGCAACCGCCGTTGGACTTCGACCTGATGGGCAGCGACTACCGCCCCGGCGACCGTTCACGCCGCGAGGACGATCGCTACCTGCTGCTCGAAGCCCTGCTGTCCGCCCGCGACCAGCTCTACATCAGTTGGGTCGGCCGCAGCATCCGCGACAACAGCGACCGGCCAGCCTCGGTACTGATC
This sequence comes from Pseudomonas sp. RGB, assembly GCF_007713445.1. Classification (NCBI taxonomy): domain Bacteria; kingdom Pseudomonadati; phylum Pseudomonadota; class Gammaproteobacteria; order Pseudomonadales; family Pseudomonadaceae; genus Pseudomonas; species Pseudomonas sp. RGB. Next base: position 207,565 of record NZ_VMSH01000010.1, on the reverse strand, counting down.
GGCCAACTGCGTGACCATATCGCCAGCGGCTGGCATAACGCACACCAGCAAGAACTGCTGGAAGCAATGACCCAGGAACACCCGCTCCAACCCTTCAGTGCGCGCTATTTCCATGAAGGCGACGCGCTCTTCAGCTACGCCCGCGAGTGGCAGTTGCTTCACGAGGCCGCCGACGTTCCAGTTAAAGAACACGAACTGGCAGAGCACCAACAAGAAGAACCCCTGAGCCTCGGCCAGTTGCAGGATTTCCTGCGCAACCCGGTCAAACATTTCTTCAGTCAACGTCTGAAAGTGTTCTTCGAAGCCGCCGAAGTACCCCTCGCCGATGAAGAACCCTTCGTGCTCGACGCGCTGCAACGCTACAGCCTCAGCGACAGCCTGCTGAACGCCGCACTGACCCAGCCCGATCACGTGGATCAAGCACTCAACGCCCAGGCCCTGCGTCTGCAAGGCAGCGGCCTGCTGCCCATGGTGGGTTTCGGCGAGTGCCTGCGTAACGAACTGATCGAGCCGTTGCCCGATTTGCTGCAACGCTACCAACACTTATTGGCACTGTGGCCCACGCCACAAACCACCGCCGAGCCGATCAGTTTTGAGCATCAAGGCATCCAGTTGGAAGGCTGGATCAGCGGCCTGCACCGACGCAGTGATGGCGGCTTGCTCAGCGTGACCACCATCCCCAACAGCATCGGTTCGATCAAGACGCGTAAATGGCACCGTCTGATTCGCCCATGGGTCAATCACGTGGTGGCGTGCGCCTGCGGCCTGCCACTCAGCACCGGTTTGGTGGCGAGTGACGACACCTTGTTACTCGCCCCGCTGGATCAATCCAATGCCCGGGAAATCCTTGGCAACCTGCTGTTGGCCTGGCACATCGGCATGCGCAAACCGCTCCCGGTAGCCGTCAAAACCGCCTTCGCCTGGCTCGGCCAAACCGATCCCGCCAAAGCCCTGGCCGCCGCAAGCAAAGCCTATGAAGGCGACGGCCTGACCACCGACGGTGAGCGCCGCGAAACCCCTGCACTTACCCGCCAATTCCCCGACTTCGTCGCGCTCATCGCCAGCGAAGCGTTCGAAGGCTGGGCCGAAACCCTGTATCGCCCATTGCTCAACGCACCCTGGCGATCACTCAGCAGTGAGGAGGCCAGCGCATGATGGGTCAACCTTTAGCCCTGGCCTTCCCGCTAAAAGGCAGCCAGCTGATCGAAGCCAGTGCCGGCACCGGCAAGACCTTCACCATTTCCGCGCTGTACCTGCGCCTGGTGCTTGGCCACGGCGGTGACGAAGCCGGCTTTGGCCGCGAGTTACTGCCGCCGCAAATTCTGGTGGTGACCTTCACCGATGCCGCCACCAAAGAGCTGCGCGAACGCATCCGCATTCGCCTGGCTGAAGCCGCACGGTTCTTCCGCGCCGAAATCGAGCAGCCGGATGCATTGATCGCCGACCTGCGCGACCAATACCTTCCCGAACAATGGCCCGCCTGCGCCAATCGCCTGGACATCGCCGCGCAATGGATGGATGAGGCCGCCGTCTCGACCATCCACAGTTGGTGCCAGCGCATGCTGCGCGAACACGCGTTCGACAGTGGCAGCCTGTTCACCCAAACCCTGGAAACCGACCACAGCGACCTGCTCGGCGAAGTGCTGCGTGACTACTGGCGGCTGTTTTGCTACCCGATGCACGACGACGCACTTAACTGGGTGCGCAAAAACTGGAGCGGCCCCGCCGCCCTGATGCCCCGCGTGCGTGCGCTGTTCGGCAGTGAACGGCCCACTGGCGAAAGCCGTGAGCCCGCCGAGCTGATCAACGCTTGCCTGCAAGAGCGCCGCGAAGCCTTGGTAAGTCTCAAGGCGCCGTGGCAACAATGGGCCGCCGAACTGCGTGATATCTGCCTGCAAGCCGTGGCCGCGAAAGCCGTCGACGGCCGCAAGATGCAAGCGCGGTACTTCGAACCCTGGTTCGAAAAGATCAGCGCCTGGGCGGCTGACGAAACCCTCGAACAACTCGACATCGGCACCGGCTTCACGCGCCTGACGCCCGACGGCATGGCCGAAGCCTGGAAGGGCGAGCCGCCGAGTCACCCCGGCATCGACGCCATGGCCACTCTCAAAGCCAGCCTCGACGCGTTGCCAACACCCGACGCCGCCGCGTTGCAACACGCCGCCGGCTGGGTGGGTAAACGCTTCGAAGAAGAAAAACGCCGTCGCGCCGAAATGGGTTTCGACGACATGCTGATCCGCCTCAACGCCGCCCTGCAGGCCGACGGGGGCGAGCGTCTTGCCAGTGTGATCCGCGAGCAATTCCCGGTCGCCTTGATCGACGAATTCCAGGACACCGACCCGGTGCAATACAGCATCTTCGACAGCATCTACCGCATCGAAGAAAACCACCTCGACAGCGGCCTGTTCCTGATCGGCGACCCCAAGCAGGCGATCTATGCCTTTCGTGGCGCCGACATCTACACCTACCTGCGCGCCCGTCAGTCCACCACCGGCCGCCACCACACCTTGGGCACCAACTTCCGCTCCAGCCACGCAATGGTCGAGGCGGTGAACCACGTGTTCCAGCGCGCCGAAAGCGGCCGGGGGGCTTTCCTGTTCCGCGAGCCGAACGGCGACAACCCGGTGCCGTTCCACTCGGTGCTGTCCCAGGGCCGCAAGGAGCAACTGCAAGTCGATGGCCACACGTTGCCGGCAATGAACCTTTGGCACCTGCCCACCGATCAGCCGATTTCCAACGCGGTGTATCGCCAGCAACTGGCGGCTGCCTGCGCCACGCAAATCGTCGCGTTGCTCAATGGCGGGCAGCAAGGTACCGCCGGTTTCCTACAGGCGGACTCCAGCTTCAACGGCGTACTTCCGTCAGACATCGCCATCCTGGTACGTGACGGCAAGGAGGCCCAAGCCGTGCGCGCCGAATTGGCCGCTCGGGGCGTGCGCAGCGTGTACCTCTCTGACAAAGACTCGGTCTTCGCCGCCCAGGAAGCCCACGACCTGCTCGCCTGGCTCAAGGCCTGCGCAGAGCCCGACGTCGAGCGCCCGCTGCGTGCCGCGCTGGCCTGCGTCACCTTGAACCTGTCATTGGCGGAACTGGAGCGTCTGAATCAGGACGAACTGGCGTGGGAAACCCGCGTGATGCAGTTTCGTGGCTACCGCGCGATCTGGCGCACCCAAGGCGTGCTGCCGATGCTGCGGCGCCTGCTGCATGACTTCAAACTGCCGCAAACCCTGATCGCGCGCAGTGACGGCGAACGCGTGCTGACCAACCTGCTGCACCTTAGCGAACTGTTGCAGCAGGCCGCGTCAGAGCTGGACGGCGAGCAAGCGCTGATCCGTCATCTGGCTGAACACCTCGCGCTGTCGGGGCAGGCCGGTGAAGAGCAGATTTTGCGCCTGGAAAGCGATGAGCAATTGGTCAAGGTAGTGACCATCCATAAATCCAAAGGCCTGGAATACGACCTGGTCTTCCTGCCGTTCATCTGCTCGGCCAAACCGGTGGACGGCAGCCGTTTGCCGCTGCATTACCACGACGAACAGGGCAAATCCCAAGTCAGTCTGCGGCCCACCGCTGAGTTGATTGCTCAGGCCGATGATGAGCGCCTCGCCGAAGACCTGCGTTTGTTCTACGTCGCGCTCACACGGGCCAAACATGCGTGCTGGCTGGGCATCGCCGACCTCAAGCGCGGCAATAACAGCAGCTCGGTCCTGCACCTGTCGGCGCTGGGCTATCTGCTCGGCGCCGGTGCGTCGCTGGGCGAATCTGCCGGCCTGGCGCGCTGGCTGCTGGATTTGCAGCAAGGCTGCGCCGCGATCCACTACGCCCATGTCCCGGACGCGCAAGACACGCTGTTCCACCCGCCGCGCAACGCAGCCACGTTGCTCGCGCCGTTGCTGCCCAAGCGCAAGGCCGCCGAAAACTGGTGGATCGCCTCTTACAGCGCATTGCGCATCGGCGACAGCATGAGCGCCGCGCCCCTCGAAGCTCCGGAAAGCCCACAAGCCCAGAAGCTGTTTGACGACGAGCGTCTCGACCCCGACGCACCGCGCGAAGTGGCGGCGTCCGGTGGCGACATACACCGTTTCCCACGCGGACCAAACCCTGGCACCTTCCTTCATGGCTTGTTGGAATGGGCGGGCGAGGAGGGTTTCAACGTCACCCCCGAGGCCATCGAAAAGGCCGTGGGCGCGCGCTGTAACCGGCGCAATTGGGAAGGCTGGATCGTCACCCTCAGCGCTTGGCTGGGCCACCTGCTGCAAACGCCGCTGCCGGTGGATAACGATCAGGTCACCCTGAGCAGCCTGCAGCAGTATCAGATCGAGATGGAGTTCTGGTTCGCCAGCCACAAAGTCGACGTGCTGGCCCTCGACAAACTGGTGTGCCAGTACACCCACAACGGCGTGTCCCGCGTCGCCGCCGAACCGGTGCTGCTCAACGGCATGTTCAAAGGCTTTATCGACCTGACCTTCGAACACGACGGCCGCTACTACGTGGCCGACTACAAATCCAATTGGCTCGGCCCTGACGATTCGGCCTACACCTTAGAGGCTATGGAACAGTCCATCCTCGAGCATCGGTACGACCTGCAATACGTGCTCTACCTGCTGGCCCTGCACCGCCAGCTGAAGGCGCGCCTGCCCGAGTATGACTACGACCGCCACGTCGGCGGTGCGCTTTACGTGTTCCTGCGCGGCACTGAGTCGGTGAGCAAAGGCGCGTATTTCACCCGGCCGCCCCGTGAACTGATCGAAGGCTTGGACGCGTTGTTCCAGGGCAAACCCATACCGCCCAAGGTTGAGCCCGCCTGGGAACAAGGAGTGCTGCTATGAGCCTGTCGCCGTTACCGCTTGAGGCGCTGATGCCGCTCAACCGCGCCGCCGACCTGCTGCAACTGCTCGAACGCTGGGTTGACCGGGGCTGGCTGCGCGCGTTGGACAAGGCCTTTGTCGGCTTCCTGCACGAACTTGATCCGCAGGCCGACCCTCTGGTGTTGCTGGCCGCGGCGTTAACCAGCCACCAGTTGGGCCATGGCCATGTGTGCCTCGACCTGTTCGAAACCCTCAAGGCGCCGGATTTTGCCCTGTCGCTGCCGCCCGAAGGCGACCTGCAAACCGGCGCAATGCTGCTGCCGTCGCAGTTGCTCGACGGCCTCGACGGTGCCCACTGGTGTCACGCGCTGGCGACCAGCCAATTGGTCGCCCTGGCGGTTGATGGCAGCGAAGCCGCGCAGAGCCGCCCGTTGGTCTTGTCCGGCAAACGCCTTTACCTGCGCCGCTACTGGACCTACGAACGGCGCATCGACACAGCCTTGCGCCTGCGCCTGGCCACCCAGGAAAGCGTCGCCGCCGATTTGCCGCAACGCCTCAACAGCCTCTTCAACCAACCGCCGCCCGACGGCGTGATCGACTGGCAAAAGCTCGCCTGTGCCCTGGCCACGCGCGGTGCCTTCAGTATCGTCACCGGCGGCCCCGGCACCGGCAAGACCACCACCGTGGTGCGCCTGCTCGCGCTGTTGCAGGCGCCGGCCGTGGAAGCCGGCAGCCCGTTGCGCATCCGCCTGGCGGCGCCCACCGGCAAAGCTGCCGCACGCCTCACCGAATCCATCAGCCAGCAAGTGCAGTCGTTGACCGTGCCCGACAGCGTGCGGGAAAAAATTCCGACAGAGGTCACCACCGTTCACCGCTTGCTGGGCAGTCGCCCGGGCACGCGGCACTTCCGCCATCACTTGGGCAACCCGTTGCCGCTGGACGTGCTGGTGGTGGACGAAGCCTCAATGATCGACCTGGAAATGATGGCCAACTTGCTGGACGCCTTGCCGCCCCACGCGCGCTTGGTATTGCTGGGCGACAAGGACCAACTCGCCTCGGTCGAGGCCGGCGCCGTACTGGGCGATTTATGCCGCGACGCCGAAGCCGGCTGGTACAGCCCCGACACGCGCCAATGGCTGCAGGCGGTCAGTGGCGAAGACCTCAGCGCCAGCGGTCTTCACGAAGACCTCGACGGCAGCCATCCGCTGGCCCAGCAAGTGGTGATGCTGCGCTATTCGCGACGTTTTGGTGAAGGCAGCGGCATCGGCCAATTGGCACGCTGGGTCAACCAGCAAAACGCCGAAGAGGCGCGCCAACTGCTCGCCGCGCGCAGCCACGATGACCTGTTCTGCCTCAGCCTCAAGGGCGAGCATGACCACGCCCTCGAGCGGTTGATATTGGACGGGCAGGGCGGCGACGCCCAAGGCTATCGTTATTACCTCAACTTGCTGCAAAGCGCGCGCCCGGCCCTCGACACCCCGCGCGAAGACCTCGCCTGGACGCACTGGGCGCAGCAACTGTTGCAAGCCTTCGACGCCTTCCAGTTGCTCTGCGCTGTGCGCAAAGGCCCGTGGGGCGTAGAAGGGCTGAACCTGCGCATCACCGCGGCCTTGCGCAAAGTGCGGCTGATCGAGGGGGACGAGCAATGGTACGAAGGCCGCCCGGTGCTGATGACCCGAAACGATTACGGCCTGGGCCTGATGAACGGCGACATCGGCATCGCGCTCAAACTGCCCGAAAGCGATGGCGGCCCCCACGTGCTGCGCGTGGCTTTCCCACGTAACGATGGCCAAGGCGGTGTGCGTTTTGTACTGCCCAGCCGTCTGAACGATGTGGAAACCGTGTACGCCATGACCGTGCACAAGTCCCAGGGCTCAGAATTTACCCACACCGCGCTGATCCTGCCGGATGCGCTGAACCCGGTGCTGACCAAAGAACTGATCTACACCGGTATCACCCGCGCCAAGCGCTGGTTCAGCCTGATCGAACCGCGTGGCGGCGTGTTTGAAGAAGCCGTGCGGCGCAAGGTCAAGCGTTTGAGTGGGTTGATGCTGGAATTGGACGTACCGGCTGGGAAATGACTGAATGGTCATGAAATATTTCTGATTCAGTCGTCTGAATTTTCTGAAAAAATAGCGGACTTCGCGAAGGCCCGGCTTCGCGGGGTCTTCCGCCGCTGTGCTATCGTTGCGGCATCACCCTGAAAAACTGAAGAGAATCGCTGCATGAACGTGGCTGTCTCGCCCACAGAGCGCAGTTTGAGCTGGAGACGCATGTTACTGGTGGCACTTCTGTGCGTGCTCGCCCCGCGAGCATTTGCCCAGGCCCCCGGTCCGGCGGACCAGCGCGCCCAGGCGGTGACGCAAGTGGTGCTCGGCATCCTCAGCTATGCACGCTGGCCGGTGGAGCCTGCGCAACTGCGCTTGTGCATCGTCGGCCCCACCCAATACACCGACGACCTGGTCAAAGGCACCACCCAGGCGACCGGCCGTCCGGTGGTGGTGCAGCGTTTGCTCGCCGATCATCCTGATATCGTCAGTGCCTGCGACGCCGTGTACATCGGCAAACTCAGCGCCGATGAACGCTCGCGGTTGTTTACCTCACTGATCGGCCACCCGGTGCTGAGCATCAGCGAAGGCGGCGACCAATGCACCGTGGGCAGCCTGTTCTGCCTGCGCGTGGGCGATGAGCAAGTGTCATTTGAGGTCAACCTGGACTCCGTCGCCCGCAGCGGCGTGCGCATTCACCCCAGCGTGTTGCAGTTGTCCCGCCGTCGAGCGCCTGCGTCATGAGAACCCCGAAAGCGCGGCCGACCTTGCGCTCCGTCATCGGCCGTGGGCATTTGATCCTGGCGTTGGTGGCCGTGACCCTGGCCAGTGTGTCCTTGACCCTGCTCGGCGTGCTGGCGCTGCGCGTGTATGCCGAGCACAACCTGCACCTGATCGCGCGCTCGATCAATTACACCGTGGAAGCGGCGGTGGTGTTCAACGACAGCGCCGCCGCCACTGAAGCACTCAGCCTGATTGCCTCCACCGAAGAAGTGGCCCAGGCCGAAGTCTTCGATGCCAGCGGCAAGCTGCTGGCGCAATGGGAGCGGCCGGAAACCGGCATGCTGTCCGAGGTCGAACTGGCGCTGGCGCATGCCTTGCTCGAACAGCCCATCAGCCAGCCGATCCTGCACCAGGGGCAAACCGTGGGCAGCATTCACGTGGTCGGCCACGGCGGTAGCCTGCTGCGCTTTCTGCTCAGCGGCCTGGCCGGCATCGTGATTTGCACCGCCCTCAGCGCCTGGGTGGCGTTGTACTTGGCGCGGCGCCTGCTGCAAGGCATCACCAAACCGTTGCAAAGCCTGGCCGCGGTGGCCCACGCCGCCCGCAGCGAGCGAGACTTTGACCGACGCGTGCCACCGGCGCAGATCGCCGAACTCGACAACCTGGGCAGCGACTTCAACGCCCTGCTCGGCGAGATGGAAGCCTGGCAAAGCCACCTGCAAAGTGAAAACGAAACCCTCGCTCACCAGGCCAGCCACGACAGCCTGACCGGCTTGCCCAACCGCGCGTATTTCGAGGGCCGGCTGATCCGCGCGCTGCGCAGCGCCGCCAAGGTCAATGAACGGGTCGCCGTGTTGTTTCTCGACAGCGACCGTTTCAAAGACATCAATGACAACTTCGGCCACGCCGCCGGCGATGCGGTGCTGGTGGCCGTCGCCGAGCGGGTGCGCGCGCAGTTGCGTGAAGATGACCTGGTGGCGCGCCTGGGCGGTGATGAGTTCGCGGTGCTGCTGGCGCCATTGCATAAAGCGGAGGATGCTCAGCGTATCGCCGACAAGATCATTGCCAGCATGGACACGCCGATCCCGGTGCCCGGCAACACCGAGGTGTTGACCTCCCTCAGTATCGGCATTGCCATCTACCCTGATCATGGCGCCACTCCCGGCACCTTGCTCAATGCCGCCGATGCGGCGATGTACCAGGCCAAACGCTTGTCCCAGGGCGGCCAGCAAACGGCGGATTCGGAGCCCACCGCCGCAAACGTTACCGACAGGAGTTGATCCCTTGTTCTCGACCGCGCGTTTCATGTTTATCACGTTACTGGTGGCATTCCTTGCCCTTGGCGGCTGCCAGACGGCCCCACCCAAAGGCCTGACGCCGGCGCAAATCGCAGTCCTCAAACAGCAGGGTTTTGAACTGACTGACGAAGGATGGGCGTTTGGCCTCTCGGGCAAAGTGCTGTTTGGCAGCGACGTTGAAAGCCTCAACAAAGCCAGCACCGACATCGTCGAACGCATCGGCAAAGCCCTGGTCGGCGCCGGCATCGACCGCGTACGCGTCGACGGCCACACCGACGCCTCTGGCAAAGAAACCTACAACCAGCAACTGTCCCTGCGCCGCGCCAAAAGCGTGGGCAACGTGCTGACCGGTGTGGGCATGAAGGAAGAAAACATCCAGCTGCGCGGTTTGGGCAGCAGCGAGCCGGTGGCGCCGAACACCACGGTAGCGGGGCGCACCGAAAACCGGCGCGTGTCGATTGTGGTGATCGCGGACTGAGTGGGTTCATCTCTCTTAATCTGAAATGCCATCAAACTGTGGGAGCGGGCTTGCTCGCGAATGCGGTGTATCAGCCGCAAATAATCTGGCGACCCTTCGCCATCGCAGGCAAGCCAGCTCCCACACTGATTTGTGCCTGACGCAAAATTTCCCA
>NZ_VMSH01000010.1:0-198052 GCF_007713445.1 Pseudomonas sp. RGB | reverse complement strand
CCGCCATCGCAGGCAAGCCAGCTCCCACACTGATTTGTGCCTGACGCAAAATTTCCCAACCGCCACAGTCCCAACTGTGGGGGCGGGCTTGCCCGCGAATGCGGTGTATCAGCCGCAGATAATCTGACTGACCCACCGCTATCGCAGGCAAGCCAGCTCCCACACTGATTTGTGCCTGACGCAAAATTTCCCATCCGCCACAGTCCAAAATGTGGGAGTGGGCTTGCCCGCGATGGCGGTCGTTCAGGCAATGATGTGTTGGCTGGCCCACTGCATTCGCGAGCAAGCCTGCTCCCACCTTTATGCCGCAGTGTTCGCTTAACTGCCCGGCGTCATCGCCTGCGTCAGGTCATCCACCACGGCCTTGCCCATCTCACACAGGTAATGCGCGGCCCATGCGTATTGCTCGCCGCGCACATCCATGGCGGCTTCCATGGCGAGTTTCTTGGAGTAAAAAAGCAAGGTGGATGCGTGTTCCAGGGCTTGCTCAATCGGCATGCCGGCGTTGACGCGGAACAGGGGTTTTTGGTTTTCGCCGTAGTCGCCGAACGTGACGACGCCGAGGGTGGTGATGGAGGAAAGCGGTGGATCAGGAACGATTTTTGACATGATGTTTCCCAAATTTGCAGTAGGGGTCACCACGGCATGTCGCTAAACATGAAGAGGTGGCAGCTGTACACGGGTTAGCGAACCGGTAAATTTGGGAACCCGGCAGACCCGAAGGTCTCCCGCGTACAGCCGCCATAAAACGGTAAAGACAGGTAAAACGCCTGGCAATACTTTGGCATCACATCCCCAACTAATCCGAGTCGCTAAACCCGATCGCTGATGTGCAGCGACCCAGGGAGGCTAGTGACCCAAACGGTAAGGCGCAATGGGTTAGAGAGTCTCTAGGAAACGTCCTGCAAATTAAAGCGAATCGTCATTGATGGCCCTTTAATCCGCGAACCTTATCTCCCGCGTTTCCCCCATCAACAACCCGGTGTTCTGCTCCGTCACCTCACGGATGTAATCCCACAACAACGTAATCCGCTTCAACTTGCGCAGATCCTCCCGGCAATACATCCAGAACTGCCGCGTGATCGAAATCTGCTCCCCCAACACCGGCAACAGCCGCGGGTCCTGCGCGGCCAGAAAGCACGGCAATATCGCCATCGACCGGCCCTGCTGCGCGGCCACGTACTGTGCGATCACGCTGGTGCTGCGCAAACTCGCGCTGGCGCCCGGCACCACATTCGCCAGGTACAGCAGCTCCGAACTGAACGCCAAGTCATCCACATAACTGATAAACGGGTGCTCAGCCAAATCCGCTGGCCGCTGGATGGGCGGGTGTTGGTCGAGGTAATCCTGGGTCGCGTACAGCTGCAGCTTGTAGTCGCACAGCTTGCAGCACACATACGGCCCGTGTTCCGGGCGTTCCAGGGCGATGACGATGTCGGCTTCGCGCTTGGACAGGCTGATGAAGTGGGGCAGGGGCAGGATGTCGACCGAGATGGCGGGGTAGGTGTCGACAAAATGGCTGAGCTGCGGCGTAACGAAAAAACTGCCGAAACCCTCGGTGCAGCCCATGCGCACATGGCCGGACAGCGCCACGCCGGAGCCGGACACCTGCTCGCAAGCCATGTGCAGCGTGCTTTCGATGGACTCCGCGTAACCCAGCAAACGCTGGCCTTCGGCGGTGAGCACGAAGCCGTTGGTCCGGGATTTTTCGAACAGCAGCGTGCCAAGCGACACTTCCAACGAGCTGATGCGCCGCGACACGGTGGTGTAGTCCACCGCCAGGCGTTTGGCGGCGACGCTGGCCTTGCGGGTGCGGGCCACTTCGAGGAAAAACTTCAGGTCATCCCAGTTCAGGGAGCCCAAGGACGTGATGTTTTTTTGCATATTGGACCGGCTTTTATGTGCGTTCTTATTAGAGATTTGCACATCTATACTCCAAAAATAGTCCGAACGCCTCATTCCCAAGGCGATTCACGCGCCTTGTCTCTGCATAACTACAAGATTGGAGACCACATGAACGCTTCTGCCGACATTTCCGTGCAACAGGTCAAGTTGCTGATCAACGGTGAATGGGTCGAGTCCAAGACCACCCATTGGCAAGACATCGTTAACCCGGCCACCCAGCAAGTGCTGGCCAAAGTCCCTTTCGCGACCGCCGATGAAGTCAACGCGGCCATCGACGCTGCCCATCAAGCCTTCCAGACCTGGAAGCTGACGCCGATCGGCGCGCGCATGCGCATCATGCTCAAGCTGCAGGCCTTGATCCGTGAACATTCCAAACGCATCGCTGTAGTCCTCAGTGCCGAGCAAGGTAAGACCATTGCCGATGCCGAAGGCGATATTTTCCGCGGCCTGGAAGTGGTCGAGCACGCGTGCTCCATCGGCACGTTGCAGATGGGCGAATTCGCCGAAAACGTCGCCGGTGGCGTCGACACCTACACCCTGCGCCAACCTATCGGTGTGTGCGCCGGTATTACCCCGTTCAACTTCCCGGCGATGATTCCGCTGTGGATGTTCCCGATGGCGATTGCCTGCGGTAACACCTTTGTACTCAAGCCGTCCGAGCAAGACCCGCTGTCGACCATATTGCTGGTGGAGCTGGCGCTGGAAGCCGGTGTGCCGGCTGGCGTGCTCAACGTGGTACACGGCGGCAAGGATGTGGTGGATGCGCTGTGCACCCATAAAGACATCAAGGCCGTGTCCTTTGTCGGCTCGACCGCCGTCGGCACTCATGTGTACGACCTGGCTGGTAAACACGGCAAGCGCGTGCAGTCGATGATGGGCGCCAAGAACCACGCCGTGGTGCTGCCGGACGCCAACCGCGAACACACCCTGAATGCCTTGGTCGGTGCTGGTTTTGGCGCAGCGGGCCAGCGTTGCATGGCCACCTCGGTGGTGGTGCTGGTGGGCGCGGCCAAGCAATGGCTGCCGGACCTTAAAGCGCTGGCGCAAAAGCTCAAGGTTAATGCCGGCAGCGAAGCCGGTACGGATGTTGGCCCGGTGATTTCCAAGCGCGCCAAGGCGCGCATCCTGGAACTGATCGAAAGCGGCGTGAAAGAAGGCGCCAAGCTTGAGCTGGACGGTCGCGACATCAAGGTGCCGGGCTTCGAGCAAGGCAACTTCGTCGGCCCGACCTTGTTCTCGGGCGTGACCACGGACATGCAGATCTACACCCAGGAAATCTTCGGCCCGGTGCTGGTGGTGCTCGAAGTTGCCACGCTGGATGAAGCCATTGCGCTGGTCAACGCCAACCCGTTCGGCAACGGCACCGGCCTGTTCACCCAAAGTGGGGCGGCGGCGCGTAAGTTCCAGAGCGAAATCGATGTAGGCCAGGTCGGCATCAACATTCCGATTCCGGTGCCAGTGCCGTTCTTCAGCTTCACCGGTTCGCGTGGCTCCAAGCTCGGCGACCTCGGCCCGTATGGCAAGCAAGTGGTGCAGTTCTACACCCAGACCAAAACCGTCACGAGCCGCTGGTTCGACGACGACACGGTCAATGATGGCGTCAACACCACCATCAACCTGCGCTGATTCGGGAGACGACCATGAAGATTGCATTTATCGGCTTGGGCAACATGGGCGCGCCCATGGCCCGCAACCTGATCAAGGCCGGCCACGCGCTGAACCTGTTCGACCTGAACCAGACCGTGCTCAAGGAACTCGCCGAGCTGGGCGGCAGCATCAGCGACTCGCCGCGTGACGCAGCCCAAGGCGCTGAGCTGGTGATTACCATGCTGCCGGCGGCGGCTCATGTGCGCAGCGTGTGGCTGAATGAAGACGGGGTTTTGGCCGGCATCGGCAAAGGCGTACCGGCGGTGGATTGCAGCACCATCGACCCGCAAACTGCGCGCGATGTCGCTGCAGCGGCGGCCAAGCAAGGCGTGGTGATGGCCGACGCGCCAGTCTCCGGCGGTACCGGCGGCGCCAGCGCGGGCACGCTGACCTTCATGGTCGGCGCCACCCCGGAGCTGTTCGCCACCCTGCAACCGGTGCTGGCGCAGATGGGCCGCAACATCGTGCATTGCGGCGATGTGGGCACCGGCCAGATCGCCAAGATCTGCAACAACCTGCTGCTCGGTATCAGCATGGTCGGCGTCAGCGAAGCCATGGCCCTGGGCGACGCGCTGGGCATCGACACCCAAGTGCTGGCCGGGATTATCAACAGCTCCACCGGGCGCTGCTGGAGTTCCGACACCTACAACCCCTGGCCGGGCGTGATTGAAACCGCGCCGTCGTCGCGGGGTTACACCGGCGGCTTTGGTGCCGACCTGATGCTCAAGGACCTGGGCCTGGCCACCGAAGCCGCGCGCCAGGCCAAACAACCGGTGATTTTGGGCGCTGTGGCCCAGCAGTTGTATCAATCGATGAGCCAGCGCGAGGAGGGCGGCAAGGACTTCTCGGCGATCATCAACAGCTATCGCAAGCCCCAGTAGAATGCCGAGCCCGCTTGCCTTAGCAAGCGGGCTTTTTATGGGCAACGGGCTAGTTGTGGCTGGCGGGCTTCTTGTGGCCAACGGGCTTGTTGTGGCGAGCGGGCTTGCCCCGCGTCGGGCTGCGCAGCAGCCCCAATAAAGTCAACGCATTTTCCCAGCCAAACCGCAGTGCCTGGACCAGGGGCCGCTACGCAGTCCAACGCGGGGCAAGCCCGCTCGCCACAAGGAAGAAGTAGTCCGGGTTCAATCGCTCAGGCAAACACAAAATACTTACGCACCGTCTCCACCACTTCCCACGTGCCCTTCATCCCGGCTCCACCACAAAGATATCCCCAGCCCGCAGGTGAATCGGCTCCAGGCCTTCTGGGGTGATCACGCAGTAGCCTTCCTGGAAATGGCAGTATTCCCACTTCACGTATTCCACGTACCACTTGCCCGGTGTGCAGATCCAGGTGCCCATGATTTTGCTGCCGTCTTCGCTGGTGTAGGCGTTGAGGTTGACGGTGTGCGGGTCGCCTTCGAGTTTTTCCCATTTGCAGGCATCCAGGACCGGCAGTGGGTGGGTGTCGCGCAGTACGGTGATGGGGTTGGACATGATGGCTCCGAGGCAGGGAAGGGAAAGATGCACCCTAAGGCCTCGGGCGTTGTGCCAGTGGTCTGAGCTCGACATCGGGATGCCCAGAAGCGCAGGCGAATGCGATTGCTCTGATACCCATGTAGTCCCTGTGGGAGCGGGCTTGCTCGCGAAAGCGGTGGGTCAGCCCGCACCTGTATTGACTGGCACACCGCCTTCGCGAGCAAGCCCGCTCCCACATTGGATCTCCAGTGTTTGAGCTGTTTTGGTCAGACAAAATATTCGGGCGCCAATCCGCCATTTCCTCGCAGTAACTGCGAAAGAATTCCCGCCTGGCGCTGGAATTAGCAAGAAAATGCACGGCTGGCCCTCGTATCATTCACCCCAGAACGAGTGAGAGCCTTGAAATGAACCCAATAAAAACGTGGTGGGATATCAGCCCGCCCTTGAGCACGGCGACCCCGACCTGGCCGGGCGATACGCCGTTTCAGGAAGAGCGCGTGTGGCAGTTCGGCCCCGAGTGCCCGGTGAATGTGGGCCGCGTGACCTTTTCGCCGCACACCGGCGCGCATGTGGATGCGCCGCTGCATTACAGCGCTGACGGCGCGCCGATCGGCGACGTGTCGCTGGACGTGTACATGGGCCCGTGCCGGGTGTTGCATTGCCTGGGCAGTGGCGCGCTGGTGCAGCCGCATCAGTTGGAAGGCCGTGTGGATAACTTGCCCGAGCGCGTGCTGCTGCGCACTTATCCACAAGCGCCGCTGACCGAATGGGATTCGAACTTCACCGCCATCGCGGCGCAAACCATCGAGCTGCTCGCCAGCCTGGGCGTGCGCCTGATCGGTATCGATACGCCGTCCCTGGACCCGCAACAGTCCAAGACCATGGATTCGCACAACGCCGTGGCCCGCCATGGCATGGCGATTCTCGAAGGCATCGTGCTCGATGACGTGCCGGAGGGCGACTATGAATTGATCGCGCTGCCGCTGCGCTTTGCCAACCTGGACGCGAGCCCGGTGCGCGCCATCCTCCGCCCGCTCAAGGAGCCCACGCGATGAGCCAATGCCCCTTCTCACCTGATTACCAGCCCCCGGAAGAATGGCACAACGCCGAGCTGAATTTTTCCGAGTCGATGAGCTACGGTGACTACCTGGACCTGGGCAAGGTCCTCAGCGCCCAGCACCCGCTGTCGCCGGATCACAACGAAATGCTCTTTATCATCCAGCACCAGACGTCCGAGCTGTGGATGAAACTGATGCTTCACGAACTCAAGGCTGCCCGCGAACATGTGCGCCTGGGCGAGTTGCCGCCGGCGTTCAAGATGCTGGCGCGGGTGTCGCGGATCTTCGATCAACTGGTGCACGCCTGGGCGGTGTTGGCGACCATGACGCCGTCGGAATACAAGGCCATTCGCCCGTTCCTGGGGCAGTCGTCGGGGTTCCAGTCGTTCCAGTACCGCGAGATCGAATTTATCCTCGGCAATAAAAGCGCGGCGCTGTTGCGGCCTCACGCGCACCGGCCGGAGTTGTTGAACGAGTTGAAAGTGGCGATTGCCACGCCGTCGCTGTATGACGAGGCGGTCAACCTGATGGCCAAAGCCGGTTTGGCGATTGACCCCAAACGCGCCGAGCGCGACCCGACGGCGGCCACGGTTCACGATGAGTCGGTGGAAGCGGCCTGGCGTGAGGTGTATCGCGACCCGAACCGGTATTGGGATTTGTATCAGTTGGCCGAGAAGTTTATCGACCTGGAGGATTCGTTCCGCCAATGGCGCTTCAGGCATGTGACCACGGTGGAGCGGATCATCGGCTTTCAACCTGGTACGGGCGGCACCGAGGGCGTGGGGTATTTGCGCAAGATGCTCGACACGGTGCTGTTCCCCGAGTTGTGGCGAGTGCGTTCCACGCTATAAAAAAAGCCCCGGAATCCCGGGGCTTTTTCATGACCTATGCAAGCGAATGTGGGAGGGGGCTTGCCCCCGATGGCAGTGGGTCAGGCACTGCATCCGGTGTCTGACCCACCGCCGTCGCGGGCAAGCCCGGCTCCCACAGGGATCACTGTGCATTCGCTAAGGCGCTACCCTTTTTGATCCGCATCCGGTAGGCAATGTAGATAATCCCCACCCACACCGGCATCGCATACACCGACTCACGAATGCCATCGATCGCCAGCATCACGCTGACAATCATCACCATGAACGCCAGGCACAGGTAGTTGCTGAACGGGAACCAGAAGGTCTTGAACGACGGCGTCACGCCTTGCTCGCCCATGGCCTTGCGGAACTTGATGTGAGTGATGCTGATCAGCGCCCAGTTGATCATCAGCGAGGCAACCACCAGCGCGAACAACAACTCCAGGGCGCTCTTGGGCGCGACGTAGTTGACCACCACGCACAGCATCGTCACCAGTGCCGAAATCGCCAGGGCGCGCAGCGGCACGCCTTGTTTGTTGAGCTTCATCAGCGCTTTGGGCGCGTCGCCTTGCTCGGCCAGGCCGAACAGCATGCGGCTGTTGCAGTACACGCCGCTGTTGTACACCGACAGCGCCGCGGTCAGCACCACGAAGTTGAGGATGTGCGCGGCGGTGTCGTTACCAATCAGCGAGAAGATCTGCACAAACGGGCTGCCGCTGTAGGCATCGCCCGACGCGCCGAGGGTTTGCAGCAGTTGGTCCCACGGGTACAGCGACAGCAAGACGGTCAGGGCGCCGACGTAGAAAATCAGGATCCGGTAAACCACCTGGTTGATGGCTTTGGGGATCACTTTGCGCGGCTCGCTGGCCTCGGCGGCGGTAATGCCCACCAGCTCCAGGCCACCAAACGAGAACATGATAAAGGCCATCGACATCAACAGCCCCATGCCGCCATTGGGGAAGAACCCGCCGTGACTCCACAGGTTGCTCACCGCGGCTTGCGGGCCGCCGGTGCCGCTGAACAGCAGGTAGCAGCCGAGCACGATCATGCCGACAATTGCCACCACCTTGATGATCGCGAACCAGAACTCGGCTTCACCGAAGAACTTCACGTTCAGTGTGTTGATCAGGTTGACCGCGACGAAGAACACCAGCGCGCTGACCCAGGTCGGAATCTCCGGCCACCAGAACTGGATGTACTTGCCCACGGCGGTCAGTTCGGCCATGCCCACCAGCACGTAGAGCACCCAGTAGTTCCAGCCGGCCAGGAAGCCTGCGTAGCCGCCCCAGTATTTGTGTGCGAAGTGGCTGAAGGAGCCGGCCACCGGTTCTTCGACGATCATCTCGCCGAGCTGGCGCATGATCAGGAAGGCGATGAAGCCGGCGATCGCGTACCCCAGGATCATCGACGGGCCCGCCGACTTGAGCACCCCGGCCGAGCCGAGGAACAACCCCGTGCCAATCGCCCCTCCCAAGGCAATCAGCTGAATATGCCGGTTCTTCAGGCCACGCTTGAGGCCTACCGGGTTAACCATGTCATCCGCCATTAACATTCCCTTCTACTTGTTTTTCTCAGGGTTGATTGCACGCCGCACCCGCCCCTCAAAGTACTGAGGGGTCAGATATTACTCTGCGTAAACTTTTCGTAATACAGCTGAACGCCAACAAGTGCCTGATCCAGCAGCCATTGTTGGATGGATTCGACCATCGGAGGGGGGCCGCACACGTACATATCCGCCGATTGGTCCCGCAATTCGGCCAGGTCGAAATGCTCGGTGAGGTAACCACGCTTGCCGGGCCATTCGGGCGACGGGTCACTCAGCACTTGGGTGTAGCGAAACCCCGGGATTTTCGACGCGTAGGCTTCAATGCGTGTTGCTTCGCACAAATCCTCGGCGCCACGTACGCCGTAGTACAGGTGCACGGGCTGCTCGCAGCCGTTGGCCGCCAGTTCATCGAGCATGCCCAGCAACGCCGACAACCCGGTGCCGCCGGCCACCAGCACCAGCGGCTGGGTGACATGCCGCAGGTAAAACGCGCCCAACGGTGCTTCCATCAGCACTTCATCACCGACCTGGCAGCGCTCGCGCAGGTAGTTGCTCATGACGCCATCGGGCAGCAGGCGCACCAGAAACTGCAGCGGGTTACCCGGCCGGTTGGCGAAGGAGTAAGAGCGCCAGCTGTCGGTGCCGGGCACCGACAGGCGGGCGTATTGGCCCGGCAGGAAGTCCAGTGGCGCCTCCACCTGCACGTGCAAAATGGCCGTGCTGGCCGAGACCAGCTGCACCGCGCTCACCGTGCCGCGCACCTGCACCGGCCCCGGCGCATTGCACAGGCTCGAATCGAAATCGAAGTAAAACGTTGCATCGGATTTGACCCGCGTCTGGCAGCTGAGCATTTTACGTTGCTGCAGGTCGAGGCTGGAGAGCGCTTCCTCGTCGACATAATCCTGGCTGTAGTCGCCCGACTCGCAACGGCCCTGGCAGGTGCCGCACACGCCTTCGCGGCAGTCCAGCGGGATCTTGATGCCGTTGCGCAGGGCCGCGTCCAACAGGATTTCGTTGGCGCCCACCGGGAAAAACAGGGTTTTGCCGTCGGCAAAGCTGAAGGCTACTTTGTGATTCATCCGCATAACTCCGCGTATCTGATTTGATGGCTGACGAGTGAGCTTTTGTGGCGAGCAGGCCTGCTGTGGCGAGCGGGCTTGCCCCGCGTTGGGCTGCGAAGCAGCCCCAATTAATGTCACCGCATTTTTTGCGTCAAACCGCAGTGGCTGGACCAGGGGCCGCTTCGCGCCCCAACGCGGGGCAAGCCCGCTGGCCACAACAAGCCCAGGCATGGTCAAAGGTGATAAAAATCCAGCACCGAATTGATGGTGTCGTTGAGCAGCAGGGCGTGCTTGCGGGTGATCAGCCAGCTGTCGCCATGGGCTTTGAGGCTGTAGGTGGCGCTGCCATAGAACTGCTCCGACATGGCCAGCCGATAGAACAGCGTGTGCCAGTTCAACTTCACTTCCAGCAGCCCGCCGGGTTGCTCGGCGATCCGCACGTTATTGATCAGGTGCAAGGTGCGCGGCATTGGCGTGGCCGACGCCGCCTTGCCGGTGCGCAGACGGAACACGCGGTCTTCCAGGCCCGAACGGGTGGCGTAATAGATCAACGACATCTCGCGCTTGGGGTCGCGGGTGTAGACGTGTTCCGAGTCCCATTGCGGCAGGTGGAACTCACTCTGCGGGTCGAACAGCTGCACATAGGCGTCCCAGTCCTGGGCGTCGCACAGCTCGGATTTACGGTAGAAAAACTGCTCGATCTGATACTGCAATTGCGCATTCATCACTTCACCTCCCGCAGCTTCAGCGCGTGTTGGTCCAGGCCGTTAAGCAGCAAGTGCTGCCAGTTGCGGTGCTGGTTGACGTACAGGCCTTCGTGGGTGAACTCGGTGCCGGTCATCGCCGGTTGGATGCCGATGGCTTCGCTGTTCGGCGTGGGCCCGGTTTCCCAGCGGTGACTGCCGCGCGAGATATCACTCCAGCGTTCCAGGCGGCCCTGGAAACCACGCTGGGCTTCGCGAAATTCCACCAGGTCATCGGGTGTGCCCATGCCGGACACGTTGAAGAAATCCTCGAACTGGCGGATCCGGTTTTCGCGGTCGGCATCCGACTCGTTCTTCACGCCCAGGCACTGGCTGATGATTTCGGTCTTGTTCCACGCCACCGGGCGGATGATGCGCAGCTGCGAGCTGATCTGGTCGAGGAAGAACAGGCTCGGGTAGATGTTCAGGTTGCGCAGGCGGTGCATCATCCACTCGGCCTTCTGCTGGCCGTGCTCTTGCACGAGGCGCGGCATGATGGTGGCGTAGCCGGAACGCACACTTGGGTTGGGCATGTCGCTGAACAACAGGCTGTGGCCATTGTTGAAGGCGAACCAACCGTCGTCGGTGTTGGCATCGCCCGCGCCGAGTTTGCTGTAGTCCAGCGTGCTGGCGGAGCCGCTGCCGTTTTCGGTGTTCACCTGCTGGCGATGCTGCACCGTGGCCACGTAGTTGTAGTGCACGGTGCTGACGTGATAACCGTCCAGGCCGTTTTCGTTCTGCAGTTTCCAGTTGCCGTCGTAGGTGTAGGCGGATTTGCCCGGCAGCACTTCCAGCTCACCGGTGGCAGACTGCGCGACCATCATGTCGAAGAACACTTTGGCGTCGCCGAGAAAGTCCTCCAGGCTGTCGCGGCCATTCACGTCCAGGCTGATAAACACAAAGCCCTTGTAGCTTTCGATGCGGGCTTTCTTCAGGCCACGCGTGGCTTTGTCGAAACCTTCCGGGTATTCCCCCGGCGCCTTGACCTTCACCAGCCGGCCGTCGCTCTTGTAGCACCAGGCGTGGAACGGGCAAGTAAAGGTGGATTGGTTGCCTTTGCCGACGCGCGTCAGCGTGGTGCCGCGGTGCTGGCAGGCGTTGATCAGCGCATTCAGTTGGCCCTCGCCATCGCGGGTGATGATCATCGGCTGGCGCCCGGCGCGCATCGTCACGAAGTCGTGGTTATTGGCCAGTTCGCTTTCGTGGCAGGCGTAGATCCAGTTTTTTTCGAAGATCAGTTCCATCTCCAGGTCGAACAGTTGCGGCTCGGTGAACATGTCCCGGGCGATGCGGAACACGGCGTCCGCCGGGCGAAAATCCAGGCAGCTTTCGATAAACGTTTTCCACTGCTCGACGCTTCTTGCACCACTCATGGGAGGCACCTTTTTTGATAGGGGCTAATCGGTGGTTCATTAGAGGCAGCGCGGCAGGGTGCGGGCTATCCGCTTAATGGGCAGAGATGGGCCGCATAGTTGGGCGCGCATCGTTGGGCAGCAAATACCCAGTTCGGTGCAGCGAGGTGACGCGATGCGCTACTGTCATACCAAGGGAACGTCGCAAAAACCTGCGGCTTATCCACATAGTCGACCGTTGCTATCCACCCCGTTGCATTACGGCGCGCGTGGCGTAGAACTTGCTGTCGATTGTCAACGACGCGCCGCCAGAGCGCGCAACCGCCTAACCGCCGTGGGTGCACCCTGATGAGTAGCCATACACGCGAAATCCATATTCAACGCTTCGACCTGGAAGGCGCCCGCAGCTGGATGTCCGGCATTTGTGGGCCGCACCGCCTGGCGACGTCGACGCCGGAGCGCCTGCGCTTTCACCACAGCGCCAATGTGTTCAAGTCCCGCGCTACCACCTTGGGCGTGATCGAGTACGGCACGGACGTGACCATCGGCATCGAAGACGCCGAGCACTTCAGCAGCTACAGCCTGAGCCTGCCGTTGGTGGGCGAGCAGGAATTGAGCAAGAACGGCGAGCGGCTGAGTTCCAATCGCGACCAAGGCGTGATCCTCTCGCCCAACGAGCATCAGGTGCTGGCGATCTCCGGTGATTGCCGCAAATTGCAGGTGGTGATCACCCGCGCGGCGATGAGTGAATCCCTGGAAGGCTTGCTGCAACGGCCGATTGAGGCACCGCTGCGCTTTGAGTCGGTGATGGACGCGGTGGAGGGGGCTTCAGCGTCGTGGTGGCGCATGGCGCGGTATTTCATTGCCGAGCTTGAGCGCAGCAGCGAGCTGTATGAGCAGGCGGCGTTTACGCGTGACCTGGAAAGCTCGTTGATCAAAGGCTTGATCCTCGCCCAGCCGAATAACTATTCAGAAGAGCTGCGCGACGTGCTGGGCGTGAAGCTGCCGCACTACCTGATTCGTGCGCGGCAGTACATCCACGACAACGCCCGCGAAGCGGTGCATCTGGAAGACCTGGAAGCGGCTGCGGGCGTGTCGCGGTTCAAGCTGTTCGATGCGTTTCGCAAGTACTTTGCGCTGTCGCCCATGGCGTACCTGAAGAAGTACCGGTTGGGCGCGGTGCGTCAGGAAATCCTTGAGCAGGGGTCTACTCGGACCATTTCCGAAATGGCCCTGGGTTGGGGCTTTACCCATTTGGGACGGTTTTCGGCGGAGTACCGCAAGCTGTTTGATGAATCGCCCAGCCAGACCTTGCAGCGCAAGCGCCTGCGCAGTCTCTAAACCTTATGAAGATCAGAATGTGGGAGCTGGCTTGCCTGCGATAGCGGTGGTGAATGTTCCACCGCCATCGCAGGCAAGCCCGCTCCCACAGGGGATTTGTGGTGTGCGGGAGATCTCAGATCAACTCTTCCACCAACTGCAAACAATGACTGAGCCCCGGCGACTGATCATTCACCCGTTGGCTGAGAATGATCGGCGAGGTCGCGGTGGTTTCCACAATCGGCGTGTAGCCGATATCCGCGCGGTGCAGCACTTGCACCGACGCCGGCACCAGCGTCACGCCCATGCCGGCACCGACCAGGCCGATGGCGGTTTGCAACTCGTTGGTCCACTGCGCCACCTTGAGGCTTAGGCCGTGGGCATCGAACAGCGCAATCACATGGTCGGCATAGCTGGGGCGCGGGTTGCCGGGGTAGAGCACAAACGGCTCGGCGACCAATTGGGCGAGGGTCGCGGGCGCACCCAGCAGCGGGTGGCCGGCGGGCAGTACGGCGACCAGTCGATCCTCCACCAGCACACGCTGGACGATGGCCGGGTCGTCGATGCGAATGCGCCCGAAGCCCACGTCAATGCGGCCGGCTTTCAGCGCTTCGACCTGCTGCAAAGTGGTCATCTCCGACAAGCCCAATTCCAGTTCCAGCACCGCATCGTTGCGCAGCCGCCGAATCAACTCCGGCAGCACGCCGTACAAGGTCGACGGCGCAAAGCCGATGCCCAGCCAGGTCTTTTCGCCCTGGCCAATGCGGCGCGTGGTGTCGCAGACCTTGCCCAGTTGCTCGAGCAGCACATTGGCGTGTTCATAGAAAAACCGCCCGGCTGCGGTCAGCCGCAGCGGTCGGCCACGTTCAAGCAGAATCACCCCCAGTTCGTCTTCCAATTGCTGGATCTGCCGACTCAACGGCGGCTGGGCGATGTGCAGGCGTTCGGCGGCGCGGGTGAAGTTCAGCGTTTCACCCAGCACCTGGAAATAGCGCAGATGACGCAGTTCCATGGCGGCTCCTTTCATACCTTGAGGGTATTGTGCGAGACCCATTCTATATTGGAAGCCACAAAAAATACGGCACAGAATCGGCTCAAACCTATAAAGAACCCCACGGGTATAGCCATGCCGATTTGCGCCATCGAGTCGATTGAAACGGTCATCGTCGACCTCCCCACCATCCGCCCGCACAAGCTGGCAATGCACACGATGCAAAACCAGACGTTGGTGATCATCCGCCTGCGCTGCGCCGACGGCATCGAGGGCATCGGTGAGGCCACCACCATCGGCGGTCTGAGCTACGGCAACGAAAGCCCTGACAGCATCAAGGTCAACATCGACCGCCACTTCGCGCCACTGCTGATTGGCCAGGACGCGAGCAACATCAACGCGGCCATGTTGCGCCTGGAGCGCAGCATTCGTGGCAACACCTTTGCCAAGTCCGGCATCGAAAGCGCGTTGCTCGATGCGCTGGGCAAACGGCTTGACTTGCCCGTCAGCGAGCTGCTCGGTGGGCGGGTGCGGGATGCCTTGCCGGTGGCCTGGACCCTGGCCAGCGGCAACACTGCGCAGGACATTGCCGAAGCGGAAAAGATGCTCGACCTGCGCCGTCACCGCATCTTCAAATTGAAGATCGGCGCCGGTGAGGTTGGCCGCGACCTGGCCCACGTGATCGCGATCAAAAAAGCCCTGGGCGAGCGCGCCAGTGTGCGCGTTGACGTTAACCAGGCGTGGGACGAAGCCGTGGCCCTGCGTGCGTGCAAGGTGCTCGGCGACAACGGCATCGACCTGATCGAACAACCGATTTCGCGCAACAACCGCAGCGGCATGGCTCGGCTGAATCTATCGAGCCCGGCGCCGATCATGGCCGACGAGTCCATCGAGTGCGTGGAGGATGCCTTCAACCTGGCCCGCGAAGGCGCAGCCTCGGTGTTCGCGCTGAAGATCGCCAAGAACGGCGGCCCGCGCGCCGTGTTGCGCACCGCCGCCATCGCCGAAGCCGCCGGTATCGGCCTGTACGGCGGCACCATGCTCGAAGGCGGCATCGGTACCCTGGCCTCGGCGCATGCCTTCCTGACCTTGAACAAGCTGGCGTGGGACACCGAACTGTTCGGCCCCTTGCTGCTCACCGAAGACATCCTCACCGAGCCGCCGGTGTACCGCGATTTTGCGTTGCATGTTTCCACTGCACCGGGCCTTGGCCTGGCTATCGATGAAGAGCGTCTGGCGTTCTTCCGTCGTGACAACCACTAAGAGGCGCCCGCCATGTTGTTCCACGTAAAAATGACCGTGAACCTGCCGCTGGACATGAACCCTGAGCGCGCGGCTGGCCTGAAAGCCGAAGAAAAAGCCCTGGCGCAGCGCCTGCAGCAGGAGGGCAAATGGCGCCATCTGTGGCGCATCGCCGGGCATTACGCCAACTACAGCGTGTTCGACGTCGACAGCGTGCAAGACCTGCACGACCTGCTGATGCAACTGCCGCTTTTCCCTTACATGGCCATCGAAGTGAATGCCTTGTGCCGCCACCCTTCGTCGATCCATGAGGACGACCGCTGAGCCTGTTTTGCACCCAATAATGACAAGATGAGGATTGCACCATGTCCATCCGACTTTCCCAGACTGCCCACGCCCAAGCGTTTCTCGAAGAAGCCAGCGGCAATCACAATGACGCTGGCAACCCGCGCGCCAAGGCGCTGATCTACCGGATCCTGCGCGACACGGTGAACATCATCGAAGACCTGGAAGTGACCCCGCAAGAGTTCTGGAAGGCGGTCAATTACCTCAACGAGCTGGGCAAACATCAGGAGGCCGGCTTACTCGCTGCCGGCCTGGGCCTGGAGCATTACCTCGATTTGCTGATGGACGCCGCCGACGAAGAAGCCGGCAAATCCGGCGGCACGCCGCGCACCATCGAAGGCCCGCTGTATGTGGCCGGGGCGCCGCTGAGCCAATACGAAGCACGGCTGGACGATGGCAAGGACGACGCGGTGCCGCTGTTTATGCGCGGGCAAGTGCGCGATACCGATGGCAAGCCTTTAGCAGGCGCGATTGTCGATGTGTGGCAGGCCAATACCGGTGGCACCTATTCATGGTTTGACCCGACGCAGTCCGAGTTCAACCTGCGCCGGCGCATCGAGACCGATGCCCAGGGCAACTACCGCTTTCGCAGCATCGTGCCGTCCGGCTACGGCTGCCCGCCGACCGGGCCGACTCAACAGCTGCTCGACCAACTGGGCCGCCATGGGCAGCGGCCGGCGCATATTCACTTCTTTATCTCGGCGCCGGGGCATCGGCATTTGACCACCCAGATCAACCTGTCAGACGACCCGTACTTGCACGATGACTTTGCTTACGCGACACGGGATGAGTTGATTGCGGAGATTCGCTTCAGTGACGATCAGCAACTGGCGCGGGAGTTTGGCGTGGAAGGGCGCTTTGCGCAGATTGATTTTGACTTTGAGCTGCAACGGGCTGATGCGCCGGTAGAGCAAAAACGCATGCAACGCGTGCGTGCCTTGGAAGACTGAACACGCATAAAAATGTGGGAGCTGGCTTGCCTGCGATGGCATCAACTCGGTGTATCTGATGCACCGAGGTGTCTGCATCGCAGGCAAGCCAGCTCCCACATTTGAGTTGAGGTGTTGCTGCTATTTGCGCAGGACTAAGTCCAACACCTCATCCCGATCCTTGATTTTCTGCAACACAATCTCCGAGCGAATATCCATCACCCCCGCCGTGCGGTTCAGGTGGTTCACGATAAAGTCCGAAAAGTGCTTCAAATTCCGCGCCTGCACCCGCAACACATAGTTGCTCGCGCCGGTAATCACGTACGCGCTGGCCACCTCCGGCCAGCCTTGCACCTTTTTGATAAACGTCTCGTGCCAATCCTCCACGTCCTGGCGCAAGGACAGGTGCACGATGGCTTCCAGCTCGATTCCCAGCTGCTCGGCATTCAGCACCGCGCGGTAGCCGCTGATGATTCCCTCGCTCTCGAGCAGGCGCAAACGGCGCAGGCAGGCGGAGGGCGACAGGGCGACTTTTTCGGCCAGTTCCTGGTTGCTGATGCGGCCATCCTGTTGCAGAAAATGCAGGAGGCGCAGGTCGGTGGCGTCGAGAATCATGCTTAGAATAAATCCGCGTGTTTTGGGGTTAAATTCGAATTTCCTACAGCTTAATTAGCCTGTTACCCACCACTTTGCACGAAAATTCTCTAAAGCTTCGTTCATTATTTGCTCCATCTTCACTTATAAAAATCAGGACAGCCCATGACCATCCGAAGCCACTGCCAAGCCCTCGACGCTCAGGACCCGCTGGCGCCACTGCGTCGTCAGTTCGCCTTGCCTGAGGGCGTGATCTACCTCGACGGCAACTCCCTCGGCGCCCGCCCGGTGGCGGCGTTGGCGCGGGCGCAGCAGGTGATCGCCCAAGAGTGGGGCAATGGCTTGATTCGCAGCTGGAACAGCGCCGGCTGGGCAGATTTGTCCCAGCGCCTGGGCAATCGCCTGGCGCCCTTGATCGGCGCGCGCGACGGCGAAGTGGTGATCACCGATACCACCTCCATCAACCTGTTCAAGGTACTCAGCGCCGCGTTGAGCGTGCAGCGCCAACGCCAGCCGGGCCGTAAGGTGATCGTCAGCGAGGCGAGCAACTTCCCCACCGACCTGTACATCGCCGAAGGCCTGGCCGAGTTGCTGCAGCAGGGTTATTCATTGCGACTGGTGAACAGCCCCGATGAACTGCCGCAGGCTATCGACCAGGACGTGGCGGTGGTGATGCTCACCCACGTCAACTACAAAACCGGCTACATGTACGACATGCAGGCGCTCACCGCCTTGAGCCACGAATGTGGCGCGCTGAGCATCTGGGACCTGGCGCATTCGGCGGGCGCGGTGCCCATCGACCTGCACACGGCGCGGGCCGATTACGCGATTGGCTGTACTTACAAATACCTCAACGGCGGGCCGGGTTCCCAGGCGTTTGTGTGGGTCAATCCGCTGCTGGTGGACGTGGTGCGCCAGCCCTTGTCGGGTTGGTTCGGGCATACCCGGCAGTTCGCGATGGAAGCTCAATACGCGCCGAGCGCGGGCATTGCGCGCTACCTGTGCGGCACGCAGCCGATCACCTCGCTGGCCATGGTCGAATGCGGCCTGGAGATTTTTGCCCAGACCGACATGGCCAGCCTGCGGACTAAATCCCTGGCGTTGACTGACTTGTTTATCGCGCTGGTCGAAGCCCGCTGCGCCGCCCACGGCCTGGTGCTGATTACCCCGCGCGAGCACGCCAGGCGCGGCAGCCATGTGAGCTTCGAGCACCCCGAAGGTTACGCGGTGATCCAGGCGCTGATCGCTCGGGGCGTGATTGGTGATTACCGCGAGCCGCGCATCATGCGGTTTGGTTTTACGCCGTTGTACACAAGCTTTACCGAGGTATGGGATGCCGTGGAGATCCTCGGTGAAATCCTCGACCAGAAAACCTGGGACCAGCCGCAATTCAAAGTGCGCAACAGCGTCACCTGATTCAACGCAGAGCCAAATGTGGGAGCGGGCTTGCTCGCGAATGCGCAGTGTCAGCCACCACATGCGGTAACTGACACTGCGCATTCGCGAGCAAGCCCGCTCCCACAGGGGATCTGCGTCAATATCCAAACTGTGCAATCACAATAATAAAGGGGCACACCACGTGACCACACCCGACAACGGTTTTGCAGAGATCACCCACCGCGAACTGGGCCTGCGGCGCCAGCTCACTTGCGGCCAGATGAGTATGATCGCCATCGGTGGCGCCATCGGCACCGGTCTGTTCATGGGCAGCGCCTATGCCATCGGCTATGCCGGGCCCAGCGTGCTGGTGAGCTACGCCATCGGCGCGCTGATCACCTTGCTGTTGATGGGCTGCCTGGCGGAAATGACGGTGGCGCATTCCACCTCGGGCTCATTCGGCGCGTACGCCGAGTTCTACATCAGCCCGCTGGCCGGGTTTCTGGTGCGTTACGCCTACTGGGCCGCGATTGTGCTGGCGGTGGGCGCCGAGGTCACGGCGGTAGCGATGTACATGAAGTACTGGTTTGCCAACGTGCCGGAATGGGTGTGGATCGTGTCGTTTTCCAGCGTGTTGATCCTGCTCAATGCAATCAGCGTGAAGACCTTCGGCAATTTCGAATACTGGTTTTCGACGATCAAGATCAGCGCCATCGTCGGCTTCATCATCCTTGCGGTGTACGTGGTGTTCGGCTCCGGCAACCCGGCGTACGGCGTGCAGAACTACACCGCCCACGACGGCTTTTTCCCGCATGGCTTGAGCGGCATGTGGATCGCGGTGATCGTGTCGATCTTCAGTTACTTGAGCGTGGAGATGATCGCGGTGGCCGCCGGTGAAGCCGCCGACCCGGAACAGGCAGTGAAGAAAGCCTTTCGCGCGACCATCGTGCGGCTGGTGGTGTTTTACCTGCTGACCCTGGCGCTGATGCTGGCCATCGTGCCGTGGAGCCAGGCCGGTCAGACCCAGAGCCCGTTCGTCACGGTGATGCAGACCATCGGCATTCCCGGCGCCACCGGGGTAATGAATTTTGTGATTCTGATCGCCGCGCTGTCGGCGATGAACAGCCAGCTCTACATCACCACGCGCATGATGTTCAGCCTCTCGCGCGCAGGCTTTGCGCCCAAGTCGATGGGCGCGTTGAGCAAGAGCGGGATTCCGCTGAATGCGTTGCTGCTGTCCAGCTCGGGCATTGCCCTGGCGACCTTGCTGAACGTGGTGTACCCGGAAAGCTCGTTTACGCTGATGATGGCGATCTCGATGTTCGGCGCGATCTTCACCTGGTTCATGATCTTCCTCACGCACCTGTTCTTCCGCCGTTATCGCAAGCGCCATGGCGGGGCGAAGTTGTCGTTCCAACTGCGCCTGTTCCCCTACAGCACGCTGCTGGGCCTGGTGTTGATGGGCGCGGTGATGATCACCACGTACTTCACCGAGGCGTTCAAAATGACGCTGGTGTTCGGCGTGCCGTTCCTGCTGATTCTGTCGGCGGTGTATTACGGGTTTTTCCGCAAGGGCAGGGCGAGGGCGTCGAACAAAGCCTTGGCGTAACTGGGCAATTGTTCGAAGGAGCGCGCGCACAACAGCAGCGTGCGGCGGGCCCACTCTTCTTGCAGCGGTTGGGCTTTGAAGCGGCGCTGCAGCGGCCAGCGCTCCAGTGCCGCTTGGGGCACGATGCCTAGGCCGGCGCCGCCCGCGACCATGCGAATCAACCCATCAAATCCATCGGCGCGGATGCGGGTTTGCAGGCGAAAGCCCGCGTGCAGCGCCTGTTCCTCCAAATACACCGCCAATGCGCTGTTGGCGGCCAGGCCGACATAGTCGTATTGCAGGCTGTCGATGAAACTCGCGGTCGTCAGCGGATGGTCGAGGGGCATGATCAGTACGAGCGGGTCGTCGCGAAAGGGCAGGGTTTGCAGGCCGTGGGTGTCCACTGCGTCGGAAATGATGCCCAGGTCCGCGGTGCCCTGACGCAAGGCCTGTGTGATGCGCAGGCTCGGCAGCTCTTGCAGGTCGATATCGAGGTTGGGGTGTTCGCGCAGAAAATCGGCAAGCAATTCCGGCAGGTATTCACTCAGGGCGGTGGTGTTGCACAGCAGGCGCACCTGGCCTTTGACGCCGTTGGCGTATTCGGCGAGGTCATGTTGCAGGTGTTCGGCTTGTTGCAGCAGCAAGCGCGCGTGGCGGGCCAGGGCTTTGCCCGCGGGTGTGGGTGTGACGCCCCGGCGGCCGCGCTCAAGAAATTCGATGCCCAATGACGCTTCCATCGCACGGATGCGCGCACTGGCGGCGGCCAGGGATAAATGGCTGCGCGCCGCGCCGGCGGTGATGTTGCCGGTGTCGAGGATGTGCAGGTAGAGGCGCAGGTCGATCAGGTCAAAGTGCATGGCCGGGGTTCTCGGGTGACTGGACGGGCCTCATCGCAGGCAAGCCAGCTCCCACATTTAGATTTGTGAACACAGCTCAAATGTGGGAGCTGGCTTGCCTGCGATAGCGATCTGAGCCTCACGCAAAACAAGAGGCTGCCTCAGTATATGGCGAATTTTCATAACCGCCTTAACGTCGCACAATCCCCCCATGACTACCTTCCTGGCGTACTACCAAAACCTCGGCGCGGCCCTGACCCTATTGGTTATCGGCACCTTCCTGCTGGCCGGCACCGTCAAAGGCGTGATTGGCCTGGGCCTGCCCACCGTGGCCATGGGCATGCTCGGCCTGGCTATGCTTCCGGCGCAGGCTGCGGCATTGCTGATCATTCCCTCAACGGTGACCAACCTCTGGCAACTGGCATTCGGCGGCCACTTGAGCGCGTTGCTCAAACGCCTGTGGCCGATGCTGGTGCTGATTTTCCTCGGCACCGGGCTCGGCACGCTATGGCTGGGCATGGACGGCGGCCATTGGGTCGTTCGCGCGTTGGGGGGCGCGCTGCTGATGTATGCGTTGAGTGGGTTGTTTCTGCCCACGTTCACGGTGCAGCCTCACACCGAGCGCTGGCTGGGTCCGGTGTGCGGGCTGGTCACCGGCATCATCACCTCGGCCACCGGCGTGTTCGTGATTCCCGCCGTGCCGTATCTGCAAGCCTTGGGCTTGAACCGTGATCAGTTGGTGCAGGCGCTGGGGCTGTCGTTCACCGTTTCCACGTTGGCGCTGGCGGCGGGGCTGGCGTGGCGTGGCACCCTCGGCGGCGGCGAAATGAATGCCTCCCTACTGGCCCTGGTGCCTGCGCTGTTGGGCATGTGGCTGGGCCAGGCACTGCGTCAGCGCATCAGCGCGGTGCTGTTCAAACGGGTATTTTTTATCGGCATGGCGCTGTTGGGCGGTCATTTGCTGATCAGTGGTTAAATCAAGAGTGCGGCGTTATTCGTGCGTTTGGGTCAAATGTATTTTGCCGCACTGCTGCTTATTCCAAGGGTTGAATGTCGATAGCCTGCCGGCAGACATTTTCAGCCCTTTGGATTCCTTCCCATGAAAAAAGTACTCCTGCTCAACGGCGGCAAGAAATTCGCCCATTCCGACGGCCGCTATAACGCCACCCTGCATGAAGCCGCCGTGGCGGTGCTGGACCGTGGCGGTATAGACGTCAAAGTCACCCACATCGACGAAGGCTACGACGTGGCCGAAGAGGTCGCCAAATTCCTCTGGGCCGATGTGATCATCTACCAGATGCCCGGCTGGTGGATGGGCGCGCCATGGATCGTCAAAAAGTACATCGATGAAGTCTTCACCGAAGGCCACGGCAGCCTGTATGCCAGCGATGGCCGCACGCGTGCCGATGCGTCGCAAAAATACGGCAGCGGTGGTCTGGTCCAGGGCAAACAGTACATGTTGTCGTTGACCTGGAACGCGCCGCAGCAAGCCTTCGACGACCCGACGGACTTCTTCGAAGCCAAGGGCGTGGACGCGGTGTACTTCCCGTTCCACAAGGCCAACGAGTTCCTCGGCATGACCGGCCTGCCGACCTTCCTGTGCGTGGACGTGATGAAACGCCCGGCCATCGAGGCGGACGTGGCGCGCTACGAGCAGCATCTGGCGCAGGTGTTTAACCTGTCGGTGTAAGCTGCTACCCACCGATCAAGAAGGACAGCCTGTGAAAGCCCGATCCGATGAGTTACAGATCTTCGTCAGCGTGATTGAGTGCGGTTCGATTTCCGCCGCGGCGGAGCAGGTCGGGCAGACGCCATCGGCGGTCAGCCGCACCTTGTCGCGCCTGGAAGCCAAGCTCGACACCACGCTGATCAACCGCACCACGCGGCGCATGGACCTGACCGAAGAGGGCAAGTACTTCTTCGAGCAGGCCAAGGTGATCCTGGCGCAGATGGATGATCTGGAAGAGCGCCTGTCGTCGCGCCAGAAAAACCCGGCCGGGCGGCTGCGCATCAATGCCGCCGTGCCCTTCATGCTGCACGGGATCGTGCCGTACATCGCCGAGTTTCGCAGCCTCTACCCGGACATCCAGCTGGAGCTGAACAGCGATGACTTGATTATCGACCTGCTGGAACAGAGCACCGACATTGCCATCCGTATCGGCGCCCTGGCCGACTCCACGTTGCATGCCCGTTCCCTTGGCTGCACGCCGCTGCATATCCTCGCCAGCCCCGACTACCTCAAGCAACACGGCACGCCCACGACGGTGGCCGAGTTGGCGGACCACACGTTGCTGGGCTTCACCCAGACCGAAACCCTCAACCATTGGCCGTTGCGCCATGTGGAAGGCGACCGTTGGCTGATCCAGCCGAGCATCGCTGCCTCCAGTGGCGAAACCCTGCGCCAGTTGGCGCTGGAAGGGCAGGGCATTTGCTGCCTGTCGAACTTCATGACGGTCGAAGACATCAATGCCGGGCGGCTGGTGCCGGTGCTGGAGGCGTTTAACAGTGGTTATCGTCAGCCGATCCACGCAGTGTTCTATCGCAACTCGCAATTGGCGTTGCGCATCCAGTGTTTCCTGGACTTCATTCAGGCCAAGCTGGCGCGGTATGCCTGCTGATTCGTGACCTGTGCGCAAGATTGAATTGGGCAATACGGTCTTATTCGACAGGGGTGAGTCCTCGATACTGGACCCATCACTTACCCCGTCAGGAGCACACTCCATGAATGTATTCGTTACCGGCGCAGCGGGTTTTATCGGCGGCTCCCTCGCCACTGGCCTGGTCAAGGCTGGCCACACCGTTACCGGCATGGTGCGCAGCGCCGAGCAAGCCGCTGAGATGAAAGCTCTGGGCATCACCCCCGTGATCGGCACCCTGGATGAGTCGGCCGTGTTGACCGAGCAGGCTTCGAAGGCCGATGCAGTTATCAACGCCGCCAGCAGCGACCATCGCGCTGGCGTGGAAACCTTGCTGGCCGCCTTGAAGGGTTCGAACAAGCCCTTCCTGCACACCAGCGGTTCGAGCATCGTTGGCGATGCGTCGGGCGGTAAGGCCAGCGATGTCATCTACTTTGAAGACAACCTGCCGGAGCCGACCGTCGACAAGGCTGCGCGCGTGGCCATCGATAACCTGATTCTGGCGGCGGCCAAAGACGGCGTGAATTCGGCGGTGATCTGCAACACCCTGATTTATGGCCACAGCCTGGGCGTGAAGCGTGACAGCGTGCAATTGCCGCGGCTGCTCAAGCAGGCGCGCAAAAGTGGCGTGGTGCGCCATGTGGGCACTGGGCAGAACATCTGGTCCAACGTGCACATCGAAGACGTGGTAGCGCTGTATCTGCTGGCGCTTGAGAAGAATGTGCCGGGCACCTTCTACTTTGTGGAAAGCGGTGAAGCGGCGTTTGTCGACATGACCACTGCTATTGCCGAAGCGTTGAAGCTGGGCAAGCCGCAGGATTGGCCGTTGGCGGAGGCTGAAGCCGAGTGGGGCTATGAAATGGCCAACTATGGCCTGGGCTCCAACAGCCGCGTGCGTGGCAAGCATGCCCGTGAACTGCTGGGCTGGGCGCCGAAGCGTACGTCGGTGGTTGAGTGGATTCGCAACGAAATGGTGTGATGTTCGCTTAGCACCGCGGTGCGGCCTTCGCGAGCAAGCCCGCTCCCACATTTGACTGCATTCCACTGTTGGAACGCGGTCAAGTGTGGGAGCGGGCTTGCTCGCGAAAGGGGCGACTCGGTTTATCTGGTTTACCCAGCGCTGGCCCCACCTCGCGCAATTCCGTACCATTCCCCGCCTTATTCCCCGCAACGCCCTGGTACCTCATGAACCTCACTCGTCTGCGCGCCGATGCCCTGGCCGGCCTCACCACGTCCTTTGCGCTGCTGCCCGAATGCATCGCCTTTGCCTTGGTCGCCCACCTCAACCCGCTGATGGGGCTCTACGGGGCCTTTATCATTTGCACCCTTACCGCGTTATTCGGTGGCCGGCCCGGCATGGTCTCGGGGGCCGCCGGTTCGATGGCGGTGGTGATCGTCGCGCTGGTGGTGCAACACGGCGTGGAGTACTTGTTGGCCACGGTGTTGCTGGGCGGGCTGATCATGGTCGCGTTCGGCGTGTTGCGCCTGGGCAAGCTGGTGCGCATGGTGCCGCACCCGGTGATGCTCGGTTTCGTCAACGGCCTGGCGATCATCATCGCCTTGGCGCAACTGGAACATTTCAAAAGCGGCGAAAGCTGGCTCAGCGGCACGCCGTTATACGTAATGATCGGCCTGGTGGCGGTGACCATGGCGATTGTCTATTTGCTGCCGCGCCTGACGCGCGCCGTGCCGCCCGCGCTGGTGGCAATCCTCGGCGTCGGTTTGGCGGTGTACCTGCTTGGCCTGCCCACCCGCACACTGGGCGACATGGCGCACATCGCCGGTGGCCTGCCGACCTTCGCGCTGCCGCAAATTCCCTGGACCCTGGAAACCCTCGGCATCATCGCGCCCTATGCGTTCCTGATGGCGATGGTCGGCCTGCTGGAAACCCTGCTGACCTTGAACCTCACCGACGAAATCACCGAGACCCGTGGCTACCCTGACCGCGAAAGCGTGGCCCTGGGCGCGGCGAATATGGTCTCGGGCCTGTTCGGCGGCATGGGCGGTTGCGCGATGATCGGGCAAACCGTGATCAACTTGAGCTCCGGCGGGCGCGGGCGCTTCTCCGGGGTGTTTGCCGGGGTGATGATCCTGTTGTTCATTTTGTTTCTGTCGCCGCTGATCGAGCGGATTCCGCTGGCGGCGCTGGTGGGCGTGATGTTTGTGGTGTCGCAGCAGACCTTCGCCTGGGCGTCGTTGCGGGTGATCAACAAAGTGCCGGTCAATGATGTGCTGGTGATTCTGGCGGTGACGGTGATTACCGTGTTTACCGACCTGGCCACGGCCGTGCTGTGCGGCATTGTGATTGCGGCGCTGAACTTCGCCTGGCAACAGGCGCGCGAGCTGTATGCCGATGAACATCTGGAGGCCGACGGCAGCAAGCTGTACCGCCTGCATGGCACGTTGTTCTTTGCCTCGACCACGCCGTTTCTGAACCAGTTCGACCCGGCCAACGACCCGGCTCAGGTAACGCTGGATTGCCGTCACCTGAGCTTTGTTGACTACTCGGCGATTGCCGCGCTGATGACCTTGCGAGAGCGCTACAGCAAGGCCGGCAAACATCTGCGGGTGCTGCATTTGTCCGAGCGCTGCAAGAAGCTGTTAAAGCGTGCGCGCGTTCATCATGAGTAACTGATCACGGCCCGACCAGGTCTTCGAGTTCCTGTGCGCGGGTCTGGGTCATGTCCAGCACGCAGCCGGAGCCATTGACCTGATCGATGGTGCCGCCGGTGGCTGAGCCTGCGAAGGCGCAATTGGCGTCACGGTATTTGAGCCACAGGCGCTGCACGTCCTGCAGCTTCTGCTTGCGATCGCCTTCCTGAGCGGCCAGGGCGGTTTTATAGGCTTTGTTCAGGCGATCGTCCTGAATCTTGGTTTCCTTGACGTTGCAATTGACCATGTCGACGGTGGTGTTGGCGCTGTCCATGCATTTTTTCAGCGCCGCATTCTCGGCGGCCGAGGCGCTGCTGCAGAACGCCAGCAACAGCGCGCTGGCGGCGAAAGGAACAAGCAGGGTCTTGCGATTCATTGTCGGGATTCCTGATCGACGGTAGGGCTGCCCTCTCAGACTCGGCCCTTACGGTTGAGTTTCGGCACGGCAAAAACTTCATGTAAGAACACCCCTCGGATTTTCATTGGCTGGCGCTGTGCATGTCCCCAAGCGACAGCACTTATCCGTGGGCGAAAATTACTTTCATAGAAATTGAAAATTTAATCGAGGAATGATTTATGAGTTTCACAACCAATTCGACGTGACCCTTTCCAAGGAGTACCGCATGGCCGCACCACTGGGCTTGGGGCTGTTGGCATACGCTGCCATCGCCATCATTGCATTGATCGTGCTGATCGCACGTTACCGACTCAACCCGTTTATCGTCATCACCTTGGTGTCCATTGGCCTGGCGCTGATGGCCGGCATGCCGGCGGACACCATCATGGGCTCGTACGAGGCGGGCGTGGGTAAAACCCTGGGGCACATTGCCCTGGTGGTGGCGCTGGGCACCATGCTCGGCAAGATGATGGCCGAGTCCGGCGGCGCCGAGCAGGTGGCGCGCACGCTGATCAACCGCTTCGGCGAGCGCAATGCGCACTGGGCGATGGTGTGTATTGCCTTCCTGGTGGGGCTGCCGCTGTTTTTCGAGGTCGGTTTTGTGTTGCTGGTGCCGATTGCCTTTACCGTGGCGCGACGTGTGGGCGTGTCGATTCTGATGGTCGGCTTGCCGATGGTCGCCGGTTTGTCGGTGGTGCATGCGCTGGTGCCGCCGCACCCGGCGGCGATGATGGCGGTGCTGGCGTATAACGCCTCGGTTGGGCAGACCGTGCTGTATGCAATTTTGATCGGTATTCCCACGGCCATCATCGCCGGCCCGCTGTACGCGAAGTTCATCGTGCCGCGTATTGACCTGCCGGCGCAGAACCCGCTGGAGCGCCAGTTTATCGAGCGCGAGCCGCGCACCCGTTTGCCGAGCTTTACCCTGACCATGGGTACCATCCTGTTGCCGGTGGTGCTGATGATGATCGGCGGCTGGGCCAATGTGATTTCTACACCCGGTACTGGCTTTAACCAGTTCCTGCTGTTTATCGGCAACTCGGTGATCGCACTGTTGGTCGCGACGTTGGTGAGCTTCTGGACCTTGGGCCTGGCCCAGGGTTTCAACCGCGAGGCGATCCTCAAGTTCACCAATGAATGCCTGGCGCCGACCGCCAGTATCACCTTGCTGGTGGGCGCCGGTGGTGGCTTGAATCGCATTTTGGTGGACGCGGGCGTCACCAATGAAATTCTCGGCCTGGCCCACGCCTTCCATCTGTCGCCGCTGGTGATGGGCTGGTTGTTTGCTGCGCTGATGCGCATCGCCACCGGCTCGGCCACCGTGGCCATGACCACGGCCTCCGGTGTGGTCGCGCCCGTCGCCATGGGCCTGGGTTATCCACACCCTGAGTTGCTGGTGCTGGCGACTGGCGCGGGTTCGGTGATCTTTTCCCACGTCAACGACGGCGGCTTCTGGCTGATCAAGGAATACTTCAATATGACGGTGATCCAGACCTTCAAGACCTGGACCGTGCTGGAGACGTTGATCTCGGTGGTCGCGTTCGGTCTGACATACGGTCTGTCACTTGTTTTATGAGCCTCATTGTGTAATCCGGAGCCCCGATGGACATCCTCTACCAGATCCGCGCCCGCCAGGACTCTTTCAGCGCCGGTGAAGGGCGTATCGCCAAGCTGATGCTCGATGACGTGGGCTTCGCCGCGTCGGCCAGCCTGGAGGAGTTGTCCCAACGCGCCGAAGTCAGCACGGCGACCTTGTCGCGGTTTGCCCGCAGCGTCGGCTGCCGCGACTTGCGCGATTTACGCTTGCAACTGGCCCAGGCCAGCGGGGTGGGCAGTCGCTTCCTGGACCCGGCGGGGTTGCCGGAGCAGTCGGCGTTTCATCGGCAGATTCTCGGCGATATCGAATTGACCTTGCGTCAGCATCTGTCGGGGTTCAACCAGGCGAGTTTTGTCGATGCCGTCAGCCTGTTGGGCAAGGCGCGGATGATTCACTCATTCGGCATGGGCGGCCCGTCGAGCCTGTGCAGTGAAGAGTTGCAAGTGCGACTGGTGCGCCTGGGTTACCCGATTGCCGCTTGCCGCGACCCGGTGATGATGCGCGTCACCGCCGCGACCTTGGGCCCTGAGCAGGCGCTGATCGTGTGCTCGCTCTCTGGCCTCACGCCCGAGTTGTTGGACGTGGTGAGGCTGGCGCGCAATTACGATGCGCCCATCGTCGCCATCACCTTGGCCGATTCACCGCTGGCGCAGCTGGCGGACGTGTTGTTGCCGCTGCAGCCGGCCGAAACCAGTTTTATCTACAAGCCCACCGCGGCGCGCTACGGAATGCTGTTGGCCATCGACCTGCTCGCCACCGAGCTGGCGCTGGTCATGCCGGACGAGAACCAGGAACGCCTGCGCCGGATCAAGCTGGCCCTGGACGATTATCGCGGCGGCCCCGATAGCCTGCCGCTTGGAGATTGATATGAAGTACGACACGCTGATTCGCCAGGCGCTGATCATTGATGGCAGCAACACACCAGGTTATGTCGCCGATGTAGGGCTGCGTGACGGGCGTATCGAGACAATCGGCGACCTGGCGACTGCGCAGGCCGAGCATGAGATCGAGGCGCAGGGGCGTGTTCTGGCGCCGGGGTTTATTGACGTGCACACCCACGACGACACGGTGGTGATCCGCCATCCGCAGATGCTGCCCAAACTCAGCCAGGGCGTGACCACGGTGATTGTCGGCAACTGCGGCATCAGCGCCTCGCCGGTGAGTTTACGTAGTGATCCGCCGGACCCGATGAACCTGCTGGGCACGCGTGAGGCGTTCGCTTACCCGCGGTTTGCCGATTACCGCGCTGCTGTAGAAAGCGCTCATCCGGCGGTCAACGTCGCGGCGTTGATCGGCCATACGGCGCTGCGCAGCAACCATATGGACGACCTGCACCGCACCGCCACGCCGGATGAAATCGGTGCCATGCGTGTGCAGTTGCGAGCAAGTCTTGAGGCTGGCGCGCTGGGTTTATCCACAGGCCTGGCCTACGCCAGCGCGTTTAATGCCCAGACCGATGAAGTGCTGCAACTCAGTGAAGAACTGACGGCGTTTGGTGCGGTGTACACCACGCATTTGCGCAGCGAGTTCGAGCCCGTGCTGGAGGCGATGGACGAAGCGTTTTTGATTGGCCGACACGCCAAGGCACCGGTGATTATTTCCCACCTCAAGTGTGCCGGAGCAGGCAACTGGGGACGCAGTCCACAGCTATTGGCGTCGCTGGAACTGGCTGCAAAAACCCACCCGGTGGGCTGTGATTGCTATCCCTATGCGGCCAGCTCTTCGACCCTGGACCTCAAGCAGGTCACCGATGCGTTTCGCATCACCATCACCTGGTCGACGCCGCACCCGGAAGTCGGCGGGCGCGACTTGCAGGATATTGCCGCCGAGTGGGACGTTTCGCTGCTGGACGCAGCACGTCGCCTGCAACCGGCGGGGGCGGTGTACTACGGGATGGATGAGGAGGATGTACGACGCATCCTCGCGCATCCGCTGTCGATGGTGGGCTCTGATGGCTTGCCGGAAGACCCGTTCCCGCATCCACGCTTGTGGGGCGCGTTTCCACGGGTGTTGGGGCATTTCAGCCGGGACGTGGGGTTGTTCCCGCTGCACACGGCAGTGCACAAGATGACCGGGCTGTCGGCGGCGCGCTTTGGCTTGGCCGAGCGTGGCGAAATTCGTCAAGGGTATTGGGCTGACCTGGTGTTGTTCGACCCATTGCGGGTGCGTGACGTGGCGGACTTCAAGGCGCCACAACGCGCGGCTGAAGGCATTGATGGCGTGTGGATCAATGGCGTGTTGAGCTACAGCGATGGGCAGGCCAATGGTCAGCGGGCAGGGCGGTTTTTGGCGCGCAATGGGGATTTGCGTGGTGGGTTTTCGACTCTATAGTGGGCGCTTTCATACACGGAGCTGTCGTCATGCACTTAGGAAAAGTCACCCCCATTCTGCGGATATTCGACGAAGCCAAAGCGTTGGAATTCTACGTCGACTTCCTCGGGTTCAAGGTCGACTGGCAGCATCGCTTCGAAGCGAATTTCCCGTTGTATCTGCAGGTGTCGTTGGGTGAGTGCGTGCTGCATTTGTCCGAGCATCATGGCGATGCGTCGCCGGGGTCGGCGGTGCGGATTCAAGCGCAAGGCGTGGACGCCTATCAGCAGCAATTGCTGGCCAAGGATTATCGGTACGCCAAGCCTGGCGTTGAAGAAACGCCGTGGGGCTCGCGGGAGATGAGCATCGGCGATCCGTTTGGTAATCGGCTGGTGTTTGTCGAGGAAGGCGAGGGCTGATCGGTCAATTGCAGGCAATAAAAAACCGCCTTAGTAGGGCGGTTTTTTATTGCAAACCCAGTGAGTGGCTGGGGTTGCTATCTCAAAGGACGCATCGACCCGCGGGTGGATACTACCTGCCAGTCACATCGTCACGCAAGACGGAAAGGATGGTCGGCAGGGAGCGCTTTTCGGACTTCATCCCTGGACAGATTTGATCGCAAAAGCTTGCAATGAATCTATCGATAAATGCTGGATGTTTGACCACTGTTGGACACACCTCCGGCAGGAATGTTGGTTAGGCTCTTCCTCGTTCTGCGTTTGTCGCTTTTCAGGTGAGCCGGGTATGCGCGCGAATTCTGGACCGACCGCCACGGGCTAGTAATCCGTGCCGGATTGATGCGGAAGGACCACTAGCCCGGCCACCTCAAAGGACGCATTGACCCGCGTCCAAAGGCTCACGTGTTCCGGTAAGTGCGCTGGAGGTAAGGCCCAACGCTTGGAGGGCCGAGTATGTCTAAGTTTGCACGACGTACGTGGAACCTCGTAGTGAGTGCCCTGCGTGTTTATCACGTGTGGACATTCCTGCGGGACAGCTTCGATGACTTTTAAGGTCTGAGAAGTGGAGCCGCCTCGGTTTCGGCCGAGGCGGCTTTTTGGTTTTTTAAACCCGGAAGTGGCTGACCATCTGCTGCAATTGGCTGCCCAAACGCGCCAGTTCCACGCTCGACTTGGCCGTTTCGTCGCTCGCCGTTGCGGTCTGCTCGGACACATCACGCACGTTCACAATGCTGCGGCTGATCTCTTCGGCCACGGCACTTTGCTGCTCGGCCGCGGCTGCAATCTGCTGGTTCATCGACTGGATGTTCGACACCGTACGGGTGATGTTTTCCAGCGACACACCGGCCTTGCGCGTCAGCTCAACGCTGCTGTCGGTGAGGCTGCGGCTGTTGTTCATCACGCTGGCCACTTGCTGAGTACCGTTTTGCAGGCCGGCGACCAGGCCTTCGATTTCTTCGGTGGATTTCTGTGTGCGCTGCGCCAGGCCACGCACTTCGTCGGCGACCACGGCAAAGCCGCGACCGGCTTCACCGGCACGCGCCGCTTCAATCGCGGCGTTGAGTGCCAGCAGGTTGGTTTGCTCGGCCACGGCCTTGATCACGTCCATCACGCTGCCGATCTTGTTGCTCTCTTGCTGCAGGTGCGTCATGGCGTCGGTGGAGCGCGCCACTTCAGCCGCCAGGCGTTCGATCTGGGCGATGGCCTCGGCCACCACTTTGTCGCCTGCGCGGGCTTGGCCGTCGGCGTCGGCGGCGGCCAGGGACGCTTGCTCGGCGTTGCGTGCGACTTCCTGCACGGTAGCCGTCATTTCGTGCATCGCCGTGGCGACTTGATCGGTCTCGATCTTCTGGCTGTTGACGCCGGCACTGGTCTGTTCGGTTACGGCCGACAGCTCTTCGGCGGCGCTGGCGATCTGGGTCACGCCATCGCGAATACCGCTGATCAACTCACGCAGGGTGGTGCCCATGCGCTGGATGCCTTGTTGCAACACGCCCAGCTCGTCACGACGGGTCACCTGGATGTTGTGGCTCAAGTCGCCGGAAGCGATACGCTCCACCACGGCCAGGGTGTCCTGGATCGGGCGAGTGATTTGGCGGGTGATCACCAGCGCAGCAATGATGCCGACCAGCAGGGCGAGCAACGTGCTGATCAGTTGCAGGCTGCGGGCCTGGGTACTTTCGGCGTCACGACGGTCCAGCTGAATGTCATACAGTTTGTCGCTGATGGTGACGATATCGGCGCCTTGAGTGGTCATTTCGGCGCGGGCGCTGACGATGTTGGCGTTGGCCGCCTTGTAGCTCTGCACGGCGCTGCGATAGGCGCCCAGGGCGGCTTCCAGCGAGGTCAATGCGCTTTGCTGGCTGGTGCCGAACACCGCGCTGAGGTCTTTCAAACTACTGATGGCTTTCTCGATTTGCGCAGCGGCGCGAGCTTCGGTCTCGGCATTGACGGTGTTGGTGTAACCGCGCACCTCGTAACGGGCCAACTGGAACTCTTCCTTGGCGTGAGTCACGGCCTGGTACTGGGTGAAGCGCTCCGGGCTGTCGGGCATCTGCTGCACGCTGGTATCCAGCGCATTGATCTGTGCGTTGGCGATGTCGGCTTTGTCGCCCATGACCTGGCGCGCGGCGTTACCGTTACGGTAGGCCTCGCGCATTTTGTTCAGGGACTGCTGGTACGCGGTGATGACGGCTTTCTGCTCGTTGAGCAGCTTGAGGTTTTCCGGGCTCTTGAAGCTGTCCAGCAGTTTCTGTTGCTGGGCGGCGAAGGCGTCCAGGCTGGTCTGTACGTTCTGTGCCACGGCTTCGTCGCCATTGGCCAGCATGTACTGCAGGCGCACGATGCGCAGCTTGGTCAGTGAGGCATTGAGCTGGGTGATGTCGCTCATCCAGTTGCTGCGGTCGATCAGGCTGCCCAGGCTGGTCCAGCCGGTCAGTGCCAGGATCGACGTGAGGACCAGCACCAGGCCGAAGCCCAGGCCGAGTTTGAGGTTGACGCTGATGTTGCCGAACCAGCTATTCATCGAATGCTCCGCAAGAATGATGTGTGTCTGCTGGACGGTGTTGTTGTTTGAGCCAGCCAAAGTGTGTAGGGCTGTATCGGCGCAGGCGGGGGATTCTGAAATGTTTTTAATCCGGGTGCGACAAAGGGTCGCCATCGCCGTAGAGCAATCGATTCCCTGCCGGCCCTCAGAGGCCGGGGACGGGGGGCTCATCATCGGCGGGTCTTGTGTGCTAGTCTGCTGGCCCTTTTAGTTCAGGGTCGCCACGCAAAACAGCGTTTTTCGTAACGGCCCTACAGCGGAGCCTCTTCATGTCCGAAGTTAATCTGTCCACCGACGAAACCCGCGTCAGCTACGGTATCGGCCGTCAGTTGGGCGACCAACTGCGCGACAACCCGCCACCGGGCGTGAGCATCGACGCCATCCTGGCTGGCCTGACCGACGCGTTCGCCGGCAAGCCAAGCCGCGTTGATCAAGAGCAAATGGCGGCCAGCTTCAAAGTTATCCGTGAAATCATGCAAGCCGAAGCGGCTGCCAAGGCTGAAGCCGCGGCTGGCGCTGGCCTGGCGTTCCTGGCTGAAAATGCCAAGCGTGATGGCATCACTACCCTGGCTTCCGGCCTGCAGTTTGAAGTACTGACTGCCGGTACAGGCGCCAAGCCGACCCGTGAAGACCAAGTGCGTACTCACTACCACGGCACCCTGATCGACGGCACTGTGTTCGACAGCTCCTACGAGCGCGGCCAGCCTGCAGAATTCCCGGTTGGCGGCGTGATCGCCGGCTGGACCGAAGCCCTGCAACTGATGAATGCCGGCAGCAAATGGCGTCTGTACGTGCCGAGCGAACTGGCTTACGGCGCTCAAGGCGTTGGCAGCATCCCGCCGCACAGCGTTCTGGTGTTCGACGTCGAGCTGCTCGACGTTCTGTAAGACCTGATAGCACTGGCATCGGCTTTATGTGGGAGCCGGGCTTGCCCGCGATGCAGACGACTCGGTCTGACGCCTTACCGAGTTGAGGCTATCGCAGGCAAGCCAGCTCCCACATAGGGCCTGTGTGTTGGCTCGCTCATGGATGGAACTTGCCATTGACCTCAGTCGTCGGGCGCAACGCTCGGGCATAGCAGAACAGAAACAGATTACGCACCACTTCCTTCAGCACCCCAGGTTCACTGGAACTCAGGCCATTCACGTCCAGATCGCCCTGGTCCTGCAGCTCATTCAGCGCTTCTTCTTCCAGCACTGCACAGACTTCACCGGTTTCCCGATGCAGGATTCGCAGGTATGGGTGTGGGCGGTCCAGCCAGGCATCTATCAAATAAGTCATGAGTCGTTCTCCTTGATGAGTTTCAATGAGAATAATTCTTATTCGTAGAATAGCAAGTGCCTATTGGCGGTTTCCTGGTTTTTCTGTGTGGATATTGCGCGTGATCAACGCAGAGGGCGAAACGCCATCCCGCGGCGGGCGCGGGATGGAGGCAGCAGATTCAGACTTTGCGCACAAACTCGGACTTGAGTTTCATCGGGCCGATACCGTCGATCTTGCAATCGATATCGTGATCGCCGTCGCACAGGCGGATGTTTTTGACCTTGGTGCCCACCTTGACCACCAGGGAAGTGCCCTTGACCTTGAGATCTTTGATCACGGTAATGGTGTCGCCGTCTTGCAGGACGTTGCCTGCAGAGTCTTTCTTCACGGTTTCATCACCGGCTGCTTCGGCCTCGCCATTGGCGGACCACTCATGGGCGCATTCCGGGCAGATCAGCTGGGCGCCATCTT
The DNA here is from genome assembly GCF_007713445.1 of Pseudomonas sp. RGB. NCBI lineage: Bacteria > Pseudomonadati > Pseudomonadota > Gammaproteobacteria > Pseudomonadales > Pseudomonadaceae > Pseudomonas > Pseudomonas sp. RGB. The sequence goes on along the minus strand of NZ_VMSH01000010.1, from coordinate 162,880 downwards.
CGTAGGTGTATTCGGAATTGCATTTCGGGCAGGGTGGCAACGTGCTCACTAAAGCTCCTTGAAAGTCAGGAATTGCTAAAGTCGCACATTATATAGGGATTTGAAGCGCGAGCGGGTAGTGGTTGGCAATGGGATCTAGATGTGGGATCGGGCTTGCTCGCGAAGGCGGCGGATCAGCTGGATATTTCTCACCGATCCACCGCCTTCGCGAGCAAGCCCGCTCCCACACAAGCCCACTGCATCAATCGTCGTCAGTGCGTACGGGCGACCGCGAACTCACTCAGCTCGACCAGGGCGTCCCGGTATTCGCTGGCAGGCAGGGCTTCAAGGCACTTGATGGCGCGGGCGACGTAGTCACGCGCCAGTTGCGCGGTGTACTCCAGAGAGCCCGAGGCTTCCACGGCTGCGCGGATGGCCTCCAGGTCTTCGATCCCGCCTTTCTGGATCGCCTTGCGCACCAGGGCAGCCTGTTCCGGCGTGCCTTCGCGCATGGTGTAGATCAGCGGCAAGGTCGGCTTGCCCTCGGCCAGGTCGTCACCGACGTTCTTGCCCAGGGTTTCGGCGTCGCCCTTGTAGTCGAGCAGGTCGTCCACCAACTGGAACGCCACGCCCAGGTGATCACCAAAGGTGCGCAGGGCTTCGGCCTGTTCGGCAGTGGCGCCGCACAGGGCAGCAGCACTGTGAGTGGAGGCTTCGAAGAGCATCGCGGTTTTGCCGCGGATCACTTCCATGTAGGTTTCTTCGGTGGTGCTGGCGTCGCGGATCTTCGACAGCTGCAACACTTCGCCTTCGGCAATGATGCGCGTGGCTTGTGAAAGAATCTTCATCACCGGCATCGAGCCCAGTTCGACCATCATTTCGAACGAGCGCGAGTACAGAAAATCGCCGACCAACACGCTGGGGGCGTTGCCCCACATGGCATTGGCGGTCTCACGGCCACGGCGCATGCCGGACATGTCGACCACGTCGTCATGCAGCAGGGTGGCGGTGTGCAGGAATTCGATGGTGGCGGCCAGCAGGCGCAGGTCATCGCCTTCGCGGCCCAAGGCCTTGCCACACAGCAACACTAATAAAGGACGCAGGCGTTTGCCGCCCGCCGACGTAATATAGTCGCCAATTTTGGAGACCAGCGGCACTTTAGAAGTCAGCTGCTGCTTGATGATGCCGTCGACGGCGCTAAAATCGTCCGCGACCGCGCGGTAGAAAGCTTGGGGTTGCATCAGCGACAGTCGCTCCAGAAGGGTTGCGCGGCATGCTAGGACCCTCACCCCCGGGTGTCAAGGCGCGATAGACGGCCTCTTGCAACGCTCCGTTGCCTTGCGTACAATCGCGCACCCTGAACTTCCTGGGCAGCACCTGCCTTACGCAATTGCATTCGGGACGTCCATCCCATGCAGCCATGCCAGCCAATACCTCTTCTTATAAAGCGCTGGGTGAGCAGGATTATCGGAGAAATACCATGTCGTACGCAGTAATTGTTACTGGTGGCAAGCAATACAAGGTCGCCCCAGGTGAATACCTGAAGATCGAAAAACTGGAAGTCGCCACTGGCGAATCCGTTACCTTTGATCGCGTTCTGTTGGTCGCCAATGGCGATGACGTGAACATCGGCGCTCCAGTTGTTGCTGGCGCTACCGTTGTGGCTGAAGTGATCTCCCAAGGTCGTCACGATAAAGTCCGCATCATCAAGTTCCGTCGTCGTAAGCACCACATGAAGCGTATGGGCCACCGCCAGTGGTACACCGAGATCAAAATCACCGGTATTCAGGCTTAATTTCAGCCTAATTCCTCACTAGGAGAATTGACTCATGGCACACAAAAAAGCTGGTGGTAGTACCCGTAACGGTCGCGACTCAGAAGCCAAACGCCTTGGCGTGAAGATGTATGGCGGCCAGAAAATCATTCCGGGCAACATCATCGTGCGTCAGCGCGGCACCCAATTCCACGCCGGTTACGGTGTTGGCATGGGTAAAGATCACACCCTCTTCGCTAAAATCGAAGGCGTGATCAAGTTTGAAGTAAAAGGCGCTTTCAACCGCCGTTACGTGAGCGTTGTCGCCGCTTAATTGCGCGATCGCTGGAAAAGCCCTGTCTCGCGACGGGGCTTTTTCGTTTGTGGAGTGAGTCTCTTGCAAAGCTGTTTGTAATGAGCTCAGGCGCTGGATACGCGGTCATTGTTTGAGGTCGCTGCGCTCATTTTTGCAAGAGTCTTATGTCTTGGTTTCTTAAGCTCGTCCATGCGACGAGAGGCGTTTTGTTATGAAGTTCGTTGATGAAGTTTCCATCCGAGTAAAAGCAGGCGACGGCGGTAACGGTTGCATGAGTTTCCGTCGCGAAAAATTCATCGAAAACGGTGGCCCCAACGGTGGTGACGGCGGTGACGGCGGTTCTATCTACATGATGGCCGACGAAAACCTCAACACCCTGGTCGACTACCGTTACACCCGGCACTTCGATGCCGAACGTGGCTCCAACGGCGGCAGCACCGACTGCACCGGTAAAAAAGGCGAAGACCTGGTACTGCGCGTACCGGTCGGCACCACGATCATCGACTCAGCCACCCAGGAAGTGATTGGCGACCTGACCAAGGCCGGCCAGAAACTGATGGTTGTGCAGGGCGGCTGGCACGGTCTGGGTAACACCCGATTCAAGTCCAGTACCAACCGTGCACCACGCCAGACCACGCCGGGCAAGCCGGGCGAGCAGCGTGACCTCAAGCTGGAAATGAAAGTACTGGCAGACGTCGGCTTGTTGGGCCTGCCGAATGCTGGCAAAAGTACCTTCATCCGCTCGGTCTCGGCCGCCAAGCCGAAAGTCGCCGACTACCCGTTCACCACCTTGGTGCCAAACCTGGGCGTGGTCAGCGTGGACCGCTGGAAAAGCTTCGTGATCGCCGACATTCCAGGCTTGATCGAAGGTGCTTCCGATGGCGCCGGCCTGGGGATTCGCTTCCTCAAGCACTTGTCGCGTACCCGTTTGCTGCTGCACCTCGTCGACATGGCGCCGCTGGATGACACCAGCGCACCGGACGCCGCCGAAGTGATCGTCAGCGAACTGACCAAGTTCAGCCCGGCCCTGGCCGAGCGCGATCGTTGGTTGGTGCTCAACAAGTGCGACCAGATCCTGGAAGAAGAGCACGAGGAGCGCGTCAAGGAAATCGTCGACCGCCTGGAGTGGGAAGGTCCGGTCTACGTGATCTCGGCCATCGCCAAAGAAGGCACCGAACGCCTGACCCGCGACATCATGCGTTACCTGGAAGACCGCGCCGACCGCCTGGCGGCCGACCCGGTATTCAAGGCCGAACTCGCTGAGCTCGATCAACAGATCGAAGACGAAGCCCGTGCCCAGCTGCAGGCTTTGGATGACCAGCGTGCCCTGCGCCGCAGCGGCGTGAAGTCGGTCCATGACATCGGCGACGATGATTGGGACGAAGAAGACGTGGATGATGAAGACGGTCCGGAAATCATTTACGTGCGCGACTGATTCGTTGCAGTAAACTTAAGCGCCGCTCACTCGAGCGGCGTTTTGGTATCTGGGTATACGAGCAGTCACTAAAGTAGTCACGAATAACGTTATGGGCCGCGCTGGGTCGCGCAGCCCTCAATCTAAGGTTGAAGATGATGCGGAGCAAAGTGACAGGTGCGCAGCGCTGGGTCGTAAAGATCGGAAGTGCGCTGCTGACGGCGGATGGCAAAGGTCTGGATCGCGCAGCCATGAGCGTCTGGGTCGAGCAGATGGTGGCCTTGCATGAGGCCGGTGTCGAGTTGGTGCTGGTGTCGTCCGGGGCTGTGGCCGCCGGCATGAGCCGCCTCGGCTGGACCGCGCGACCCAGCGCGATGCACGAGCTGCAAGCCGCCGCTGCCATCGGCCAGATGGGCCTGGTGCAAGCCTGGGAATCCAGCTTTGCCGAGCATGGCCGCCACACGGCGCAGATCCTGCTGACCCACGACGACCTGTCCGACCGCAAGCGCTACCTCAACGCCCGTAGCACCCTGCGCGCGTTGGTCGAGCTCAAAGTGATCCCGGTGATCAACGAGAATGACACGGTGGTCACCGACGAAATTCGCTTCGGCGACAACGACACCTTGGCCGCGCTGGTGGCCAACCTGGTGGAGGCCGACCTGCTGGTGATCCTCACCGACCGCGACGGCATGTTCGACGCCGACCCGCGCAACAACCCCGATGCCCAACTGATCTACGAAGCCCGCGCCGATGACCCGGCGCTGGATGCCGTGGCCGGCAGCGTCGGCGGCGCGCTGGGCCGTGGCGGCATGCAGACCAAGCTGCGTGCTGCACGCCTGGCCGCGCGCTCCGGTGCGCATACCATCATCGTCGGCGGGCGCCTGGAGCGTGTGCTGGACCGTCTCAAGGCCGGTGAGCGCATTGGCACGTTGCTGTCGCCGGAACGCGGCATGCTGGCGGCGCGCAAGCAGTGGCTGGCCGGGCACCTGCAAACCCGTGGCACGCTGGTGCTGGACGAGGGTGCCGTGTCGGCGCTGTCCCAAGGCAACAAGAGCCTGCTGCCAGTGGGCGTCAAATTGGTGCAGGGCAGCTTCCGCCGTGGCGAGATGGTGGTGTGTGTGGCGCCCGACGGTCGTGAGATCGCCCGTGGCCTGGCCAACTACAGCGCCCTTGAAGCGCAGAAAATCATTGGACAATCGTCTGACGCGATTGTCGGACTATTAGGTTACATGGCCGAACCCGAACTGGTTCACCGCGATAACCTGATCCTGGTCTAAATAAAGGGAATACACGATGCGCGTCATGAACGGAGTACTCGGCCTGTTGCTGGCTCTGCCGCTGCTGGCCTCGGCTGAAGAAATTGGCCAGGTGTCGACGGTGTTCAAATTTGTCGGGCCTAACGACCGGATCGTGGTCGAGGCGTTTGATGATCCCAAGGTTGATGGCGTGACCTGCTACCTGTCGCGCGCCAAGACGGGCGGCGTCAAAGGCGGCCTGGGCCTGGCCGAAGACCGCGCCGAAGCCTCGATAGCCTGCCGCCAGGTTGGCCCGATTCATTTCAACGGTGAGCTCAAGGATGGCGACGAAGTGTTCAAGGAACGCACCTCGCTGGTGTTCAAGACCATGCAGGTGGTGCGCTTCCTCGACAAGAAGCGCAATACCCTGGTTTACCTGGTCTACAGCGACCGTTTGATCGAAGGCAGCCCGCAAAACGCAGTCACGGCGATTCCGATTTTGCCGTGGCCGACCGCTCAGTAACCGGCGGGCGAGTTTTGTAATCGGCGTCTATGATTGCAGGCTTGCAGTCTGTAATCTCGAACGGCCGCAACGCGAAGAACATGGGATATCTGGAGTTCGTCATGAGTGCTTTCCACGACCTGAAACTCAAAGCTTTGGACGGTCAAGAGCTACCGCTGGCGCCCTTCAAGGGGCAAGTTGTGCTGGTGGTGAATGTGGCCTCCAAATGTGGCTTGACCCCGCAATACGCGGCGTTGGAAAACCTCTATCAGCAGTACAAGGGCCAGGGATTTACCGTATTGGGCCTGCCGTGCAACCAGTTTGCAGGCCAGGAACCGGGTACCGAGGAAGAAATCCAGGCGTTCTGCAACGTGAACTACGGCGTGACCTTCCCATTGGGCAGCAAGCTCGACGTCAACGGCCACGATCGCCACCAGTTGTACCGCTTACTGGCGGGCGAGGGCGCCGAGTTTCCCGGGGATATCACTTGGAACTTCGAGAAATTCCTGCTCGGCAAGGACGGCCGAGTGCTGGCTCGATTCTCGCCGCGTACCGCGCCAGATGATCCGACGATCGTGCAGGCCATCGAAAAAGCCCTGAGCTGAACGCTGCCAGAGGCTTTATCGGCAAGCGCGCTCCTTGTAGCGAGCGCTCTTGTCGTGGCGAGCGGGCTTGCCCCGCGTTGGGCTGCGAAGCAGCCCCAAAACCCACACCGCATTAAGCCGATAACCGCGCTAGCTTCAAACAGGGCCACTACGCCGCCCAACCCGAGTCAAGCCCGCTCGCCACACGTTCGTGGTGCTTCACTTCCTGACTTTTACCCCTTAATCACCCAAATCAATAGTGCTTTCACGCGCTGCGCACTGCCCATATTATCCGCATCATAAATACCTCTTCCGCGGAGTGCTCCCATGCCTGTCCAAGCCTTGTTCAAACCTTTCCAGCTCGGTGCACTGCAACTGTCGACCCGCGTGGTCATGGCGCCCATGACCCGTTCGTTTTCGCCGGGTGGCGTGCCCAATGCCAAGGTCATCGAATACTACCGCCGCCGCGCTGCCGCCGGCGTGGGCCTGATCATCACCGAAGGCACCGTGGTCGGTCATCAGGCCTCCAACGGTTACCCGAACGTTCCGCATTTTTACGGTGAGGCCGCGCTGGCCGGCTGGAAAGAAGTGGTCGACGCCGTACACGCCGAAGGCGGCAAGATCGTGCCGCAACTGTGGCACGTGGGCAGCGTGCGCCGTATCGGCACCGAGCCTGACGCCAGCGTACCGGCCTACGGCCCGATGGAAAAACTCAAGGACGGCAATGTGGTCGTCCACGGCATGACCACCCAGGACATCCAGGACGTGATCAATGCCTTCGCCCAAGCCGCCAAGGATGCCCAGCGCATCGGCATGGACGGCGTGGAGATCCACGGCGCCCACGGTTACCTGGTTGATCAGTTCTTCTGGGAAGGCACCAACCAGCGCACCGACGAATACGGTGGCAGTCTGGCCAACCGTTCGCGGTTTGCCATCGAATTGATCCAGGCCACCCGCGCCGCCGTAGGCCCGGACTTCCCGATCATCCTGCGTTTCTCGCAGTGGAAGCAGCAGGACTACACTGCGCGCCTGGTGCAAACACCCGAGGCGCTGGGTGAGTTCCTCAAGCCGTTGTCCGACGCGGGTGTGGATATTTTCCACTGCTCCACCCGTCGTTTCTGGGAGCCGGAATTCGAAGGCTCCGACCTCAACCTGGCCGGCTGGACCCGCCAGCTCACCGGCAAGCCGACCATCACCGTCGGCAGCGTCGGCCTGGACGGCGAGTTCCTGCAGTTTATGGTCAACACCGACAAGGTCGCGCAGCCCGCCAGCCTGGAAAAGCTGCTGGAGCGCCTCAACAACGATGAGTTCGACCTGGTCGCTGTGGGCCGTGCCTTGCTGGTGGACCCGGATTGGGCGGTGAAGGTGCGCGAGGGGCGCGAGGGCGACATCCTGCCGTTCAGTCGTGAGGCGTTGACGACCCTGGTGTAAGAGGCGAAAGGGCGGGCACCGGGTGTCCGTCCTTGCACACTCCGCGTAACTGGCGTTCGAACTGTTCGATAATCGCCGGCCAGCCCTGGCGGCTCGCATGTTGGCGAGCATTCAGGCGCATGCGGCGCAGGCTCTCTGCATCTTCCAGCAGCCAATTGGCGGCATCGCAAAACGCAGCCTCATCCCCCGGCATCGCCAGCACGCCGTTGTAGCCATGGCGGATATGCTGGGTTGCGGCCGCCTGGTCGTAGGCCACCACCCCCAATCCCGAGGCCATCGCCTCCAGCACCACGTTGCCGAAGGTTTCAGTGAGGCTGGGGAACAGGAACACATCGCCTGAGGCGTAATGCCGGGCCAGTTCTTCACCGCGCAGGGTGCCGCAGAAAATCGCCTCCGGCAGTTCCTTTTCCAGCATCGTGCGTTGTGGGCCATCGCCGACGATGATCAGTTTCATCTGGCGCAACGGATACGTGTCTTGCAAGGTTTCAAAGCAGCGCTTGAGCAGCCCCAGGTTTTTCTCCTGCGCCAGTCGACCTACGTGCAGCACGGCGATCTGTTCAGCGTTCAATGCCCAACTTTCCCGCAACGCGTGGTCGCGTTTCGCCGGGTGGAACAACTGGCTGTCGACCCCGCGCGCCAACATTCCCAGACGCTCGAAATTCCGCCGCTCCAGCTCCAGGCGCTGACTGGTGCTGGGGACCAGCGTCAGCGTCGAGCGGTTATGGAACCAGCGCAAATAGTGCGTGACCATGCGGCTGAGCAGGCTCAAACCGTATTGGTTCGAGTACTGCTGGAAGTTGGTGTGAAAGCCACTGACCACGCTGATGCCCAGGCGCCGTGCTGCGCGCAACGCCGACAAGCCCAATGGGCCTTCGGTGGCGATGTAGAGCACGTCGGGGCGCTGACGGGTCCAGCGGCGCAGCAACTTATGCATCGACGACTGGCCCCATTGCAGGCCGGGGTAGCCCGGCAGCGGCCAGCCGCGGCACAGCAACAACGCGTCATCGCTGGGGCGGCTTTGATCGCTGCCCTGGCGTGGGCGCACCAACTCGACCTGATGGCCGCGCGCGCGCAAACCTTCACACAGGCGGCCAAGGGTATTGGCCACCCCGTTGATCTCTGGCGGGAAGGTTTCGGTGATCAGGGTGATGTGAAGCGAAGCTGTCGTCATGACCCACAGTGTCACCGTGGGCCATGTCGTCATTGTGTCATTGGCATGATGGATTTATGACCGGGTCACTTTCTGCATTGCCATCGCCTCGGCGCCTTGCTCGCGCACCCAGAACAGCGTGGCCCCGGCCACCGCCGCCGGCATCATCAGCAGGTTGACCACGGGCACCAGCAGCACCAGGTAAACGATCCCGCCGAAGCTCATGCTCTGCCAGCGCTTCTGGCGCAGCCAGGCGAGCATTTCGTTCCAGCCCAGCTTGTGGTTGTCTGCCGGGTAGTCGATGTACTGGATCGCCATCATCCACACGCCGAACAGCAGCCACAACGGCGCGGCGATCAGGTTGACCACCGGAATGAACGACAGGATAAACAGGCCGATGGCGCGTGGCAGGAAGTAGCCCAGCTTGCGCATTTCCCGCGCCAGCGTGCGGGGCACCATCGCCACCAGTTCGCCCCAGCTGAACGGCGGGAAGTCGTCGGTGCCGCGCACCACCACTTCAACTTTCTCTGCGAGAAAGCCGTTGAAGGGCGCCGCGATGATATTCGCCAGCATGGTGAAGGTGAAAAACACCATCAGCACCACCAGCACCACAAACAGCGGCCACAGGATGTAACTTAGGAAACTCAACCAGCCCGGCAGCGTCGGCATCAAGGTGTCGACCCACAGGCTGAACTGATGGCCGGCGAAGTAGATCAAACCGACGAACAGCACCAGGTTGATCGCCAGCGGCAGCACTACAAACAGGCGCAGGCCTGGGCTCAATACCAGTTTGAGGCCTTCGCGCAGGTATTGCGGGCCGGAAAGAGCAGGGGCGGGCATGGAGAACTCCGAGCAGAATGACAAACGCGCCGACCTTACCGCCTTTGCATCTTGGGCGAAAGCAGCGACATCACAGGTAACATCTAAGCACAATGGCGTCGATTAATCGGGTGGCAGGGATAGAGACCACCTATGAGCTGGATTGTTATTCCGTATTTCCTTAATCTTGCCCCCCTCGATACGCTGCACCCATTATTTTTCAGGACCGGCGAGTTCAAGCCTTCCCCAAGTGCTTCGCGGTCCTTTTTTATTCCAGCCGTTCTGTAGTCCGGACGGTCGATAGGAGTGAGTCATGTCTGATACCCGTCATTCGCGAGTGATTATTCTCGGTTCCGGCCCTGCCGGTTACAGCGCTGCCGTTTACGCTGCCCGGGCCAACCTCAAGCCGCTGCTGATCACCGGCATGCAGGCGGGCGGTCAGTTGACCACCACCACTGAAGTCGACAACTGGCCGGGCGACGTCCATGGCCTGACCGGCCCGGTGCTGATGGAGCGTATGAAAGAACACGCCGAGCGCTTTGAAACCGAGATCGTTTTCGACCATATCAACCAGGTCGACTTCTCGAAAAAGCCTTACAGCCTGACCGGCGACAGCGGTGTGTACACCTGTGACGCGCTGATCATCGCCACTGGCGCCAGCGCCCGTTACCTGGGCCTGCCGTCGGAAGAAGCGTTCATGGGCAAAGGCGTATCCGCCTGCGCGACCTGCGACGGTTTCTTCTACCGCAACAAGCCTGTTGCCGTGGTCGGTGGTGGCAACACCGCCGTCGAAGAGGCGCTGTACCTGGCCAACATCGCCAGCACCGTGACCCTGGTTCACCGCCGCGAAACCTTCCGCGCCGAGAAGATCCTGATCGACAAGCTGCACGCCCGTGTCGCTGAAGGCAAGATCATCCTCAAGCTCAACGCCACCCTGGACGAAGTCCTGGGCGACAACATGGGCGTGACCGGCGCTCGCCTGAAAAACAACGACGGCAGCTTCGACGAGCTGAAAGTCGACGGCGTGTTCATCGCGATCGGCCACACCCCGAACACCTCGCTGTTCGAAGGCGTGCTCGAAGCCAAAGACGGTTACCTGGTGGTGCAAGGCGGCCGTGAAGGCAATGCCACCGCGACCAACATCGAAGGCATCTTTGCCGCCGGTGACGTGGCTGACCACGTCTATCGCCAGGCCATCACCTCGGCGGGCGCCGGCTGCATGGCGGCCCTGGACGCCGAGCGTTACCTCGACGGTTTGAAGGACGCTTCGTTCTGAACCCGTTGAAATGAAAAAACCGGCTGCGAGGCCGGTTTTTTTATGCGCGGGATTTGATGATCACCGCCGTTCAAATGTGGGAGCGGGCTTGCTCGCGAAAGCGGTGTGTCAGGCCGTAAATGTATTGACTGATCTACCGTCTTCGCGAGCAAGCCCGCTCCCACATTTTGATCTATGTTCGACTCAGGATTTACGGCTCAGTGGCTGCGCGGCAAATGTCACACCGGCCAAACCGTGCGCAATCAACGCGCGAATATTGCCGTGGTCGCTGCCTTCCGGCGTAGCCACCACCGAACGGTAATGCTCACCAAACGCCAGCAGCGCTTCCTGATCGCTCAGACCTTCCAACAGCGCCAGACCCAGCGTCTTGCACGACCCTTCGTTCTGCCCGGCGGCGTTTTCCACGCTGCCATTGGTGAAGGCTTGCGGCTGGTAGTCGTAACCGGCAGCGACAAAAGCCAAGGTGTCGGCAAAAACGTGTTCGCCGCTGTTGAGGCTGGCGCGCAGGGTGTTCAAATCAGTCATGGGGTTTTCCTTGGGCAAATGCCGCCTGTTGCTCGGCATTGGCTTCTTTCTGGTATTGGGCTTTCCACTCGGCGTACGGCATGCCGTACACCACTTCACGGGCGTCATCGAGGCTCAGCTCGATGTGGCGCTCGTCGGCCTCGGCCTTGTACCACTTGGACAAGCAGTTACGGCAGAAGCCCGAGAGGTTCATCAGGTCGATGTTCTGTACATCCTTGCGGCTGTCCAGGTGTGCCACCAGCCGGCGGAAGGCGGCGGCTTCGAGTTCGAGGCGTTGTTGATCGTTCATGGTGGTCTCTTTGAGACAGCTTCAAGCGGGCAAGCTTCAAGCTGCAAGTTGGAGTGTGGTCGGCCTTTAGCTTATCGCTTGCCGCTAACGGCTTGCAGCCAGCGTTATCGACACCGACTCGGCAAAGCGCAGCGCGTGAGGCTTGTCCACTTCGACTTCGGCGTACAGCACCGACTCGTTGCTCATCACCAGGTCCAGCAGCTCCTGGGTCAGGCGCTCGAGCAGGGCGAAGCGGTTGCCTTCTACGTGGGCGATGATGGCCTTGGTGATGGTGCGGTAGTTCAGCGCGTGGTCGATGTCGTTGTCGCGCACGGCTTCCTGGGCGGCATACAGGATGGTCAGGTTGATCAGCACGTCCTGCTTGTTGAGGATTTCGTCCTCGTTGATGCCGATAAAGGTGCGCAGGCACAGGTCCTTGACCCGGATGCGCGCCATGCCTGGTTGAAGTTGTGGCATTGCTACTTGCTCCGTCCAATCAGTTGCAGGAACTCCATGCGCGTGGTGTTCGACTCGCGGAACGCGCCGAGCATCACCGAGGTGTTCATGGTTGAATTCTGTTTTTCCACGCCGCGCATCATCATGCACATGTGCTTGGCTTCGATCACCACCGCCACGCCGGCGGCCTGGGTGACCTGCTGAATTGCGTCGGCGATTTGCCGCGTGAGGTTTTCCTGGATCTGCAGGCGCCGGGCGTACATGTCGACAATGCGCGCCAGCTTCGACAGCCCGAGCACCTTGCCGGTCGGAATATAGGCCACATGGGCCTTGCCGATAAAGGGCAGCAAATGGTGCTCGCACAGCGAATACAGCTCGATGTCCTTAAGGATCACCATCTCGTCATTGTCGGACGCGAACAGCGCACCATTGACGATTTCGTCCAGGTTCTGCTCGTAGCCGTGACACAGGTACTGCATGGCCTTGGCAGCGCGCTTGGGGGTGTCGAGCAAGCCTTCGCGTTGCGGGTCTTCGCCCAGGCCTTTGAGAATTTCGCGGTAGTGTTGGGGCAGGGACAAGGTCATACAACATCCTCACAAACGGCTTACTTGATATGCCGCCCGCCGTTGACGGTCAGGGTGGTACCGGTGACATAAGGGTTGTCCAGCAGGTAACGCACGCTCTGGTAGATCACCTCGGGCCCGGGCTCGATGCCCAGTGCCGATTTGGCCAGAACCTTGGCGCGGTAAGCCGCGTCGTCGCCCTCGTTGAACATCACCATCGCCGGCGCAATGCCATTGACCTTGATCAACGGCGCGAACTGCGCAGCAAACGACAACGTGAGGCTGTCGAGCCCGGCCTTGGTGGCGCAATAGGCAATATGCTGACGGCTGCCTTTGCGCACCACGTCGTCGCTGATATGCACAATATCGGCAGGTGAAGAGCGTTGCAGCAAGGGTGAACAATGCAGGTTGATCAGGTACGGCGCAAGCATGTGCACGCTGAACATGTCGGTAAATGCGCGGCTTTCGTCGCCGGGCGTTTCCGCGACCCACGCCGAAGCGTTATGGATGATCGCGCGCAGGCTGTTGGTGTGGGTTTGCAGTTGGGCGATGAAGGCCAGAATCCCGGCTTCACTGGAGAAGTCGGCAAACACGCCGATCGCGCCACGCTCGCGCAAGGCCTCAACGCCTGGACGCTCGCTGCGGTAGCTGAAAATAACCGGCTGGCCCTCGTCCAGCAGGCGCTCGGCGCAATGCAGGCCGACACGCTGGCCGGCACCGGTGATCAGGATCGGGGCGTTCGTTGCAGTCATGGGAGGCTCAAGTCGCTGGCAGGTTGAAACTATACCAGCGACCGGCCGCCCCTGTACTCAAGCGGCAGCTTCGGCGACCTTGCGCGGCGGCGGTGTGGGGTGCAGCCAGTTCGCCAGCAGGTGCGTCGACAGCGGAATGAACCAGAAAACCATCAAGGGCGTGAGCGCCAGGGTGCTGACCAGTACGCGTGGGGCCAGGTCCAATTCGTTGAGCAGCGGCCCAAGGACGAAGTTGAACAGCAGCGACACCGGGAAAAACGCCAGCCAGATCGCCACAGCCTGTTTCCAGCGCGGCGGCCGTGCGCCCACGGCGCCGAACCAGCCATCAATGCCACTGACGCGATGCTCGGACGGGTCGGCGAACAGCTCGCTGCCACGGCTCAACCAGGCACTGCGCGAGGCGGAAAACTCCCAGGCATGCAGGGTTTTTTCGTCGGCAAAGCGGAAGATGATTTGAAATTCGTCGTCATTGGGCGGCGGTGCCAGTACACCGGAACCCAAATAGCCGGGGAAGTCAGTGGCCAATTGCTCGCCTTCGCGCAGCCAGGCCATCAACTCTTCATAGCGCCCTTTGGCCACGCGGCGCGCAACCATCAGGGTGACAGGGGAGGTAGACATCGTGTATCTCCAAATAATCAGGTGCGCTGAGCCGGGTAGGCGGCGCACGAAGGTGGCGGCCGGGTAGGCCATCACCTGAAAAACAGGCAAGGATTATTCCTGTTTTGCAAAATTACGCCAGTGACATTGGTCAGAAGGGGGCGGGCCTTGAAAAGGACAAGTAGAAAGGCGTTAAATGGGATCCAAATCTACACGGATGTTTTTGATCCCCGATGCCTGAAATTACTGCTCCTGTTCACGAAATCGCCCATGGCAGCCTTGCCGATTCCAGCGAGCTTTTTCCGATTCGTGAAGTCTCGAGATTGACAGGTGTCAATCCGGTCACCTTGCGAGCCTGGGAGCGACGGTATGGTCTGATTCAGCCCGCGCGCACCGAAAGTGGGCATCGCCTCTACTCCAAGACCGATATTGAGACCGTCAACAGGATCCTTGATTGGATTGAGCGCGGTGTTGCGGTAAGCAAGGTCGGCAAAATCCTCGCACGCGATGATCAGCAAGCCGATGTGGTTCGCGCCGAGCGAGACTCGGTCGAGGACACGCAATGGCAAGCGCGGTTGAGACAGGCCATCAGTGCCTTCGATGATCGCGCCCTTGAACACGTGTACGGTCAGTTGTCAGCGACCTGTGCGCTGAGTGTGGCGTTTCAAGACATCCTCATGCCCCTTTGGTACGACTTGCTGCGGCATCAAGGCCGTTTCGGCCAAGCCAGCGAGTGGTTATTTTTCGATGCTTTCCTGCGTGAGCAAGCCTGGCTGCGCTTGCAACTGGGCAGCGGCTCGCCCGGGTCCCGGGTCTTGCTGGCGGCGTTGCCCGGCGAATGCCGTAAGTTGGAATTGCTGGTGGCGGCGCTATTGGTCGGTCGGCAGGATCTGCCCATGAAGGTGCTGGAAGTGGGCCAGCCCCTGGACGAACTGACATTGGTCTGTGAAAAAATCCGGCCCCAGGCGCTCGTCATCTTCTCCAACCATTCACACAACCATGAGCTGGCCGAGCGCCTGAGTCGCTTGGCGATGACGCTCGATTGCCCACTCTTTCTGGCGGGCGCCGCGTCTGACTTCGCCGAAAAAGACCTGGCAGGTTCCTCGGTCGGTTGCCTGGGCAGCGATGGGCTGGTGATGCAGCGCCGCTTGCAGCAGTTTCTGAGTGGGCAGCTGGATACCTGAGCTCAGGCGTGTACGTGCGGATGAACCAGGCGGTGCTGGTGCAGGATGAACTGGCGCAGCCGCTCGATCTCATCGGCATCACTTTGGCTCAAGCGGTAAGCGAATAAGCCGCGGGCCGTTTCCCGCTCCAGCGTGCCGCGCAAGGCAATGCGTTCGTAGCCGGAAGGGCTGAACCACAGGGAAAAGGTTTTCGGCGGTTTGACCCGGCCGCGAATCTCAACCAGTACGCCTTTGAATGACACCTCGTGAACCCATAACGCGGCAGGGTTGCCCTTGACGTTTTCCAGTGCCACCGGGGTTTCGAGGGCCAGGCGCCACGGCCGGATCATCGGCCCGTCTTCAAAAATGCTCGGCACACCCAGGCGCAGATGCACTGCGTGAAACTCGTCTTCGACCAGGTGCAGCGGGAACGTGAGTTGCTGGTTATCGAACTGCGCCTGGATGGTGACATGGTCGTGAGCGGCCAAGCGCGTGAGCAAATCCCGAATCTGTGCACCGCCGTTGACCGTCAGGCTCGACCACGCATCCCGCAGGTTGAGCTGCGGGTTGTGTTGCATGTCCTGGATAAAATCCAGTTCGTCCTGCGTCAGTAGCGCGTCGCGGTGCATTGATGTAGCTCAACGATGAGACATTAAAAAGCCATTATCGCTCTAAAGACCGTATTTTTTACACTTTGTTAATTCCGCTCGTCGCTTTGAGCGCCGCCAACTCGCCTTTAAGCTCGGTCACCTGTGCTTCCAGCTGGGCCACGCGTAGTTGTGCTTTGACCTGCGCGCTGACGTCTTTTTGCACGCCCACAAAATAGGTCTGCTTGTCGGCTTCGTTGTAAACCGTCGACAGCGATAGCTCGTTCCAGAACGCAGTGCCGTCCTTGCGGTAATTGCGCAGGATCTCCCGGCACGAACCGCCGTTGTCGAGGGCTTCACGAATCGCCATCAAGGCGGGCTGGTCGCGGTCGCCCGCCTGCAGGAAGCGGCAATCCTGATACAGGATGTCGTCCAGTGCATAACCGGTCATGCGCTCGAAGGCCGGGTTAACGTAGATCAGCGGCTTGTCTTTGCCTTCGCGTTCGGCGACTACGATGCCGTCGTTGGAGGCGTTGATGACCAGTTGCATCAGTTTGGCGTTAATCATAGAGCGGTCCATGGCTTGTTTTTAGAGATTGCAGTGTATGGCATGCCCTGAATGTTGCGCGGCATGCGCCGAAATATTTGCGCCAGCTGCTAACATCCCACGCTTTGGCTCAACTACAGGATCAGATTGATGAAAGTCGCCATCCTTTCCGGCTCGGTCTACGGCACCGCTGAAGAAGTCGCCCGCCACGCCGCCGGTATCCTCAACGCGGCCGGTTTTGAAGCCTGGCACAACCCGCGCGCCACCTTGGCCGATGTGCAGGCCTTTGCTCCCGACGCCTTCCTGGCGGTGACATCCACCACCGGCATGGGCGAGTTGCCTGACAACCTGCAACCCCTGTATTCGAGCATTCGCGACCAACTCCCCGCCGCCTGGCGCGGGCTGCCCGGTGCCGTCATCGGGTTGGGCGATGCCAGCTACGGCGACACCTTCTGCGGCGGCGGTGAGCAAATGCGCGAGCTGTTCGGCGAGTTGGGCGTGCGTGAAGTGCTGCCGATGCTGCGCCTGGACGCCAGCGAAAGCGTCACCCCGGAAGCCGATGCAGAGCCGTGGCTGGCCGAGCTGGTCACTGCACTGCGCGGTTGACCGGGAATTCGCGCAGCAGCGCCAGCCAGGCCTGGGCGGCTTTGGACAAATAAGCGCCCTCACGCCAGATAAAGGCAATGTCCCAGCGTAAAAAGTCGGGCGCCTTGAGTGTCAGGCGCACCACGCCCGGTCGCACCAACCCACGGGCGACCACGCTGGGCAACAGCACCACGCCCTGACCGGCCGCGACCAGAGCGACGAGAAAATCCGCCTGGCCGCTGCGGCCGATCTCCTTCGGCGTAAAGCCCAATTGCTGACAGGCCTGCATCAGTCGGTCATTGAGCACAAAACTGCGTTGGTACATCAGGAAGGGCGTGTCCGCCAGTTCCTCCAGGCGCACCTGGGCATTGTCAGCCAGTGGATGATCCATCGGCAGCAAAGCATCCAGCGGCTCGTCGCAAAAGGGTTGCCAGGCAAAGGCCGGATCACTGGGCATCAGCGTGCCACCCACGTCCAGCTCACCACTGAGAATCGCCTGCTCGATCGTGCGGCTGCCGCCTTCGAGCAATTGGATGGTGACCTTGGGGTAACGCCTGCGGTACTCGGCAAACAGCCCGGCGAACAGAGTGTCGCCCGCCAACAACGGCAAGCCCAGGCGCAGCTCGCCACGGGCCAGTTGCTGCATGTCATCCAGCTCGCTGAGCAGCTCTGTTTGCAGGCGCAACATGGCCTCGGCGCGCTGCAACACCACCTCGCCGGCGGCCGTCAGGCGAATGTGCGAGCCCGTGCGCTCCAGCAACGGCGTACCGAGGCTCTGCTCCAACTGTGCCACCTGCTTGCTCACGGCCGATTGGCTGATGTGCAAGGTTTTACCGGCCTGGGTAAAGCCGCCCCGGTGGATCACTTCGACAAAACTGCGCAGCTGTTTGAATTCCATGACTCTGATTCCAGTTTGGAATAGCAGGCAGTCTAACAATTCGCTGTGGGGATGGGAGGGCCGTCTTTAAACTGAGCGCCTGCGAGGATCAACGCTTATGAACCGTTTCAGCTTCAAACATATCGCCCGCCTGCTGATTGAGCTGGTGGTGCTGCTGGCTATCTATTTTCTGGGCACCCAGCTTGCCGTGTGGTTGGCGTGGCCGATTCCGGGTGGCGTGGTGGGCTTGGGCCTGTTGCTGGCGACATTTGCCACCGGTCTGGTCAAGCCGGCCGCCCTGCAACTGGGCGCCGGGGTGTTGATGGCAGAGATGCTGCTGTTTTTTATCCCCGCGCTGATGAGCCTGCTTGATTACGGCGGCCTGGTGCGCAACGACGGCTGGCGCATCCTGCTGGTGATCGGTTTCAGCACACTGTCGGTGATGCTGGTAACGGCGTTTACCGTAGAGATGGTCTGCCGCTGGAGCATGCGCCGTGAAGCTTGAGTTGATGCCAGTGTTCTGGCTCGCCCTGACCTTGGGCGCCTATATCTTCAGCCGCTGGATCTATCGCCGCACCGGGCGCTACGTGCTGTCACCCTTGATTCTCGTGCCGGCGCTGCTGCTGGCGGTGGCCGCGCCGATGCACACCGCCTACGCCGAATATGCCGCCGACACCCATTGGCTGATGCTGGTGCTGGGCCCGGTCACCGTGGCGTTTGCGGTGCCGATCTGGCAGCAACGCCGCTTGCTGGCGCGTCATTGGTCGGCGTTGCTGCTGGGCATGGTCGCCGGCAGCGCGGCCTCCATCGGCACCTCGTTCGGACTGGCCAAGGCGCTGGCATTGAACAGCTCGGTGACGATGTCGCTGTTGCCGCGCTCGATCACCACGCCGTTTGCCATGCCGGTTTCCTCTGACCTGGGCGGTGTACCGGAACTCACCGCTGTGTTTGTGATGTTCACCGGCGTGTTCGGTGCCATGCTCGGCGGCGTGCTGCTCAAGTGGTTACCGTTGCGCACACCCCTGGCGCGTGGCGCGTTGTTTGGTGTGGGCGCCCATGGCGCGGGCGTCAGCCGGGCGCGGGAAGTGGGCGGTGAAGAAGGCTCGGTCGCGGGCCTGGTGATGGTGTTGACGGGCTTGCTCAACCTGTTCGCCGTGCCTTTATTGGCGGCGCTTCTCTGACGCGGCGCCCACTGACTTCAACTATTCTTGTTACTGACTCGTTCGGTCATCAAGCTGGCTGCGAAGGCGACTACTTGCGCGATGGCGTCTGACTAGACTGGCCCTCCACCCAAAAAAACAATAAGAAAATGCGCCAAGGAGGTCGTTGCCGTGAGCCTAGCCCCCGTTCTATCGCCACAGAATGTCAAAGACCAGGTCAGCGCTGCCGAATGGCAAGCCCGTGTCGACTTGGCCGCCTGTTATCGCCTGGTCGCGCTGCATGGCTGGGATGACCTGATCTTCACGCATATTTCGGCCAAGGTGCCGGGCACCGATGATTTCCTGATCAACCCTTACGGGCTGATGTTTCACGAGATCACGGCGTCGAGCCTGGTCAAGGTCGACCAGGCCGGCAACAAACTGATGGACAGCCCCTACGAGATCAACCCCGCGGGCTATACCATCCACAGCGCCATCCATGAAGTGCGCCACGACGTGGCATGCGTGATACACACCCACACGCCCGCCGGTGTTGCCGTTTCGGCGCAGAAGCAGGGCGTGTTGCCGATCAGCCAGCAATCGTTGTTCGTGCTCTCAAGCCTGGCCTATCACGCCTACGAAGGCGTGGCGCTGAACCATGAGGAAAAGGCGCGCTTGCAAGCGGACCTGGGCCAAAGCAATTTCCTGATGCTGCACAACCACGGCCTGCTGACTTGCGGCGGTACCATCGCCGACACGTTCCTGATGATGTTTACCTTCCAGCGCGCCTGCGATATCCAGGTGCTGGCGCAAAACGGCGCGGCTGAGTTGATTGCCATTGAGCCGCAGATTCTTGCCGGGGCCAAGGCCATGGTGGCAGCGGTCACCAAGAGCGCCCAGGGCATGGGCGGCGCGCTGGCCTGGCCGGCGCTGCTGCGTAAATTGGACCTGCAAGATCCCGGGTATAAAAGCTGATGCCACTCGCCGAAATCCCGCTCAGAGCCTGGCGCAAACGCGCCCAGGAATTCGTCTTCCGTGGTCGCACGATCCGTTACTGGGTGGCCGGGCAGGGCGAGCCCCTGCTGTTGATTCACGGCTTCCCCACGGCGAGTTGGGACTGGCACTACCTGTGGCAGCCACTGGCCCAGCGCAACCTGGTGATTGCCTGCGACATGCTGGGGTTCGGCGATTCGGACAAGCCGGTGGATCACGACTATTGCCTGTTGGAACAGGCCGACCTGCAGCAGGCGCTGCTCGACCACCTGCGCGTAGAGCAACCGGTGCATGTGTTGGCCCATGACTACGGCGACAGCGTCGCCCAGGAGTTACTCGCCCGTCATTACGAAGGCCGTTTTCAGATGGCCAGTTGCGTATTCCTAAACGGCGGGCTGTTCCCGGAAACCCATCGCCCGGCGCTGGTGCAAAAACTGCTGCTCAGCCCGCTTGGCTGGATGATCGGCCGAGCCTTCGGGCGCAATGCCTTGTCGAACAGCTTCAGCCAGATTTTTGGCCCGAATACGCGGCCCAGTGAAAGCGCGCTGGATGATTTCTGGAGCCTGATCAAGTGCAATGACGGCACGCGCATCCTGCACAAACTGATTGCCTACATTCCCCAGCGCCGCCGCTTGCGGGAGCGCTGGGTGGACGCGTTGCAGCGCGGCGAGGTGCCGTTGCGCGTCATCGACGGCGAAGTCGACCCGATCTCCGGTGTGCATATGGTGGAGCGTTATCACCAGTTGGTGCCGCACGCCGACACGGTGTTGCTGGCCAATATCGGCCACTACCCGCAGATAGAAGCGCCGGTGCTGGTGCTCAAGCATTACCTGGCGTTTCGCGAGCGCCTCGGCCAGCCCGCGCCACGAGTGGCCTATTCCTGAGCCACCTGTTGTGGCGAGCGGGCTTGCCCCGCGTTGGGGCGCGAAGCGGCCCTAAAACCTGCCACCGCGATACGCCAGACACTCTGCAGTAACCTTATCGGGGCGGCTTCGCCACCCAACGCGGGGCAAGCCCGCTCGCCACTGAGAAGGCGATGCCCTGCGAAAACCTGGGCCGCACAATCATCCCGCTGCCTTATCGAGCACCATTCAGCCTCGGCCGACTTTATTGTGACCAGAGGCTGTGTGCCTGACACTCATGCCATTCCCATTGTCGCCAGCGGAGTTCGGTATGAGTGAGTCAGTGCAGTTCCAGGATAAGGTCGTGATCGTCACCGGTGCCGGCGGCGGGTTGGGCCGGGCGCATGCGCTGCTGTTCGCCCGACACGGGGCCAAGGTGCTGGTCAACGACCTTGGCGGTTCCACCCAGGGCGAGGGCGCCAACGCCTCGGCTGCCGATCGCGTGGTCGCCGAGATCCGCGAAGCAGGCGGCATTGCCGAAGCCAACCATGACTCCGTCACCGACGGTGACAAAATCGTGCAGCACGCGCTCGATGCATTCGGCCGCATCGATGTGGTGGTGAACAACGCCGGCATCCTGCGCGACAAGACGTTCCACAAAATGGACGACGGCGACTGGGACCTGGTGTATCGGGTGCATGTCGAAGGTGCCTACAAAGTGACCCGCGCCGCCTGGCCGCATTTGCGTGAGCAAGGCTATGGTCGGGTGATTTTCACCGCGTCCACTTCGGGCATCTATGGCAACTTCGGTCAATCCAACTACGGCATGGCCAAGCTGGGCTTGTACGGCTTGACCCGCACCCTGGCGCTGGAAGGGCGCAAGAACAATATTCTGGTCAATGCCATCGCCCCCACGGGCGGCACGCGCATGACCGAAGGCCTGATCCCGCCGCAAGTGTTCGACCGCCTCAAGCCGGAGCTGGTCAGCCCGTTGGTGGTGTACCTGGGCAGCGAAGCGTGCCAGGAAACCTCCGGCCTGTTTGAAGTGGGTGGCGGCTGGATCGGCAAGACCCGCTGGGAGCGCAGCCTGGGCGTGGGGTTTGACCCCGAAGCCGGGTTCTCACCCGATGATGTGGCCGCGCATTGGGCGCAGATCTGCGACTTCGAAGGCGCCGCGCACCCCAAGGACAATATTGAGGCATTGAAGGAGATGATGGCCAACTTGCAGAAATTCAGCCTCTGATCGTTGCTGGAACACTATCCAATACTGCGGGGCGCTGATGGCGCCCCGTTTTTGTTCAGGCATAAAAAAGGCCGCTGCAAAGGCAGCGGCCGAAGTAAGACGTTGGATCAAGGAGCGACAAATCAACGTCAGTGAACACGGGTAACAGATTGAATAAATTAGCCAATCCGTCGAAATTCAGCTGTTCTCCCCAGGTTGGGAGCGGGCCGTTTGCCCTGAGAGCGAGGTCAGAATAGTCGGTTGTAACAAATTGAGTAATAGCGGTTCGAGACAAGGACTGTTACAAAATTGGCAACAGTCGCTGCGCATGCCATCCATTCCCCTGATAACGCGCTATCTACCCCAGTCATGGCCCGGTCAAAACCCCGGCCAGAGCGGCTGCTAATCCTTTCGAGCGACACTGCGAATACCCCTTTGGTGCGCTTATCGCTCCTCGCGGGCGGCAGTAGGGTGGGGCCTTCTGTCACTCACCGGGGAAGACGCATGACAAAAACAACAATGCGCGCCATCTTCACGCCACAGGCGCTCGCCGCGGCGGTTGCGCTGGGCTGCTGCGCCCAGGCACAGGCTGTTTCGTTCAACATTGGCGAGATCGAAGGGCAATTCGATTCTTCGCTGTCGGTCGGCGCCAGCTGGGGCATGCGCGATGCCGACAAAAAGCTGGTGGGCATTCCCAATGGCGGCACGGGGCAGGCCTCCACCGGTGATGACGGGCGGCTCAACTTCAAGAAGGGTGAAACCTTCTCCAAGATCTTCAAAGGCATTCACGACCTGGAGCTCAAGTACGGCGACAGCGGCGTGTTTGTGCGCGGCAAGTACTGGTACGACTTCGAACTGCAGGACGAAGACCGCGAGTTCAAGCAGATCAGCAATAACCATCGCGACGAAGGCGCGCGGTCGTCCGGCTATGAGCTGCTGGATGCCTTCGTCTATCACAACTATTCGATTGGCGACCTGCCCGGCAACGTGCGCGTCGGCAAGCAAGTCGTCAGCTGGGGCGAAAGTACGTTCATCGGTAACTCGATCAACAGCATCAACCCGATCGACGTGTCGGCCTTTCGTCGCCCCGGCGCCGAAATCAAGGAAGGCCTGATCCCGGTGAACATGCTGTTCGCGTCCCAGAGCCTCACCAATCAGCTGTCGGTGGAAGGTTTCTACCAGTTGAACTGGGAAAACACCGTGGTGGACAACTGCGGCACTTTCTTTGGCAACGACGTGGTTGCTCACGGCTGCAACAACAACTACACCGTCGGCAGCCCGGCGATTGCGCCGCTGCAGCCGGTGGCCGCCGCGTTCGGCCAGGGCTTTCAAGTCACCCGCGAAGGCGTGGTGGTGCAGCGTGCCAAAGACCGCGAAGCCCGTGATGGCGGGCAGTTCGGTGCGGCCTTGCGCTGGCTCGGCGATGACACCGAGTACGGCCTGTACTTCATGAATTACCACAGCCGCACGCCCACCGTGGGCACCATTACCGCCAACACCAACCTGGCCACCATCGGGCGTATCGCGGCCACCGCCAACGCCATCGCGCCCGGCAGCGGCTCGGGCCTGGCCCAGAGCACCATGCTCGGTCGTGGTCAGTACTACCTCGACTACCCGGAAGACATTCGCCTGTACGGCGCCAGTTTCTCCACCACCTTGCCCACCGGCACGGCGTGGACCGGCGAGATCAGCTACCGCCCGAATGCGCCGGTGCAGCTCAACACCACCGACCTGACGCTGGCGCTGGTCAACCCGATTGCCGGCCAAACCGCCTCGCCGATCCGCAGCTCGTTCGGCTCGGATAACTCAGGCTACCGTCGCAAGGAAATCACCCAGATCCAAAGCACCATGACTCAGTTCTTCGATCAGGTGCTGGGCGCCGAACGCCTGACGTTGGTGGGCGAGGCGGCCTACGTGCACGTCGGCGGTCTGGAGGCCAAAACCAAACTGCGCTACGGCCGCGACTCGGTGTATGGCGCCTATGGTTTCGGCGGCGATACCGACGGCTTCGTCACCGCCAATTCCTGGGGTTATCGCGCCCGCGCAATCCTGGATTACAACAACGTGTTTGCCGGGGTGAACCTCAAGCCCAACCTGTCCTGGTCCCATGACGTCAGCGGCTATGGGCCGAACGGGATATTCAATGAAGGCGCCAAAGCGATCAGCGTTGGTGTGGACGCGGATTACCGCAACACCTACACCGCGAGCCTGAGCTACACCGACTTTTTCGGCGGCGACTACAACACCCTCACCGACCGCGACTTTATCGCCCTCAGCTTCGGCGTGAACTTCTGATCTGGTTTAAGGAAGGACAAGAACCTATGCGTAAGATATTTGCAGTGATGGCCCTGAGTGTGCTGGCCGCCCACGTCATGGCGGCGGTGTCGCCCGAAGAAGCCGCCAAGCTTGGCACCACCCTGACGCCGGTCGGCGCTGAAAAAGCCGGCAACGCCGACGGCTCGATCCCGGCCTGGACCGGCGGCATCCCCAAAAATGCCGGCGCGGTGGACAGCAAGGGGTTTCTGGCCGACCCGTTTGCCAATGAAAAACCGCTGTTCGTGATCACCGCCGCCACGGTCGACAAGTACAAAGACAAGCTTTCCGACGGCCAGGTGGCGATGTTCAAGCGCTACCCCGAAACCTACAAGATCCCGGTGTACCCGACCCACCGCACGGTCAACCTGCCACCGGAGATCTACGAGTCGATCAAGCGCAGCGCGCTCAACGTGCATGCGATTAACGACGGCAATGGCCTGGAGAATTTCACCGGCAACCGCTATTACGCGTTCCCGATTCCGAAGAATGGCGTGGAAGTGTTGTGGAACCACATCACCCGTTACCACGGCGGCAACCTCAAGCGCATCATCACCCAGGCCACCCCGCAAACGAACGGCAGCTACACGCCGATCCGTTTCGAGGAAGAAGTGGCAGTGCCGCAAGCCATCCCGGACATCGACCCGGCCAAGGCGGCCAACGTGCTGAGCTTCTTCAAGCAATCGGTCACCGCCCCGGCACGCCTGGCGGGCAACGTGTTGCTGGTGCACGAGACGCTTGATCAGGTGAAAGAGCCGCGCCTGGCCTGGATCTACAACGCCGGCCAGCGCCGGGTGCGCCGCGCGCCGCAAGTCTCCTATGACGGCCCGGGCACCGCCTCCGACGGCCTGCGCACCACCGACAACTTCGACATGTTCTCCGGCGCGCCGGATCGCTATGACTGGAAGCTGGTCGGCAAAAAAGAGGTGTACATCCCCTACAACAGCTACAAGCTCGATTCGCCGACCCTCAAGTACGACGACATCATCAAGGCCGGGCACATCAACCAGGACCTGACCCGTTATGAGCTGCACCGCGTGTGGGAAGTGATCGGCACCGTCAAGCCGAGCGAGCGGCACATCTACGCCAAACGCCACATGTACATCGACGAAGACAGCTGGCAGGTCGCGCTGGTTGATCACTACGACGGCCGTGGCCAACTGTGGCGGGTAGCCGAGGGCCACGCGCAGTTCTACTACGACCATCAGGTGCCGGCCTACACCGTGGAAACGCTGTACGACATCATCGCCGGGCGCTACATCGCGCTGGGGATGAAAAACGAGGAGAAGAGCAGCTTTGTGTTCGGCTTTGCGGCCAAGGCGGCCGATTACACCCCGGCAGCGTTGAGGTCTGAGGGCGTGCGCTGATCTTCAATTGCAATGCGATCACCCTGTGGGAGCCGGCAAGCCAGCTCCCACATTGACCGGGTTCCACTTTATGGTGGAGTGGAATCCCGGGTTTTGTGCATGGCTACCAATCACCCCGCTGAATACTTCTTCAACAACCGCCGACCACAGGACTAGGGTAGGCGCCAGGTTGCATAACAATAAAAAGCAGGATGCAGCAATGACCGCCATGACACGCTGCCTGGACCGTCCTGGATTCATGCCACGGCTGTCCGCTCATCATCTGTTGCGCCCGCGCCTGGCCGGGCCTTTGCTGGCGGCGCCGGTCAGGGTGAAGCTGCTCTGCGCGCCGGGTGGCAGTGGCAAGAGCGCGTTGCTCGCCGAGTGTGCGTTGCAGGCGCCGGCGGAGTGTCAGGTGTATTGGCTGGCGCTCAATGGCGCCGTGCTCAGCCCCGATGATTTTTGCGCGCGGTTGGCGCTACACCTCGGTTTGTCGTTTGTCGACGAAGCCACCTTATTGCTCGACCTCAGCCGCTGGCACAGCCCGGCGTGGATATTTCTCGACGATTTCTGCCGCCTGCCGGCCCCCGAACTGGACGCCTTGCTCGACCGTTTGCTGAGCGCCGCCAGCCCGGCGCTGACTTGGTGGCTGGGCGCCCGGCGGCGCCCGCTGTGCAACTGGCCGCGTCTGCTGCTCGACGATGAGTTGCTGGAATGCAGTGAGTTGATGTTCAACCCGGCGGAAATCCAGCAATTGCTCGGGCCCACGCACACCGTCGACAGCGTGATGCAGTTCAGCGGCGGTTGGTGCGCCGGCGTGCGCATTGCCTTGCTCGGTGACGGGCACCCGGACAAAACCTTGCTCGACTACCTGCAACACGAACTCTTCGGCACCTTGCCCGCCGAGCTGGCGGAGGCCTGGCGCGTGTTGGCGCATATGCCGCGCTTCAACCCGGGCCTGTGTGAGCACCTGTTCGGCTTTGGTGACGGCGATCACTACCTGCGCGACCTGCAAGCGCTGGGCGCGTTTATCCAGCCGTGGGAGGACACCACCGATTGGCTGCAAATTTTTGCGCCACTGGCGCAACTGATCCGCGATGAGCCCTGGCCGGCCAAGCGCTCCTGGCACCGGCGCGCCTGCCAATGGTTCACCGCGCAGCAGGACTGGCAGGCCGCCTTTGAACAGGCGCTGCTGGCCGAAGCCTACGAAGTGGCGGTAAGCCTGTTGCAGCATTTCAGTTTTGAAGACTTGTTCCGTCAGCACAACGCCTTGCTGCTGTTGCGTCTGCATGAGCAGCATGGCGATGAATTGATGCTCGGCTCGGCGCAACTGGTGGGGCTGGTCACGGCGGCGCTGCTGTTTGCCGGACGCTTCGACCAGGCAGCCTTGTGTATCGATCAATTGGCGCGGTTCGCCCCGCAACCGACGGCGGCGCAACAGCGTTATCTGTTGGCCCGCTGGCAGGCGCAATGGGGCTGGCTGTTGCACTTGAGCGGCGATGCCCAGCGCTCCCGCGAGCATTTTCTCGAAGCGCTGCAAGCCTTGCCCGACAGCGCCTGGACCTCGCGCCTGATGTGCCTTTCGGGCCTGACCCAGCAAGCCCTGCTGCGCGGTGAACTGGACGTGGGCCAGGCCTTGAACCGCGAAGCCCTGTGCCTGGCGCGTGCACAGGGTTCGTTGGTGCTGGAGGCATTACTGGAGCTGGATCACGCGCAACTGCTGGAACAACGCGGCGCGCCCTATCGGGCACAAAGCCTGTTGGAGCAGGTGCAGGCGATGCTGATGGGGCAGCGGCTCAAGGCCGGCCCGCTGGTGGGACGGATTGCCTTGCGGCGCGGGCATCTTGCGTTGCGTCAAGGGCAGGATGCGCTGGCCACCGAGTGCTTTGAGGCCGGGTTGGAAATGTGCCTGCACAGCCAGGACAAACGCGTGCTGTACGGGTTTCTCGGCCTGGCGCTGCTGGCAGCGAACCGAGGCGATTACGCCCAGGCGTTCATCCAGTTGCGTGAGGCCGAGCGCTTGATGCAGCAACGCCAGGTACCGGACACGGTGTATCGCGCGGTGCTGCTGTTGGTCAGCGGGCATTTCTGGTTGCAGCAGGGCCGCGCCGAATTGACGCTGGAAGCGGTGCGCCGGGTGCTGCGCCACTTTCGCGGGCCCGGTGCCAAGCAGGCGCCGCCGGCCACGCTGGAACTGATCCCGCGCCTGGAGTACTTGCTGGTGCTGGCCGAAGTGAAGCTGGGCTGTGCCGAGCAGCCGATTGCACGGCTCAATGATTTGCTCGACACCACTCGGCAGCGCGGCATGCTGTGCCTGGAGACCGAGTTGCAACTGGTGCTGGGCGAGGTGGCCTGGCAGCTCAGCGATCCGCTGTTGGCTCGTCGGGCCCTGGAGGCAGGGCTGGCGCTGGCCGGGCGCTGCCAGGTGCAGCAGGCGATTCGCGAACTGCGGTTGCGCTCGCCAGGGCTATTGAGTGAACTGGGCCTGGAGGCGCAGGCGGCGCCCAGCGGCGTGGCGGAAAACCCCCTGAGCCAGCGCGAGCTGCAAGTGCTGGAGTTGATCGCCCTGGGCAACTCCAACCTGGAAATCGCCGACCGGCTGTTTATCTCGTTGCACACCGTCAAGACTCACGCGCGGCGCATCCACAGCAAGCTCGGCGTCGAGCGGCGCACCCAGGCGGTGGCGAAAGCCAAGACATTGGGTTTGATGGCGTAGGCAGCGGGGTCTACATAGCGTTTGAATGACGTCTCATGCTTTCGTGGCGAGCCCGCTCGCCACGGGAGTGGGGCGGCTGGTGGGGCTGTGTTTAGGCGTGGAAGGCTTGGCGGTATTCGCTGGGTGTGGCGCCTCATGTTTTTGTGGCGAGCGGGCTTGTCCCGCGTTGGGCTGCGCAGCGGCCCTGTAAGGACATTGAGATTTTCCTGGTGGAGGGCGGTGGCTGTTTTAGGGCTGCTGCGCAGCCCAACGCGGGGCAAGCCCGCTCGCCACGGGAGTGGGTTTTAGGGCTGCTGCGCAGCCCAACGCGGGGCAAGCCCGCTCGCCACGGGAGTGGGTGTGCTGGAGGGGTTGTGTTTAGGCGTGGAGGGCTTGGCGGTATTGGCTGGGTGTGGCGTCTCATGTTTTTGTGGCGAGCGGGCTTGTCCCGCGTTGGGCTGCGCAGCGGCGCTGTAAGGATATTGAGATTTTCCTGGTGGAGCGTGGCGGTTGTTTTTAGGGCTGCTGCGCAGCCCAACGCGGGGCAAGCCCGCTCGCCACGGGAGTGGGGCGGCTGGTGGGGTTGTGTTTAGGCGTGGAAGGCTTGGCGGTATTCGCTGGGGGTGGCGTCCATGGCTTGGCGAAAGCGATGGGTGAAGTGGCTGGCGCTGGAGAAGCCGCACATCCAGGCGATGTCGCTCAGGGGTAGCGTCCCGGCACGCAGCAGGCTTTGCGCGCGGGCCAAGCGTCGCGCCAACAGGTATTGATGGGGCGGCAGGCCGAAGCTTTGGCGGAACATCCGCGCGAAATGGTATTCGGACAGCGCGCACATCCCGGCCAATTGCCCCAGGCTGATCGGGTCTTCGAGGTGATGGTCGATGTAATCCACCAACAGCCGGCGCTGATGCGCGGCCAATCCGCCTTTCAAACGCAGACCGTCGCGCGCGCCAACCTGGCTGAGCAAGGTGTGGCTGAGCATTTCATGGGCCAGGCTGCTGGTCAGCAGACGCTCGGCGGGCTCGTGCCAGTTGAGGGCGATCAACTGGTGAAAACGCCGGGCCTGGCTGGCGTCTTCCAGAAAGGTGCTTTCGCGCAATTGCAATTCACGCGGTTCGCGGTCCAGCAGGGTGACGCAGCCGAGGGCAAATTGTTCCGGGCTGAAGTACACATGGGCCAGGCGAATTTCACCATTGATCACCCAGGCTGACTGATGCTCGGCCGGCAGGATACAGAGTTTGTCGGGGCCACCTTTGGTGCCGGGCTGATCACGGCGAAAGGTGCCGGTGCCGCCGCCGATGTAGCAGGACAAGGTGTGGTGGGTGGGCGCCTGGTAGTCCTGAGCGTCGTGATGGTTGCTCCACAACGCCGCAGACAAGCCGTCACCGAGCTCGGCGCAGGCTTCGAGGCGTGCATTGGGCGAGCGGTTTAGGGCTTGAAAGACTTGCAGGGATTCCAGCTCTGGCATGGTTGTTCTCTCCGACGCCTTGCATCCTACTCCGCAGCGCGGGCGCTGTGATCCCGCCGCCCGACAAAAGCGCAAGAATGTGCAAGAGCGCGAGCCGGTCTGCGGGCAACACTGTGGCTCAATCGACGGAGCCCGCTATGAACCTTTTCCTGTACTTACTCACCGTGCTGATCTGGGGCACCACCTGGATCGCCCTCAAGTGGCAATTGGGCGTCGTGGCGATTCCCGTGTCGATCGTCTATCGCTTTGGCCTGGCCGCGCTGGTGCTGTTTGCGCTGTTGCTGCTCAGCCGCAAGTTGCAGGTGATGAACCGGCGCGGGCACTTGATTTGCCTCGCCCAGGGCGTGTGCCTGTTTTGCGTCAACTTCATGTGCTTTCTGACGGCCAGCCAATGGATTCCCAGCGGCCTGGTCGCGGTGGTGTTTTCCACGGCCACGCTGTGGAATGCCCTCAATGCGCGGCTGTTTTTCGGTCAGCGAGTGGCGCGCAACGTGTTGATGGGCGGCGCGCTTGGATTGATCGGCCTGGGTTTTCTGTTCTGGCCAGAGCTGGTCGGGCACACCGCCAGCCCGCAGACGTTGCTGGGCTTGGGCTTGGCGCTGTTGGGGACGATGTGTTTTTCGGCCGGCAACTTGCTGTCGAGCCTGCAGCAGAAGGCCGGGCTCAAGCCGTTGACCACCAATGCCTGGGGCATGGCCTACGGTTCGGTGATGCTGGCGACCTATTGCGCGGTGCGCGGGATACCGTTCGACATGGATTGGAGTGCGCGTTACGTCGGGGCGCTGTGGTATCTGGTGATTCCGGGGTCGGTGATTGGTTTTACCGCCTACCTCACGTTGGTGGGCCGAATGGGCCCGGAGCGGGCGGCGTATTGCACAGTGCTGTTTCCGGTGGTGGCGCTGAATGTGTCGGCGTTTGCCGAGGGGTATCAATGGACGGCACCGGCGTTGATGGGGCTGGTGCTGGTGATGCTGGGGAATGTGTTGGTGTTTCGTAAGGTTAAACCGAGCCAGCCTGTGAACCCGATGCTCAAGGCAAAGCAAATCTGATGTGGGCGCTGGCTTGCCGGCGATGGCGGTAAGTGGATGAGCCGGCAGGTACACCGCTATCGCAGGCAAGCCAGCTCCCACATTGGAGCGAGTTGTTCCTACATTCAGGCTGAGTGATCGTTCTATTTGAGACCCAGACGTTTGGCCATGCGGCCGAGGTTGGCGCGGTCGAGGCCCAGTTCGCGGGCGGCGCTGGCCCAGTTGTGCTGGTGGCGCTCCAGGCAGGCGCTGATGACTTGGCGCTGGTAGTGCTCGGTGGCCTGGCGCAGGTCGCCGGTGACAACAGGGGCCACATCGGCCGGAGCTTCGATTGCTGGCGGCGCGCTGACGTCGGGCAGGTCCAGGTCTTGGGCACTCAGGCTCAGGATCTTCGGACGTTCGCGACAGTTTCCCAGGGCTTTTAGCGCGCTGCGTCCGATCAAATGTTCCAGCTCCCGCACATTGCCCGGCCAGTTATAAGCCAGCAGCGCCGCCTGCGCGTCGCTGGTCAGGCGCAGGCTGCCCAGGCCCATGCGTGAACGGTTCTGCTCAAGGAAAAAGCCCGCCAGCAATAACACGTCACGGCCGCGTTCACGCAGCGCCGGTACTTGCAGCGGGTACACGCTCAGGCGGTGATAAAAGTCGGCACGGTAGCGGCCGTTGCGCACCTCTTCGGCCAGGTCGCGGTTGGTGGCGGCGATCAGGCGCACGTCCACTTGATGCTCCTTGTCCGAGCCCAGGCGCTGCAGTTGGCCGCTTTGCAGCACGCGCAACAGCTTGGCCTGCACGGTCAGCGACAACTCGCCCACTTCATCCAGAAACAGCGTGCCGCCATTGGCCAATTCGAATTTGCCGCGGCGCTCGTTCAGCGCGCCGGTAAAGGCGCCGCGCACATGGCCGAACAGCTCGCTTTCCACCAGGGTTTCCGGGAGTGCGGCGCAGTTGAGGCTGATCAGCGGTTTGTCTGCACGCGGCGACGCGGCGTGGAGAGCCTGGGCGACCAGTTCCTTGCCGACGCCGGTTTCGCCGGTAATCAACACGGTCAGGTCGCTGCCGCCCACCAGCTTGATTTCCTCGACCAGGTGCTTGTGGGCCTTGCTCTGGCCAATCATTTCCTTGTGCTGCTGGCCGCTGGCTTGGCGGTAGATCTCGGCGCGCTGATGCTCATCGTCGGCGCGCAAGGCCAAGCGCTCGATACGTTCGGCGACGTTGACGGTGGCCGCTGCCAGGCTGGCGAAGGCTTGCAGGGCGTCGAGTTCGACACGCTCGAAGCGCTCGGTGTCCAGCGCATCAAGGGTCAGCAGGCCCCAGGGTTTGTCGTCGATAAACAGCGGGCAACCCATGCAGTCGTGCACTTGCAGGTGGCCGTGCAGGCCATCGACCAAACCATCGTAGGGGTCCGGCAGTTCGCTGTCGGCGTCAAAGCGGGTAGGGCCGGGGCTGCTCAGCAGCACCGCAAAGCGTGGGTGCTCGCTGACCTTGAAGCGTCGGCCGAGGGTGTCGGCGCTCAAACCGTCCACCGCCAACGGCACCAGCCATTCACCGTCCAGGCGCAACAGCGCGGCGGCATCGCACGGCAGCAGCGCGCGCATGGCCTGTAACAGGCGTCGGTAGCGCTCGCCTTCAGGCAGGTCGCGCGACAAGTCGGCAACCAGAGGCAGCAGGGTGGTGAGCAGCGATTGTGCAGTCATAATGACTCCTTGTAGTCCTTATGACTATAAAACGTAGGAAGTCATATTGACTACATTATATTTAACTCATTGAAAAATAACGGTTTATAAATTGGCACGAATACTGAGTACCTAAGGGCAATCAGTAAAAAGACCCAGGAGTCTGCCATGCTTAGTACCCAAGACCGTGCCATCGTCAAATCCACTGTGCCCCTGCTGGAAAGCGGCGGCGAAGCGCTGATCACGCACTTCTACCGCCTGATGCTCAGCGAGTACCCGGACGTTCGCCCGCTGTTCAACCAGGCCAATCAGGTAAATGGCGACCAGCCCCGCGCCTTGGCCAATGGCGTGCTGATGTACGCGCGGCATATCGACCAGTTGGACCAACTGGGCGATCTGGTCGCGAAGATCATCAACAAGCATGTGGCCCTGCAAATCCTGCCGGAGCACTACCCGATTGTGGGGACGTGCCTGCTGCGGGCCATTTCCGAGGTGCTGGGCAGCGAGATTGCCACGCCCGAGGTGCTGAGCGCCTGGGGCGCCGCCTACGGCCAACTGGCCGATATCCTGATTGGCGCCGAAGCCGCCATCTACGACGAAAAGGCCCAGGCCCCGGGCGGCTGGCGCGGTGCGCGGTCGTTCCAGTTGGTCAAGCGCGTGGAGGAGAGCAACGAGATCATTTCGTTCTATTTTGCCCCGGTGGATAACGGCCCGATCCTGGCGGCCGCGCCGGGCCAGTACATCGGCATGAAGCTGATGATCGATGGCGAAGAAGTGCGCCGCAATTATTCCTTGTCGGCCCTGAGCGATGCGGGGCTGTACCGCATCAGCGTCAAGCGCGAGGCCGGTGGGCGGGTCTCCAACTACCTGCATGACCAGATGCACGTCGGCGCGACCCTCGACCTGTTCCCGCCATCGGGAGAATTCACCCTGGTCGCCAGCGACAAACCGCTGGTGCTGATCAGCGGCGGGGTGGGCATCACACCGACGCTGCCGATGCTCGAAGCAGCCCTGGCCACCGAGCGCCCGGTGCACTTTATCCACTGCGCGCGTAACGGCGGCGTGCATGCCTTCCGTAACTGGGTCGACGCCCTGGCGGCCAGGCACCCGCAACTCAAGCGCTTCTATTGCTACGCAGAAGACGATGGCGTGAGCCCGGCGGCCGACAAAGTCGGGATGCTGAGCCAGGCGCAACTGGCGGCGTGGTTGCCCGAGCAGCGTGACCTCGACGCCTACTTTCTCGGCCCTAAAGGCTTCATGGCAGCGATCAAGCGCCACCTCAAAGCCCTCGGTGTGCCGGAGAACCAGGCGCGCTATGAATTCTTCGGCCCGGCCGCGGCCCTGGAATAAGGTTTAACCGGCGCACCGAAGCGGCACCATCGCGGGCAAGCCCGGCTCCCACATGGAAAGGCAATCCACTGTGGGAGCCGGGCTTGCCCGCGATGGCGTCCGCACGGCCGCAACATTCCTCCCGATTAATCCGCCGTTAACCCCTCTCTGTTTTAACCATCCCCTGTGTGTAAACTTGCGGCCATCAGGCACAACCATAATCAGGCAAAGGGAAACGGGGATGAGTGACGAATTGCGTTTAGGCAGGGAGCGGCGCTTTCTGGTGTTGCTGGGCATCATCTGCCTGGCGCTGATTGGCGGTGCGTTGTACATGCAGGTGGTACTGGGCGAGGCGCCATGCCCGCTGTGCATCCTGCAGCGCTACGCCTTGCTGTTGATCGCGGTGTTCGCGTTCCTCGGTGCCGCCATGCGCCGCAAAGGCGCGGTCACCTTCTTTGAAGGGCTGGTGGTCCTCAGCGCCTTGGGCGGCGTGGCTGCGGCCGGCCATCACGTGTACACGCAGTTTTTCCCTGCGGTCAGCTGTGGCATCGATGTCCTGCAGCCGATTGTCGATGACTTGCCGCTGGCCAAAGTCTTTCCCCTGGGCTTCCAGGTTGATGGCTTTTGCAGCACGCCATACCCGCCGATCCTTGGCCTGTCCCTGGCACAGTGGGCGCTGGTAGCGTTTGTGCTGACGGTGATCCTGGTTCCGCTGGGCATCTATCGCAATCGCCAACGCACGGCCTGACCCGGCCCACTGAAACGCCCTGTTCTTGCTTAATCGAAGGACGGGGCGTTTTTGTATGTAGGGTTTTGTGAAAGGGACGTGACGAAGGGCAACTTGAGGTGCGCACAGCGTGCGACATGTTGTCACACGGACGCTTTCGCAGGACGTTTCTGACGCACCGCGCCGGCCCATAAATTTGCATAAAAAGGCCAAGATGTGCTGTCAGTTCGTCGATTGAGCGGTGCCGCGAACGTCGCACCGTTCGCATCATTCGGTGATGTCCGAATGCCTTGTTTTATGGGGACTTGGATACGTTTTGCATGCCCTTACAAGGTGTAAGGGAAGGGCGCCCTCACACAATAACACGGCAATTTTTGTGGTTTTTGTTGAGAATCGAACACGATAAGATCCCGAACCTTTGCAAGATTGGTGAAGGATTGTTGCTGGAATCGATAAAAATTATTTCTTTATAAGACATGGTTTATACATCGCTAGCTAACTACAATCGCCCGCACTGAATGTCCGGTGCTGTTCAATATTTGAGCATTGGAGCGGTCGAGGGGCAGATGGATGGCTCTGTGCGACCCCAGGTTCCGGCAGCCTTTCAACTATCCGCACCAAATGGAATTGGTCTGTAACAAGGCCTTTAGCCACGAAATCGAATAAGAACTCACCGCAGGTCCGTGAAACGTCCATGTATGGCGTGCCGGGCAGGCTCTTATTCAATCGAAGAGAAATGCCAACCCTTGGCAGGGTGAAGTGTTGGCGATCAAAACCCAACTGCATTGCGCAAGCTGCTTTAGAGGTCGTGAGATGAGTAAAAACAGGTACCCCCGATTACTAGGCTTTTTGCCGCTGCTTGGCATGTTGTTAATGCTGGGAGGCTGCAAGTGGACCTTGCTCGACCCAAAAGGACAGGTCGGTCTGGATGAACGAAACCTGATCATCACCGCCACCCTGCTGATGCTGCTGGTCGTGGTCCCCGTGATCATCATGACCTTCGCCTTCGCCTGGAAATACCGCGCGTCGAACACCAGCGCTACCTACGCGCCGAAGTGGTCGCACTCCACCAAGATCGAAATCGCAGTGTGGCTGGTGCCGATCCTCATCATCATTGCCCTGGGTTATGTGACCTACAAGTCCACCCACGCACTGGACCCGTACCGTCCGCTGGAATCCGACGTCAAGCCGATCAACATCGAAGTTGTCGCGCTGGACTGGAAGTGGCTGTTCATCTACCCGGACCTGGGTATCGCCACTGTTAACGAAATCCAGTTCCCGGAGCACACTCCGCTGAACTTCAAGATCACCTCCGACGCTGTGATGAACTCGTTCTTCATCCCTGCTCTGGGCGGCCAGATCTACGCGATGGCAGGCATGCAGACCAAGCTGCACCTGATCGCCAACCAGAAAGCTGAAATGGAAGGCATCTCCGCCAACTATAGCGGCGCTGGCTTCACCGGCATGAAATTCAAAGCGATCTCGACGAGCCAGGAAGATTTCGACGCCTGGGTAGCCAAAGTCAAGGCCGCACCTAAACAGCTTGATCAAGCTGAATACGATGCTCTTGCCAAACCAAGCCAGAACAACCCAGCCACTCTGTACTCCGCGTACACGCCGGACCTGTTTCAGAAAATCGTCGACAAGTACGAAGGTATGAAACCAGGCAAGCCGGTCAAGCACGAGAAGAAAGAAGTGGCCGCGGTTGAAGGTTCTGACACGGGCTCGCATTCAACTGCTGGGGCAGAGGAGTAAACGATGTTTGGTAAATTAAGTTGGGATGCGGTCCCGTTCCACGAGCCGATCGTGATGGTGACCATCGCCATGATCGCGCTGGGTGGTCTGGCACTGTTTGCTGCAATCACGTATTTCAAGAAGTGGACCTACCTGTGGACCGAGTGGTTGACCTCTGTCGACCACAAAAAAATCGGTGTCATGTACGTCATCGTTGCCATGGTCATGCTGCTGCGTGGTTTTGCCGACGCCATCATGATGCGTACCCAGTTGGCCATGGCCACCGAGGGTTCGCCTGGCTACCTGCCGCCTGAACACTATGACCAGATCTTCACCGCTCACGGTGTGATCATGATCATCTTCATGGCGATGCCATTCTTCACCGGCTTGATGAACCTTGCCTTGCCGCTGCAGATCGGTGCGCGTGACGTTGCCTATCCGTTCCTGAACTCCTTGAGCTTCTGGCTGCTGGTTTCCGGCGTGGTACTGATCAACCTGTCCCTGGGCGTCGGCGAGTTCGCCAAGACCGGTTGGGTTGCGTATCCGCCGCTGTCGGGCATTCAGTACAGTCCGGGCGTGGGTGTGGACTACTACATCTGGGCGCTACAGTTATCAGGACTCGGGACGACACTGACGGGGGTCAACTTCCTGGCCACCGTCCTGAAAATGCGCGCCCCTGGCATGAAACTGATGGACATGCCGATCTTCACCTGGACCTGCACCTGGGCCAACGTCCTGATCGTGGCTTCGTTCCCGATCCTGGCCGCTACCATGGCGCTGCTGTCGCTTGACCGTTACCTGGATTTCCACATTTTCACCAATGAACTTGGTGGCAATCCGATGATGTACGTGAACCTGTTCTGGGCATGGGGTCACCCTGAGGTGTACATCCTGATCCTGCCAGCGTTCGGTATCTTCTCTGAAGTGATCTCGACCTTTACCGGCAAGCGCCTGTTCGGTCACCACTCGATGGTTTACGCATCGGGCGCGATCTCTGTACTGGGCTTCATGGTGTGGCTGCACCACTTCTTCACCATGGGCTCGGGGGCCAGCGTCAACGCCTTCTTCGGCCTGGCGACGATGCTGATTTCCATCCCGACGGGGGTGAAGCTATTCAACTGGCTATTCACCATCTACCACGGTCGTCTGCGTATCACCAGCCAGGTTCTGTGGACCCTGGGCTTCATGGTGACCTTCGCAATCGGCGGCATGACCGGCGTACTGCTGGCCATCCCGGGTGCTGACTTCGTACTGCACAACAGCCTGTTCGTGATCGCTCACTTCCACAACGTGATCATCGGTGGTGCTGTATTCGGTTACATCGCTGGTTTCAGCTTCTACTTCCCGAAAGCGTTCGGCTTCAAGCTGCACGAAGGCTGGGGCAAAGCTGCATTCTGGTTCTGGATCTCGGGCTTCTTCGTCGCGTTCATGCCGCTCTATGCACTGGGCTTCATGGGCATGACCCGTCGTCTGAACGCCACTACCAACCCTGAGTGGGTGCCGTACCTGTACGTCGCCATGTTCGGTGCGTTGATGATCGCTGCCGGTATCGCCTGCCAGCTGATCCAGCTGTACGTGAGTATCCGTGACCGTAAGCAGAATGCTTGCGAATCCGGCGACCCATGGAATGGCCACACCCTGGAATGGTCGACCTCGTCGCCACCTCCGTTCTACAACTTCGCTGTGATTCCTACTGCGAACACGATCGATGCGTTCACCGAAGCGAAGGAAGACGGTACTGCGTACCAGCAACCCAAGCATTACGAGCCGATCCACATGCCGAACAACACCGCCACTGGCGTGGTGATGGGCGCGCTGTTGACCGTGTTCGGTTTCGCGATGATCTGGCACATCTGGTGGCTGGCAATCGTGGGCCTGGCAGGCACCATCGGTTACTTCATCATTCACGCTGCCCGTGATGATCAAGGCTACATGGTGCCGGTCGAAACGATCGAGCGCATCGAAGCCGAGCAACACGCTCGCCTGGTAGCCGAGAAGAAAATCCCGGCCAACCGTGTAGAAACCTCGTTGGAACAGGCTTAAACCATGTCGAACTTAGTGACCAATGCTGGACACGCCCATGTCGATGACCATGGGCACGATGACCATCACCACGACTCGGGGCCAATGACCGTATTCGGTTTCTGGCTCTACCTGATGACCGACTGCATCTTGTTTGCGTCGATCTTCGCGGTGTACGCGGTACTGGTAAACAACGTAGCGGGTGGCCCGTCGGGCCACGACATCTTCGAACTGCCTTACGTGCTCGGCGAAACCGCCTTGCTGTTGTTCAGTTCGATCACCTACGGCTTCGCCATGCTGGCCTTCTACAAGGGCAGCAAGAAAGGCGTACTGAGCTGGTTGGCACTGACCTTCCTGTTCGGCCTGGGCTTCATCGGCATGGAGATCAACGAGTTCCACCTGCTGATCTCCGAAGGCTACGGCCCGCACCGTTCCGGCTTCCTGTCCGCGTTCTTCACGCTGGTAGGCACCCACGGTCTGCACGTATCTGCCGGCCTGCTGTGGATGGCGGTGATGATGTATCAGGTCAATAAACACGGCCTGACCAACACCAACAAGACTCGCCTGAGCTGCCTGAGCCTGTTCTGGCACTTCCTGGACGTGGTCTGGATCTGCGTCTTCACCGTTGTTTACCTGATGGGGACCCTGTAATGGCTAATGCACACTCCCATGACCATGACAGCCATGATGCGAGCCACGGCAGCGTTAAGTCGTACGCCATCGGCTTCATCCTGTCGGTAATCCTGACGCTCATCCCGTTTGGTCTGGTGATGTACCCGACCCTGCC
Organism: Pseudomonas sp. RGB; assembly: GCF_007713445.1. NCBI lineage: Bacteria > Pseudomonadati > Pseudomonadota > Gammaproteobacteria > Pseudomonadales > Pseudomonadaceae > Pseudomonas > Pseudomonas sp. RGB. The sequence goes on along the minus strand of NZ_VMSH01000010.1, from coordinate 124,189 downwards.
GAAGTCCATCACGTTGATGATCGTTCTGGCCTTCGCGGTGATTCAGGTTCTGGTTCACCTGGTGTACTTCCTGCACCTGGATCGTTCCAAAGAGCAGCGCGATAACGTGATTGCATTTGTGTTCGCAGGCCTTGTGATCCTGCTGCTGGTTGGTCTGTCGATATGGATCATGTTCAGCATCCACACGTTCATGATGGCGAAGTGAGGTAAGACCCGATGTCGCTTAAGCACTTTATCCAAATCACCAAACCGGGGATCATTTTCGGTAACGTGCTTTCTGTGGCAGGCGGTTTCTTCCTGGCCTCCAAGGGACATGTCGATCTGGCCATCTTCCTGGCTGCAATGATCGGCACCTCCCTGGTGGTAGCTTCCGGTTGTGTATTCAACAACTGCATTGACCGCGACATCGATATCAAGATGGAACGCACCAAGAACCGCGTGCTGGTCCAGGGCCTTATCTCCCTGAAACTGGCACTGCTGTTCGCGACCGTCCTGGGTGTTGCCGGCGTCGTGTTGTTGTACAAGGTGGCCAACCCGTTGGCGGCGCTGTTTGCCGTGATCGGCTTTGTCATCTACGTCGGCCTTTACAGCCTGTACCTCAAGCGCAAGTCGGTTCACGGCACGCTGGTGGGCAGTCTGTCGGGGGCGATGCCGCCGGTGATTGGTTATGTGGCTGTGACCAATAGCTTCGACATGGCCGCGCTGGTGCTGCTGGTGATGTTCAGCCTGTGGCAGATGCCGCACTCTTATGCCATCGCGATTTTCCGCTTCAATGACTACCTGGCTGCGTCGATTCCGGTTCTGCCGGTCAAGCGTGGCATTCAGGTGGCCAAGAAACACATCCTGCTCTACATCCTGGCCTTCCTCGTGGCGACCTTGATGTTGACCTTCAGTGGCTATGCCGGCATGAGCTACCTCGCCGTCGCTGCCGCCATGGGCATGTACTGGTTGTACATGGCCTGGACCGGCTACAAGGCGGTGGATGACACCGTCTGGGCGCGCAAGCTGTTCGTGTTCTCGATCTTCACCATCACCGCGCTCAGCGTGATGATGTCCCTGGATTTCCAGGTACCGAAAGAGCTGTTGCTGACCTACGCACACTGAGTCATCGAGCATTAAAAAGCCCCGCCTTCGCAAGAAGTGCGGGGTTTTTTATGGAGTGGCCTTTAAACTATTCCCGAATTTTACAAATGCAGGAAGCAAACCGATGAGTAAAAAAGCCGTTATCGTATTCAGTGGCGGGCAGGACTCGACGACCTGTCTGATCCAGGCACTGCCGCTGTATGACGAAGTTCACTGCATTACCTTCGACTATGGCCAGCGCCATGTGGCAGAAATCGAGGTCGCCCAGAAGCTCGCCAAGCAGTTGGGCGCTACCGTTCATAAAGTCATGGACGTGTCCCTGCTCAACGAGTTGGCCATCAGCAGCCTGACCCGCGACAACATCCCGGTGCCGACCGTGAACAGTTCAGGCGACAGCCTGCCCAGCACTTTTGTGCCGGGTCGCAATATTCTGTTTCTGACCCTGGCGTCGATCTACGCCTATCAGGTAAAGGCGCAGACCGTCATTACCGGGGTGTGCGAAACCGACTTCTCAGGCTATCCCGATTGCCGCGATGAGTTCGTCAAAGCGCTGAACAAGGCGCTTGAACTGGGCATGGAGTACACGCTGCGCCTGGACACCCCGCTGATGTGGCTGAACAAGGCCGAAACCTGGGCCCTGGCGGATTACCATAATCAGTTGGACCTGGTTCAGCACCAGACCCTGACCTGCTACAACGGCATCCTCGGCAGCGGTTGCGGTAACTGTGATGCATGCAACTTGCGGGCTCGCGGCCTGAATGACTACCTGCAAAACAAGGCCGCTGTGATGCACAGCCTCAAGCAGAAGTTGCAGCTGAACTAAATCAGCCCATACCTGCCTCGTCATACTCCTCTGTACGTGCTGTGCGAATCCAACACACGACTACAAGGAGTAGTTCCATGGTCAGCGTAAGTCGTCGGTCACTTCTCGCCTTTGGCGCGGCCTTGCCGGTGCTGGGGCGCCTGGATTGGGCGGTGGCCAGCCCGCCGCCGGCACCCGCTGACAAGGTGCGGCTCAATTACAACGAAAGCCCCTACGGCCCCTCAGGCGCTGCCCGTGAGGCGATGCAGCGTGGGGTGGCCATCTCCGGGCGGTATCCCTATGACCACATGTACGCCTTGGCTGGGCTGTTTGCCCAGCAGCAGGGCATCGCCGAAGAACAGGTCGCCGTGTTTGCCGGCTCCATGGCCGCGCTGCGCTATGCCGTGCTGGCGTTTACCAGCCAAACACGCGGGCTGGTGATGGCCACACCGTCCTACGAAGTACCGCGCCAGGCCGCTGAGTCGTGGAAGGCGCCGGTGCGCGAAGTGAGCCTCAATGCCGAGCATGCGCACGACGTGCCGGCCATGCTTGCTGCCGATCCGCAGGCGGGCATGCTGTACCTGTGCAATCCCAACAACCCTACCGGCACCCTGACGCCAACCGAGGCGATCCGCCAGGCGCTGGCGAACAAGCCCAAAGGCAGCGTGCTGGTGGTGGACGAGGCGTACATCGACTTCTCTGATGCCCCGAGCTGCGTGAGCTGGGTCAAGGACCACGACGATTTGCTGGTGCTGCGCACCTTCTCGAAAATCTACGGCATGGCCGGCGCGCGCCTGGGCTTGGCGATTGGCCACCCCGCGCTGCTGGCACGGCTGGCGGTGTTTGGCGGCGACAACGTGCCAGCCGCCTCCACCTTGCTCGGCGCCCGGGCGAGCCTGGAAGACGTCAAGCTGCTGCCCCATCGCAAGGCGCTCAACGCGCAGTTGCGGGATGAGACCGTGGCGTGGCTGAAGGCGCGGGGGTTTGCCTGCACCGCGTCGCACAGCAACTGCTTCATGATCGACGTGAAGCAACCGGCCCAGCAGGTCATCGAAAAGCTCGCAGCACACAATGTGTTGATCGGGCGGGTCTGGAAAGACTGGCCGCAATGGGTACGGGTGACGGTGGGCAGTCAGCAGGAGATGCAGCGGTTTCGCGAAGTATTTGCGGCGCAGATGGCCTGAGCCTGGGCGCTCGGCAGCGCAAATGGCCATTGCGTGCTGATGGTCGGCTCGGCCCAGGAAGCACTGGACAAGGTCTGTACGGCATGTTTCATTCTTGTCTTTGTGTAGAGATATTTCCTACAGTATGGGTCGACTCTGACCAGAGGCTTCGGGATTGAAGCGTTCCCGTCAGAGCATTAGCCTCATACGTTGTCACTCATCAGGGACGATATTCATGCGAAGCGATGGCCAATCCAGCAACACCATGTCCATACAGCCCGCCGATGTGCGCCAATTGCTCGATGCCGAACTGACCCGGCGCGGCCTGGGGCACTTCGAGGTGTATCAGTGTGGGCCGACACTGGATGAAGCAGAGATCATCACCAATTACCCCGACGCGCTGGACCGCTCCGACTCGGCGGACGATTTTTACCAGCGTGGCCAACTGCTGTCCTTGTCCAAGGAGCGGGTCAAACCTTTTTTCTGGAGCGATGAAAACATCCTCGCTCCTGCCGCAGAAGCGGTGCCGGTGCCTGGGCCCTGTGCACCGGTGGGCGAGGGCGCGAGCTTTATCGTGCATGGCAACCGCGGTTTTTACTCGATCCTCAACCTGTGCAGCTTCGGTGAAGACCAACAGTTTCGCGACACGGTGTTGGCCAACAAAAGTGAGCTGCAGATGCTGCTGGTCTCGGTCTACGACGAGGCCCTCGAAAGCTGCACCACGGTCGCACCTGCGCCGATACAGGAAACGGTACTGACCCCACGAGAAACCGAAGTGTTGTCCTGGACCAGCCTGGGCAAGACCTACAACGAAATAGCCGTCCTGACCTCAATGAGCCCGCGTACCGTCAAGTTTCATATGAAGAATATCTTCAGCAAGCTGGACGTCACCAACGGCAAGTCGGCGATTCGCAAGGCCCTGAACCTGGGGTACATCCGCGAAAAGGCCTGATCTACAGGCTTCCCTCCTCATAAACGCTACGCTCGCCGGTGATTTTTCAGCGGCGAGTCTACGCGTGCGCCTCGTCGCAGCCTACCTGTCTAAAAGGGCAGCTTGTTCGCCATCGAGCGGTGCTTTAGTTTTTTTTGCAGCCGATGAGTCTAGCTCAGGCAAAAAAAACAATAGCCGCACCACCTGAAAAAATTCCTTTGCCCAGCAATGAGACGGGTGTTGCAGCGTGCCGCTTAATTATGGAGTGATTATGCTGGTCGATAAAAACAAAGAACCTGCTGGCGAATACGCCGCGGGCATTTCCCGTGAAACGTTCGGAATGCTCAAGCACCTGTGCAAAAAAGATAACTATCACTGGGCCATCGCGTTGGGTAAGGATTACGCAATCATTGCCTTTGCCATCTACCTGTCCTTGGGCATCAGCTACTGGTTCTACCCGGTTTCGCTGTTTCTGATCGGCACCACGCAACGCGCCCTGGCGAATGTGCTGCACGAGTCAGCGCACAAGATGCTGGCCAAGAACCGCGTGATCAATTGGGTCTCCGGCACGTTTCTCTCAGGCTACCTGATCTTCCACCTGCATCAGTCCTACAGCACGTCGCACATCAAGAATCACCACGTGCACCTGGGCGATCCGGAAAAAGACCCTGACTACGCCTTCCACCTGCAGTGCGGCCTGTACGACGTCCAGCAAAGTGAACGTGAGTTCTTCCTCAAGAACGTTTTGCTGGCGCTGTCCGGCTACCGGACCGTGCAGTACATCCGGTACATCATCAAAGACCGCGTCAAAGCCCAGGGTGCGGATAAAACCATCCGCAACGAACGCATCATGCTGTGGGCTTACTGGGCGGTGATCTTCGCCGTCGCCGCCTGGTTCGGTGTTGTCGCGCAACTGTTGCTGTTCTGGCTGGTGCCGCTGTTCACCACCGCCGTGGCCGTGGGCTGGATCATCGAGTTGGCCGAGCATTACCCATTGCCGGCTGCTGAGACCGAGAAGCTGCTGCTCACCCGCAATCGCAAGGGTAACGCCCTGGAGAACTTCTTCTTCGGCCGCCATGACGACAACTACCACCTCGTGCACCACCTGCACCCGGCCATTCCTCACTGGAACATGCGCAAGGCTCATGAGCTGCTGATGTCGCACCCGGAATACGCGCGTTGGGACAACCTGTGGGCGGGGATCTTTACCCGTGACCGCCATGGCCGCCACAAGGAAACCATGCTCAGTTACGCGGCCAAGTTTCGTGCTCACAAGATTGCCAACCACACCGACGATTCGAGCTTCGCACGTCGGATGCTGAACCAGGCCTACGGGGTTTAACGCCATGAATGACATCGACAACAGCCTGCTGGCGACCCTGGCCCTGAAGAAACTGGCGGCGAACAAGACGTACCGCGACCTGTTCCTGGCCAGTGACACGCTGCGCGACTTCCTGCGCCCGGCCGCCCTGCGCTACATCATTTCCGAAGACCGCCTGGAGATGCTCGACAAGCTCGCCGCCCTGCAAGGCAAAGGCTATCGCACCGGCGTCGAATACGTTGGTGAAGAGGCCACCACCCTGGCCGAGGTGACCACGGCCACCGACGAATACCTGAAGCTGATCGACCTGATGGCGCTGCACCCCACGCTGGCCGAGCCACCACAGCTGGGTTTTGACCTGTCCAACGTCGGCACGATCATTTCCAGTGAACTGGCGATCGAGAACTGCTCGAAGATCCTTGCCCATGCAGCCGACAAGGAGGTCGGTGTGATCCTCAGCATGGAGCGGTCCCAGTGGACCGACTCGATCCTGGATATCTTCATGCACCTGAGTGCACGTTTTGCCAACTTGGGTATCACCCTGCAGGCGCAGTTGAACCGTACACCCGATGACCTGGGGGAAGTCCTCGCAACGGGCTGCAAAGTGCGTCTGGTCAAGGGCGTCTATGCTGAGCCTGCTGCTATTGCCTTGCCGCGCGGTGCGCAACTGAACGAGCGTTACCTGGGGCTGTTGGACCGCATCAACGGCGCCAGCACGAACTACGCGTTCGCCACCCAAGACCCGTTGCTGGTGAAGGAGATTCTCGCCAGTGGGATTGCCAGCCGAGGCGAGCTGGAGATGCTGCACGGCGTGCGCCCCGAGCTGATCAAGGCGGTCAAGGACCAAGGTCAGGTCAAGACGCGTGTTTCAGCGGTCTACGGCACCAACTGGTACCTGCACCTGCTGCACCGCGTGGCCGAGTTCCCACAGAATATTTTTCTGGCGCTGGATGACGTGGCCTCGCCACGGCCTTCCGAAACCGCCAATCACTACTGAAAAGGACATTCTCATGAAGCAGTACGTCGCGTTGGTCGATGTCTATTCGAGCGGTAACTTCCTGCCGCAGTTCTTCCATGAGGCGGGCATCGGCCTGATCCATGTGCAGAGCACGCCGGAACTGATGCCGAGCATGCTGGGGCCGAACCTTTCGGAGTTCGAGCACAACCTGATTTTCAACGGCAACCCCGAAGACGTCGTGCGTCGCCTGCGTGAATTCAACGTGATTGCCGTGATCGCCGGCCAGGAACCCGGCGTGCCGTTCGCGGACTACTTGAGCGAACAGCTGCAACTGCCGTCTTCCAACGGCAGTTCCGGTTCCCGGGCACGTCGCGACAAGTTCGAGATGATCAGCAAAGTGGCGGCCGCCGGCCTGCTGACCGCGCGGCAGATCAAGTCCGCCGACCCTGCCGAGCTGCTGGCCTGGGTGCAGGACGGCCAAGTGTTCCCTTGCGTAATCAAACCGCTGAGCTCGGCCTCAACCGACGGCGTGTCGATCTGCCACAACGTCGACGACGTGAAACGCGCTTGCGAGGAAGTGGTGTCCAACCTGGATATCTTCGGCCTGGCCAATACCGAAATTCTTTGTCAGTCCTACCTCAAGGGCCCGGAGTACATCGTCGACACCGTCAGCCGTGACGGGCAGACCTATGTCTGCGGTATCTGGCGCTATGTGAAGCGCGAGATCAGCGGTGGCAAGAACATCTACGACCGCGACGTGCTGATTGCTCCGGACAGCGCCGAGGCCAACGTGCTGGTGGACTACATCGTGCAAGTGCTCAAGGCGCTGGGAATCAACAACGGCCCAGCCCACTCGGAAGTGATCCTCACCGAGGCCGGCCCTGCGCTGGTGGAAGTAGGCGCACGCTTGAATGGCAACATGGAACCCAGGTTCCATGACATCAGCCTGGGCGGCAACCAGGCGCAGCTCACCTACCTGGCGTACTGCGACGGTGAGGCGTTCAAAGCCGGTTATGCCGGCAAGCGTTACCACAAGCTCAAGGAAGCCTGTGTGATCAATACCGATACCACCTTGCAAGGTGAGGTCACCGGCTTCAATGACGCCGCCATCCACCTGATCGAGGCATTGCCCTCGGTGCATAAACTGAGTGTCAAATACAAGGCTGGCAAGTTGATGAAAAAGACCGTGGACCTGCTCAGCAGCCCGCTGCGCGTGTTCCTGGTGTCGGAAAACCAGCGCGATATCGACAAGGACTATGAGCAGATCCGCCAGTACAAAGACAACGTTTACGTGATCCGCTGATGATGGGCACCTATCGCGCGTTACGCGGGCTCAACGGTCGGTTGCAGTCGCTGTTCCTGATTACCCTGGTGTTCCGCATGGGCACCATGGCGTTCCCTTTCTATGCGGCGTACCTGATTCATCAGCACGCCGTGTCGGCGGGCACGGCTGGCTTGCTGGTCGGGGTGTACGGCGCGGGTGCGCTGTTTGTGGACTTGATCATCGGCGCGGTGATCAAGCGGTTTTCCGCCAACCGGGTGATCCTCGGTTCGTTGCTGCTCAATGCCGTGCTGTTGCTGATCATTCCTTCAGTGGAAAACACGGCCGCGCTGTTTGTGTTGTCGTTTCTGTGGGGCGCCTGTTATGAGGCGTTCACGCCGGCGACGTTCTCCGAAACCGTCACCCACAGCAGCAGTGAGACGCGCAAAGTGGCGTTCTCCTGCAACCGACTGGCCATCAACATCGGCATGGCCATCGGGCCACTGTTGGGCAGTCTGATTTTCCTCAGCAACGCCGACGCGGTGTTCTACCTCAACGCGGCGTTGTCGTTGGTCTCGTTCGTCGCTTGCCTGCGGTTTGGACGCGCGGTTCCGGTGGCGCCGGTGACCACGCTCGCCGGCAAGGGCAATGGGTTGCCGGAGCGCGCGCCGCATGAGCGGTCGCGGTTGCTGGTGATCCTGTTGGCGGCATTGCCGGTGCACATCGCCTACGCGTTGCCGCCGACGTTCCTGTCGGCCTACATCATCAATTACACCGAGTTGCCGGCTTACTACGTCGGCATCATTTTCTTTATCAATGCATTGTTGGTGATTCTGTTCGAGGTGCCGATCAACCAACGCATGTCGCACCTGTCGAGCAGCCGCTCGTTGGTGGCCGGTTTCCTGGTGGCCGGCGTGGGGTTTTTCCTGATGGGGTTCAGTCACATCGGCGCGTTGCTGCTGGTGGCCACTGTGCTCTGGAGCCTGGGCGAAATGATCGTGTTTCCCGGCATCACCCACTACGTCAGCAGTATTTCCAGTCGCCATACCGTGGACCGCAACCTCGGTTACTACTCGGCGGGCGTCAACATCGGGGTCATGATCACCCCGTCGCTGGCGTTCATGTTGGTGTCCCAGCCGTCCTTGCCTTCGCCGTGGCTGCTGGCCGGCACCGTATTGCTGCTGTTCGCGGTGGCGGTGGGCGTGATGAAAAGCTCGACACTTTTGTGGAACAAGGAAGCGTGAAATGAATATCGTGCATTTGAACACTGCCGGTGCCGGCCTGATGTCATCGGCCACCCTGAACGCGATCCAGCGCTTCACGGCCATCGAAGCCCAGATGGGCAGTTATGAGACCGAACTGGCCTACGACGAGTTGCTCAACGTCGACCTGTATCGGGCGGCAGCCGGGCTCTTGAATGCACAGCCTGCGGACATCGGTTTTTTCAGCAGTGCCACCGAAGCCTGGACCAGCATCCTCGGCAAACTGAAATTTCCCCGTGGCAAGCGCGTGTGGGTGTCGACCTCGGAGTACGCCGCGAACCTGATCTTTTTCAACTACCTCAAGCTGTCGCGCGATATTCGCGTTGAAGTGATCCCGACCACCGCCACCAGCCCGCTGGACCTGGAATGGGTGCGACGTCATCTGGACGACGATGTGTTCCTGGTCAGCGTGTCGCACTTGCCGTCGTGCTGCGGCGTGATCAACCCGGTGGAAGCCCTGGGCGCGCTGCTTAAAGAGACGAACACGCTGTATGTGGTGGATGCGTGCCAGTCGCTGGGGCAGCTGCCGCTGGACGTGCGGGATATCCATTGTGATTTGCTGACCGGCGCGGGCCGCAAGTTTCTCTGTGGGCCACGCGGCAGTGGGATCGCCTACGTGTCGCCACGCCTGCTCAGCCAGTTGTCGTTGAATTTCGCTGACTTGCACGCGGCCAGCACGGATGGCCAGGTCAACCGGATCGAGGTGTCCGGGGCTCGGGTGCTGGAAATTGCAGAAAAAAGCTTTTCAGCGTTGGTGGGGTTGCACACCGCGTTGAGTGAATACACGCAGGTCGCAGCAAAGGTGAGCACCGAGCCCTACACGCTGCTGGCGCAGGAGCTACGGCGCCTGCCGCAGTTGACGCTGCTGTGCGATCAGTTCCAGCAGACCGGGATTGTCTCGTTCGTGCCGCACAACCTGTCGGCCAAGGCGTTTGTCAGCCAGGCCCGCGAGCTGGGGCTCAACCTGTGGGCGGGCACTGCCGCTCATACACCGCTGCTGTTGAAGGACCTCGGCGCGACGCATTTCGTGCGCGCCTCGGTGGGCCGGCATGTCACCCAGGCCCAGGTTGAGCAGGCCCTGGTGACCCTGCGCGCACTTATTGCGCAGTGATGGCGTAACCGTCAAAGGCGCTTTGTTGTTGCAGCGCGGTCACGATGCTTTTGCGCGTGACCGGCTGCTCTACGCCGCTGTTGTCCACAAAGGTTTCAGTTTCCAGTTCCGCCTCGTTGCCTTCACCCACGAACGTAAAGCCCAGGAACTCCAGCGCCTCACGGTCAACGTTCAGCTTGGAGCGAGGTGTACGCAGTGGCAGGGTGACGCTGATGCCATCCTTGCTGATCACAAACACTTCGGCTTCCTTCTTCGCGCGTGCTGCCTTGCTCTTGCCGGCGCTGGGGTTGCTGATGGCCTGGTGAGACTGGTTCAGCACCTTCAGGGCCAGGCCATAGACCAGTTCCTGGAACTCGGGATCGTCCTTGAAACTGGACAGAATGCGGCTGATCGAGAACTTGCTGCTGAGGTCCTCCAGGGCGATGTTGTCGGCGGCCTCGGCGTCCTTGAGTTGCTTGAGCTGGCCCATCAGGTCGTAGGCCTTGTCGTCGTCGAAGGCGTCGTGGGCCTGGCGGATGGCCACGCGCAATTCACGGATCTGGTCGCTTTCTTTGGAAGTGTGGAATGCGTCCAGCACCATCTCGCTGATGATCTTGGCCGCAGGCACATGCTGTGAAAGATTGATGGCGTTTTCGTATTCAGCTTTGGACTGCAGGGCTGTTACGGATTCTTCGGTAGAGTGTTCGGTGTAAGAATCGGACATTGAAATTTCACTACTTCAGTAAACGGGACAAAAAAGCGTCGCGCATTTTCAGCGGGGAGGGTGATCAGGTCAAGGCAGCACAATGCCCTTGTCGCGGCGCAACGCCGTCAGCGCCCGCTGCAGCCGCAGGGCGCGTCCACGGAACAGACCAACGGTAAATCCCGACACACCGCCCACCGCCACCAGCATCGCTGGCGTGCTCAAAAACAGCGGATGCGCCACCTGCTGGTAGCTGAAGTAGTACTTCACCGCGAAGAACAACGTTGCGGCGTATTTCTCCGGCCAACCGCGCCCGGATTTCCCGGACAAGGTCAAAGACTGGCCCAACGGCGGCAAGCCCGCCGACGCGCGCTACTAAGTCAGCTGCTTGAGACAGGCCTCGAGAATATCCAGGCCTTCCTCCAGCACCGCAGGCTCGGTGGTCAGCGGTGCCAGCAGGCGGATGATGTGTCGCGACTTGCCGCTGGGCATCAGCAGCAGCCCCGCGTCCCGCGCCAGGCTCAGCAGTTGGGTCAGTTGCCTGGACGCGGGCGTGCCGTCGGCATTGGCCAGCTCGATGCCGCGCATGGCACCGACGCCGGTCAGGCGGCCCAGATAGGGCACACCTTGCGCACGCCATTGTTCATAACGGCTGACGATGGCTTCGGCCTGGTGTGAACCCCAGGTTTTCAGGTGTGCGTCCGTCATCGCGTCCAGCGTGGCCAAAGCGGCCGCGCACGCAATCGGGTTGCCGGAGTAGGTGCCGCCCAGGCCACCTTTGGGCAAGGTGTCGAGCAAGGCTTTGCGCCCGACCACCGCGCCCAATGGCACGCCGCCGGCGATGCTTTTGCCGAGCAGGATCAAGTCCGGTTCAATTCCAAGGTGCGAGAAGGCGAAGCGCTGGCCGGTGCGCCCGAAGCCGGACTGGATTTCGTCGGCAATCAGCAGGATGTTTTTCTCATCACAGAAACGTCGCAAGGCCTGGGCGAATTCGACGTCCAGGGCCAGGAAACCGCCTTCGCCCTGCACGGGTTCGATGATGAAACAGGCCACGTCCTCAACGTCGATTTCCACGCTGAACAGGCGGTCCATGGCCTTGAGTGCTTCGGCACAACTCACGCCGTTATCAGCGCTGGGGTAGGGCAGGTGGTACACCGGCCCAGGCAATACGCCGACCTTTTGCTTGTAGGGCGCTACCTTGCCATTGAGGTTGAGCGTGGCCAGGGTACGGCCGTGAAAGGCACCGTCGAACGCGATCACCGCCGTGCGGCCGGTGGCGCCGCGCACAATCTTCAATGCGTTTTCCGCCGCTTCCGCACCGCTGTTGGTGAGCATGCCGCTCACCGGGTAATCCACCGGCATAAACGCGGTAAGACGGTCCATCAGTTCGATGTAGGGCGCGTGAGGTGCGGCGTTGAACGCGTAGTGGGTCAGTTTGGTGGCCTGCTCCCGAATCGCCTCGACCACGCCGGGGTGGCAATGCCCGAGGTTGAGCACGCCGATGCCGCCGACAAAATCGATGTAGCGCTTGCCCGTGGTGTCCCAGACCTCGGCGTTTTTGCCGTGGCTGAGGCTGATGGGGTGAACGATAGAAATCGACTGGCTGATGGTTTCGCGGCTCATGAATCTCGGACTCGGCAATGGCGGGCGTCTTTTTATCTAAGCCGCGCGCCCGGCCTTGCCGCAAACGAAATAAAGTCGCCGGGTCATTATTAAAAGTCGGGATGTGCTTTTAAGTAGTCCACCATCCAGTTCAAGAATGCTTTTACCTTGGGGATCTCGCCGGCGTGTTCGGCGTGCGCGATAAAGTGCGCGCCGGCGCTGGGCATCGTGTAATCCCAAGGCGTCATCAGGCTGCCATTGGCCAACTCTTCGGCCACCAGGTACTGCGGCACCAACGCCACGCCGTAGCCCGACTGCGCCGCGCGAATGCACATGTAGAACGTGTCGAAACGCGGCCCGTGATAGCTGTTCTGCGAATGCAGGCCTTGTTCCAGAAACCACTCATGCCAGGCTTGCGGGCGTGACGTGCATTGCAGCAAGGTGTGGCGCGAGGAGGCATCGCTGCCCTCGGCGACAAACCCCGGCGCACAGACCGGCACCACGGCCTCGTGAAACAGCTCGATGCACGTCGCCCCCGGCCAGGAGCCCTGGCCGAAGAAAAACGCAATATCGGCCTTGGCCTGCAACACGTCGAAGGGCTCCAGCTCGTTGCGCACATCCAGGTGGATGTTCGGATGTCTGGCCGCAAAATCCTTGAGCTTGGGCACCAGCCAGCGGTCGCCGAAGGTCGGCTGGGTGGCGATGCGCAGCACTTCGGTCTCGCCGCCGTAGGTGAGGATGTACCGGCTGGAAATGTCCACCTGAGTCAAAATCTTGTGGACCTCGGCGAGGTACAGCGAGCCCGCTGGCGACAGGTAGAGACGCTGGCGCACGCGCTCGAACAGGTTGTGGCAGAGCATCTCTTCGAGCTGCGCGACCTGCTTGCTCACGGCACTTTGGGTCAGGTGCAGCTCTTGGGCGGCGCGGGTGAAACTCAGGTGGCGGGCGGCGGCTTCGAAGCACTGCAGAGCGGTCATCGAAGGGGTCAAGCGTTTAGAGATCATGCAGTTCATTCCAAATCGGAAGGAGCCTTTGCCTAAAGGTCGTTTGTGACAGGGGCGTAAAGCCGTCGATACTGCGCGGCCACACTATAAACCGGCGCGGGCTGTGCGGCGCCGAATAATAAAGATCGACAGGGAGTGCCTCGCATGAACAACCTCAAGACCACCTTGGCCGCCCTCACCGCTGCTGCGGTCGTGGGCCTGGCGGGCAGTGCCCACGCCGGCGTGACCCTCGACGCAATCCAGAAAAAAGGCTTTATCCAGTGCGGCGTCAGTGACGGTTTGCCGGGCTTCGGCGTGCCGGACGCCACCGGCAAAATGACCGGCATCGATGTAGACGTGTGTCACGCCGTCGCCGCGGCGGTGTTCGGCGACGCCTCAAAAGTGAAGTTCAGCCAGTTGACGGCCAAAGAGCGTTTTACCGCGCTGCAGTCCGGCGAAATCGACCTGATCTCACGCAACACCACCTGGACCAGTTCGCGTGATTCGGGCATGGGCCTGGTGTTCACCGGCGTCACCTATTACGACGGCATCGGCTTTCTGGTCAACAACAAGCTGGGGGTGACCGGCGCCAAGCAACTCGACGGCGCAACCATCTGCATCCAGGCCGGCACGACCACCGAACTCAATGTCTCGGATTACTTTCGCACCAACGGCATGAAGTACACGCCAATCACCTTCGATACCGCCGACGAAAGCGCCAAGGGCCTCGAAGCCGGGCGCTGCGATGTGCTGACCACTGACCAGTCGGGCTTGTACGCGCAGCGCATCAAGATGGCTCACCCGGATGAGTTTGTGGTGCTGCCGCAAGTGATCTCCAAGGAGCCACTCGGGCCGCTGGTGCGCAAGGGTGATGACGAGTGGTTCAGCATCGTCAAATGGACGCTGTTCGCCATGCTCAATGCCGAGGAAATGGGCATCACCTCGCAGAACGTCGAAGCGCAGGCCAAATCCAGCAAGAACCCCGACGTAGCGCGGCTGCTGGGTGCCGACGGCGATTACGGCAAAGACTTGAAACTGCGCAAGGACTGGGTGGTGCAGATCGTCAAGCAAGTGGGCAACTATGACGAAGTGTTCGAGCGCAATATCGGCCAGGGCAGCGTGTTGAAGATCAAGCGTGGGCTCAATGCCTTGTGGAGCAACGGCGGCATCCAGTACGCGCCGCCAGTGCGCTGATCACGCCAAACCAGTGGGGTCGCCGTATTTACTCCGACACCACGTCCTTTCCCGCCGCCTTGGACCGATACAGCGCTTGATCGGCGCGTGCCATCAAGGCGGCAGGGTCCTCACCCATACGACGTTCGACCACACCCAGGCTCAGGGTCACTTTGAAATCACCCACGGCGGGTATTTCGGTGATCTTCTGCCGCACGCTTTCGGCCAGTTGCCTGGCCGAATCGAGGGTGCTTTTGGGCAGCACCACCATAAATTCGTCACCGCCCCAGCGCGCGAGCAAATCACCGGGACGCACACAGGCTTCCAGGTTTTCCACCACCCGAATCAGGGTCTTGTCGCCGACGCCGTGGCCGTGTTGGTCATTGATCGGCTTGAAGTCATCGATATCCATGGCCACCAATGCCAGTGGCACGCGGAAGCGCTCGGCACGCTCACACTCCTCCAGCAGTACTTTTTCCAGGCGATAACGGTTGGCGATACGCGTCAGGGCGTCCTGTTCGGCCAGGGAGCGGTTCTCATCCAGCTGCAATTGCAGTTGCTGATTGACCCGAGACAATTCACGGGTGCGTTCGGCCACCAGAGCCTCCAGCGATTGGTTACGCTTTTGCAGCTGTTCGATGGAGTTCTTGCGGGTGTGAATATCGCGGTGGGCGCCGACCATGCGGGCTACCGAGCCGTCAGGGTTACGTGCAATGACGTAGCCCCGGTCTTCGATCCACAGGTAGCTGCCGTCTTCTTTTCGGCAGCGGTACTCGGCCTGGTAATGGGGGGCGCGCTGGTTGATGTAGTCATCAAACACGGCCATCACGCGCGGGTAATCCTCGGCGTGGATCACGTTCTCCCAGGTGAACACAGTGTTTTCCAGGGAGTGGCGGGGGTAACCCAGCATCTCGTACCAACCGGGGTTGCGGTAGACGAAGCCGGTATTGGCGTTCCAGTCCCAGATGCCGTCGCTGACCAGTTCCATGACGGCGTGCAACATGTCGGCGTTGAGTTCGGAAAAGTCATTGCGCAGCGGTTTATTGCCGGAGTTATCGCCCATCTTTGCGCTTCCCTGCGTGTGCTGGTTTGTAAGGCCAGTCTTCGTTGACGCCGATACTCCGTGGCTGGCGCTACTGTACATCGGGACTTGCGCGGTTTGAATAGGGCGGGTGTACTGCTTTAGATGTATGGCTATGAGCCACCTATGCTGGATTTAGGTGGACCGGTTTTCACGTCATCACCGGTCATGTATTGGCGTTCGGTAAAAGCCGCACTTCTACCCGCTGGCCCAAAGCTCTTGCGGCACTTGCCAGGGTTGCCAGAGTCATGCCTGCATCGTTTTGATCCAGCGCCCGATCCACAGCAGTGCGGCTGGTGTGCATACGTTCTGCCAGCGCTTTCTTGCTGACTTTCTGCGCCTTCATTGCTTGCGCCAACTGCCAGGCGATAACACGCTTCAATGCGGCAGCGGACACTTCTTCTATGAGCCCATCGTCACTTAGAAAATCATCGAAGTTGGAGCCGATATGTTTATTCATGGTGGTCCCTCAAAGCTTGCTTTTACGACGCCTCGCGGTGTTCAGGTCCACTGACGTCGTTTTCTGGCTCTTTTTGATAAAGCCGTGCAGCAACACAATTTCGCGGTCAACTAACGTAAAAATGACCCGTGCAATGTTCTCATTGAGGTCACTTCGTATTTCCCAAAGGCTGTGCTCCAGCTTTCGAACCAGCGGCATTCCCAGCGGCCATCCAATCTGGACTGCTTTGATGTCAATGCCTATGAGTCTGCGTGACTCCCTTGGCAGTTCCAGCAGCCATTCACGCACGGGCTCGTTGCCAGCCTGCGTTCGGAAAAACGCGACGCTCAACATGAGAGGTAAGCCGTTCACAAGAGTGCACCAAAATAGGTTCATACGGCAATCGGCGATTGATGAAGCTTTTCGCGAAGAGCGGTCAGAGCCTGGCAGTTTTTTTGTGAGCGATGGATGTCGAAGCTTTGCAGAAAATTACAGCAAAAACAGTTAGTTATGAATTTTCCGCAGAGTGAGTGCGAGCTTGGTTTTGCATGTGTAAGAAAACTTACTCCGGCGCCAGCATCCTCGTCCGAGGCTTTCCATCGGCGTTGTGCTGGTAAATCGCCTCCGGTTGGCCGTGGTCGTTGAAAAACACTTGGCCAATGCCTGCCGAATTCCACAGCCGTTCGCCCGCTTCGGCATGTTCCGGAATATGGGGCACTACCTGCATGGTACGGCGGCGCGTGAACCAGTTGAGCGGTGAGCGCGGTGAATAGAGCCAGCGGTTCAGGCGGTCGAACCATTCCAGCAGGCGTGGGGGGAACTCGTTCTTGATGCCGCTGCTGGTGATCTGCCAGATGCTCGGCCCGCCGTTGCGGTGGCGGATCAGCACTTGGTAGACGAACGAGTAATGCACGTCGCCCGAGAGGATCACGTAGTTACCCGGCGTGCGCGAGTGGCGGAAGATGTTGAGGATTACCTGGGCGGCGCCGCGATGGGCCATCCAGTTTTCGGCGTCTACCAGCAGCGGGTAGCCACACCAACTGAACACCTTCTGCACGGTTTCGATCAGCTTGACGCCAAAGACCGGCGCGGGCGAGACGATGATGGCGCAGGGGTGGTCCAGCAGTTCCTGTTGCAGCTCACTCAAGGCTTCCCAATCCAGCAGGCCAGAGGGCTGCTTGAGGGTGAACTCGCTGCGCCAGCGGCGGGTACGGGTGTCGAGCACCACCAGGGCCGGTGTGGTGGGCAGTACGTAATGCCAGTGCTGGAATTTCAGCAGCGCCGCCAGCAGGTCATCTTGCAGGCCGGCGTCCAGGTGGTTGCCTTTAACCTGGGTGGCCAGTGCCTGGGTTTGGCTCAGCAGCTCAGCGAACACATCCGGCTGGTTGCCCCAACCCTGGCACAGCAGGTAGGCGAGCAGGGCATTGCCGATAATGCGCCTGGAGAACGGGTGGCCGTAGGCGGTTTCTTCCCATTGGGCACTGAGGTTCCAGTCGTCGGTGATGTCGTGATCGTCGAAGATCATCAGCGTCGACAGATGAGCCAAGACCCGTGCGGCGCCCGGCAACCCTTGTCGGAACTGATCAATAGGCACCTGCTCGCGGACATAACGCTGCTGTTTCTCGACGCTCAGTTGCGGGGGGTGTGGTGTGATCAACTGCCAGGGCGTGGGCGACCAGGCCAGCAGGTACATCGCGATCACCTCGGCAAAGCTCACCAGGTGATTGTCGGCCGTGCTGCTGGTGAAAATCGGCTTCTTTACGCCACCAAAAAACCGCTCGCGCAGGGTCTCGTTGCTGTCCAGCGCCGGGAGCAGTTCGGCGCGATGGTAATAGCTGGCGCGATGCCCGTAGAGGCTGGCGCTGTCAGTCACCACCGCACCTTCCAGGTATTCGTCAAACAGTTCCAGTCGCGCGATCAGCGCATGAATCGCGCGCAGCATCGGGCCGGCGACATCGTCGGCGTAGATCTGGTCACCGCTCATCATCAGCAACGCCGGGCGTTCGGTCGGCGTGTGTGCCTCGGCCAGCAGGCGGTCGACGCACAGCAAGCCGTCGTCGGCTCGGTGGTGCGGTTTGCGGCAGGAACCGTGCACCAACTGGTGGATACGGCTGTGCAGTACGAAGTTCGGCTGCCGGGCGTCGGCATACAGCAGGTGCGGCGCCCATTCGGCGATGCCCAGGTTGTCGATCAGCAGGTCATAGCCGATGAGCACGTCCAACGGCAGGGCGTCGTCCAGCGCCACGTCGATCAGGTGGATGAAGGCGTGGCGCCCCACCGGCACGACTTGGCACTGGCCCTGATCCAGGCGGATATCCCGGCTCTGTTCGGCAACGTGCAGCCTCAAGGTCGGCGACAGTTCACGGCTTGCCACCAGCCACAACACCAGGCGGCGAGGCTCCAGCCGCCGTAACAGCGGCCCGGCAAGAACGGCGGGCAGTGTGCCTGCTTCAAGCATAGGGATAAGGACTCTGTGCAGGAAAGGCCGGCAGGTTAACCCAGCGGATGTCAGTGTTTTGTTAAGGGATGGCGGGGCGGGATGGCTTGCCCCGCCTTTCACAGGCTAGAGCAGATTGCCCTTGCCCAGGCTTTCCAGGTTGCCGGAGCGGTTGTTCTTGTCTGGGGTATTTGCGCCGCTCAGGCCTATGGCCGACGCCTGATCGAGGCTTGGCTTCGGCGGTTGTGGGGGCGGCGCGGCGTTGATCAGCTGGATGGTGTTGATGTAGTTCAAGTTGGCGCTGAGAAAAAAATCCATTGGGTGTGCTCGGTAAGGCCAGGGAAGTGTTGTCGCGTTGTGAACGCGCACAGAACTTACAAAGCCTTGGCTGGCGCGGCTATACACGCGTTGAGTCAAAACATGACAAGGCTACCGGCCACCAACCCGTCGCGGCCAGGGTGGTATGTTGCGGGTTTAACCAGCCGGCCTGATGTGGAGAGCACGCCCGCTCGCCACATCAAGTCCACTTTCCGCTGTCAGGGGTGTGACCCCTCGATCCCCTTGGGCACCGTAAAGCGAAACTCGCTGCCCCGGCCGACTTCACTGTGCGCGTCGATTTGCCCGCCATGGGCCTGGACGATGCCCTGAGTGATGTACAGCCCCAACCCGCTGCCGGTCGGGTTGTTTTCGGTCTGGGTCCAGTAGCGATCAAACACATGCGGTAACTGTTCAGGCGCAATGCCTTCACCGGAATCGCGCACCGAAAACACGATCTCTTCGTCGTTGCTCATGGCGCTCACGCCGATGTTTCCCTGGCGCGGGGTGAACTTGATGGCGTTGCCGATCAGGTTCGACAACACCTGGAACAGACGCTCAGGGTCCCCGTTGATCTGCAACCCCGGTTCCGCATTGAACGACAGTTCAATGCCTTTCTCCATCGCCAGCGGCGCGAGCAGGGCATAGGCTTCTTCAAACATCTGGCTGACGTCCAGCACCACCGGCTTGACCACATAACGGCCCGCCTCGATTTTCGAGGTGTCGAGCAAGTCTTCCAGCAGCACGTTCATGCGCCCTGCGGCCTGTTGCATGGTGTCGATCGCCGAAGAAATACGTCGCGAGGTGTGCGGGCCTTCGGAGCTGAACGCCTTTTGCATCATGCCGCAGAGCATCGAGATAACGGTCATCGGGTTACGCAGGTCGTGGGACACCACGGCCACCAGGTCATCACGCGCGCGTACGGCTTGCTGTTCGCGCAACACTTGGCGGGCGAGGTCATTTTCCAGGGCTGAACGGCGCAGGTCGTTGGCAGCAAAACGGTCGCCATGGCTCCATTTGGTGGAGATGCCGGCCATTTCCACTTTCCAGATTTCAAACGAGGTCCGAGGGCGAAGGCGCAAGCCGGCGTCTGACTCTTCCAGATTCAACGGCTTGTCCGGGTTGCCGCTCCAGTTGATGTTCTCTTTCACTTCCGGGCGAAACCACAGCACGCCGTTATCCACAGGCTTTGGCAGGCTCATGGCCAACACGCCACTGGCCACGTGCTGAAACTCGGCGGCCGGCGGATACACCGAGGTCAGGTTGTGGCTGGAAAACACCGGTTCGCCGCTGGCTTGCAGCCATGCGTGCAGCGCGCGAATCTGCTCGGGCTGCGGGCAGTTGCCGTAACGGTGCAACTGTTTGTCCTCAATGATTGCCACGCCGCCCGACAGCGTCAGGTCCATCAGGACTTGCGGCTGCTGGGCCAGGCCGTCGAACACGTTTTGTTCGGATGCTTTCATCGCGCGATCAAGCAGGGCCAGGGCCTCGACCTTTTCGTCGCGTTGGCGGCTCAGGTCCAGGGCTTCCATGGCGCTGATCTGCAACGACAGCACCTGTCCGATGGTTTGGCAGGCCAGGCGCAGGTCATTGGGCACCAGCAGTGGCTCGCGGTTACCGCAACTGATCAGGCCCCAGAGCTTGTCGCCTGCCATCAAGGAGATGCTCATGGACGACAGCACGCCCATGTTCTGCATGTACTGGCAGTGAATCGGCGACACGCTGCGCAGGGTCGCAAAGCTCAGGTCCAGCGGTTGGCCGGTGTCCGGGCGCAGCTTGGGCAGCAACGGCACGGGTTCATAAGCGGCATTCGGGATGATGCGCAGC
The DNA here is from genome assembly GCF_007713445.1 of Pseudomonas sp. RGB. NCBI lineage: Bacteria > Pseudomonadati > Pseudomonadota > Gammaproteobacteria > Pseudomonadales > Pseudomonadaceae > Pseudomonas > Pseudomonas sp. RGB. Next base: position 103,758 of record NZ_VMSH01000010.1, on the reverse strand, counting down.
CAGTTGGTGCGGTACAGCTCGCGAGCTTGCTCGGGGATATCGGACGCCGGAAAGAACAGCCCGTTGAACAGCTCCATGGACGGCGCCGAGGCTTCGGCGATCACCTGGCCATGGCCTTCCTCTTCGAAGCGGTAGATCAGCACTCGGTCGTAGCCGGTCATGGCCTGGATTTCATTCACGCTGATTTCGTACAGCGCTTGCAGGGTTTTCGCTGCCTGCAGGCGTTGCAGCATCTTGCCCAGATCGCTAGTGCGACCATTCAGGGCTCGCGGTTTGAAATCTTCCAGGCGCGGTTCGAATTCCAGCACCAGCACCGCTTGATGGCGGTGCAGCAGGCCTTCGAATTGCGCGCCATTGAAGGTGACATGCAGCGCTGGCGCATCGAAAAACGTGTTGTGTTCAGCCATGGCCTGCACGGCTTGGGCATGTTCGGCGCCGATCAACCTGTGCAGCGGCTGACCCAGCAGCGACTCGGGCGTGTGACCGAACAGGCTGCCGACGTTGGCGCTGACCTGAATGATGTGCAGGTCCGGCTCTGACAACGTCAGCAGCACACCATGGGGCTGTATCGCGCCGGGGGTGCGGATGGGTTCGTCGGCACAGTTGGCAAGCAGCTCTTCAAAATCTTCGGGTTTCATAGCAGTACCTCCTGGCTGACGAGCCAATGCTCGAAGCCGCTGAATGTCGAACAAGCTGCCTGCACTGCGCGCTGTTTGGCGTGCGCATCGAGGGGTTGGCGGCTCAGGTAATCGAGAAAGTCTTTCCAGCGTCGACCGGTCTCGGCGCCGTACACATTGAGAAACGCGCCGCCGTGTTCGGCGTCGATGCCCAGGCGCTGGGCCATTTCCCGGCGCAGCAATTGGCCACCCAGGGTCGCGCCTTCCAGTACATAGAGGGCACCGAGGCAGGCGGCGGCGGTATCGAACAGTGGCAGGCTGGTGCAACGCGGCAGGGCACTGATGGCGTCGTCAGTCAGGCCAAGGGCGTAAAGATCGTGCAGGAGTGTAGGCGTTTTCACGCGCAATGACGTATCGAATCCATCGGGGATCAAACCACTGTCATACAGCGCCGATTCCATTGGCTCATAAAAACCGTAGTACGCCTGAAGCAAGCGCTGGTACCACTCGGCATCCAGACGCTCGGAGAAAAACGGCAAGCGTTTTTCCAGCGCTACATGCAGCAGGGCGGTGCCTGAACGTAACGCTTCCAGCAATGAGGGCGCACTGACGTCAGGGGCCTGTGAATGCATTCAATGAGCTCGAACTGTGGGCCTTCCGGCCATGAATGACGCTGTAAATGGGCGACGATTCTACACAACTCATTGCCATCACCTGTGCGCACTAGGCGAAAAGGCTGACCGGCGGATCAGAAAAGTCACTCCTTGTGTGATTAATGACCACGGAAAAGCACCTCAAGTTCGCTTTTGTGATATCGCGACGATATCAGTGCAGGGACATACCCTGTTGGCTCAGCGCCGTTTGTACGCACTCAACCAGGTGTTCGGCGCTCCACGGCTTGGGTAAAAAACGCACGGAACCGCCCAACTGCGCCGCCAGCTTGGTATTGCCGGAGGTCAGCACCACGGGCACAGACGGCCAGCGATGCGCTACCACCTTGCTCAAGTCATAACCATTGAGCAAACCGGGCATCTGGATATCACTGACAATCAGATCCACGGGGTCGTCGCCGCGCTCCAGGTAAATCATCCCTTCATCCGCCGAAGGAAATGACGTGACGTGCGCCCCGAAATCCTCCAGTACATCCACCATTAACGAGCGAATGATCTCGTCGTCTTCCAGCACTAAAATCGATGGCTGAGCCATGATCCTTACTCCACCATCAGGGTTCAGTAAGGTGGAGTGGGGCGGGCGTGAATAGGTTCGATTGGATATATTCCGGGCGATGGATGGTCGGTTTAGAGCGGGTAGCAAGGCGTTGCCCGCAGCGGCACAGTGCGCTTGCAGGCATAATCGCCTCACCGTTGCCTGATGTGGAGCCTTCATGAAGCACGCTTTATTGACCCTCGCCCTGATTCTCACCACCGCCCCGGCTTTAGCGGCAGGCGATGCCGAAGCGGGCGGCAAGCTTTTCAGCAAGACCTGCGGCGGCTGCCACAGCATCGGCGAAGGCGCGCGCGGCGGCTTCGGCCCGCAGCTTAACGGCATCATCGGCCGCCCTGCCGGCACCACCACGGACTACCAGTACTCCGACGCGATGAAAAACTCCGGCGTGGTCTGGACCCGCGACAAACTCGCCGCCTATATCGAGGCACCGAAGAAGGTGGTCAGCGGCACGCGCATGATTTTCTGGGGCATCAGCGACCCGGAAAAGATTGAAAACATCCTGGCCTACCTCGAAACCTTCCAGCCCAAATGATCACTCGCGCACGTTCCTGAACAGCATCAACCGCGCACTTTCATGCAGCCCGCGCGTCAGGCCCTGCAGGCGCTGAAACTCTTCGGGGTGCTGCTCGGCCACGTCTTCGCGAGGTGTTGGCGACGCCAGGTCATGCAGGGTTGGTGAACTGCCGTCGTGTTGCATTTGCAACAGGAAGTCCTGGGTCACGCCGCCGATAATCGGGAACGTGCCCTCGTGCAACACCAGTGGCACCACACGTTCGCCTTCCGGTGCCGGCTGCTGGATGTCGCGGCCCATCGCGCCAGTGCGAAAGGGGACGCCTGCCATGCCGGCCACTGTCGGCAACAAATCCGCAAGGCCCACCGCCTCTTCAATCACCCGTGGTTGCAGGCCCGGCGCGTGGATCAGCAACGGCACATTGTTGCTTTCCAGACCCAGTTGCTCGAAGGCCGGCGGCATGTGCGGGATCTGGCTGATGCGGGTGTTGTGGTCGCCGAAGAACACAAAAATGCTGTTGTCGTACCAGCCGCCGGCCTTGGCGATGTCCATCAGGCGGCCGATGTTGAAGTCCAGCAAACGCACTGCGTTATACTGCTCGACGCTGCGCGAGCCAGCGGCCTGAGCCTGCTCCAGGGTCACGTCACGGACCTGGAAGCCGTCGTTCTGCTTGGGAATGGTGTACGGGCGATGGTTGCCGGAGGTTTGCACGTAAGCGAAGAACGGCCTGTCCTTGGGCACGGCGCGCAGCAGTTGGTCGCCCTCCTTGAACAGGTCCAGGTCAGAGATGCCCCACACGTCCACCCGCGGTGAGCGCCAGTAGCTTTCATCAAACAGCTGCACGTCATCGATGCTCTGGCGGATCAACGCATTGATATTCGCCCAGCCAGCGTTGCCGTTGATCATGTAGAACTTCTGGTAGCCCTCGAACGCGTTGATCAGCGTGTGCTGCCGCGTGATCAGCGGGTTGCGCGTGGCGGTCTCCTGGCGCGTCACATCGGGCACGCCGGTGATGCTCGCCCACACGGTTTTGGCGGTGCCGGTGACGGGCACGTAGAAGTGTTTGAAGAACCAGCTTTGCGTAGCCAACGTGTCCAGGTTCGGCGTGGGGTTCAGCGGGTTGCCGTAGGCACCGACGGCGCTGGTGCCGAGGGATTCAAGCATCACGAAAATCACATTGGGCGGGCGTTCGCCTTGCAGACGATAAGGTTGCACACCTTGTTCGCGGGTGAAATTCATTTGTTGGGAATCGGGCTGGTCAACGCCCAGATACTCGGCTATTTGCGGGTAATGCTTGCGCACTGTGGCTTCATCGAATTGCGCTTGGCCGACCTTGAGCGTGTCGTATAAAAACAGCACCGGGTTCAGGCCCACGGCGGCAACCTGGCTGTTGCCGGAAAAAAACGCATCGCTCCAGCGCAGCGGCACCGGGTTTTCCAGGTTGAGGTTGGCCACGCGGCCGAGCAGGGCCAGCAGCACGGCGACAACGCCGACGACGGCCACGGAAGCCACGGCCCATTTACCGATGACTGTGGGTTCGCGATCCAGGGTCAATCGCTCCAGGCACACCAACGCCCATACCCACAGCGCCACGGCGGCCAGCCAGCAAGCGGTTATCCACAGCACCGGGTAGGTTTCCCACACCATCTGTTGCGAAATCTGTGCGTCTTGCAGGTAGCGCAACACGGTCGCGTTGATGCGCACGCCGAGGTAGGCGTAGTGGCCGAAGTCGATGATGTACACCAGGCCGACCACGGCCAGGGCCACGACCAGATAGCCGCGCGCCAGCCAGCGCAGGGTGGGCAGGGTGGTGAGGTTCCAGCGTGGGAGCCAGGCCAGCACGGCCAGTGGCAACATGATCAACACGGCCAGGCGCAGGTCGAAACGCAGGCCGATGCCCAGGGTTTCCGCCAGCGCCGGGGTGTTTAAATCCAGACCGGAAAAGCTGATCAAAAACACCAGCCGCAAAGCCGCCAGCAACGCAAACACCAACCCGATCGCGCCCACGCCGTAGCGCAGGCGGCGTGATTGCAACACACCCATCATTGACCTCTACTCAATCTCACAAACACCACACAGCAAATGAGGGAACAGGCTTGCCCGCGAAAGCGGTGGTTCATTGCCAGCGTTGTCGCCTGACACGCCGCCTTCGCGGGCAAGCCCGCTCCCACAGTTTGAGTTGCATTAACCCGGCGACCCTTCGCGGGCAAGCCCGCTCCCACAGTTTGAGTTGCATTAACCCGGCGACTACGCAGTAGCCCGCCGGGAGCGGATCGCCATCACTGACCCCTCCCAACCTCCAAAACGACGCCGCTCCAATGTGGGAGCGGGCTTGCCCGCGAAGGCGGTTTATCAGTGCCAGCGTTGTTGCCTGACACGCCGCTTTCGCAGGCAAGCCAGCTCCCACAGTTTGGATTGCGCTAACCAGTGACTATGCAGTAGCCCGCCGGGAGCGGATCGCCATCACTGACCCCTCCCAACCTCCAAACCGACGCCACTCCAATGTGGGAGCGGGCTTGCCCGCGAAAGCGGTGGTTCAGTGCCAGCGTTGTTGCCTGACATGCCGCCTTCGCGGGCAAGCCCGCTCCCACAGTTTGAGTTGCATTAACCCGGCGACTACGCAGTAGCCCCGGGAGCGGATCGCCATCACTGACCCTTCCCAACCTCCAAACCGACGCCACTCCAATGTGGGAGCGGGCTTGCCCGCGAAGGCGGCTTATCAGTGCCAGCGTTGTTATCTGACACGCCGCATTCGTGACCAAGCCCGCTCCCACAGTTTGAGTTGCATTAACCCGGCGACTACGCAGTAGCTCGCCAGGAGCGGATCGATCAGGTAATCCCAATAGTTCTCCGACGCCTTGAGCCGCAGCGCGAAGGCCAGGGTGCCCACTGCCAGCATCCACACCGTCAACGTGTTGCGCAGCCAGAGCAGCAGTAAGGCCGCCGCGCCCACCAGCACAATCATCGGCCGCGGGTTGAAGCCCCAGCGGTAAGGGTCGTAATACGTCAGGCCCATCGTGGCCGGATACAGCAGCAGGCTCAGCGTGCCAAACAGCACCAGCAGTTGCACTTGATGTGGGCGATTAACCGGCTGCACCACGCCCAATCGGCACAGCGTCACCCCCGCCAGCAACACCAAGGTGCTGATCGCCAGGTCATCGGTAAAGCTGCGCACGTACGCCGCCAACGGCAGTTCATTCACCGGGATAAAACTCAGCGCCACCAGCATCGGCAGCAACCACGGCCGCCACGGCGCGGTAAAGCGAAACAGGCTTAAGAGCACAAACCCCAGCAGCACAAAACTCAAATGGGCCTGCCACACAGAAACCATCACAAATGCTCCGCCAGCCAGGCTTCGTTGAAGCTGACATGTTTGATAAAGGTGTTATTCCACGAGTACACCACGTGGTACATGCCGTCCGGGCTGCGGCTGAAATACGGGTACTCGTACTCGAAATCGCAGCCGCGCGGTTTGCACACGCGGTAATCCAGGTTGCTCAGAAAGCGTTGTTCCAGTGGAAGACGCTTGGCGCCGCTGGAGGCGCGAAAGCCCTCGCCGATGATTTCTTTATAGGCCTCGTGGGAGAACGGCTGGCCGAGCGGGTCGGGCGACTGGTCCAGTTCCACCACCGTGCGCCATTGGCTGAACTGGGCGTTGGTCCCGTAGAGGCTGAGCTTGAAGCGACCGTCTTGCAGGTCGTTGAGGGCCACCAGCAAACCGTCATCCTCAGTAGCCACTGCCGCCAGGGAGGAATTGGGGTTGGCCGGCGCCAGCGGGTACGGCTCACTCCAGGTTTGCCCGGCATCGATGGTGCGGCTGGCGAGCACGCGGTGATGGGTTTCGCCGGCGTAGCGCAACATCGCCACGGCGCGCTGGCCGTCCTGCGCCACGATGGTCGGCTGCAGGGAGTGCTTGCCACGGCTGATGCGGAATTTGTCGATCACCGCGCCGTCGGGGCTCAAGTACAGGTACTCGGCAAACTTGCCCATGAACTCGTGATACACCGGCAAGCCAATCGAACCGTCGGCGTGAAACACCGGCGCGGCGCGCACCAGCGTGCTGATATTAAAGAACGGTGAGGTCACCAATTGCCGCGGCGCCGACCAGTTTGCGCCCAGGTCAGTGGAGACCATCACGTTGATCGCGCTGGTGGCCCAGCCGCCGACCGACACCGACACATAAAACATCCACAGGCGTTTATCCGGCCCCAGCGCAATCACTGGGTTACCCAGTTTGCGAATGTAGCGCTGCGTGCCGTCGCGGGTACTTTCGCGCGTGGCCAGCACCTGCTCGGCGCCCCATTCGCCGCTGCGCGCATCAAACCTTGCGGTGCGTACCTGCACATCGGCGGCGCCTTCGCGGCTGCCGGCAAACCACACGGCCATCAAGTCGCCGCCGGGCAGGGCGGTGACGGAGGAGGCGTGCACAAAGTCGGTGAGTTGCGAGGACACAAAGCGGCTGGTGTATTGCGGCGCCATCGCGACCTTGGAGGTATTCGGGCTCGCCTGGGCAAACGGCGCCAGCATGTGCGGCGGATGGCTTTGCCAGGCGGCGAAAAACACCGCGAGCAGGCTGCAGATCAGTAAGGCGGAGCGCATAGAGAACCTGTTGGGAAAAGGATTACTGCGCACGCTCATCCGGCAGGCGCTTCCTGCGACCGGTGAGCATGGATAACGGCAGGTTGTCCTTCACCTGGAGACTTTCATACACGGCGGCCAGCACATGCACGCAGACCAGACCCAGCAGCACATTGGCGGCGGTTTCGTGGACTTGCAGCGGCCAGTCGGCACCCCATAACGCGTCGACTTCCTGCATCAGGAAACCGCTGATACCGAGGATCAGCAGCGCCGACAACATCAACAGCATCACCAGCGCGCCGATGGGCGAATGACCGAGGCGGTGCAGCCCTCGCCCGTCCAACACCCGACGCACATGGGCACTGAGTCGCGCAGGCGATGGCCAGAAATCTGACCAACGTGCACTGCGCGGTCCTACGAACCCCCACACCAGTCGCACCAGCAACCAGGCCATGGCGTAGTAGCCCAGCCACACATGCCAGTCGTCGCCCGCTTCGTTAAAGAAGTAGTTGGCGACGAAGACCCCGGCGATAGACAGATGAAACAGCCTTACCAGAGGGTCCCACAGGCGCAGGGATTCGCTTGGCATCAGCCCTTGATCTCAGTCTTCACGGCTTTGCCGGTGACCGGGTCGTGGTAGATCTCGACCTTGCGTTTGTCTTTGTCGAAGCCGTAGATCTCGTAGCAGTTGCCGTCGGTGACCTTGAACTTGCTGATCTCGTACCCTTGCGCCTTGAGCGTGTCCTGGAAGGCTTTTTCGTCTTGCCACTGCGAGCGTTCGGCGGTGGTGCACTGCGGGCCGGCGAGGGCCATGGGGCTGGCGATAATCAGGGACAGCAGGAGAATTTTGCGCATGGAAAAGCTCTCAGCAGATGTGGGAGATTTCACAGTGCAAAACCAACCTTAGCGCAACCTTAGTTGGCAACGCGCCGTAACATCTTTCCCCGAAGGGGCCGCTGCAGAACCGGCATCATTCCGCCGTTTCCTACAGAGATTCCGCAATGCGCCTACTCCTAGTCGAAGATGATCGTGCCCTCGGCCAGGGCATTCGCGTGGCATTGGGCGCAGAAGGCTACACCCTGGATTGGCTGCAGGATGGCCTCAGCGCCTTGCACGCACTGCGCACCGAAAGCTTCGATTTGCTCCTGCTCGACCTCGGCCTGCCGCGCCTCGATGGCCTCGACCTGTTGCAGCAACTGCGTGCCGGGCAATACGACTTGCCGGTGCTGATCCTCACCGCCCGCGACGGCACCGCTGAACGTATCGCCGGCCTGGACGCTGGCGCCGACGACTACCTGATCAAGCCCTTCGACGTCGACGAACTCAAAGCCCGCGTGCGCGCCCTGTTGCGCCGCAGCCAGGGCCGCGCGCAGCCGATGCTGGAGCACGCCGGCGTCAGCCTCGACCCGGCTACCCAGCAAGTGCGTTATCAGGATCAAGACATCATCGTCACCCCAATGGAATACCAGCTGCTGCACCAACTGATGGTGCGCCCCGGCAAAGTCGTGACCCGCGAGCGCCTGTCCCGCGCGCTGTATGGCTGGCAGGACCGGGTAGAGAGCAACACCCTGGAAGTGCTGATCCATAACCTGCGCAAAAAGTTATCCACCGAGCTGATCCGCACCGTGCGCGGCGTCGGCTATGTACTGGCGCTCAACCCGTGACCTCCGTTCGCGCGCGCATCCTCATTCCGGTGCTGGTGTTTATTTTGCTCGGCGACGCGCTGATCAGCTGGCTGGTGCTGCGCGACAGCCACCATGAAATCGAAGAAGTCTATGACGCCCAACTCGCCCAAAGCGCGCGCCTGCTGCAAGGCGTACTGCGCCAGCGCGACCCTGGCGAAGCGGATTGGGACAGGTTGTATCAAGCCTTCGACCACGCCATGAGCCGCGTCGGCGAAGACGGCGTCGCCCACCCGTATGAAACCCGCCTGACCTTCCAGGTATGGCGCACCGACGGTCAACTCCTCGTGCGCTCCGCCGAGGCGCCCGTGCTGGCTGCGCCGCCGACTACCCTCGGCGCCCACGACATCATGGATAACGGCAACGACTGGTGCGCCTTCCTCCTCGCCGACCCGCAGCAGGGCTTGCTGATCTGGGTGGGCGAGCGCGACGACATTCGCCAGGACCTGATCGAACGCATCGTGCGCCACACCCTCTGGCCCACCCTGATCGGCGTGCCGCTGCTGACGGTATTGATCTGGCTGACCATCGGCTGGGGTCTCAAACCGTTGCGCGCCATGGTGATGTCAATTCGCGGGCGCAGTACCGACACCTTGCAGCCGCTGCACCTCAAGCCGCTGCCGACTGATCTGGAGCCGATGCAAACCGCGCTTAATCGGTTGTTGGTGCAGATGGACGACCTGCTCGAGCGCGAACGCCGCTTTATCGCCGATGCTGCCCATGAACTGCGCACGCCGCTGGCGATTTTGCGTATCCACGCGCAGAACGCTCAAAGCGCTGTCACCGAAGAACAGCGGCGCGAAGCATTGGATTTTTTGGTGAACGGAGTAGGTCGCGCTACGCGAATTGGCAGCCAGTTGCTGACCATGGCGCGCATCGAGCCGCAACTGAACAACCCCGTGTGCAAGCCCGTGCAACTGACGGAACTGGTGCGCGAAGAACTCGCCGAGCTGACGCCGCTGGCGATGGAAAAGGGTGTGGAGCTGGTGTTGGAAGGGGAGGAGCAATGTTGGGTACAAACCGAGCCGGTGGCGTTGGCGATTGCGCTGCAGAACCTGGTGACTAACGCGCTTAACTTTTCCCCCGCGGGCAGCGAAGTGAAAGTGGTGATCGGCGCTGACTGCTTGAGCGTGGAAGACCAAGGTCCGGGGATTGATGAAGCGGAAATGGAGCGCTTGTTTGAGCGGTTTTACAGTCGGGATAACGCCAATGGCGCTGGGCTGGGGTTGGCGATTGTGGAGATGATCGTGGGAAAGATCGGATGCAAGCTTACGCTGCACAATCTAGAGCAGGGCGGCCTGCGCGCGCGGCTGGTATTCAACGAAACCTGAAGCAGCCCGGCTCAAATGTGGGAGTTGTCGAGCCCCAGCGAGGCTACGAAGGGATCGCCTCGGTACGCCTGACCGACCGAAGCACTTGCATCGCTGCGCTCCCACGTCCTGTGCGCCTCTAGCAGCAAAAAAATCCGTTTGGTACGCCGCGAAGGCGACGCGGAACAGCGCATGAAAACACTGGGATATTGTGTTGAGGGGCAGGGACCAGGGCCAAGTCGAGCTAAGAGGTCGAGCCGAACAAATGCGGGTGCTGCGCCTGGAAGGACCTGAAGGTCTGGTACTTCCAGCGCTCACCGCCTGGGTCTTCGTCTGTCGTGCTGACCTCGCCGAAGTACCAGTGCTCTGACTCGAAGATATCTCCGTCTTCATTCTCGTGAATGAAGTGAAAGCCGACTTCGTGAAGCCCCGGTGGGATGGTCAGGCTCCATTCTTTGGCCAGGCTTCTGCCAGTGATTCGAGCTTGGCGAAAGTACTCATAGTCGAAAGGTTGAGTGTGGCCCAAGTAGCGAGCTTTATCGGTGTAGACACAGACGCGGCTTGAGAACATGTCCGGAAGCATGACGCAGGCGACTACCCAGCATTCAGGGGCGTCGTCTGGTCGCGCTTTAAGCAGATGGCCTGAGACATTGATCAACTGTTGAGCACAGTGCGCCTGAATTTCCGGTGTGGTTTGTTTGCCCTCAACAAGATTTTCGATGACGGGGATTCTTTCGGTTACGTAGTCAGGTTGAGGCGGTAATTCTTCGTAGAAACAGCCTTCGAAGCTGTCGGCCCAGCGGCTCAGGGCTTTGAGGCGCCTGGGGATGTTGCGGAGTTTTTTGTTTGTTAGTGAAAGTCTGCGCATATGGCTAAATTCTCTTAGGTTGGTTACTCGTGTGAGGAAAGGAACAGGTCAAGGTGGTTGGGCAGTTTTAAGGCACACGCTTTTTCGATTTTGAGTGTTTGTTCTTCCGTCAATGGGTAATCAAATACGCAATCCTCAGGCTGGCTCCATCCCATAATCTCCATTAGCTCTTGAGTGGATAGAGATAGCTCTTTCTCAAAGGATGCAAAATCCTCGTTAGGCAAAACGCCCATAATTACGTGGTTCATGGCTCTACCCTCCTACTAGGATCGGCTGGCTTTCGTTGTTTTCCGGTTATATGGTCGAACTCGCCGAGATGAACTCCATGTTTGGTGTACTTTTCGACAGCGCCATGTTGAAAGTCCCACTCATAGATTGTCCCGTCCGGATCTTTCCATCTAGGACGTTTACCTCCTCCTTTCATGGGCGTTTTAGAGCGTGCCCATTTTGCTTTTGGAAACGCAGCCAAGAGTTTAGGCTTGGTGTGGTAGGAGTGATCCCCAGCCCGAACGCTAACCACCACATACAGCGGCCGAACCCCCGACTCCACCGGGAACACCAGAATAAAATCCCGATACTGCGGCGGATAAATCGGGTTCACCAGAATCTGCGCGGCCTTCTCGGTCGGTGGGTAAATCCAAATCACCGGCGCTTGCGGCGCAGCTTCCAACGCCGGAATACCCAGCGTATCTCTCGGATCAACCGCAGGTGTCCAGATCAGCTCCACGCCCTCACCCAAATCCGCCACAAACTGATCGCCACGGCTTTGGAATTGCACCACGTCAATCATCTGCCAATCGGCATGGTTGCCCGTGTAAAACCCATACCCCTTGAGCGTGCCGTCCTCACGCTGCTCCACATGCAAACGCATCTGCGACCGCGCCTGTGGCAGCGAACGCAGTTGCTCCTCGCTGTAGAGCGCGCTATCACCCAGTTCCGACGGCCAAGCCAGCGCCACCAAACCGGCCAATAATCCACCGGCTACAGTGCCAGCAGCGGTGGCTGCGGATTCCACCACCGCCGAACGCAACGCCAACTGCCCTAAACCAACGGGCAGGGCACTGCCGCTGATCTTGCGCAAAGCAACCGCGCCTCGGCTGTCCACCTCGCGCCCACCCAACAGGCTGAAGTGGCCGTAATCCTTGATCAGCTCCAGCGGTACGTAACCGGTGGGGTCGTTGTAGCGAATGATGCCGTCGGGCAGTTGGCAGGGTTTGGTGAACACGCAGCCCGGAAGCTTTACGGGCGTAGGCGCCGGGGCAGGTGCCGAGTTGAATAAGTCTATCGGCGGCGAATAGGGCTCCCGTTTCGGCTGCGGACTCAGGATTCGCCGTTTGAGTTGTTCTTCTTCGGTGATGGGGTACGCGCGTTCTGACATGACGGGCTCACTTCCTTGTGCGAGGGAGTGAGCGTACGAGGGGGGATCAGAGGTTGATGTCGGTGTTGTTCGATGGTGTGCGTGGGAAAAGTCATTCTGTTAGCGACGATAATTAAAAAGGGGGCCAACAGCCCAACCTCCACCGCGTATTCCGCGTCAACTCCGGCGTACCCATCCGCGTTGCCCTGGAGCATGCCTCCGAGCTGCTGCACTGTTCCAAAATGCTCGCGTTGGATGCCGCCATGGACAACAGCGCGGATCGCTACGCCTGGGCGGCGCATTATTTGGGGGGGATGGCGAAGGCAGTGGTGGATGATTTGGCTAATGGGATGTTGCCGAATGGGGTGATGGAAGAGGGTGACGCTGTTGGTGTGTAGGCGGGTGAGTTGAGGGTGTGGCGGCTGGCGTCTTCGCAGGCAAGCCAGCCCCCACAGTGGAGGGTGTACATCCGTTGAATCAGTGTCAGTAAAGAGACCTTGGGACGCCAAGGTCTCTTTTTTTGTTTATGTGTATGACGTTTTGCTCGCGGATCTGTATCTAACGGCCTGCTTTTCATCGCCCTACCATGGCGCCCAGCACAACTCTTAAGGAGCGACACCATGCCCGAACTGTCCAGCTGGCTAGCCTACGGCCTGATCTCACTCGGCATGGTACTCACGCCCGGGCCGAACATGATTTACCTCATTTCCCGCTCGATTTGCCAAGGCCGTACGGCCGGGTTGATTTCGCTGGGCGGTGTTGCGCTGGGGTTTGTGGTTTACATGTTGTGCGCGGCATTGGGGATTACCGCGTTGGTGATGGCGGTGCCGTTTGCCTACGACGCGCTGCGGCTCGGCGGGGCGTTGTACCTGGTGTACCTGGCCTGGCAGGCGGTCAAGCCGGGTGGTCGTTCGCCGTTTCAGGTTCGGGATTTGCCCCAGGACAGCCCGCGCAAACTGTTCATGATGGGCTTTGTGACCAACCTGCTGAACCCCAAAGTGGCAGTCATGTACTTGTCGTTGCTGCCGCAGTTTATCGACCCGAACGGGCATGGCAGTGTGCTGACGCAATCGCTGATTTTGGGCTTTACGCAGATTGCCATCAGCGTGAGCGTCAACTCGGTGATTGCCGTTATGGCAGGCTCTATCGCGGTGTTCTTCGTCACCCGCCCGGGTTGGCAGGTGGCGCAGCGCTGGGTGATGGGATCGGTGTTGATGGGGTTGGCGGTGCGAATGGCGGTTGAAGGGCGGCGGTAAGTCGCGTCACAGGATGGCTTTCAGGTAGTCCTTGAGTGCGTTGAGCGGGGCGTCGAGTGCTTCGAGTGTCGGCGCTTGGCGCACGTCCACCGCAAGCCGTTGCAGCTCACGCCCCATCACCGTGTTTGGGCCGCCCAGGGAGTCGAGTGCTAACGTCAGGCATTCATCAAGTTTGAGTTGAATCGCGGCCAGATCCCCCTGACGTACCAACAACCCAAACACTTCCCGCTCATACCCATCCATGACCAGGTCATCGCGCAGAATCGGGCTCGCGCCTTCGGTCTCGTGCACCAGCTTGAGAGCAAAAAGGGCAACAGCTTCCAGCGTCAATTCCATGGTCCCGGCTCCTTAACGTCTGCGTTCGCCTATGCCTGCTTACTTTTTTACAGGCGAAAAAAAAGACCTTGAATTTCAAGGTCTTTCTTTAAGATGGTGCCCCGAGGGAGACTCGAACTCCCACTCCTTTCGAAAACGGATTTTGAATCCGCCGCGTCTACCAATTCCGCCATCAGGGCTCAATGGCGGCGAAGTATAGAGATGAGATTACCGTTGGTCAATCACGTTTCATGGTCTATTTTCACTATTTCCGCTAGACTTCCCGGCCCTGCTAGACGAACCCCATCATGCGCGTTGCTGACTTTACTTTTGAGCTCCCTGATTCGCTGATCGCTCGCCACCCTTTGGCCGAGCGTCGCGCCAGTCGACTGCTGACCCTGGACGGGGTGAGCGGTGCCCTCGCACACCGTCAATTCACTGATTTGCTTGAGCATTTGCGCCCAGGCGATCTGATGGTGTTCAACAATACCCGGGTGATTCCGGCACGGCTGTTTGGCCAGAAAGCGTCCGGCGGCAAGCTGGAAATTCTGGTCGAACGGGTGCTCGACAGCCATCGCGTGCTGGCCCATGTGCGCTCCAGCAAGTCGCCGAAACCGGGTTCGAGCATCCTCATCGATGGCGGTGGCGAGGCCGAGATGGTCGCGCGCCATGACGCGCTGTTCGAGCTCAAGTTTGCCGAAGAGGTGTTGCCGCTGCTGGAACGCGTCGGCCATATGCCGTTGCCTCCTTATATAGACCGCCCCGACGAAGACGCGGACCGCGAGCGCTATCAGACGGTGTACTCGCAGCGCCTCGGCGCTGTGGCCGCGCCGACTGCGGGCCTGCATTTCGACCAGCCGCTGCTGGACGCGATTGCCGCCAAGGGCGTCGAAAGTGCCTATGTGACCCTGCACGTGGGGGCCGGCACGTTTCAGCCGGTGCGTGTGGATAACATCGAAGACCACCATATGCACAGCGAGTGGCTGGAAGTCAGTCAGGAAGTCGTGGATGCAGTGGCCGCGTGCAAGGCGCGCGGCGGTCGTGTTGTTGCTGTCGGCACCACCAGCGTACGTTCGCTGGAGAGTGCGGCGCGTGATGGCGTGCTCAAGCCGTTCAGCGGCGACACCGATATCTTTATTTTCCCGGGCCGGCCGTTTCATGTGGTCGATTGCCTGGTCACCAACTTCCATTTGCCGGAATCCACGCTGTTGATGCTGGTGTCGGCATTTGCCGGTTACCCGGAAACCATGGCCGCTTATCAAGCTGCCATCGCCAACGAGTACCGTTTTTTCAGCTACGGTGATGCGATGTTTATCACCCGAAACCCTGCGCCGACTGCTCCTAAAGAAGCGGGCCCTGAGGAACAACTATGAGTCGTATGTCGTTTGAATTGTTGGCCACGGATGGCAAGGCTCGTCGTGGTCGCCTCACGTTTCCGCGCGGCACCGTCGAAACCCCGGCCTTCATGCCCGTGGGCACCTACGGCACCGTCAAAGGCATGCTGCCGCGTGACATCGTCGCCACCGGCGCCGAGATCATCCTCGGCAACACCTTCCACCTGTGGCTGCGCCCGGGCACGGAAGTGATCAAGAAGCATGGCGACCTGCATGACTTCATGAAGTGGCAGGGCCCGATCCTCACCGACTCCGGTGGTTTCCAGGTGTTCAGCCTGGGCGCCATGCGCAAGATCAAGGAGGAGGGCGTGACCTTCGCCTCGCCGGTCGACGGGTCCAAGGTATTCATGGGCCCGGAGGAGTCGATGCAGGTGCAGCGCGACCTGGGCTCCGACATCGTGATGATCTTTGACGAATGCACGCCGTACCCGGCGGACGAAGACGTGGCGCGTATCTCTATGGAGCTGTCGCTGCGTTGGGCTCAGCGTTCGAAGAATGCCCATGGCGACAACACCGCGGCGCTGTTCGGTATCGTTCAGGGCGGCATGCACGAAAGCCTGCGCAAGCGCTCGCTGGAAGGCCTGGACAAGATCGGCTTTGACGGCCTGGCCATCGGCGGTTTGTCGGTGGGTGAGCCCAAGCACGAGATGATCAAGGTGCTGGATTACCTGCCGGGCCTGATGCCGGCTGACAAACCTCGTTACCTAATGGGCGTTGGCAAACCGGAGGATCTCGTAGAGGGTGTGCGCCGCGGTGTGGACATGTTCGATTGCGTGATGCCAACCCGTAATGCCCGCAATGGGCATCTGTTCATCGATACAGGCGTGCTGAAGATCCGTAACGCGTTCCATCGCCATGATGATTCGCCGCTGGATCCCACCTGTGACTGCTACACCTGCCAGAACTTCTCGCGCGCTTATCTGCACCATCTGGACAAGTGCGGGGAAATGCTGGGTAGCATGTTGAATACCATCCACAATTTGCGTCACTACCAAGTGCTGATGGCTGGTTTGCGCGAGGCTATTCAACAGGGTACATTGGCCGCCTTCGTCGATGCCTTCTATGCCAAGCGCGGGCTCCCTGTGCCGCCCTTGGACTGAGTTTTCCGACCCTAAGATTCACTATTTGCAACTGGAGTGCTAAATGAGCTTTTTTATCTCTAATGCCATGGCTGACGCCGCTGCGCCTGCCGCTGCCGGCCCTATGGGCGGTGGTTTTGAGTGGATTTTCCTGGTCGGCTTCCTGGTCATCTTCTACCTGATGATCTGGCGTCCACAGGCCAAGCGCGCCAAAGAGCAGAAAAACCTGCTGGGCAGCCTGCAAAAAGGCGACGAAGTTGTGACCACTGGCGGCATCGCCGGCAAGATCACCAAGGTTTCCGATGCTTTCGTGGTTCTGGAAGTCTCTGACACCGTAGAAATGAAGTTCCAGAAGGGCGCCATCGCCGCCACGTTGCCAAAAGGCACGCTCAAAGCGATCTGAGTAACAACCTTTACCAATCGACGGGGCGCGCAAGGCGCCCCGCGTTATAAGCGGGCGGCGTGATGCTGAACAAATACCCTCTGTGGAAATACGTACTGATCCTGGCGGTGCTGGCGATCGGTTTTATTTATTCCGCTCCCAATCTTTATCCTGATGACCCTGCGATCCAGATCACGGGCGCCAGCACTTCGCTGCAAGTCAATCAGGCTGACCTGGAACGCGCGAGCAAAGCGCTCACCGACGCGGGCATTCAGGTTAAAGCGGCAACATTGGCGGCTGATGCGAAGGGCGGCTTGTTGCGCCTGACCAAGGCAGAAGACCAATTACCGGCCAAAGACGTTGTGCGCAAGGTCATGGGTGACGACTACGTTGTCGCGCTGAACCTGGCACAGACCACGCCAAAATGGCTGCGCAGCATTGGCGCGCACCCGATGAAGCTGGGTCTGGACTTGTCCGGTGGTGTGCACTTCCTGCTGGAAGTCGACATGGACAAAGCCCTCGACGCACGCCTGAAAGTCTACGAAGGCGATGTGAAGAGCCTGCTGCGCAAAGAGAAGTTGCGTTATCGCAGCCTGCCGCAGCTCAACGGTGCCATCCAGCTGGGCTTCTCTGACGAAGCGTCCCGCGAACAGGCCCGTGCGCTGATCCGCAAGAACTTCAACGATTTCGACATCGTGCCGGCCGACCTCAATGGTCAACCTGTACTGCGTCTGGCGATGACCCCAGCCAAGCTGGCGGAAATCCGCGAATACTCCATCAAGCAGAACTTGACCACGGTACGTAACCGCGTCAACGAGCTGGGTGTGGCTGAGCCGATTGTTCAGCGTCAAGGCGCCAACCGCATCGTGGTTGAGTTGCCGGGCGTTCAGGACACTGCTGAAGCCAAGCGTATCCTGGGTAAGACCGCTAACCTGGAGTTCCGTCTGGCTGCTGAGCCGGGTGCTTCTCGCGCGACTGCCGAAGAATTCGAGTTCCGTGAAGGTAATCGTCCTCCAGCGTTGATCGAGCGTGGCTTGATCATCACCGGCGACCAGGTCACCGACGCCAAGGCTGGTTTTGGCGAGCACGGCACGCCTGAAGTGAACATTCGTCTGGATGGTCACGGCGGCGAACTGATGAGCCGCGCCACGCGCAGCAACGTTGGTCGCAGCATGGCGGTGATCTTCATCGAGCAACGCCCGATCACCACCTACACCAAGCAAGTGGTCAACGGCGTCGAGAAAGACGTGCCGGTGCAGACCTTCAAGGAAGAGAAGAAGATCATCAGCCTGGCGACCATCCAGTCGCCACTGGGTGCTCAATTCCGCATCACGGGCCTGAACGGCCAGGGCGAATCGTCCGAGCTGGCACTGCTGCTGCGTGCCGGTGGCCTGGCGGCGCCGATGTACTTCGCTGAAGAGCGCACCATTGGCCCGAGCCTGGGTGCCGATAACATCACCAAGGGTATCGACGCGGCCTTGTGGGGCATGCTGTTCGTGTCGCTGTTCATCATTGCCATCTACCGCTTCTTCGGCATCATTGCCACCGTGGCCCTGGCGGGCAACATGGTCATGCTGCTGGCGCTGATGTCGCTGCTGGGCGCTACACTGACCCTGCCAGGTATCGCCGGTATCGTGCTCACCATGGGTATGGCGGTAGACGCCAACGTACTGATCTTCTCGCGGATTCGTGAAGAGATCGCGGCGGGCATGACCGTACAGCGTGCAATCAATGAAGGCTTCGGCCGGGCATTTACCGCGATTCTTGACTCCAACTTGACCACTTTGCTGGTCGGCGGGATTCTCTTTGCCATGGGCACCGGCCCGGTCAAAGGTTTTGCGGTCACCATGTCCCTCGGTATCTTTACCTCGATGTTCACGGCCATCATGGTGACCCGCGCAATGGTCAACCTGATCTTTGGCGGGCGTGACTTCAAGAAGTTGTGGATTTAAGGGGCTGCCATGTTACGTACAATCAACTTCATGGGCGTTCGCAACATTGCGTTCGGCGTCACTGTGCTCCTTACCGTTCTGGCGCTGTTCAGCTGGTTCCATAAGGGCCTGAACTACGGTCTGGACTTCACCGGCGGTACGCTCATCGAGCTGACCTACGAGAAGCCGGCCGACGTTACCCTGGTGCGCAACGAGCTGGTCAAGGCCGGTTATCACGAAGCCATCGTGCAGAGCTTTGGTGCAACCACCGATCTGCTGGTACGTATGCCAGGTGAAGACCCGCAACTGGGTCACCAGGTAGCCGAAGCCTTGCAGAAGGTCGGCGGCGACAACCCGGCGTCGGTCAAGCGCGTTGAGTTCGTGGGCCCGCAGGTGGGTGAAGAGCTGCGCGACCAGGGCGGCCTCGGCATGCTGATGGCGCTGGTCGGCATCATGATCTACCTGGCGTTCCGCTTTCAGTGGAAGTTCGGCGTCGGCGCGATTGTGTCGCTGATCCACGACGTGATCGTGACCGTGGGCATCCTCGCGTACTTCCAGATCACCTTCGACCTGACGGTGTTGGCGGCAGTGCTGGCGATCATTGGTTACTCGCTCAACGACACCATCGTGGTATTCGACCGGGTGCGTGAGAACTTCCGTGTACTGCGCAAGGCGTCGCTGATCGAGAACATCAACGTCTCGACCACCCAGACCCTGCTGCGGACCATGGCGACCTCGATCTCCACGTTGCTGGCGATTGCTGCGCTGATGATCTTCGGTGGCGACAACCTGTGGGGCTTCTCCCTGGCGCTGTTCATCGGCGTTCTGGCGGGCACCTACTCGTCGATCTACATCGCCAACGTGGTGCTGATCTGGCTGAACCTCAACAGCGAAGACTTGATCCCTCCTGCCGCTACCGGCAAGGAGGTCGACGACCGCCCTTGATGGGCGCTTGTTGACACGCTGTTACAAAGAAGGCGCGAGTATTGAACTCGCGCCTTTTTTTTCGCTCCAAGGCTGGGTATAGCGCGGACGTTTCGGTCCGCTTGTGATGGTCAGGAGGTTCACGTGAACAAGTCGTTGCTGGTTGGTGCGGTATTGGGTGCTGTCGGTGTGACTGCCGGGGGTGCTGTTGCCACCTACAGCCTGGTAAAAAGCGGCCCTGAGTATGCGCAAGTGCTGGCGGTGCAGCCGGTGAAAACCCAGATTAAAACCCCGCGCGAGGTCTGCAAGGACGTCGCCGTAACCCGGCAGAAGCCGGTGCAGGATCAACATCAAATCGTCGGCACTGTGGTGGGTGCGCTGGCCGGTGGCCTGTTGGGCAACCAGGTCGGTGGCGGTAATGGCAAGAAGCTGGCGACTGTAGCCGGTGCGGTGGGTGGCGGTTACGCCGGTAACAAGGTTCAGGAAGGCATGCAGAACCGCGATACCTACACCACCACGCAAACCCGGTGTAACACCGTCAACGACATCAGCGACAAGGTTGTCGGCTATGACGTGCGGTACACCCTGGATGGCAAGGAAGGTTCGGTGCGGATGGACCGTGATCCAGGTGGCCAGATTCCAGTGGATAAAGAAGGTCGTTTGGTCTTGGGTCAAAACCAGCAGTAATTCCAGGCCGGGCGCGGTTCAAAATGTGGGAGCGGGCTTGCTCGCGAACGCGGAGTGTCAATCAACAGATTTATTGACTGGCTACCGCTTTCGCGAGCAAGCCCGCTCCCACATTGGGTATGGGTTGACGCTGGAATTGCCGTATCACCCAAATGACAGGCATAAAAAAAGCACCCCTCGGGGTGCTTTTTTGTGCTCGCTCGCTTAGCGCTTCAGCGAAGCCGGCAGGTGCGGCTGGATCGCCGTCAGTACTGCCTTGAAGCATTTGGTGTTGCCGGCAACGACGTGGCCTTTCTCAAGGAAGTCGTGACCGCCGGTGAAGTCGCTCACCAAACCGCCAGCCTCTTGAATCAGCAGGGCGCCTGCGGCCATGTCCCACTCGGACAGGCCCGACTCCCAGAACGCATCAAAACGGCCGGCAGCCACATAGGCCAGGTCCAGGCTGGCTGCGCCAGCGCGACGGATACCGGCGGTCTGGCCAACCAGGGCGCGGAACATGCCCAGGTAGTTTTCCAGGTTGTCCATCTGGTCGTCACGGAACGGGAAGCCCGTGCCCAGCAGGGCGCCGTCCAGGCTGGTGCGACCGCTGACACGCAGACGACGACCATTCAACTGGGCGCCACGGCCACGGCTGGCGGTGAATTCTTCCTGGCGAACCGGGTCCAGAACCACTGCGTGTTCCAGGCGGCCACGGTATTTGCAGGCAATGCTCACGGCAAAGTGTGGGATGCCGCGCAGGAAGTTTGTGGTGCCATCCAGTGGGTCGATGATCCACAGGTAGTCTTCGCCTTCGCCGCTGCCTTTGTGCAAACCGGTTTCTTCGCCGAGGATGCCGTGGGTAGGGTAGGCCTTGCGCAGCGCGTCGATGATTTTCTGTTCGGCGGCGCGATCCACCTCGGACACATAATCCTTGGCGTCTTTTTCGTCGACCTTGATGGTATCCAGGCGCTCGATGGAGCGGAAGATCAATTCACTGGCGCTGCGGGCGGCGCGCAGCGCGATATTCAGCATGGGCTGCATGGATGTGTCACCTAAGGTTGTTAAAGAAAGCCGGGCATTCTAGCAGAAACTTTCTTCAGGTGAAGGACGACGTTAGCTTTCATGGCATAACCTTAGGCTGTTCTGTAAGATTTGCTCCCCTTTCCCGTGTCCGAGAGCGCCTCCCTTGCTGCAAAACATTCGTGTCGTTTTGGTCAATACCAGTCATCCCGGCAACATCGGCGGGGTGGCGCGAGCCATGAAAAACATGGGGCTGACGCGCCTGGTGCTGGTCGAGCCGCGCGTGTTCCCGCACCACGAGGCCGATGCCCGTGCCTCCGGCGCCAACGACATCCTGGAAAAAGCCCAGGTTGTCGCTACCTTGGAAGACGCGTTGGTCGGCTGCAACCTGGTGCTCGGCACCAGCGCCCGCGACCGTCGCATCCCCTGGCCGTTGCTGGATCCGCGCGAGTGCGGCACCAAGGTAGTGGAGGAAGCTGCCGGCGGCGCAGAAATCGCTTTGGTATTCGGCCGTGAAGACTCCGGCCTCACCAATGAAGAGCTGCAGCGATGTCATTACCACGTGCACATTCCATCAGACCCTGAATTCAGTTCGCTGAACCTCGGGGCGGCGGTGCAGGTTTTGAGTTATGAAGTGCGCATGGCCTGGCTGGCCGCTGAAGGTCAGCCGAGCAAGGTAGAAAAGGATGAAGTTGCATCGACCAAGAGTGGCGAACTGGCCACGATGGACGAGCTGGAGCGATTCTATGAGCACCTGGAGCAAACCCTGGTGGCCATCGAATTTCTCGATCCGGAAAAACCACGGCACTTGATGGCACGCCTGCGTCGCTTGTACGGACGCAGCTCGGTCAGCCGAGCAGAGATGAATATATTGCGTGGCATCCTCACGGAAACCCAGAAAGCGGCCCGTGGCGAGCTGCTTAAGCGGAAGGATTAAAAATGTTCGAGCGTTTGCGAGAAGATATCCAGAGTGTTTTCCACCGTGACCCGGCGGCGCGCAACGCCTTTGAAGTGCTGACCTGCTACCCGGGCATGCACGCGATCTGGATTCACCGCCTGTCCGGCGCGTTGTGGGGCATGGGCTGGAAATGGCTGGCGCGCGTGGTGTCGAACTTCGGCCGCTGGTTGACCGGGATCGAGATTCACCCGGGCGCCAAGGTGGGGCGTCGCTTCTTTATCGACCATGGCATGGGCATTGTGATTGGCGAGACCGCCGAAATCGGTGACGACGTGACCTTGTATCAAGGCGTGACCCTGGGCGGTACCACCTGGAATAAAGGCAAGCGCCACCCGACTCTGGGTGATGGCGTGGTGGTAGGGGCGGGCGCCAAGGTGCTCGGCCCCTTTACGGTGGGTGCCGGTGCCAAAGTAGGCTCCAACGCCGTGGTGACCAAGGCCGTACCGCCTGGCGCCACCGTCGTGGGCATTCCGGGGCGGATTATCGTCAAACCGGAAGTCGGCGATGAGCAGGAAGCCAAGCGCAAGGCCATGGCTGAAAAGATCGGCTTCGACGCCTACGGCGTCAGCGAGGACATGCCCGATCCCGTGGCGCGTGCCATCGGGCAGTTGCTAGACCACTTGCAGGCAGTCGACGGCAAGCTGGACGGCATGTGCGGCGCGTTGAAGGAGTTGGGCAGCAACTATTGTGCGAAAGATCTGCCTTCGCTGCGCGAAGAAGACTTTGCCGAGATCAAGAGCGAGGCCGCCAACAAGGCTGGCTGAGTCTTTGAGTCTTAAGGTCGGTAAAAATCTCCTGTGGGAGCTGGCTTGCCTGCGATAGCGGTCTGCCAGCCACCCTTTCATTACTGATCCACCGCTTTCGCAGGCAAGCCAGCTCCCACATTTGATCTCCACTGGTCTTGAGATAAGGCTTGGCCCCTGTTCCCGCTGTTCGATCCCGCCCCATCCTGCTATGATTCGCGCGCCCTTTTTACGGGTAATCCTGACTAAAGTACTAGGTCTTATAGTTGACTTAAATACTCGGGAATCGCATACTTGCTCCCATTCTGAAACACCTTGGTACTTGTCCATGAGACTGACTACAAAAGGCCGATACGCGGTAACCGCCATGCTTGACCTGGCCTTGCACGCGCAAACTGGGCCGGTGTCCCTGGCCGATATCTCCGAGCGCCAAGGCATTTCCCTGTCCTACCTCGAACAGCTGTTTGCCAAATTGCGCCGTAGCAACTTGGTTTCCAGCGTGCGTGGGCCGGGTGGTGGCTACCAACTGTCCCGCGACATGCAGGGCATTCAAGTAGCCCAGGTGATTGACGCGGTCAACGAATCCGTCGATGCCACCAAATGCCAGGGTTTGGGTGATTGCCACGCCGGCGACACCTGCCTGACGCACCACTTGTGGTGTGACTTGAGCCTGCAGATCCATGAGTTTTTGAGTGGTATCAGCTTGGCTGATCTTGTGACTCGCCGTGAGGTGCAAGAAGTAGCCCAGCGTCAGGACCAGCGCCGTTGCAACACCAAGGCGCCGCGTCTGGACAAGATCGAAGCGTCCGCCGTCGAGTGACAGCCGCAGAGCTAACGGCACGCCAGCCAGCCTGATTTAGGAGAAAGTCCATGAAATTGCCGATTTACCTTGATTACTCAGCGACCACCCCGGTTGATCCGCGTGTCGCGCAAAAGATGAGCGAATGCCTGCTGGTTGACGGAAACTTCGGCAACCCGGCCTCCCGTTCCCACGTGTTCGGCTGGAAAGCCGAGGAAGCGGTCGAGAACGCGCGTCGCCAGGTGGCTGACCTGGTGGGCGCCGACCCACGCGAAATTGTCTGGACCTCTGGTGCTACCGAGTCCGACAACCTGGCAATCAAGGGCGCGGCGCATTTCTACGCGACCAAAGGCAAGCACCTGATCACCACCAAGATTGAGCACAAGGCTGTCCTCGACACCATGCGCCAACTGGAGCGTGAAGGTTTTGAGGTCACCTACCTCGAGCCAACCACCGACGGCATCGTCACCCCGGCCATGATTGAAGCCGCGCTGCGTGAAGACACCATCCTGGTTTCCGTGATCCACGTGAACAACGAAATCGGCACCATCAACGACATCGCGGCCATCGGCGAGCTGACCCGTTCCAAGGGCATCCTGCTGCATGTCGACGCGGCTCAGTCCACCGGCAAGGTCGACATCGACCTGTCGAAACTGAAAGTCGACCTGATGTCGTTCTCCGCCCACAAGACTTACGGTCCTAAAGGTATCGGCGCGCTGTACGTGAGCCGCAAGCCTCGCGTGCGCATCGAAGCCACCATGCACGGCGGCGGTCACGAGCGCGGCATGCGTTCGGGCACCCTGGCGACCCACCAGATCGTCGGCATGGGTGAGGCCTTCCGTGTAGCCAAAGAAGACATGGCTGCCGAAAACGTACGCATCAAGGCTTTGAGCGATCGCTTCTACAAGCAGGTCGAGAACCTTGAAGAGCTGTACATCAACGGCAGCATGACCGCCCGTGTACCGCACAACCTGAATTTGAGCTTCAATTACGTCGAAGGCGAGTCGCTGATCATGGCGCTCAAGGACCTGGCGGTTTCGTCCGGTTCGGCCTGCACCTCGGCCTCGCTTGAGCCTTCGTACGTGCTGCGGGCCCTGGGCCGCAACGACGAACTGGCACACAGCTCGATCCGCTTTACGTTCGGCCGTTTCACCACCGAAGAGCAAGTCGACTACGCCGCGCAGAAAGTCTGCGAAGCCGTCAACAAGCTGCGCGTTCTGTCGCCGCTGTGGGACATGTACAAAGACGGTGTCGACATTTCCAAGATCGAGTGGGCGGCACACTAAATATAGAAGCCGCCACCCAAGCTCTGTAGGAACGTGGCGGAAAACGCAGGCGTTTTTACAGGGTTCCAGAGCGGCCCTGATGAGTGAGGATTCAGTACCATGGCTTACAGCGAAAAGGTCATCGACCACTACGAAAACCCGCGCAACGTCGGCAAGATGAACGCGGAAGACCCTGATGTCGGCACTGGCATGGTCGGCGCTCCGGCGTGCGGCGACGTTATGCGCCTGCAGATCAAGGTCAACGACGCTGGCGTTATCGAAGACGCCAAGTTCAAGACCTACGGCTGCGGTTCCGCCATTGCCTCAAGCTCCCTCGCGACCGAGTGGATGAAAGGCAAGACCCTGGATGAGGCTGTCACCATCAGCAACACCCAGCTGGCCGAAGAACTGGCCCTGCCGCCAGTGAAAATTCACTGCTCCGTACTCGCAGAAGACGCCATCAAGGCGGCCGTTCGCGACTACAAGCAGAAGAAAGGCTTGATCTAAGCATTTGGCGACGAGTAAGGAGTCAACGATGGCTATCAGCATGACAGAAGCGGCTGCGCAGCACATTCGCCGCTCCCTGAATGGGCGCGGTAAAGGTGAGGGGATTCGTCTGGGTGTTCGCACCACGGGCTGTTCCGGCCTTGCCTACGTGCTGGAGTTTGTCGACGAGGTGGTCGAAGAGGATCAGGTGTTCGAAAGTCACGGCGAGAAAGTGATCATCGACCCTAAAAGCCTTACCTACCTGGACGGCACCGAGCTCGATTTCGTCAAGGAAGGGTTGAACGAAGGCTTCAAGTTCAACAACCCAAACGTACGCGGTGAATGTGGCTGCGGCGAAAGCTTCAACATCTGAGGCTATCCGTGGGTACTCCTTGTCATTTCGCTTTATTCGAGCTGCAGCCGAGCTTTCGGCTGGACCTTGAGCAGCTTGCCACGCGCTACCGAGAACTGGCGCGTGGTGTGCATCCGGACCGCTTCGCTGACGCTTCCGAGCGTGAGCAACGCCTGGCGCTGGAGAAGTCGGCCAGCCTCAATGAAGCCTATCAGACGCTTAAAAACCCCCCGAAACGCGCGCGTTACCTGCTCGCGATGAACGGTGGCGAGTTGCCGATTGAAGTCACGGTGCACGACCCGGACTTCCTGATGCAGCAGATGCAGTGGCGCGAAGAACTCGAAGACTTGCAAGACGAGGCCGATGTGGCCGGTGTTGCAGTCTTCAAGCGCCGCCTGAAAGTGGCCCAGGATGAGCTCAACGAAAGCTTCGCAGCCTGTTGGGATGATGCAGCGCAACGTGAACAGGCCGAACGCCTGATGCGGCGCATGCAGTTCCTCGACAAGCTCACCTACGAAGTGCGCCAGCTAGAAGAGCGCCTCGACGATTAACCCAGTGCTGCCCGTGCACGCCTGATAGACAGATAAGACCTGATTACCATGGCCCTACTGCAGATCGCCGAACCCGGCCAAAGCCCTCAACCGCACCAGCGTCGCCTGGCGGTCGGGATTGACCTGGGCACCACCAATTCCCTGGTCGCCGCCTTGCGCAGCGGCCTGTCCGAGCCGCTGCCCGACGCCGATGGCCAGGTTATCCTGCCGTCGGCCGTGCGCTATCACGCTGACCATATTGAAGTTGGTGAGTCGGCCAAGCTGGCGGCGTCCTCCGATCCTCTGAACACAGTGCTGTCGGTCAAGCGCTTGATGGGTCGTGGTCTGTCCGACGTCAAGCAATTGGGTGACCAGCTGCCGTATCGCTTTGTCGGCGGCGAATCGCATATGCCATTCATCGACACCGTCCAGGGCCCCAAAAGCCCGGTGGAAGTGTCGGCCGATATCCTCAAGGTGCTGCGCCAGCGCGCGGAAACCACCTTGGGCGGCGAACTGGTCGGCGCGGTGATTACCGTGCCTGCGTATTTTGACGATGCTCAGCGTCAAGCCACCAAGGACGCGGCGAAGCTCGCCGGTCTGAACGTGCTTCGCCTGCTCAATGAGCCGACGGCGGCCGCTGTGGCCTATGGGCTGGACCAGCACGCCGAAGGCCTGGTTGCGATTTACGACCTGGGCGGCGGCACCTTTGATATTTCGATCCTGCGCCTGACCGGCGGTGTGTTCGAAGTGCTGGCCACCGGTGGCGATACCGCCCTGGGCGGCGATGACTTCGATCACGCCATTGCCGGCTGGATCATCACCAGCGCCGGTTTGTCCGCCGACCTGGACCCGGGCGAGCAGCGGCATTTGCTGCAAACCGCCTGTGCGGCCAAAGAAGCGCTGACTGACGCCAGCTCTGTCGATGTTTCCTACGGTTCCTGGTCGGCTCAGTTGACACGCGAAGCCTTCGACGCGCTGATCGAGCCAATGGTCGCTCGCAGCCTTAAAGCTTGTCGCCGTGCGGTACGTGATTCCGGCGTTGAGCTGGAAGACGTGGTTGCCGTGGTCATGGTCGGCGGTTCGACCCGTGTGCCGCGTGTGCGCGAAGCCGTTGCTGAAGCATTTGGTCGCCAGCCGCTGACTGAAATCGATCCGGATCAAGTCGTCGCCATCGGTGCCGCAATCCAGGCTGATACCCTGGCCGGCAACAAGCGCGACGGTGGCGAACTGCTGCTGCTCGACGTGATCCCGTTGTCCCTGGGGCTGGAAACCATGGGCGGGCTGATGGAGAAGGTGATTCCACGCAACACCACCATCCCCGTCGCCCGCGCACAGGACTTCACCACCTATAAAGATGGCCAGACGGCCATGATGATTCATGTGCTGCAAGGTGAGCGCGAGCTGATCAGCGACTGCCGTTCCCTGGCGCGCTTTGAATTGCGCGGCATTCCGGCGATGGTGGCCGGTGCAGCGAAAATCCGCGTGACCTTCCAGGTTGACGCCGATGGTCTGCTCAGCGTGGCTGCGCGTGAGCTGGGCTCAGGCGTAGAAGCCAGCATCCAGGTCAAGCCGTCCTACGGCCTGACCGACGGCGAAATCGCCAAAATGCTCAAGGACTCGTTCCAGTACGCCGGTGACGACAAAGTCGCCCGTGTACTGCGTGAACAGCAAGTCGATGCGCAGCGCCTGCTTGAGGCCGTGCAAGGCGCTCTCGATGCCGATGGCGAGCGCCTGTTGGACGCCGAAGAGCGCATGGTCATCGACCTGCAGATGCAGGAGCTGGCCGAACTGATGAAAGGCAACGATGGTTACGCCATCGAGCAGCAGACCAAGCGCCTGTCGCAAGTGACTGATGCCTTTGCCGCCCGCCGCATGGATCAGACGGTGAAAGCCGCACTGGCCGGGCGCAACCTGAATGAAATCGAGGAATAATTAATGCCGCAGGTCATTTTTCTGCCACACGCCGAGCATTGCCCGGACGGTATGGTCGTGGAGGCTGAGACCGGCAAGTCCATCCTCGAAGTTGCCCATGACAACCACATCGAGATCGAGAGTGCCTGCGGCGGTGTTTGCGCCTGCACCACCTGCCACTGCGTGATTCGCGAGGGTTTCAACTCGCTTGAAGAGGCGGATGAGCTGGAAGAAGACTTTCTGGACCGCGCGTGGGGCCTTGAAGCGACTTCTCGCCTAAGCTGTCAGGCAAAGGTTGGGACTGAAGACATCACCGTCGAAATTCCGAAATATTCCCTCAACCATGCGGCCGAAGCACCGCATTGATTCAAGGAAATGTCATGAGCCTGAAATGGGTTGATGTACAAGAAATCGCTATACAACTTGCTGAAGCCCACCCTGAGGTCAATCCTCTGACGGTCAACTTCGTCAAGCTGCGCAATCTGGTGATGGAGCTGCCGGACTTTGACGACATCCCCGACCGGGGTGGCGAAAAGGTTCTGGAGGCGATTCAAGGCCTGTGGATCGAAGAAGCAGACTGAGCCGCCTTATTACGCAGTTAGGCAATACCCAATAACCCGCGTATAATTCGCGGGTTTAATTTTTCGTAAATTACTGTTTCTGGAGTTACACCATGGCTGTTCAACGTACTTTCTCCATCATCAAGCCTGACGCTGTTGCAAAAAACGTCATCGGCGAGATCACCACTCGTTTCGAAAAAGCCGGCCTGAAGGTTGTAGCTTCGAAACTCAAGCAACTGTCCAAAGCTGAAGCTGAAGGCTTCTACGCTGAGCACAGCGCTCGTGGTTTCTTCGGCGACCTGGTTGCCTTCATGATCTCCGGTCCTGTTGTTGTTCAGGTTCTGGAAGGCGAAAACGCTATCGCTCTGAACCGTGAGCTGATGGGCGCTACCAACCCTAAAGAAGCTGCTGCCGGCACCATCCGTGCTGACTTCGCTGAGTCCATCGACGCCAACGCTGTTCACGGTTCGGACTCCGAAGCCGCTGCTGCTCGCGAAATCTCGTACTTTTTCGCTGCTACTGAAGTAACCGCTCGCTAAGCATCGGCTTAAAGAGTGAGGGTGAATCCATGACTACATCGACTGTTAAAACCAACCTGCTGGGTCTGACTCAGCCGGAAATGGAGAAATTCTTCGACTCAATCGGGGAGAAGCGTTTCCGTGCCGGTCAGGTAATGAAGTGGATTCACCACTTTGGCGTCGACGATTTCGACGCCATGACGAACGTCAGCAAGGCCCTGCGCGACAAGCTCAAGGCCATTGCTGAGGTCCGTGGTCCCGAAGTGGTCAGCGAGGACATCTCCAGCGACGGCACCCGTAAGTGGGTGGTGCGCGTGGCGTCCGGCAGCTGCGTCGAGACCGTCTACATTCCCCAGGGCAAGCGCGGCACGTTGTGCGTTTCGTCCCAGGCAGGCTGTGCCCTGGACTGCAGTTTCTGCTCCACCGGCAAGCAAGGCTTCAATAGCAACCTCACTGCCGCCGAAGTCATCGGCCAGGTGTGGATTGCCAACAAATCCTTTGGCAGCGTCCCGGCAACCGTCGACCGTGCCATCACCAACGTGGTGATGATGGGCATGGGTGAGCCGCTGCTGAACTTCGACAACGTTATTGCGGCCATGCATTTGATGATGGACGACCTGGGCTACGGCATTTCCAAGCGCCGTGTGACCCTGTCGACCTCGGGCGTGGTGCCGATGATCGATGAGCTGGCCAAGCACATCGACGTCTCCCTGGCGTTGTCGCTGCACGCACCCAATGACGCATTGCGTAACCAATTGGTGCCGATCAACAAGAAGTATCCGCTTAAGATGCTGCTCGAATCTTGCCAGCGTTACATGGCGACCTTGGGCGAGAAGCGTGTGCTGACCATTGAGTACACCATGCTCAAGGACATCAACGACAAGGTTGAGCACGCCGTCGAGATGATCGAGTTGCTCAAGAACACCCCGTGCAAGATCAACCTGATTCCGTTTAACCCGTTTCCACATTCTGGCTACGAGCGGCCGAGCAACAATGCTATCCGCCGTTTCCAGGATCAACTGCACCAGGCCGGCTACAACGTCACCGTACGCACCACTCGTGGTGAAGACATCGACGCCGCCTGTGGCCAATTGGTAGGGCAGGTGATGGACCGCACCCGCCGTAGCGAACGTTATATCGCCGTGCGCGAACTTAACGCCGCCGAAGATTTGCCGCAAATTGCTGTGAATCGAATCTGAGAGAGGATCTCTATGCCCTTGCGCCTTGCGCTGCTTTTGCTAGTTAACGGCCTCGCGGCCGGTTGTGTTTCATCGGGCCATGACAGCCCGTTGCAGACGGGTAAAGGCCGTGACGAGGCGCGAGTTGCCTATGTGCAACTGGGTTTGGGTTATTTGCGACAAGGCATGAGCGAGCAGGCCAAGGTGCCGTTGAAAAAGGCCCTCGAGCTGAACAGCGACGATGCCGACGCGAATGCCGCGCTGGCTTTGGTGTTCCAGGCCCAGGCCGAGCCTGAGTTGGCCGATCAATATTTCCACAAGGCCTTGTCTTCGCGTCCTGCCGACCCTCGGCTGCTGAACAATTACGGCAGCTTCCTGTTCGAGCAGAAACGTTATGACCAGGCTTCCCGTTATTTCCAGCAAGCCTCTGCTGACGCCCTCTACCCGGAGCGGTCGCGGGTGTTCGAGAACCTTGGGGTCACCTCGATGCGCCTCGGCCAGCGCGACAGCGCGCGCCAGCAGCTGGAAAAAGCCCTGCATTTGAACAGTCGTCAGCCACGCGCGTTGCTCGAAATGGCTGAGTTGTCTTACGAAGACAGGCATTATGTGCCGGCACGTGACTATTACGAGCGTTTTAGCCTGCTCAGCGGGCAAAATGCACGTAGTCTATTGCTCGGTGTGCGGCTGGCGACGGTTCATGATGAACGCGACGCCGCCGCACGTTTTGGCCAGCAACTCGAACGACTCTATCCCGGTACGCCGGAATATCAGCAATACCTGTCGGAGCAATGATGAAAGCGGCGCACCCGGAAGTTGTAGCAGCTAATCGCGTAAACCCAGGCGAGACCTTGCGTCAGGCCCGCGAAAGCAATGGTTGGTCGCTGGCAGAAGTGGCCCTCAAGCTCAATTTGACCACGACTTCCCTGGGCAACCTGGAAGCCGGCGCGTTCGACAAGCTGCCTGGGCATACCTTCGCCCGCGGCTATATCCGCGCTTATGCCAAGTTGCTGGGCATTGACCAGACCGTGCTGGTCCAGGAATTCGACCAATTTACCGGCACCGACTCTCAGGGCAGCAATGTGCATGGCCTGGGTCGCATCGAAGAGCCGGTGCGTGTTTCCCACACGATTTTGCGAATTGTCAGCCTGTTGCTGCTGATTGCCGTGATCGGCGGCGGTTTCGTCTGGTGGCAAGACCAGACCTCCCAGCGCAGCAAGGACCTGACCAGCAACGCCATGGAGCACGTCGAAGTCGAAAGCGCCGACGGCACCACCCAGATTCACCCGCTGGACGAGCCGGAAGACCAGGCCGTTGCCGAAGGGCAAGCCGCGCCAGAAGCACCGGCCACCGCCGAGCAGCCCGCGCCGGAAGCGGGTACTGCAGCGGCGACTGCTGCCGTGCCGACTCCAGCCGTACCGGCGGCCCCGGCCGCGCCAACTGCCCAGGCCCATACCCCAGCAGCTGCCACACAGGCTCCAGCGACCACCGCTTCAACTGCACCGGCAGCGCCGACCGTTGCGCCTGCTGCGCCTGCGTTGGTCGCTGGCGACGGGCATATCCAGATTACCTTCGTCGCTGACTGCTGGACGCAAGTCACCGATGGCAACGGCAAAGTGCTGTTCAGCGGTTTGAAGCGTAAGGGAGATACGCTTGACCAAGGCGGCAAGCCTCCTTTGACGCTGCGTCTGGGCTTTGCCCGTGGCGCGCAAGTGGCCTACAACGGCCAGCCTGTGGACGTAGCGCCGTTCACCAGTGGCGAGACCGCTCGCCTCAAGTTGGGACAATAGTCATGCACGGCGAATCTCCAATCAAACGTCGCGTATCGCGCAAGATCTGGGTCGGCTCAGTGCCGGTGGGTGGCGACGCCCCCATCGCGGTACAGAGCATGACCAACAGCGACACCAATGATGTCGCCGCCACCGTCGCCCAGATCAACCGTCTGGAAGCGGCCGGCGTAGACATCGTGCGGGTTTCCGTGCCGGACATGGATGCTGCCGAAGCCTTCGGCCGCATCAAGCAGCTGGTCAAGGTGCCGCTGGTTGCCGACATTCACTTCGATTACAAAATCGCCTTGCGTGTTGCCGAGTTGGGCGTCGATTGCCTGCGCATCAACCCAGGCAACATCGGTCGCGAAGACCGTGTGCGCGCAGTGGTGGATGCTGCCCGTGATCGCGGGATCCCGATCCGCATCGGCGTCAACGCCGGCTCCCTGGAAAAAGACCTGCAAAAGAAATATGGCGAACCGACCCCGGCCGCGCTGGTTGAGTCGGCGCTGCGCCACGTTGAACACCTTGAGCGCCTGAATTTCCAGGACTTCAAGGTCAGCGTAAAGGCTTCCGACGTGTTCATGGCGGTAGAAGCCTACCGCCTGCTGGCCAAGGAAATCGTGCAGCCGCTGCACCTGGGTATCACTGAAGCGGGCGGTTTGCGCTCAGGCACAGTGAAATCTGCGGTGGGTCTCGGTATGCTGCTCGCCGAAGGGATTGGCGATACTATCCGCATCTCCCTGGCGGCGGACCCGGTAGAGGAAGTGAAGGTCGGTTACGACATTCTCAAATCCCTGCATTTGCGTTCCCGTGGCATCAACTTCATTGCCTGCCCGAGCTGCTCGCGGCAGAACTTCGACGTGGTGAAAACCATGAACGAACTGGAAGGGCGCCTCGAAGACTTGCTGGTGCCACTGGATGTTGCGGTGATTGGCTGTGTGGTTAACGGCCCGGGTGAAGCCAAAGAGGCGCACATCGGCCTGACTGGCGGTACGCCGAACCTGATTTACATCGACGGCAAGCCGTCGCAGAAGTTGACGAATGACAATCTGGTGGATGAGCTCGAAAGACTGATCCGCGAGAAAGCGGCCGAGAAGGTCGCGGCTGACGCAGCGCTGATCGCGCGCGGCTAAGAACGAATTTAAGGATTAGATGTGAGCAAGTCTCTGCAAGCCATTCGTGGCATGAACGACATCCTGCCGGAGCAGACGCCTTTGTGGCGCTACTTCGAGAGCACGGTCGCGCGCCTGCTGGATAACTACGGTTACAAGCAGATCCGCATGCCGATCGTCGAATTCACCGAGCTGTTCAAGCGCTCCATCGGTGAAGTGACCGACATCGTCGAAAAAGAGATGTACACCTTTGAAGACCGCAACGGCGACTCCCTGACCCTGCGTCCGGAAGGCACCGCTGCGTGCGTGCGCGCTGTGCTCGAGCATGGCATCACGGGTGGCGGCCAGACCCAGAAGCTGTGGTACATCGGCCCGATGTTCCGCCACGAGCGTCCGCAGAAAGGTCGTTACCGCCAGTTCCACCAGATCGGCTGCGAAGTCTTCAACCTGGATGGCCCGGACATCGACGCCGAGCTCATCGTGCTGACCTGGCGCCTGTGGGGCCAACTGGGTATCCGCGACGCGGTCAAACTTGAACTCAACAGCCTGGGCACCAGCGAATCCCGGGGCCGCTATCGCGAAGCCCTGGTCGAGTACCTGTCCGCTCACCTGGACAAGTTGGATGAAGACAGCCAGCGCCGTCTGAAAACCAACCCGTTGCGTGTACTGGATACTAAGAACGCCGACACCCAGGCGGTACTGGTCGATGCGCCGAAAATGGCCGACTACCTGGACGACGAATCGCGCACGCATTTCGAGGGCCTCAAGGCTCGTCTGGATGCGGCCGGTATTCCCTACGTGATCAACCCGAAACTGGTGCGCGGCCTCGATTACTACAGCAAGACCGTCTTCGAGTGGGTCACCGACAAACTCGGCGCCCAGGGCACCGTGTGTGCCGGTGGTCGCTACGACGGCCTGGTTGAGCAAATGGGCGGCAAGCCGACCACGGGCGTGGGCTTTGCCATGGGCATCGAGCGGCTGATCCTGCTGCTCGAAACCCTGGAGCAGGTTCCGGAAGAAATTTCCCGTCAGGTGGACGTGTACCTGTGCGCCTTTGGCGAGGCCGCCGAACTGGCAGCCCTGGCCCTGAGCGAGAAAGTACGCGACCAACTGCCGAACCTGCGCCTGCAGGTCAATGCCGGCGCCGGCAGCTTCAAGAGCCAGTTCAAGAAGGCCGACAAGAGCGGTGCGCTGTATGCACTGATCCTCGGCGATGACGAACTGGCCCAGCAAGTGATAGGTTTCAAACCCCTGCGTGGCCAGGGCGAGCAACAGAACATTGCCTTTGATGCGCTTGCCGCGCACTTGGCCACCTGCGTCGTGCAGGGTTGAAGCTGTCGAACAGCCGAATTTAGCGATTAAGGAGTATTGGGGTGTCGAGTACTGATGATGAGCAGATGGCCGAGTTCAAGGACTGGTGGCAGCGTAACGGCAAGCCCCTGGTTACCGGCGGTCTGCTGGCTTTAGTGGTGGTGTTCGGCTGGCAAGCCTGGCACAAGTATCAGGCCAACCAGTCCCAAGGCGCCTCGGTCCTCTATCAGCAATTGCTGGAAACCACGCTCACGCCGGACGGCAAGCCTGACCCTGCCCAGGTTGCAGACCTGGCCGGCAAGCTCAAAAGCGAATTCGGCGGTAGCACCTACGCCCAATACGGCAGCCTGTTCGTCGCGAAAGTCGCGGTCGACACCGGCAAGCTGGATGACGCCGCGACCGAGCTGAAGGCCATCGCCGACAAGCCGACTAACCCGACCCTGGGTGAAATCGCACGTCAGCGCCTGGCACAGGTATTGGCGGCACAGAACAAGGCTGACGAAGCACTCAAACTGCTCGACGGCGATGCTGACAAGGCATTTGTGGCCACTCGTGAAGAGCTCAAGGGCGACCTGTTGGTCCAATTGGGTCGTACCGACGAAGCCCATGCTGCGTACCAAAAAGCCAAGGCGGCGCTGTCTGATGAAGCGGCAGTCGGTGGCTTACAAATCAAGCTGGACGACTTGGCCAAAGGGGATGCGTGACGTGATCCGTTGGAAACATGCAGCATTGCTGGCTCTGGCCGTTCTGGCCGCGGGTTGCAGCAGCAACAGTAAAAAAGAACTGCCTCCGGCCGAGCTGACCAGCTTCAAGGAAGAAGTGGTCCTGCAAAAGCAGTGGAGCCGCTCCGTCGGTGATGGCCAGGGCGACCTGTACAACCTGCTGCAGCCGGCAATCGACGGCGAAAACATTGTGGCCACTGACTCCACTGGCGTGATCATGGCCATGGATCGCATGAATGGCGACGTGAAGTGGAAGAAAGACCTCGAGCTGCCGGTTTCCGGTGGCGTGGGTGTCGGCTACGGCATGGTGCTGGTCGGTACGCTCAAAGGCGACGTGGTTGCTCTGGACTCGGCGACGGGCGAAGAGAAATGGCGCGCTCGCGTGACCAGTGAAGTGCTCGCAGCGCCTGCCACCAACGGCGATGTCGTGGTAGTACAGACCCAGGATGACCGTGTGATCGGCCTGGACGCCGCCACCGGCAACCAGCGTTGGCTGTACGACAGCACCCCTGCGGTGTTGACCCTGCGCGGTACCAGTGGTCCGATTGTGACCAACAACCTGGCCGTTGCAGGCCTGTCGACCGGTAAAGTGGTCGCCCTGGATACCCAGAACGGCGTACCGGCCTGGGAAACCCGCGTGGCAATCCCTCAAGGTCGTTCCGAACTGGATCGCGTGGTGGACATCGACGGCGGCTTGCTGCTGTCGGGTGAAACCATCTATGTGGCTACCTACCAGGGCCGCGTTGCTGCGCTGGACCTGCAAAGCGGCCGCATCAACTGGCAGCGTGATGCTTCCAGCTATGCCGGTGTCGCCCAAGGGTTTGGCAGCGTCTATGTAAGCCTGGCGTCCGGCACCGTTGAAAGTGTCGACGAGCGTTCCACCACTGCACTGTGGAGCAACGACTCTCTGGCCCGCCGTCAACTGTCGGCCCCGGAAGTGTTCTCCAGCTACGTAGCGGTAGGTGACTTCGAAGGTTACCTGCATCTGCTGAGTCAGGTGGACGGTCGTTTTGTCGGCCGCGAGCGTATCGACAGCGACGGCCTGCGTGCCCGTCCGCTGGTCGTGGGTAACATGCTTTACGTGTATGGCAACAGCGGCAAGCTGGAAGCCCTGACCATCAAGTAAGAACTATGCTTGGGGTAAAACCCAGGCGGCCCCGCTTCGGCGGGGCATGCGGCATTTGAATATGCTGCCCCGAGCACCAGCCGCTGCCTTGCAGCGGCTTTTGTATTTTCTGAAATAACGAAGTGGAGAGCCGCATGGTTCCCGTAATCGCCCTGGTGGGCCGACCTAACGTCGGCAAGTCCACCTTGTTCAACCGCCTGACCAGGACTCGCGACGCCATCGTCGGCGACTTGTCCGGTCTGACCCGTGATCGCCAATACGGTGAGGCAAAGTGGCAAGGGCGCTCCTACATTATTGTCGACACCGGTGGTATCTCCGGTGACGAGCATGGCATGGACGAAAAGATGGCCGAGCAGTCGCTGCTCGCTATCGAAGAAGCCGATGTCGTGTTGTTCCTGGTGGATGCCCGCGCGGGCTACACCGCTGCCGACCAGATGATTGGCGAGCACCTTCGCAAGCGCAACAAGCGTTCCTATTTGATCGCCAACAAGATCGATAACATCGATCCTGAGGCGGCCCGCGCCGAGTTCAGCCCGATGGGCCTGGGCGACGCGATCCCGGTCGCCGGTGCTCACGGTCGCGGTATCACCCAGATGCTGGAAATCGCCCTGCGCGACTTCCCTAAGGATGACGCCGAGGAAGAAGAGGGCGAGGAAGAGATCGTCGCCGAAGGTGAGGAAGCCAAGCGCATTCCTGGCCCGAGCGAAAAAGACGGTATCAAGATCGCCATCATCGGCCGCCCGAACGTTGGCAAGTCGACCCTGGTTAACCGCATGCTCGGTGAAGACCGGGTAATCGTTTATGACCAGCCCGGCACCACCCGCGACAGTATCTACATCCCGTTCGAGCGTAACGACGAGAAGTACACGCTGATCGACACCGCCGGTGTGCGCAAGCGCGGCAAGATCCACGAGGAAGTTGAAAAGTTCTCGGTGGTCAAAACCCTGCAGGCGATCAAAGACGCCAACGTGGTGATCTTCGTGATGGACGCCCGCGAAGGCGTGGTGGACCACGACCTCAACTTGCTGGGCTTTGCCCTGGAAGCCGGTCGCGCCCTGGTGATCGCGATCAACAAGTGGGACGGCATGACGCCGAGCGAGCGCGATTTCGTCAAGATCGAGCTGCAGCGTCGCCTGTTCTTTGTTGAATTCGCCGATATCCACTTCATCTCGGCACTGCACGGCACTGGCGTGGGTAACCTCTACGCTTCCGTACAGAACTCGTTCAAGTCCGCGGTCACCCGCTGGCCGACCAACCGTCTGACCCAGATCCTGGAAGACGCGGTTGGCGAGCACGCGCCGCCGATGGTCAACAACCGCCGGATCAAACTGCGTTACGCCCACTTGGGTGGTGCCAACCCGCCGATTATCGTGATCCACGGTAACCAGATCGAGAAGGTGCCTAAGTCCTATGTGCGTTACCTGGAAAACACCTACCGCCGTGTCTTGAAACTGGTCGGTACGCCGATCCGTATCGAGTTCAAAGGTGGCGAGAACCCATACGAAGGCAACAAGAACACACTGACTGACCGTCAGGTGAACAAGAAGCGTCGTTTGATGACTCACCACAAGAAGGCCGACAAGAAGCGCCGCGACAAGAAATAAGCGCCGCTTCACGTTGTCCGCTACACGCTGCAAGACAGGGCTCTTTTTGAGCCCTTTTTTGTGCCTGGTGGATTGCTGGCTTGACCTGCTTGCAGCTTGCAGCTTAAAACTTGCAGCTCACCCGAAGGGGGGGCTCCCATGATCACCAGCAAGCTGCCGAATGTCGGTACGACCATTTTCACCACCATGTCGCAACTCGCTGCCGAGACCGGCGCGCTCAACCTGTCCCAGGGCTTTCCCGATTTCAATGGCCCCAAGGCGTTGCTCGATG
This sequence comes from Pseudomonas sp. RGB, assembly GCF_007713445.1. Classification (NCBI taxonomy): domain Bacteria; kingdom Pseudomonadati; phylum Pseudomonadota; class Gammaproteobacteria; order Pseudomonadales; family Pseudomonadaceae; genus Pseudomonas; species Pseudomonas sp. RGB. The sequence goes on along the minus strand of NZ_VMSH01000010.1, from coordinate 65,429 downwards.
CGGTGGGCCGGCACGTTGCCAGCGGGCATAACCAGTATTCACCGATGACCGGCCTGCCGGCCCTGCGCCAGCAAGTGGCGGCCAAGATCGCCCGCAGCTATGGCGCTACGGTTAACCCCGACAGTGAAGTGACCATTACTCCCGGTGCCACTGCCGCGATTTTCTGTGCGATTCAGGCGGTCATCCGCAACGGCGATGAAGTCATCGTGTTCGACCCCTGCTATGACAGCTACGAGCCCTCGGTCGAGCTGGCTGGCGGGCGCTGCGTGCATGTGCAGCTGAGCCTGCAGGGCTTCTCCCTGGACTTTGAAAAGATCAAGGCCGCGCTGTCGCCGCGCACACGCATGATCATCCTCAACACCCCGCACAACCCGACCGGCGCACTGATCAGCCGCGCCGAGCTCGACCAGTTGGCCGAATTGGTCCGCGACCGCGATATCTATCTGGTCAGCGATGAGGTCTATGAACACTTGGTGTTCGATGGCGTGCCCCATGTCAGCGTGTTGGCCCATGAAGAACTGTATCAGCGTGCGTTCGTGGTCAGCTCCTTCGGCAAGACTTACCACGTCACCGGCTGGAAAACCGGCTACGTGGTCGCGCCACCGGCGCTGACCGCTGAACTGCGCAAGGTGCATCAATATGTCAACTTCTGCGGCGTGACCCCTTTGCAGTACGCTTTGGCGGACTTCATGGCCGAACACCCGGAACATGTCGAAGAATTGCCGGCTTTCTACCAGGCCAAGCGCGACCTGTTCTGCGACTTGCTGGCGCCATCGCGCTTCAGCTTCACCCGGGTGACCGGTACTTACTTCCAATTGGTGGATTACTCACAGATTCGCCCGGACCTGGATGACGTCGCCATGTCGCTATGGATGACCCGCGAGCACGGCGTGGCGACGATTCCGGTCTCGGTGTTCTACCAGAACCCACCCCAAGGCCAGCGCCTGGTGCGCCTGTGCTTTGCCAAACGCGAGGAGACGCTGCAACAAGCAGCCGAAAAACTATGCGTGATCTGAGTGCATTACCCAACCTGAACATCGCCCTGGTGCAGACCAGCCTGGTGTGGCATGACCGTCAGGCCAACCTGGAACATTTCGAGCTGTTGCTGGAGCAGGCCAAAGGGGCCGATCTGATTGTGCTGCCGGAAATGTTTACCACCGGGTTTTCAATGGAGTCGGAAACCCTGGCTGAACGGGAAAACGGCCCGACCCATCATTGGCTCCAGGCCCAGGCGGCGAAGTACAACGCCGTGATCACTGGCAGTGTGATTATCCAGGCCGCCGATGGCAGCCATCGCAACCGCCTGCTGTGGGCGCGGCCGGACGGCGAGGTGTTGCACTACGACAAGCGCCACTTGTTCCGGATGGCGGGCGAGCACGACCACTACACGCCAGGCGAGCGCCAGGTGCAGTTCGAATTGAAGGGTTGGCGTATTCGGCCGTTGATTTGCTATGACTTGCGCTTCCCGGTGTGGAGCCGTGATGCTCAGGACACAGACTTGCTGCTGTACACCGCCAATTGGCCGGGTGCACGGCGCCTGCACTGGAACCGTTTGCTGCCAGCGCGCGCGATCGAAAACCTGTGCTACGTGGCGGCGGTGAATCGAGTGGGAACGGATGGGAAGGGCTTTGCCTACACCGGAGACAGTCAGGTGCTGGATTTTCAGGGCGAGACCTTGCTGAGTGCAGGGGAGGCGGATGGCGTGTTTCAGGTGTGCCTGGAGGCGGCGGAGCTGGCGGCGTATCGCGAAAAATTTCCGGCGAACCTTGACGCAGATAGGTTTGAGTTTGTCTGAAAGACCGCTTTCGCGAGCAAGCCCGCTCCCACATTTGGAGTGCATTCCCCCTGTAGGAGCGGGCTTGCCCGCGAAGAGGCCATCAGCATCACCACAGATCTAAAGTAAAAAGGCCCCTGAGTACTCACCCAGGGGCCTTTTGCATTCCTACGACGCGGCTTACGCCGCTTTCGCTTCCTGCTGGCTCAACGAGCGGTTCAGCGCACTGAACAGCGCCTTGAAGCTGGCCGTGGTGATGTTTTCATCAATGCCCACGCCATGCACCGGACGCTCGCCATTCACACGCAGCTCAATGTAGGCCGCCGCCTTGGCGTTGGTGCCTGCGCCGATGGCATGTTCGTTGTAGTCCATGATCTCCACACCAATCGGCAAGCCAGCCACCAGCGCTTCCAGGGCGCCGTTGCCTTTGCCTTTCCAGTGCAGGTTGGTTTCGCCCTGGCCTTTGCCCGAGACTTCCACTTCGACAAAGCTGTTGCCGTTTTCTTCCTGCAGACGATGGCTGACCAGCGCATACGGCGTGTTGGCTTGCAGGTATTCACGCTGCAGCAAGGCGTAGATCTGTGGCGCGGTCATCTCAAGACCCACGCGGTCGGTTTCAGCCTGGACCACCTGGCTGAATTCGATCTGCATGCGGCGCGGCAAGCTGATGTCGTATTCCTGCTCCAGCAGGTAGGCGATGCCGCCTTTGCCCGACTGGCTGTTCACACGAATCACCGCTTCGTAGCTGCGGCCAATGTCGGCAGGGTCGATCGGCAAGTACGGCACTTCCCACAGCGCGTCGGCCTTCTGCTGGGTGAAGCCCTTGCGGATCGCGTCCTGGTGGGAGCCGGAGAACGCGGTGTGCACCAGGTCGCCGACGTACGGGTGGCGTGGGTGCACCTGGATCTGGTTGCATTCCTCGACGACTTTGCGCACGCCGTCGATGTCGGAGAAGTCCAGTTGTGGGTCGAGACCCTGGGTGTACATGTTCAGGGCTACGGTGACGAGGTCGACGTTACCGGTGCGCTCGCCGTTGCCGAACAGGCAGCCTTCGACACGGTCGGCGCCAGCCATCAGGCCCAGCTCGGTGGCGGCTACGCCGGTGCCACGGTCGTTGTGGGTGTGCAGGCTGATGATCACGCTGTCGCGGCGGTTGATATGACGACCGAACCACTCGATCTGGTCGGCATAGATGTTCGGCGTTGCGCACTCAACGGTGGCGGGCAGGTTGAGGATCATCTTGTGCTCAGGCGTCGGGTTCCACACCTCGATCACCGCGTCGCACACTTCCTTGGCGAACTCCAGCTCAGTGGCGCTGAAGGTCTCCGGGGAATATTCGAAGGTCCACTGGGTTTCCGGCTGCTGGGCTGCGTATTTGACGAACAGCTTGGCGGCGTTGACCGCGATGGCCTTGATGCCGTCCTTGTCCTGGTTGAACACGATGCGGCGGAAGGACGGCGAAGTGGCGTTGTACAAGTGCACGATGGCCTTTTTGGCGCCGCGCAGGGATTCGAAGGTGCGTGCGATCAAGTCTTCACGGCCCTGGGTCAGCACCTGGATGGTGGTGTCCTCGGGGATATGGTTGTCTTCGATCAGGGTGCGCACGAAGTCAAAGTCGGTTTGCGAGGCCGCCGGGAACGAGGCTTCGATTTCCTTCACGCCCACTGCAACCAGGGTCTTCCAGAAACGCAGTTTTTTCGCGGCGTCCATCGGTTCGATCAGCGACTGGTTGCCATCACGCAAGTCGGAACTGCACCAGATCGGCGCTTCGGTGATGGTTTTCGACGGCCAGGTGCGGTCCGGGATATCGATGGTCGGGAACGCACGGTACTTCGAAGACGGGTCTTTGAGCATGCTCATCGGGAAATCCTTTGTTGTAGGGGCCGAGAAAAGGCGGCCTGCCGTAGAACTGTTTTTAGGGATAAAGCAAGAAGACGAGGCAGATCGATTCAGCCTGGCAGTCGTGCGCTGACGAGGCACAGGCTGCGGTGCTGGCGGAGCTGAATGAGGGTGTGAGAGGTTTTCATAAGCTCAACCCTAACCGCCGGGGTAAAAGATGGCAAGCTGTCGAGAAAAATTGAGATAAGTTCTGCTATTGGCGTGGGAAACGAGATCTTATGGCGTGGAATTGGTTGCAGGCTCTTTTTAATTGCGCGCCCTTGATCGGGCGCGCAATCGCTTCATTCAGGGCTGGAACGCGCCGATGAAGATCGCCGGGTCGACCCGTGCATCGTTGAGGCTGATGTTCCAATGCATGTGCGGCCCGGTCGCGCGGCCCGTCGAGCCGACCTTGCCCACCACCGCGCCGCGCGCCAGTTGGTCGCCCACCTTCACATCGATCTTCGACATATGGCAGAACATGCTGATAAAGCCCTGGCCATGGTCGACAAAGACGGTGTTGCCGTTGAAGAAGTAATTGCCGGTAAGGATGACTTTACCGGCCGCCGGGGTCTTGATCGGCGTGCCGGCACCGACGGCGAAGTCGAGGCCCGAATGCGGGTTGCGCTCCTCGCCGTTAAAGAACCGGCGTACGCCAAACTTGCTCGACAGCGGCCCGTTCACGGGTTTATCCAGTAGCAGGTTGCTGGGCGTGTTTGGACTGAAACTGCGGTAAGCCTTGAGCTGGACCGCCAGTTCGCCCTCGATGCGCTTGAGCTGTGCCGGGTCCGGATTGACCTGGCTTTTGTTTTTCAGGGTGATGTGCTGCTCGGGGTATTTCTTGAAGCCCACCACGAACGGCAGGGTTTGCCCACCGCTGGTGAGGCGTTGGGTGCCGGGTTTAACCGTCAGAGGAATCCCGACAATCGCCAGCCAGGTGTTCTGTTCCTTGACCACTAACACCGGCCTGTTCTGGTAGGTGGCTTTCGGCGCGGTTGCCGACGTACCCAGATCGACCACTGCGACGCCACCCGGCACCGGCTTGTTCAGCAGCCGAGTGATGTAGCTGTCGGCATGGGCATTGAAGGTGAGGCACAACAGCATCAGCAGGCTAAATAGACGGGGCATCAATCAATCCAATAACGAAAGGGTGACGGGCGTCAGGTGGTTATCTTCCACCCGCACCTGCAATTGGCCTTCACCGAGGCGCGCGGTCAGGCGTTGGCCGGTGTGGGTTTGCGCGGCGTTGCGGATCGCCTGGCCACGCTCGTCCAGCAAAATGCTGTAGCCACGGCCCAGTGTCGCCAGTGGGCTGACCACTTGCAGCGTCTGCACCTGGCTTTGCAGTTGCAAGCGACGCGCCTTGAGGCCTTCGCGCATGGCGCGCGGCAGGCGTTCGGCGAGGCTGTCCAGGCGCTGGCGCAGCAGGGCCAGCTGACGGCCGGGGTGCTGGCCGGCGAGGCGGGTTTCCAGGCGGATCAGGCGTTCGCGGCGGGTATTGAGGCTGCGCTCGAAGGCGCGGCGCATGCGCATGTCCAGGTCATCCAGGCGCTGGGCCTGTTGGCGCAGACGTTCGCCGGGGTGACGCAGGCGACGGGCCATGCCTTCCAGGCGCAGGCGCTCGTGACTCAGGCGATTGCGCATCAGCATCACCAGGCGGCGGTGCAGGTTTTCGACCTGGCGCACCAAATGGCTGGCATCGGGGGCGAGCAATTCGGCGGCGGCGGAGGGCGTGGGCGCGCGCACGTCGGCCACGAAGTCGCAGATCGACACATCGGTTTCATGGCCGACGGCGCTGACAATCGGCGTCACGCACGCGTCCACCGCACGGGCCACGGCTTCCTCGTTGAAGCACCACAGATCTTCCAGAGAGCCGCCGCCGCGAGCGAGGATCAACGCGTCGAAGCCGCGTGCGTCGGCCAGCTTGAGGGCGCGCACAATCTGCGACACGGCCTCGCGGCCTTGCACGGCCGTGGGGATCAGCGTCAATTCAACGTTCGGCGCGCGGCGGCCGAACACGCTGATGATGTCGCGGATCACCGCGCCTGTGGGCGAACTGATGATGCCAATGCGCCGAGGGTGCGCCGGCAGCGGCACCTTGCGTTCGGCACTGAACAGGCCTTCGGCGCTGAGCTTTTCCTTCAACGCATCAAAGGCCAGGCGCAGCGCGCCATCACCGGCGGGCTCTACGGTGTCGAGGATCAATTGATAGTCGCCACGGCCCTCGAACAGCGAGACCTTGCCGCGCACTTTGACCGCCAAGCCATCCTTCAAGGCCTGGCGCACCCGTGCGGCGTTGTTGCGAAACAACGCGCAACGCACTTGGGCGCCGCTGTCCTTGAGGGTGAAATACACATGGCCGGACGCCGGGCGGGCGAGGTTGGAGATCTCGCCTTCGACCCAGATATTGGTGAACACGTCTTCGAGCAACACCCGCGCGCGGCCGTTGAGCTGGCTGACAGTCAGGACTTCGCGGTCCAGGCCCAGACGGGCAAAAGGATCTTTAATCATGGGCGGCAGTTTATAGGCATTCGCGCAAGGTTTGGCAGAATTGCTCGACCAGCGCGCTCGGCGTGTGCGCGCAGGCCAGGGCCACGGTGCTGAGGCAGTCCGGATCAGCCAGGGGCAAAAAGTGCAGGTTGGCGGGGGCGATGTCCTGCATGGATTTTGGTAACAAGGCAATTCCGAAGCCAGCCTGGATCAGTTGCAACTGCGTGGTTTTGCGTGACATCACCCGTGCAGCCTTGGGGAAAAATCCTGCACGCATGCAGAGTTCGGCTGACAGATAACTCAGGCCGCCGCGCTGAGGATGGGGGATCGAGATAAACACTTCGTCCTTGAGCTGTTCCAGTTCGACAGGTGCATTGCTGCGGGCCAGCGCGTGGTCAGGCGGCACAGCCAGCACCAGCTGTTCGCTGTACAAGGGCATCACCCGGACACCTTCGCGTTGGCGCAACACCGGCAAGCGCAACAGCCCGACTTCAAGTCGACCCTCGGCGATTTCCTCAAGTTGCGCTTCCGAGGACAGTTTGACGATGTCCATCGACACGCCAGGGCAGCGCTCCAGCCAGGTGCTGATGGCTTTCAGCAAGTTCCCGCTCATCGGCACGGTGCTCGAATGGCTCAGGCGCAACGTGCCCAGCTGGCCATTGCCCACCTGGGTGGCCATTTCGCTGGCCTTGAGCAACTCGCTCAGCAGGTTGCGCGCCCGTGGGTAAAAGGCTTCGCCGGCCGCTGTCAGCCGGGGTTGGCGCGCGGTGCGTTCGAACAGTGGCGTTTGCAGCTGGGTTTCCAGCTCCTTGATCTGTCGGCTCAGGGCCGACTGCGCCACAAACAGGCGTTCGGCGGCGGCGCTGAAGCTGCCGCTGTCGGCGATTTCGACGAAGTAGCGCAGTTGGCGAGTGGAAATCACGCGTCATGCCTTTTCGAGATGAGTGGAGGGCTTTGAAGATATTAGTCGCAACACTCGTCGATGGCTAAAGTGACCGTCATCTCTTTCAAGGAAGTGCCCATGAGCCCGGTTGAGCTGATGAGTCAGTGGTCATTCAGTGGCGTTGATTGGCTGGTGATCGGCCTCGGCATTGTCATGGCCTACGTCGTGTTTGGTATCGCAGGCTTTGGTACGGCGCTGGTCGCGGGGCCGATCCTGATTGTGTTTATGCCGTTGTCGAAACTTATCCCGCTGCTGGTGTTGCTGGATTTTGTCGCGGCCTTTGGCAACCTGCTGCAATCGCGGCGGGAGGTGAACAAGCCGGAGCTGTTGCGATTGCTGCCGTGCATGGCCATCGGTTGCACGCTTGGGGTGGTGTTTTTGCTCAATCTGCATTCGGACCTGTTGCTGCTGTTGATGGGGCTGTTTATCAGCGCCTATGCGATTTACAGCCTGGCGGTAAAGGCGCGGCCGACGCAGCTGGCGGCGGGCTGGTCGATTCCCATGGGCACGGTCGGCGGGTTGTTTGGTGCGTTGTTTGGCAGTGGCGGCTTTTTATATGCGATCTATCTGAACAGTCGTTTGCCCAAGGACGCGGCGCGGGCCACGCAAAGTGCGTTGATCAGTTGCAGCACCGTGGTGCGCTTGAGCCTGTTCCTGATTGCCGGGGTGTACGCGGACTGGCCGCTGTTGCTGTTGGCGCTGTGCCTGTTGCCGGCGATGGCCTTGGGGCTGTGGGTGGGGCGCAGGCTGACGATGCGTATGTCGCGTGAAGCCTTTGTGCGGTTGGTGACGTGGCTGGTGCTGGCGAGCGGCCTTGCGTTGATTGCCCGTTACTTGAGTACTTGACCTGTGGGTATCAGGGATTAAGCTGCCGGGCTCTGGGGTCTTAATCGCGGGCTTGCCCGCGATGGGGCCAGAAGCCACACCGCAGGACTCTCATGAACTCCCAAAGCATCCTTGTCCCGAAAATTTCCACCTTGCCCGTCCACGAGCCCCGCGCGCGGGCAATCGTGCGCTGGCTGGTGCGCAAGAACATCATCAAGGAAGAGCTGACCACCTGCGGGCGCACCGGCAATCGCATGGGCTACGCCCTAGCCGACGGCGCCCGTGCCGTGGTGCTGCACCCGGAGGCGCTGCCGTTCAACGAGCCGATCAATGGCCTCGAGATTATCTACAAACGCTGCATCTATACGCCGGCCAAGGGCTTTCTCGAAGAAGCCGGCTGCCCTGAATGCCTCAAGGAAGTCGGCGAGGCACTGTTCGAAAGCCTGGAAGACTGGATGCCCGGCCACACCGACAACTTCACTTGCCCGCTGTGTGGGCATGAAGATGACATCAACGGGTTTCTGTTCCTGCAGGAATGCGGGTTTTCCAACCTGGGGTTCATTTTCAACAACTGGGCAGAGGCGGGCTTCAAGCAGAGCTTTATCGACGAATTTGCCGATTGGTTGGACCAGAAGATGAGTTGGGTCAAAGTCGAGCTTTAACCCTTCTATCAGTATTACCAAGTTTGTCAGAGTTTTACATTGAGCCTGACAGGGTGCATGTATATAATGGCGCGCTTCCATTTTCCCGCTCGGGAGCCCCCGCGATGCTGCGTATCAGCCAAGAAGCTCTGACATTCGACGACATTCTCCTAGTGCCCGGTTATTCCGAGGTACTTCCTAACGAAGTCAGTCTCAAGACCCGCCTAACCCGTGGCATCGAGCTGAATATTCCCCTGGTTTCTGCTGCCATGGACACCGTCACCGAAGCCCGTTTGGCAATCGCCATGGCTCAGGAAGGCGGCATCGGCATCATCCACAAGAACATGACCATCGAGCAGCAAGCTGCTGAAGTGCGCAAGGTCAAGCGTTACGAAGCCGGTGTGGTGAAAGATCCAATCACCATCGAAGCCGACGCCACCGTGCGTGACCTGTTCGACCTGACCCGCCTGCACAACATCTCCGGCGTTCCGGTGCTGCACGATGGCGACCTGGTCGGCATCGTCACCTCCCGCGACGTGCGTTTCGAGAACCGTCTTGAAGTCACCGTCCGCGAAGTGATGACGCCTAAAGAGCGCCTCGTGACTGTCAAGGAAGGCGCCGACAAGAACGATGTGCGCGAGCTGCTGCACAAGCACCGCATCGAGCGCGTGCTGATCGTCGACGACAAATTCGCCCTCAAAGGCATGATGACCGTCAACGACATCGAAAAAGCCAAGGCTTACCCGCTGGCCAGCAAGGATGACCAAGGTCGTCTGCGCGTTGGCGCTGCGGTCGGCACCGGTAAAGACACCGGTGATCGCGTTTCGGCCCTGGTCGCTGCCGGCGTTGACGTGGTGGTGGTCGACACCGCCCACGGTCACTCCAAAGGCGTGATCGACCGCGTGCGCTGGGTCAAACAGAATTTCCCTGACGTGCAAGTGATCGGCGGCAACATTGCCACCGGCGCTGCCGCCAAGGCCCTGGCCGAAGCGGGCGCCGATGCCGTCAAGGTCGGCATCGGCCCAGGCTCGATCTGCACCACGCGTATCGTCGCCGGTGTGGGCGTGCCACAAATCAGCGCCATCGCCAACGTCGCCGCTGCCCTTGAAGGCACCGGCGTGCCGTTGATCGCCGACGGCGGCATCCGTTTCTCCGGTGACCTGTCCAAGGCCATCGTCGCCGGTGCTTCCTGCGTGATGATGGGCTCGATGTTTGCCGGCACTGAAGAAGCGCCGGGCGAGATCGAACTGTTCCAGGGTCGTTCGTACAAGGCTTACCGCGGCATGGGTTCGCTGGGCGCCATGTCCCAGGCGCAAGGCTCTTCCGATCGTTACTTCCAGGACTCCTCGGCAGGCGCCGAGAAGCTCGTACCGGAAGGCATCGAAGGCCGTGTGCCGTACAAAGGCACCCTGAGCGCGATCATCCATCAACTGATGGGCGGCCTGCGTTCCTCGATGGGCTACACCGGCAGCGCCGACATCGAAGAAATGCGCACCAAGCCTGAATTTGTACGGATCACCGGCGCCGGCATGGCTGAATCCCATGTCCACGACGTGCAGATCACCAAGGAAGCGCCAAACTACCGCGTAGGTTGAGGCTTCCAGCAAAATGTTAAGTAACCGGGGCTGTTTTATTCAGCCCCGAGTTGTTTCTGAATTACATAGACGAGACTGATCCTCATGGCCCTCGACATTCACGCCCACCGCATTCTGATCCTCGACTTCGGTTCCCAGTACACCCAGCTGATCGCCCGCCGCGTGCGCGAAATCGGTGTGTACTGCGAACTGCACCCGTTCGACATGGATGACGAAGCGATTCGCGAATTCGCCCCTAAAGGCGTCATCCTCGCCGGTGGCCCCGAGTCCGTGCACGAAGCCAACAGCCCGCGCTGCCCGCAAGCCGTATTCGACCTGGGCGTGCCCGTCTTCGGTATCTGCTACGGCATGCAGACCATGGCCGAGCAACTGGGCGGCAAGGTTGAAGGTTCCGAGCTGCGTGAATTCGGTTACGCCCGTGTTGATGTGGTCGGCAAGAGCCGCCTGCTGGACGGCATCGAAGACCACATCGACGCCGACGGCCTGTTCGGCCTCGACGTGTGGATGAGCCACGGTGACAAGGTCACCAAGATGCCGGAAGACTTCCACATCCTGGCCAGCACCCCGAGCTGCCCGATCGCCGGCATGTTCAACGACGAGCGCGGCTACTACGGCGTGCAGTTCCACCCGGAAGTGACCCACACCAAGCAAGGCGGTCGCATCCTGTCGCGCTTCATCCTCGACATCTGCGAGTGTGAAGCCCTGTGGACCCCGTCGAAGATCGCTGAAGACGCCATCGCCCAAGTGCGCGCCCAGGTCGGCACCGACAACGTGCTGCTCGGCCTGTCCGGCGGCGTTGACTCCTCGGTAGTTGCTGCCCTGTTGCACAAAGCCATCGGCGACCAGCTGACCTGCGTGTTCGTCGACAACGGCCTGCTGCGCCTGCACGAAGGCGAGCAAGTGATGGCCATGTTCGCCGAGAACATGGGCGTCAAGGTGATCCGCGCCAACGCGGAAGACCAGTTCCTGAACAACCTGGCCGGCGAGTCCGATCCAGAGAAGAAGCGCAAGATCATCGGCCGCACCTTCATCGACGTATTCGATGCCCAGTCCAACAAACTGGACAATATCAAGTACCTCGCCCAGGGCACCATCTACCCTGACGTGATCGAGTCGGCCGGCGCCAAGAGTGGCAAGGCCCACGTGATCAAGTCCCACCACAACGTGGGTGGCCTGCCTGAGGAAATGAACCTCAAGCTGGTAGAACCGCTGCGCGAGCTGTTCAAAGACGAAGTCCGCCGTCTGGGCCTGGAACTCGGCCTGCCGTACGACATGGTCTACCGCCACCCATTCCCAGGCCCGGGCCTGGGCGTGCGGATTCTTGGTGAAGTGAAGAAGGAATACGCCGACCTGCTGCGTCGCGCCGACCACATCTTCATCGAAGAACTGCGCAAGGCCGACTGGTACCACAAGGTCAGCCAGGCGTTCGTGGTGTTCCAGCCGGTGAAATCGGTGGGCGTTGTGGGCGATGGCCGTCGTTATGCGTGGGTTGTTGCACTGCGTGCGGTGGAAACCATCGACTTCATGACCGCCCGTTGGGCACACCTGCCGTACGAGCTGCTGGAGACTGTCAGCGGCCGTATCATCAATGAGATCGAAGGTATTTCGCGCGTGACGTATGACGTGTCGAGCAAGCCGCCGGCGACGATTGAGTGGGAGTAATAGGGCGCCCTGCACTGACTAGAGTGCAGCGCTAGATTCGTACTAGCGCGGGAAGGGTTTTAGCCAATGCCAGTCAGTTATGCTGACTGGCATTTTGTTTTTGGGTAAAACGCTCCGAAGCAAGAGCTGTGGTTTTTAATAAGCGCCAAAGGCTGGCGTAGATATTAGAGAAACTGTGATCGAATCAAATCCGTATCGAATGGTGTTATCCCTTGGTCCGGCGTAAACACCGTCTGTGCCTGCTGCGGTGACACTACTCGTTCGCCTCGTGCTCGAACATGTAAATCGAACAGGGTCTTCAAATCCGGCTTTGGTGTATGTATTAAAGCCCGTAGCATCAACGATACCCCACTGAGGTTGTTCTGGACGTTGTTCCACCGCACAGACGAAGTGAGTCCCAGGTCGGCCCAGATCATGCGTCGGTCCTGCAAGTCCATCACGAATGGCAGACAGACCCCTGTGTCGGATGCTATATCGATACGGTCGAACACAGAGCGCGGCTCGAATACTTCACCCGACGCTGTGTCGGTACGGGCCATCCAGCCAGCGAAGCATTCTGGAAGATCGCAGTACGGTTGCTCGGTGAACGAATTGATAGACGTGACGACGTAACGGATACCCTTCTTGACGAGCACATCAAGATCGAGGTCGATGAACTCCGAAGCCCCGTTAGGCGCGTCGACGATGTCACCGCTGTGACAGCCGCCGAAATCCCTGAGGTTGTAGTACGCGACCGTTTTTTTGAATACAAAGTTGGCGTCGAAAAATGCGGCGGACAAGTCGATATCCGTGCGCCCGCTGCCGTTCTTCCACCACAGGAACAGGCGAATGAAACGTGTGTCAGGCATTGGCAGCCGACTGCCTCGCACCAGCGTTCGTAGCGACTTCGATGAGGCGCGTTGCGCCAGCGGCACCCTGTATTCACTTAATGCTGGATCGACGAAACAGCCTCCTAGGGGTGGTAGTGACGCAAAACGCGTGACAAGAGCGTCTTCGCAGATTCTGGCTGCACGCACCAACACGTCGGGCAAGAGAGGCTCGCGTCGATCTTTGGTGCCATAGATTTTGGCAAATGCACCTTTCGGAGTGAAGGCTCGCAGAGGGAGGGGGCGCGGCGCACGTAAGTGGGTCAGCAACTGCAGCAGGACAGGTGAGGACACTTGTGTGGCAACCGTCTCGAACGCGTCGAGAACGGATTCTGGTTCCGTCGCGCGTCGCAGGGTTACGTCCAGCCGTCGTGCGAACTCCCCAGGATGGCTTTGTAGTATGGGTGTAAGCGTGGCGATGTGACGCTGGGCAAGCAATGTTTCGACACGAGACCCAAATGAGGCTGGCGCCTCGTTGCGACGTGCTGCGGTGATGGCAGCTAGTGCTTTTGGGTATTTATCGGCGTAGTCGCCTGGGTGCAGTACTTCAGCCAGACGTTTCCATCGCTCAGCATGGCGCATCACGTCGTCTACAGCGTTGGGTGTGCGATCGAGCAGGCGCAATAGCAGGCGGCGCATTGAGCGCTTCATCGCTGTGAAACGCGTCGAAGATGTCGTCAGTGACACGTCTCCTCCACTCAACGCGACCGCGAGCCTTAGCACGTCGGTCGCCGTTTCGACGTTTCGCTCCAGGAATGCGTCCACCCGTGCATCGCCGGCTACAAGCAGGATAAGTGCGCCGCCAACCAGCGCGCGGGTTTCCCGGAACGGAACGGCCTCAGGCAGCAGACGGAACACATCGCTTTTGTACTCTCGGATAAACCAGACAACATCGGCAGTGTCCGCTGCGGAGAGCGAGGTGCGCGATGATACCAACGGCTTGAGCAGTGACTCGAACTCAGAGACGCTACCCAGTTCGATAACGCGGGATATGACGTTGCCTTCGAGCATCGCGGGCCGAGCGTGTTCGGTCGGTGGTAAACGCCAAAGCGTCAGGTAGTGCACGACGGCGTTAAGGTACAAGTCCGCCTCTGAGGCCGTCAGAACCTGTTCTGGAAAGTCAGGATAAAACGGCCTGTGATGTACATGGCCGCCAGCTTCTCGCCGCAGGACGGCGACAATTTCGTGTAGCCAGTACTTGAGCTCTGTCGCTGACAACAAGCCGATTTGCTCGATCAGCGGCTCTGACAGTACGCATCGAAACGCCGCGATTTCCCTGATAGCCGACGCGATTTGAGCTTGCGTGGCACCGCCAGTGCCCATCGGAACAAGAATTTTGCTACGGCGACGCAAAAACAGATCCTGATGCATGCTTGATTTTCTCCTTGGCCGCCGTCGTGTACGAGTTGCAGCATCGTCCTACAGCTGATGTAAAAACGCCTGCAAGAAGCAGGCGCAGTGTGGAGAGCGAAACCCCTAGGTCATAGGAGGTTAGAAGGAAGGTGTTCCATAGCCACGGGGGGCATCCTACGTCAGGTTGGATCTGTTTTGTAAGGCCGCTGCTTATCTGAACGGTAACAAGCTGCTTCGCCAGAAGAATAGAGGCTGATAAGCGGCCATACGCGTGGCGTCCTGATTGGCCAAAATGTCCCTCCGGAGGTGGTGAAGTTCCACTCAGGCTTCAGGCGTTTAGAAAAACTCATCCAACAGGCAGTAAAACTTCATCCGCTGCTCATCAGGCTCAACACCATAAAGCTCAAAGAATGGCTTTACCCATTCCGGCCCAACGTTACGTTCGATGCTGCGTGCCGCCAGGGCCAGGTCTTGATGGCGGTCGCTGATGCCAAGGCGTCCGCAGTCGATAAAGCCGCTGAAACGGCCGTCTGCGGCCATGAAATTTGGCAGGCAGGCGTCACCGTGGGTCACTACCAGGTCGTGGGTGTTGGGCTGATTCGACAAGAGCTCGGCGAACACATCCTCAAGGCTTCGCCCGAGTCGTTCGTCGTCGAAGTCCGTCTCATCGATCAGACCGGCATTGACGTGCGCCTGCGCGAGCGCGATGCGGTGTTGCAAGGCGTGATCGAAGGGACATTGCGCGATGGGTATCTGGTGCAAGGTGCGCAGGGCTGTCGCCAGGATGTCGACGGTCTGCGCGGCGGACAGAGTGTTGGCGCTGGCCAGGTCCTGCCCCTGCACGGCGGTCATCAGCAGCCAATGGTGGTGGGTGTCTATCAGCTCATCCAGTACGACGGGTGCAGGCAAATTACCTTGCCGGAGCCACCGAAGGCGCTCGATTTCGTCCGCAAGTTCGCTGAACTCCACCAGGGGTTCGGCCTTCAGGAACAGATCCGTACCCCCGACCTGGCGCAGGCGAAACACGTCAGCCCGCGATTCACCAATGGCCTGTTGCTCAATCAGCGCCTGCGCAAACTGTGCACGCCATTTGTTTGGGACATTCACAGTAGCTGACCTCTCTTGCCTCAGCGCCGCGCAATGTCAGAAAAGTAAAACTTATCCAGCGTATGCCGCGACTCGGTGTACTCGAACTGGCGGCCATCCTGCAAAAACGTCTGGTTGCTCACCACGATCACGTGGCTCTGACCTTCGAGGTCCAGATGGGTCTGATCGTCCTTGCTGCGCGGCAGGGCTTCGATGGTGCGTTGCGCGTAGCTGATCTGCAGCTGCAGCGTCTGCTCGATAAACGCGTAGATCGACTGTTCGGCGATGTCGCGGTCCAGACCGGGGATCAGTTCGGCGACGAAGTGGTTGATGTCGAGGATCACCCGTTTGCCGCCGATGCGCCGTACCCGTTTGATCCGCGTGATCAGGGTGCCGGGTTCGGCTTCGATGTGTTGCAGCAGTGAACCTTCCAACGGGATCTGGCTGAACTCGACGACTTCGGTGCGTACGTCATCGCCCAGGTCAGCGTGGGTTTCGTGGAAGCTGACGATGCCGCCCAGTTGAAACTCGATCGGGTTGGGCGACAGCACGAACGTGCCCTTGCCGTGAATTTTTTGCGCGAAACCGCGCTCCTGCAGCTGCTCGATTGCGCGACGCACGGTGCCACGGCTGGCCTGGTAGGCGTCCATCAGTTCGGTTTCGGAGGGAAGGCGCGTGCCGCGTTGCAGGCGTTCGGTGGTGATGTTGGCAAGCAGATCCGTATAGATCTGGTTGTATTTGCTCATGGGGATGGCTCTATGCCCGACTTGATGAGAGTGAACTGCGCGTTCAAGGCAGGAACCTTAGTGGCAGAGGTGGGCTTTGTCCATTGGCCACCTTTGGAATAGAGGAAAAGTCTGACTCCACATTCAGAAAATTAAATTATTTGTAACTCGTACAGACGAGTTGTTGCTTTAACTCGTACAGACGAGTACTTTTGCCCTCGGCGTGCTGCCAATGACTGCCCCCAAATAAAAAAATCAAAGTGGAAACCAAGCATGAGCCACGACTATTCGACTATCGCCCGCGAGATTCTCGAGCACCTCGGGGGCAGCGACAACCTTGAGCAGGCTGCCCACTGCGTGACCCGCCTGCGCCTGGCGCTCAAGGACCCGAGTCTGGTCAACAGCGGCGCGTTGAACCAGGTCGATCTGGTCAAGGGGTCGTTCTTCACTGGCGGCCTGTTCCAGGTGGTGATCGGCCCCGGCGAAGTGGAAAAGGTCTACGCCGCGCTGCGCGAGCAGACCGGCCTTGCCGCCGCCACCATTGCCGACGTGAAGAAGAAGGGTGCCGACAAGACCAACGCCATGCAGCGCCTGGTGCGCGTATTTTCTGATGTGTTCATGCCGATCCTGCCCGCGTTGATCATCGCCGGCCTGCTGATGGGCGTTAACAACCTGATGGGCGCCAAAGGCATGTTCATCGAGGGCAAGACGCTGCTTGCGGCGTATCCGAACCTGGATGGCCTGTGGAGCCTGATCAACCTGATGGCCAACACCTCGTTCGTGTTCCTGCCGGCGCTGGTGGGCTGGTCGGCGGCCAAGCGGTTTGGCGGCAGTGAAATCCTCGGCATCGTGCTCGGCCTGATGCTGGTGCACCCGGACCTGCTCAATGCCTGGAACTACGGCAAGGCAGTCGCCGGCCTCGACGGCCAGAGCCTGCCTTACTTCGATATTTTCGGTTGGTTCAAGATCGAAAAAGTCGGTTATCAGGGGCAGATCCTGCCGATCCTCATGGCCGCCTATGTGATGAGCGTCATCGAGAAATGGCTGCGTGCGCGAGTACCCAATGCCATCCAGCTGCTGGTGGTGCCGATCACCACGATTGTCGTCACCGGCGTACTGGCCCTGGCGATCATCGGCCCGGTGACCCGTCACCTCGGCATCCTGATCACCGAAGGCGTGGTCACCCTGTTTGACCTGGCGCCGATGGTCGGCGGGGCGATTTTCGGCCTGCTGTACGCGCCGCTGGTGATCACCGGCATGCACCACATGTTCCTCGCCGTGGACCTGCAACTGATCTCCACCCAGGGCGGCACTTTTATCTGGCCGATGATCGTCATGTCCAACCTGGCCCAGGGCAGCGCCGCGCTCGCCGTGTTCTACACGACACGCAATGCGCGGGACAAGAGCATGGCCTCGACCTCGGCGATTTCCGCTTACTTCGGTATCACTGAGCCGGCGATGTTTGGCGTGAACCTGCGCTTCAAGTTTCCGTTCTATGCCGCCTTGCTCGGCTCGGCACTGGGCAGCATTTTCCTGTCGCTGAACAAGGTGCAGGCCTCGGCGATTGGTGTCGGTGGTTTGCCGGCGTTTATCTCAATCCTGCCGCAGTACATCCCGGTTTTTGTCATCGGGATGGTCATCGCGATTGTCGTGCCATTTGTACTGACCTGTGCGTTGAGCATGAAGATCGTGCGGCCTGGCTACCGGGTCGCCTGATCGATCGCTATCGCAGGCAAGCCAGCTCCCACACTTGAAATGCGTTCCCCTGTGGGAGCCGGGCTTGCCCGCGATGAGGCCCGCACGGCCAGTACACAATTTAATTGAAGGAATCCACCATGCAAAACTGGCAGCACTCGGTGATCTACCAGATCTACCCAAAAAGCTTCCACAGCCACGCGGGTAACGCCACCGGTGACCTGCTGGGCATCGTGGACAAGCTCGATTACCTGCAATGGCTGGGCGTGGATTGCCTGTGGATCACCCCATTCCTGCGCTCGCCGCAGCGCGACAACGGCTATGACATCAGTGACTACTACGCCATCGACCCAAGCTACGGGACCATGGCCGACTGCGACCTGCTGATCAGCGAAGCGGCCAAGCGCGGCATCACGCTGATGCTCGACATCGTGGTCAACCACACCTCCATCGAACACGAGTGGTTCCAGCAGGCGCGCAGCAGCCTCGACAACCCGTACCGCGACTTCTATATCTGGCGCGACCAGCCAAACAACTGGGAGTCCAAGTTCGGCGGCTCGGCCTGGGAATACGAGGCGCAAACCGGCCAGTACTTCCTGCACCTGTTCGACCACACCCAGGCTGACCTGAATTGGGACAACCCCAAGGTGCGCGCCGAAGTGTTCAAGTTGATGCGCTTCTGGCGCGACAAAGGCGTGGGCGGTTTCCGCCTGGACGTGATCAACCTGATCTCCAAGCCCGCCGATTTCCCCGAAGACAACACTGATGGCCGGCGCTTCTACACCGACGGCCCGAACGTGCACCACTACCTGCAGGAAATGCACCGCGAAGTCTTCGAAGGGCATGACCTGATCAACGTCGGCGAGATGTCATCCACCAGCCTGGAACACTGCATTCGCTACTCCAATCCTGAGTCGAAAGAGTTGTCGATGACCTTCAACTTTCATCACTTGAAGGTCGATTACCCGAACCTGCAAAAGTGGGTGAAGGCCGACTTCGACTTCCTGCAGCTCAAGCAGATTTTCTCTGACTGGCAACTGGGCATGCAGGCCGGTGGTGGCTGGAATGCGCTGTTCTGGTGTAACCACGACCAACCGCGGGTGGTCTCGCGTTTTGGTGACGACGGCGAGCACCGCGTGGTCTCGGCCAAGATGCTCGCCACGGCGCTGCACTTCCTTCAGGGCACTCCGTATGTGTACCAGGGCGAAGAGCTGGGCATGACCAATCCTGGCTTCAACAAGATCGAGCAGTACCGCGATGTCGAGACCCTGAACATCTTCCGGCTCAAGCGCGATGCCGGTGAGTCCGAGGCCACAAGCATGGCGGCGATTATGCAGAAGTCGCGCGACAACGGCCGCACGCCGATGCAGTGGAGCACTCAAGCCAACGCCGGTTTCAGCAGCGGTGAACCCTGGATCGGTATTCCAGCCAACGCGGCGCAGATCAACGTCGAAAGCCAACGGGATGACCCGGATTCGGTGCTGCATCACTACCGTGCGCTGATTGCGTTGCGTCGGTATGAGCCGCTGATTCAGGCGGGGGTTTATCGCCAACTGCTGCAAGACCACCTCCAGGTCTGGGCCTACCTGCGCGAAGGCCATGGCGAGCGCTTGCTGGTGGTGAACAACTTCTATGGCAAACCCTGCGAAATCCAGCTGCCGCAAGGCGTGATCAACGCCTCAAGCGAGCAACGCCTGCTGATCAGCAACTACCCCGATTGCCCGTTGCGTACGGCCACGGTGGTGTTGCGCCCCTATGAATCATTCGTGCTGCACCTGACCGACTGAAACACCGCGAGTCACCCGTAGGAGCCCACTTGCCGGCGATAGCGCCCTGAACGCGCCAATGCCAGCGAGCCGGCCTCTGCACGCCGCGCGTAAGACAAAAAGTAAGAAAAAAATAAAAATAAAAGGAGTGCTTCATGAAAACAACAATAAAGCTGGGCCTCATTGCGTCATGCCTTACCGCGCCTTTTGCCGCGCAGGCCCTGGAATTTGCCGGTTACTTGCGCAGCGGCGCGGGCACTTCAACGGGCAGTGGCAAGCAGCAGTGCTTCCAGTTGCCGGGGGCGCAAACGAAGTACCGTTTGGGTAACGAATGCGAGCAATACGCCGAACTGGAATTGCGCCAGGACCTGCTGACCCTCGACGACGGCTCGGTGCTCAGCGTCGATGCCATGGCGTCGCTGTATAACAAATACGACCGTGCCCTGAAGTTCCAGGGCGAAGACAACGGCTCGGCGCGCATGCCGCAGATGTATGCGCAGTGGTCCAATTTGCCCAGCCTCAATGGCGGCTCGGTGTGGGCGGGCCGGCGTTACTACAAACGTAACGACATCCACATCTCCGATTTCTACTACTGGAACCAGAGCGCCACCGGCGGCGGCGTCGAGGACGTGCTGATCGGCGACCTCAAATACAGCTACGCCATTTCCCGCAAGGACAACCTGTACCAGAAGGAGTACGCCACCCGTCACGACTTCAACGTGGCGGGGTTCAAGACCAACCCCGGCGGTGAACTGGAGTTCGGCTTGAGCTACATCGAAAAAGCCGGTGGTCGTGACGCCAACAGCGGTTGGGCGATCACGGCGCAGCACGTGCAAAAACCTTTCCTGGGCGGCAAAAACAAGTTTGCCTTGCAGTACGGCGAAGGCCCCGGCACGGGCTTGGGCTACACCGGCAACACGGCTTTGGATAACAGCAGTAAAAGCTACCGGGCCGTGGAGTTCTTCGACTGGCAGGTGACCCCGCGTTTTGGCGGGCAGGTCGAGGCGGTGTACCAGAAAGACATCCGTCCTGGCAGCCAGGACCAAACCTGGATGTCCATCGGCGTGCGCCCGGCGTATGCCATCAGCGAGCAGTTCAAACTGGTCACCGAACTTGGGCATGATCAGGTCGACGCCACCGGTGGCACGCGCAAGCTGAGCAAATTCACCTTCGCCCCGACCTGGTCGCCCAACGGCCCGGATTTCTGGGCGCGGCCGGAAGTGCGTTTGTACTACACCTATGCAACCTGGAACGAAGCGGCCAAGCGCGCGGCGAATGAATTGGCGGCAGGCTCGGCGTTGTCCGACACCGGCGCCTACGGCACAGCGCGGCATGGCTCGAATGTGGGTGTGCAGGTCGAATACTGGTGGAAATAACGCGGGTTTAAGTGAATGAGTTTTATGTGGGAGCTGGCTTGCCTGCGATAGCAACACCTCGGTTTTACTGAGAAACCGAGTCGCCAGCATCGCAGGCAAGCCAGCTCCCACATTGGATCGTCGTTCGCCCTATGATTTTTACAGAACAAAACAGCAGGTGAAGTCATGACCACAACTCAACCCCTGGAACTGCTGGCGCCGCTGTCGGGTGTGCTGCTGGCGCTGGATCAGGTGCCCGACCCGGTGTTCGCCAGTCGCATGATCGGCGACGGCCTGTGCATCGATCCCACCTCGCAAACCCTTTGCGCGCCGCTGGCCGGGGTGATCAGCAGTCTCCAGGACAGTGGCCATGCGGTCAGCGTTACCGACGACAACGGCGTCCAGGTGCTGATGCATATCGGCCTGGATACGGTGAACCTGGCAGGCCAGGGCTTCACGCGGCTGGTGCAGGAAGGCCAGCGAGTGGAAGCTGGGCAGCCGCTGATTGAATTCGATGCCGATTACGTGGCGCTCACCGCGCGCAGTTTGTTGACCTTGATGCTGGTGGTCAGCGGCGAGCCGTTTACGCTGTTGGCGCCGGACGGCAATTGGGTGGATGTGGGCCAGCCGCTGTTGCGAGTATCACCCGGCGAGGCAACTGCAGCCGTCGCGGAGGAGGAGGGTGATGCCCTGTTCTCCAAGCCGCTGAGCTTGCCCAACGCCAATGGCCTGCACGCCCGCCCTGCGGCGGTGTTTGCCCAGGCGGCCAAGGGTTTTGACGCGAGCATTTACTTGCACAAGCGAACCCAAAGTGCCAACGCAAAATCCCTGGTGGCGATCATGGCGCTGCAAACCGCGCAGGGCGACACCTTGCAGGTCAGTGCGGCGGGTAACGATGCCGACGCGGCGATCAAGGCATTGGTCGCGCTGTTGGCCGAGGGCTGCGGCGAAACGGTCGCGGCACCGGCGCAGGTGGTTGAGGCGGTTGCGCCCGAGTCGTCGGCCGCGTTGTTGCGTGGCGTGTGTGCGTCACCAGGTTCGGCATTTGGCCAGGTTGTGCAGGTGGCCGAACCGGAGCTGAACATCACTGAAAACGGCACCGGCGAAACCGCCGAGCGCGACGCGTTGACGCGTGGCCTGCTGGCGGCGACCGAGGCGCTGCAAACCCTGCAAACCAAGGCGGCCGGCAGCGCCCAGGCCGAGATTTTCAGGGCCCATCAGGAGTTGCTCGAAGACCCGACCCTGCTGGAGCAAGCCCACGGCCTGCTGGCCGAAGGCAAAAGCGCCGCCTTTGCCTGGAACAGCGCCACCGTTGCCACCGCCAAGCTGTTCCAGGGCCTGGGCAATGCGTTGCTCGCCGAGCGCGCGGCGGATTTGGCCGATGTCGGTCAGCGCGTGTTGAAGCTGATTCTCGGTATCCAGGACCGCGCATGGGACTTGCCCGAGCAGGCCATCCTGATTGCCGAACAACTGACGCCGTCGCAAACCGCCAGTCTGGATACGCGCAAGGTGCTGGGGTTTGTCACGGTCGGCGGCGGCGCGACCAGTCATGTGGCGATCCTCGCCCGTGCGCTCGGCCTGCCGGCGATTTGCGGTGTGCCAGGGCACGTGTTGGCACTGGCCAATGGCAAACAAGTCCTGCTCGACGCCGACAAAGGCGAGCTGCACCTGGAGCCAGACCTGGCTGAAATCGAAACACTGCAGGCGGCCCGTGATCAGCAAGTGCAGCGCCGTCAGCGTGAGGTGGCGCAGGCGGCCTTGCCGGCCACGACCCGCGACGGTCATCACGTGGAGGTCACGGCCAACGTCGCGTCATTGCAGGAAGTGGAGCAATCCCTGGCCCTGGGCGGTGAAGGCGTCGGCCTGCTGCGTTCGGAATTTCTCTACCTGGACCGCAACCGCGCACCCAGCCCCGAGGAGCAAGCGGGCACCTACAGCGCCATCGCCCGCGCCCTGGGCACTGAGCGTAATTTGGTGGTGCGCACTCTGGACGTGGGGGGCGACAAGCCGTTGGCCTATGTGCCGATGGAAAGCGAGACCAACCCGTTTTTAGGCTTGCGCGGTATCCGCCTGTGCCTGGCGCGCCCGGAGCTCCTGCGCGAACAGTTTCGCGCGATCCTTGCCAGCGCCGGGTTGACGCGGCTGCACATCATGTTGCCGATGGTCAGCCTGCTGTCGGAGCTGCACCTGGCGCGCAAGATTCTTGAAGAGGAAGCGCTGGCGCTGGGGCTCGAAGCGTTGCCGAAGCTGGGCATCATGATCGAGGTGCCGTCTGCGGCGCTGATGGCCGATGTCTTTGCCCCGCATGTGGACTTTTTCTCTATCGGCACCAATGACCTCACCCAATACACCCTGGCCATGGACCGTGATCACCCGCGGCTGGCCAGCCAGGCTGACAGCTTTCACCCGGCGGTGTTGCGCCTGATCGCCACCACCGTTAAGGCCGCGCATGCCCATGGCAAGTGGGTGGGCGTGTGTGGCGCGTTGGCGTCCGAAGCGTTGGCGGTGCCCATGTTGATCGGGCTTGGCGTGGATGAGTTGTCGGTCAGCGTGCCGCTGATCCCGACCATCAAGGCCACCGTGCGCGAGCTGGACCTGGCTGACTGCCAGATCATCGCCCGCCAGGTGCTGGGCCTGGAAGAAGCCGCGCACGTACGCGAGGCCCTGCGCCAGTACCACGCGGCTACCGTTGAAACCTCACCTGTCGTGGAGCACTGAGCATGTTCGAGAAATTGCAGCGGGCGTTCTGGAAAGCCCTGACCCCGGATTTGATTGCCGAGACGGTCGCGGCGCCGACGCCGGGTCTGTTGTCGGCCAGCGTGCTGAGTGCATTGGGTGGCGCGGATAACCTCAAGTCGCAGCAACGCGTGGCGCTGACGCGGGTGCGTGTGCAACTGCAGGATGCGGCGCGGTTGGATGAGCCGGCGTTGAAGGCGGCGGGTGTGCCGGCGGTGATGGTTTTGGGCGGCGGCGTCGTGCATTTGCTCACCGGTCTTTAAGGCGACCACTCTCCAATGTGGGAGCGGGCTTGCCCGCGATCGCGGTGTGTCAGGTAACGAATAGGTTGACTGGCCGGCCGCCATCGCGGGCAAGCCCGGCTCCCACAGGGTTTTGTGGTGTTTGGGAGAGTGGCTTACAGCTGCGGGTTATCTTCCGGCGGCTTGGTCTTGTCCACGCCCGGCACGTGCAAGTTGCCGTCGACCACCTGGTTGCCTTCCAGCTGCGGCTGGGTCACCCAGGTGAGGATGTCGTAGTAACGCCGGATGTTCGCCACAAAATGCACCGGCTCACCGCCGCGCGCATAGCCATAGCGGGTTTTGCTGTACCACTGCTTCTGCGCCAGGCGCGGCAGCATCTTCTTCACGTCCAGCCACTTGTTGGGGTTCAGGCCGTCCTTCTTCGCCAACGTGCGCGCGTCTTCCAGATGGCCGGTGCCGACGTTGTAGGCGGCGAGGGCGAACCAGGTGCGATCCGGCTCGGCGATGCTGTCGTCCAGCTCATCCTTGATCTTGGCCAGGTATTTGGCGCCGCCCATGATGCTTTGCTTGGCGTCCAGGCGGTTGGACACGCCCATCGCCTGGGCGGTGTTCTGGGTCAGCATCATCAGGCCACGCACGCCGGTCTTGGAGGTGACGGCCGGTTGCCACAGTGATTCCTGATAACCGATGGCCGCCAGTAGGCGCCAGTCGACTTTTTCTTCCTTGGCGTAAGTCCGAAAATGCTTCTCGTATTTGGGCAGGCGTTGCTGCAAGTGCTGGGCAAAGGTGTAGGCGCCGACGTAACCGAGCACATCGACGTGCCCGTAATAGCGGTCTTTAAGACGCTGCAGGGTGCCGTTCTTTTCCACCTTGTCCAGGTAGCTGTTGATCTCGTTGAGCAGGCTGTTGTCATCGCCTGCCGCCACGGCCCAGCTTTGGTGGCTGGCATTGCCGAGGTCGAAGGCCACGCGCACGTTGGGGAAGTACACCTGGTTCATCGCGACTTCGTTGGAGTCCACCAGGGTCAGGTCGATTTGCCCCTCGTCCACCATGCGCAGCAGGTCGACCACCTCAACGGCGTCGGATTCTTCATATTCAATCGCAGGGTTCTGCTTTTTCAGCTCGGCCAATTGCTCGGCGTGGGTGCTGCCCTTGAGCACCATGATCTTCTTGCCCACCAGGTCGGCTGCGGTGGTGGGGCGCGACTGGCCGTTGCGGTAGATGATCTGCGGCGTCACTTCCAGGTAAGGGTGCGAGAAGCGCACCTGCTGCTCGCGCTGTTCGCTGCTGACCAGACCGGCGGCGGCCAGGACCGGGCCGTTGGGTTTGCCCAACTGGCCGAACAGGTCATCAAGGTTGTCGGCGGTCTCGATTTCCAGCTTCACGCCCAGGTCGTCGGCAAACCGCTTGACCAGTTCGTATTCGAAACCGGTTTCACCGTTGCGGTCCTGGAAATAAGTGGCCGGGCTGTTTCGGGTGATCACCCGCAATACGCCATCCTCCTTGATTCGCTCGAGCGTGCTGGGTTTATCAACACAGGCGCTGAGCATCAGGAAGAGTCCGGTTGCGATCAGCCATTTGGCGCATCGCGGGCGCAAAGCAGTAGGGAAGAACATCTGCGCAGTATACGCAAACGACCCTCAGCGCCATATCTCGACAGCAGCGCACTTGTCTGCTAGCGCCCGCAGAACCGGGCTGCAGCCCGCAGAAACGCGGGTTGGCGAGGGTTTGTGACGGTTAAAATAACTGCGCGCCCAGCCCCGGAAAATGCCCCGATACTGTGCAAACCGTGCCAACTGACGTTCGGCAGCGGCCAGCCGTGCCGTTTCGGGTGCCGTTGGCGATGGTTTACGCTAGAATGCACGGCCTCAAAGCACACCCCCTTCCCGAGGCTGTCCCGAAGATGTTGATCCTGCGCGGCGCTCCTGCCCTTTCTGCCTTTCGCCACAGCAAACTCCTTGAGCAACTGAGCCAGAAGGTTCCAGCGGTTACAGGCTTGTATGCTGAATTTGCTCACTTCGCCGACGTTACCGGCGTGTTGACCGCCGACGAACAGCAAGTGCTGGCGCGCCTTCTGAAGTACGGCCCAAGCGTTCCCGTTCAAGAGCCTGACGGCCGCTTGTTCCTGGTTCTGCCGCGGTTCGGCACAATCTCGCCCTGGTCGAGCAAGGCCAGTGATATCGCCCGCAACTGTGGCCTGGAAAAAATCCAGCGCCTGGAGCGCGGTATCGCTTTCTATGTTGCCGGCCAGTTCAGCGACGCCGAAGCCGAGCTGATCGCCAGCAGCCTGCACGACCGCATGACCCAGATCATCGTCAGCCAGCTGGAACACGCTGGCGGCCTGTTCAGCCACGCCGAACCCAAGCCGCTGACTGCGATTGACGTGCTTGGCGGCGGCCGCGCCGCCCTCGAGAAGGCCAACACTGAACTGGGCCTGGCCCTGGCCGAAGACGAGATCGACTACCTGGTCAACGCCTTCAACGGCTTGAAGCGCAACCCGCACGACATCGAGCTGATGATGTTTGCGCAGGCCAACTCCGAGCATTGCCGTCACAAGATCTTCAACGCCAGTTGGGACATCGACGGCGAAAGCCAGGAAAAAAGTCTGTTCGGCATGATCAAGAACACCTACGTGATGCACAGCGAAGGCGTTCTGTCGGCTTATAAGGACAACGCCTCGGTGATCGTCGGCTCGGTTGCCGGTCGTTTCTTCCCGGACCCTGAAACCCGTCAGTACGGCGCGGTGCAGGAGCCGGTGCACATCCTGATGAAGGTTGAAACCCACAACCACCCGACCGCAATTGCCCCGTTCCCGGGCGCAGCCACCGGTTCCGGCGGTGAAATCCGCGACGAAGGCGCCACCGGCCGTGGCGCCAAGCCAAAGGCGGGCCTGACCGGTTTCACCGTGTCCAACCTGCAGATCCCAGGCTTCGAACAGCCGTGGGAAGTGCCGTACGGCAAGCCTGAGCGCATCGTGACCGCGCTGGACATCATGATCGAAGGCCCGCTGGGCGGCGCCGCGTTCAACAACGAATTCGGGCGCCCGGCGCTGACCGGTTACTTCCGTACGTTCGAGCAGTCCATCACCACCCCGCGTGGCGATGAAGTGCGCGGCTACCACAAGCCAATCATGTTGGCTGGCGGCATGGGCAACATCCGTGAAGAACACGTCAAGAAAGGCGAGATTCTGGTCGGCTCCAAGCTGATCGTACTCGGCGGCCCGGCCATGTTGATCGGCCTGGGCGGCGGCGCTGCTTCCTCCATGGCCACCGGCACCAGCTCGGCAGACCTGGATTTTGCTTCCGTACAGCGCGAAAACCCAGAGATGGAACGCCGCTGCCAGGAAGTCATCGACCGTTGCTGGCAGTTGGGTGACAAGAACCCGATCAGCTTCATCCACGACGTCGGCGCCGGTGGTTTGTCCAACGCCTTCCCGGAACTGGTCAACGATGGCGAGCGTGGCGGTCGTTTCGAACTGCGCAACATTCCAAACGACGAGCCGGGCATGGCCCCGCACGAAATCTGGAGTAACGAATCCCAGGAACGCTATGTACTGGCCGTCGGCCCTGAAGACTTCGCGCGCTTCCAGGCCATCTGCGAACGCGAGCGTTGCCCGTTTGCCGTGGTCGGCGAAGCCACTGCCGAGCCACAGCTGACGGTGACCGACAGCCACTTCGGCAACAGCCCGGTCGACATGCCACTCGAAGTGCTGCTGGGCAAAGCCCCGCGCATGCACCGTTCGGCCGTGCGTGAAACCGAGTTGGGCGATGACTTCGACCCAAGCAGTCTCGACCTTACCGACAGCATCGAACGCGTGCTGCACCACCCGGCCGTGGCGAGCAAAAGCTTCCTGATCACCATCGGCGACCGCACCATCACCGGTCTTGTGGCCCGTGACCAAATGGTCGGCCCATGGCAAGTGCCGGTGGCCGACGTTGCCGTCACCGCCACCAGCTTCGACGTGTACACCGGTGAAGCCATGGCCATGGGCGAGCGCACGCCGCTGGCCCTGCTGGACGCGCCGGCGTCGGGCCGCATGGCCATTGGTGAAACCCTCACCAACATCGCCGCCTCCCGCATCGGCAAGCTGTCCGACATCAAACTGTCGGCCAACTGGATGTCCGCTGCCGGTCACCCCGGTGAAGACGCGCGCCTGTACGACACCGTCAAGGCTGTCGGCATGGAGCTGTGCCCGGAGCTGGGTATCACCATTCCGGTGGGCAAGGACTCGATGTCCATGGCCACCCGTTGGAACGAAGACGGCACCGACAAGAGCGTCACTTCGCCGCTGTCGCTGATCGTTACCGGTTTTGCACCGGTGACCGACATCCGTCAGACCCTGACCCCGCAACTGCGCATGGACAAGGGCACCACCGATCTGATCCTGATCGACCTGGGCCGTGGCCAGAACCGCATGGGCGCCTCGATCCTCGCGCAAACCCACGGCAAGCTCGGCAAGCACGCGCCGGACGTGGATGACGCCGAAGACCTGAAAGCCTTCTTCGCCGTGATCCAAGGCCTGAACGCCGACGGCCACCTGCTGGCTTACCACGACCGTTCCGACGGCGGCTTGCTGACCAGCGTTGTAGAAATGGCCTTCGCCGGTCACTGCGGCCTGAACATCGTGCTCGACAGCGTTGCCGAGGCCGCCTGCGAAATCAACGGCATCCTGTTCAACGAAGAGTTGGGCGCCGTGATCCAGGTTCGCCAGGACGCCACCCCGGACGTGCTCGCACAATTCAGCGCCGCCGGCCTGGACGACTGCGTGGCAGTGATCGGTCAGCCGATCAACAACGGTGAAGTCAATATCTCCTTCAATGGCGACACCGTGTTTGCCGGCCAGCGCCGTCTGCTGCAACGCCAGTGGGCCGAGACCAGCTACCAGATCCAACGCCTGCGTGATAACGCCGACTGCGCCGAGCAGGAATTCGACGTGATCCTGGAAGAAGAAAACCCGGGCCTGAGCACCAAGCTCAGCTTCGACGTCAACCAGGACATCGCCGCGCCTTACATCAAAAAAGGCATCCGCCCACAAGTTGCGGTACTGCGTGAGCAGGGCGTCAACGGCCAGGTGGAAATGGCGGCCGCGTTCGACCGCGCCGGCTTTAATGCGATCGACGTGCACATGAGCGACATCCTCGCCGGTCGCGTTGACCTCAACGCGTTCAAAGGCCTCGTCGCCTGCGGTGGTTTCTCCTACGGTGACGTGCTGGGTGCCGGTGAAGGCTGGGCCAAGTCGGCGCTGTTCAACAGCCGAGCGCGTGATGCGTTCCAGGGTTTCTTCGAGCGCAACGACAGCTTCACCCTGGGTGTGTGCAACGGTTGCCAGATGATGTCCAACCTCAGCGAGCTGATCCCGGGCAGCGAGTTCTGGCCGCACTTTGTGCGTAACCGTTCCGAGCAGTTCGAAGCCCGTGTCGCCATGGTGCAGGTGCAGGAATCCAACTCGATCTTCCTGCAGGGCATGGCCGGTTCGCGCATGCCAATCGCCATCGCCCACGGTGAAGGCCATGCCGAGTTCGAAAGCGAAGAAGCCCTGCTCGAAGCCGACCTGTCCGGTTGCGTGGCGATGCGTTTTGTCGACAACCACGGCAAGGTCACCGAAAGCTACCCGGCCAACCCGAACGGCTCGCCGCGCGGGATCACCGGCCTTACCAGCCGCGACGGCCGCGTGACCATCATGATGCCGCACCCGGAGCGTGTGTTCCGCGCCGTGCAGAACTCGTGGCGCCCGGAAGAGTGGAACGAAGACGGCGCCTGGATGCGCATGTTCCGCAACGCTCGCGTGTGGGTGAACT
Organism: Pseudomonas sp. RGB; assembly: GCF_007713445.1. Lineage (NCBI taxonomy): Bacteria > Pseudomonadati > Pseudomonadota > Gammaproteobacteria > Pseudomonadales > Pseudomonadaceae > Pseudomonas > Pseudomonas sp. RGB. The sequence goes on along the minus strand of NZ_VMSH01000010.1, from coordinate 35,999 downwards.
AAGGCGGTGTACAAGCTCAGCTTCTTTGTGCCCGACAGCCACGTGGAGACGGTAAAAACCGCCGTCTTCGCAGCCGGCGGCGGGCGCATCGGCGACTACGACAGCTGCGCCTGGCAAGTGCTGGGCCAGGGCCAATTCCGCGCATTGGACGGCAGCCAGCCGTTTATTGGGCAGGTGGGTCAGGTTGAAGTGGTCGAAGAGTGGAAGGTTGAGCTGGTGGTGGCGGATGAATTGATTGTGGCTGTAGTGGCTGCGCTCAAACTGAGTCACCCGTATGAGACACCGGCGTACGAGGTGTGGCAGTTGGCGGATTTTTGATTCGCAGATTGCAGAAACAAGAAACCCGCTGGGCCAGTTTGGTCAGCGGGTTTTTTGTTGGCTGTGATGGCCTCTTCGCGAGCAAGCCCGCTCCCACATTTGACCGCATTGCCACGTCGGGCACCGATCAAACTGTGGGAGCGGGCTTGCTCGCGAAGGCGTCGGGACAGGCACCTCAGACCTTTCCCACATGCCTTTCAGGTTGTCCCTCGGAACTGGCCTCACTAATCTTCTCGGGTCGCTGCCAATGTGGCGACCGGGACTGCAAGCCCGCCGAAACCTCACCAGTTACTCCTAAGCGCCTTTATAATTGCGGCGTTTTTTCATGGTCGTCATTTATGGCGGCTGTGTGCGGGAGACCTTCGGGTCTACCGAGGTGCTGGTGGGACTCGGTCTTGCAGGCCCGCGCACAGCTGCCACCCATCAACTGCAAGTGATGTTGGTAGTTCCTAAACTCTCACTAGGAAATACACCATGATCAAAGACAGTCCAAATCCTCCATCTGATTCTCAGCCCACCGACCAAATCTTCACCATACTCCCCAACCTGAACAGCGAAACCCTGCTCGCCAATGCCCCCCCAGACCTGGCATCCGTGCAGGCGTTGGCGGGCAATCTGGCGTTTGACATCGACGGCCCGCAGCGTGATGCGGTGCTGGGAATTCATCGGATGCTGGAGGGTATCCAGTTGATGGTGGATCGGGTGTTGGATTTAGCTGAGGTGCCTGAACCGAAGTAATCGGACGCCTGTCGGGCCCAATCGCGGGCAAGCCCGCTCCCACATTTTTGAGCTGTGAATACAGTCAAATGTGGGAGCCGGGCTTGCCCGCGATGAGGCCAGAAAAGCCGCTACAGCGCTAGACCCTGGCGCCGACCTCACGGCCACTGACCAACCGCTCCAGCGCCTCACTCAATCCCGAGGCCTTGTCACCAATCAACAAGTGCCAAACACCGCTATCCAACTGGCTCACGCCTTGGCAACCGAGCGCCGTCAGATCAGCCTCGGACAACACCGAATCATCCCCCAACTCCACCCGCAACCGGGTCATCGCCACGGCGTCCAGCTGGCGTACATTTTCACGGCCACCCAAGGCCTTCAGCCATTTCTCGGCCTCCTGCACATTCACCGCAACCGGCTTATCCACAGGTGCAGCCGCCACCGGCGCGCTGGCAACAAACGACGGCATGGCCAGGCGAATCTCGTCAGCAATGCTGTCGGCCATGGGCCCGACCACCACCTGCAAGCTCCCGCCATTGCCTGGGCGAACCACGGCCATGGCGCCGAGTGCTTTCAAATCCGCGTCCACTGCTTTGTTGCGATCCACCATGTCCAGGCGCAGGCGGGTGGTGCACGCGCCGACACTCAGCAAATTGGCCGCACCGCCCAGCGCACGGATGTACGCACCGGCCCGTTGGTTATCACTCATCGCCTCGGCCTGCACCACCTGGATGTCTTCACGCCCAGGCGTTTTCAGGTTGAAGCGGCGGATGCAGTAGTTGAACACGCTGTAGTAGATCACCGCGTACGCCAACCCCACCGGGATCACCCGCCAGCCGTTGGTGGACTTGCCCCAGCCCAGCACCATGTCGATAAAGCCACCGGAGAAGGTAAACCCGAGGTGGATATTCAACAGGTCAGTGACAGCCATCGACAGGCCGGTCAGCACGGCGTGGATCAAGTACAGGAACGGCGCAAGGAACATGAACGCGAATTCAATCGGCTCCGTCACGCCGGTCAAGAACGAGGTCAGCGCCATCGACAGGAAGATCCCGCCCATCACTTTGCGGCGCTCCGGCAGGGCGTTGCGGTACATCGCCAGGCAGGCGGCGGGCAGGCCGAACAGCATCACCGGGAACATGCCGGTCATGAACTGGCCACCTTTGGGGTCGCCGGCAAAGTAGCGGGTCAGGTCGCCCGTGACGACGGCGCCGGTGGTCGGGTCGGTGAAGGTGCCGAACACGAACCACGCCATGTTGTTGAGGATATGGTGCAGGCCGGTGACGATCAGCAGGCGGTTGAACACGCCGAACACGAAGGCGCCAAAGCTGCCGCTTTCCATCAGCAGCACACCGAAGCTGTTGATACCGTGCTGAATCGGCGGCCAGATCAAACCAAAGATCACGCCCAGGGCCACCGCCGAAAACCCGGTGACAATCGGCACAAAGCGTCGCCCGCCAAAGAACGCCAGGTATTCGGGCAACTTGATGTCCTTGAAGCGGTTATACAACCCGCCCGCCATCAAGCCGCTGGCGATACCGGCGAGCATGCCCATGTTGATGGTGGTGTCCATCACCTTGAGCGTGGAGACCATTACCAGGTAACCAATCGCCCCGGCCAGGCCCGCCGTGCCGTTATTGTCGCGGGCAAACCCCACGGCAATACCGATGGCGAAGATCAGCGCAAGGTTGGCGAAGATCGCCTGCCCGGCGTCGTGCATCACGGCGATGTTGAGCAGGTCGGTGTCGCCCAGGCGCAGCAAGAGGCCGGCGATCGGCAGGATCGCGATCGGCAGCATCAGCGCGCGGCCCAGGCGTTGTAAGCCTTCGATAAAATGTTGGTACATGGCGTGTCTCCTTGTTCTTGTTGTTGTCAGCTCAGCGGCCAGTGGTGTTGGCAGGCTTGGCGAACCGCCTTGGCGCTGCTCAGGTCGAGCAGGCCAAGGCTCAGTTGCCGGCATTGAGCCGCGTCCAGGTGACGGACGCGGTCCTTGATTTCTCCGATCTGTGGCGGGCTCACCGACAGCTCGCTGACGCCCAGGCCGACCAGCACTGGTGTGGCCAGCGGATCGGACGCGAGGGCGCCGCAAACGCCGACCCAACGCCCATGCTTGGCCGCGCCCGCGCAGGTTTGCGCGATCAGCCGTAGCAGCGCCGGGTGCAAGGCATCGACCCGCGCGGCGAGGCCGGCGTGGTCGCGGTCCATGGCCAGGGTGTACTGGGACAGGTCATTGGTGCCGATGGAGAGGAAGTCGGCGTGCTGGGCCAACTGCTCGGCCATCAACGCGGCGGCGGGTACTTCGACCATCACGCCCAGCTCCGGGCGCTGAGTCAGCCCCAGCTCGGCACATAACTCATCCAGGCGCTGGCGGATCTGCAGCAGTTCATCCACTTCGCTGACCATCGGCAGCAGAATGCGGCACCGTGCCAACGGGCTGACTTGCAGCAGCGCGCGCAGTTGCTGGTCGAGCAATTCGGGCCGCACCTGGGCCATGCGGATACCGCGCAGGCCCAACACCGGGTTGGCCTCCACGGGCAGCGGCAGGTAGTCGAGCTGCTTGTCGCCGCCCACGTCGATGGTGCGAATGATCACCGACTTGTCGCCCATGGCATCCAGCACGGCCTGGTAGGCCTGGCGCTGCTCTTGTTCATCCGGCGCGGTGCGCCGATCGACGAAGAGGAATTCGGTGCGTAGCAGGCCGACGCCATCGGCGCCGTTTTCGAACGCCACGTGGGCCTCGGCGCTGGAGGCGACGTTGGCGGCCACTTCAATGCTGATGCCGTCGCGGGTGTGCGCCGGTTGCTGCGCTTGGGCCTGTTGTTGCGCACGGCGCAGTTTTTGCGCGTCGCGAATCTGGTGCACTTCGGCATGACGCGCCTCGCTGGGCGCAAGTTCCAGGCGCCCATTGACCGCGTCGAGCACCACGCGTTGGCCTTGGGGCACATCAAGCACTTCTGCGCCCAGCGCCACCACGCAGGGCAAGCCTTTGCCGCGAGCCAAAATGGCCACGTGGGACGTGGCGCCGCCTTCGGCCATACAGATGCCGGCGGCCTGTTGCGCGCTCAGTTGCAGCAGGTCGGACGGCGTCAGCTCATGGGCGCTGACAATCGCCCCGGCAGGCAATTCGAAATGCCAGCTTTCGCCCAGCAGTGCGCGCAGCACGCGTTGCTGCAGGTCGCGCAGGTCGTTGGAGCGCTCGGCGAACAGCGGTTTGCCCAACGCCAGCAACACCGCGCATTGCGCTTGGATTGCATCGCGCCAGGCGTGGGTGGCGGCGCTGCCGTGTTCGATGGCAGCGGTGGCCGCGTCCAACAGGGCCGGGTCTTCCAGCAGGGCGAGGTGGGCGGCGAAGATCTCTTCTTCTTCGACGTTTTTGCGTTGGCGGGCATGGTCCAGGGTTGTGCGGATCTCGCCGCGCACTTGCTCAAGGGCCGTGTCCAAACGTTGCAGTTGTTCATCGGCCGAGTGATTGCCAGTGTCGGCCGGCAGTTCGATAGCGCTGAGACGGAACAGCGGCCCGCAGACCAGGCCCGGTGCCGCGCACACGCCTTGCAACACACCGGCTTCGGTGTTCGCCTTGCGTGGGGCGACCGCCACGGGCGCGTGATGTTCTTCGCTGACCGCCGCGGACAGCGCCGCCACCAACGCCTGCAACGCCGCCTCGCAATCCTTGCCGCGGCAAGTGACGCGCACTTCGTCGCCTTCACCGATCCCCAGCCCCATCAAGCCAATCAGGCTGTCGCACGGCGCGGATTTGCCCGCGAAGTGCAACTGCGCCTGGCTGCTGAAACCCTGGGCGGTTTTGCGGATCAATGCGGCGGGGCGAGCATGCAAACCGCCACGGTGTGTGATGCGCACGCAGGCGCGGACTTCGGTGACTGAGTTATCCACAACCGCCGGCTGGGTGGTCGCTGAGCGTGTGACGATGTGCAGCAACGGCTCACCGACCTTGGTGATTTTTCCTGCCACCGGCCGCAACTCAAAACGCTCGCCATTGGTCAGAATAATCAGGCTGACCAGGCTTTTGCACTGGCGCGCAATGCGGTCCAGATCAAACTGCACCAGCGCCTGGCCCTTGTTCACCCGCGCGCCTTCCTTGACCAGCAGCGCAAACCCTTCGCCATTGAGTTCCACGGTGTCGATGCCCACGTGCATCAGCACTTCGGCGCCGTTCTCGGCACGAATCGTCAGGGCATGCCCGGTGCGCGCGACATGGATGACCACCCCGTCACAGGGTGCATGCAGACAATCGTTCAGCGGGTCGATGGCGATACCGTCACCCATGGCACCACTGGCGAACACTTCGTCGGGCACCTCGCCCAGGGCGAGCACCGGGCCACTGAGTGGGGCGCTGAGGGTCAATTCATTATTGTTGTTGGACATGGGCACGGTACTCATCAGGAAAACACGACAATCGACTCAGTGAGTGCGGGTAACTTTGCTCAGGTGACGCGGCTGGTCGGGGTCCATGCCCCGGGCTTGCGCCAGGCCGGCGGCCATTACGTAAAAGCTTTGAATCGCCAGGATCGGGTCCAGGCTTGGGTGTTCGGCGCGGCTCAGGGTCAGGTCGCGCTCGGCGATATCGTCTGGCGCAGCCAGCAGCACACGGGCGCCGCGCTGGCGCATGTCGGCGGCCAGGCTCAGCAGCCCGGCCTGTTCGGCGCCACGTGGGGCGAATATCAGCAGCGGGTAGTTTTCGTCGATCAAGGCCATCGGTCCGTGGCGGACTTCGGCGCTGCTGAAGGCTTCGGCCTGGATCGCCGAGGTTTCCTTGAGCTTGAGTGCGGCTTCCTGGGCGATGGCAAAACCGGCGCCACGGCCGATCACCATCAATTGCTGGCAGCCACGCAGGGCCTCGATGGCGGCGCTCCAATCCTGTTTGGCCGCTGCACGCAGTTCATCGGGCAGCGTGCGGCAGGCTTGCAGCAAGTCGGCTTCCTGGCTCCAGTGGCCAATCAACTGCGCGCTGGCGCTGAGGGTGGCGATGAAGCTTTTGGTCGCGGCCACGCTGTGTTCCGGCCCGGCGTAGAGCGGCAGGTGGAATTCGCAGGCGGCTTCCAGTGGTGAGTCTTCGGCGTTGACCAGCGAAATACTCAACGCACCGCGTTTGCGCAGCAGGCGCAGGCTGTTGACCAGGTCCGGGCTTTGCCCCGACTGCGAGAAACCGAATGCCACCTGACCGCTGACTTTCAATGGCGCCTGCAACAGGGTCACCACTGACATCGGCAACGACGCCACCGGAATGCCCACGTACTGCATGGCCAGGTAGGCAAAGTAGCTGGCGGCGTGGTCCGAACTGCCACGGGCAATGGTCATCGCCACTTGCGGCGGCTGGCGGCGCAGGCGACCGGCGACTTCTTCCAGCAGCGGGTCCAGGCGTTGCAGTTGCGCCGCGACGGCGTCACAGGAGGCCAGGGCCTCTTCAAGCATTTTTGAAGTCAATGGTTTCTCCTTCGACCATTACGTCGGTGAGGTGCAGGGAACGGTCCAGGCGCACGCAGTCGGCGAAGCTGCCGGGTTGCAGGCGGCCGCGTTCTTCCAGGCCCAGGTAATCCGCAGGAAATTGCGACAGGCGTTGTGAGGCTTCGCTGATGGGCAGGCCGATTTTCACCAGGTTGCGCAGCGCCTGGTCCATGGTCAGCGTGCTGCCGGCCAGCGTTCCATCCGCCAGGCGCACGCCGCCCAGGCATTTGGTCACGGTGTGGCTGCCCAGCTTGTATTCGCCGTCGGGCATGCCAGCGGCGGCGGTGGAATCGGTGACGCAGTACAGGCACGGGATCGAACGCAGGGCCACGCGCATGGCGCCGGGATGCACGTGCAGCAGGTCGGGGATCAGTTCCGCGTATTGAGCGTGGGCCAGGGCGGCGCCGACGATGCCCGGCTCGCGATGATGCAGCGGGCTCATGGCGTTGTACAAATGCGTGAAGCTGGTGGCGCCGGCGGCGAGGGCGGCGACGCCTTCTTCATAACTGCCCAATGTGTGGCCGATCTGCATGCGCACGCCGCGTTGGCTGAGGGCGCGGATCAGGCCGTCATGCCCGGCAATTTCCGGGGCGATGGTGATCACCCGGATCGGCGCCAGGCGCAGGTAGGCTTCCACTTCGGCCATCAGCGCGGTGTGGGCGAAGTTGGGTTGGGCGCCGAGTTTGCCCGGATTGATGTAGGGGCCTTCCAGGTGCACCCCGAGTACGCGGGCGCTGCCGCTCGGGCGCTGCTCGCAGAAGGTGCCGAGCTCGCCGAGCACACGGGAGATCTCGTTCACCGGCGCCGTCATGGTGGTGGCCAGCAGCGACGTCGTGCCAAAACGCACGTGGGTGCGGGTGATGGTCTCGAAGGCGTCGACGCCTTCCATGATGTCTTTGCCGCCACCGCCATGCACATGCAGGTCGATGAAACCCGGCAGCAGGTAGGGCAAGTCGTTGTCAGCCGGGTCGCACGGCGTGCCTTGGACGGCGACCACTTTGCCGTGTTCGTGCACCAGGCGGCCGCGAATCCAGCCGCTGGGCGTGAGGATGTTGTCTTCGGACATGGGCAGTTCTCTAAATGCGCAGTTCAGCGGAGTAGTCATGGCGGCGCAGCTCTGCGACGAAGTCGTAGTAGTCGTTGCGGCAGTAGGTGTCGGTGATTTCAATCGGCGTGTTGTCAGCGGTGTAACCGACCCGCGTCATCAGCAGCATGGCGGTGCCGGGGGCGATGCCCACCAGCTTGGCGAACTCATCCGAGGCGTTGATCGCCTGGATATGCTGCAAGGCGCGCACGATGGGCTTGCCGATGCTTTCCAGGTACTCGTACAGCGAATTGCCGATGGCCTGCGGATGCGGCAGCACCGAGGCGGGCATGGCGGTCATTTCAATTGCCATCACCGTGTCGTCGGCTTTACGCAGGCGTTTGAGGCGCGCCACTTTGTCGGTCGGCGACAGGCCCAGGCGGATCAGCTCTTCGTGGGTGGGCGGGGTGATGTCGCGTTCCAGCCACTGCGAAGTGGGTACAAAACCTTTGAGCCGCAGCATTTCGCTGAAGCCCGACAGGCGTGACAGCGGTTGTTCCAGGCGCGGCGTGATAAAGGTGCCGGAGCCTTGGCTGCGGCGAATCAGGCCTTGGGCGAACAACACTTCCAGCGCTTTACGTGCGGTCACCCGCGAAATGCTCAGTTGCTCGCTGAGGGCGCGCTCCGACGGCAAGGCCTGCTCGGATTTCCACTGGCCGGCATGGATCGCCGCTTCAAGGTTGCGGGCCAGTTGCAGGTACAGCGGCGTGGATTGTTTCTCGTCAGGGCGCAGCGTCTGGATGGGATTCATCTGTGAAGTTTCCGATGCGGTTATTGGAGTGTTGTCGCCCGGTAGTGGCCGGAAATTAATACCACTTAAATACCATGTCAATGCAGCCAAAACGGTGCAGGACCCGGTTTCAGGGCGCTTTAAGGGTGCGTGGTATCAAGTGGTATTAGAGAGGTCTTTATCGCGCGCAGAACTGTGCAGCCCGGCGCGGTGAACTGGTATTCACCGGCAGGCGCTGCCAGGGGCAGGAATTATTTTCAGATTATTTTACGAACGGTACGAAATTACGGCCGAATCTCGATCATGGTGCCGTCTTTGACCAGGTTCCAGACTTCGCGCATGTCGACGTTGCGCATGCCGATACAGCCATCGGTCCAGTCGAGGGTGTGGAACCATTGCTCCGGGTATTCCTCGGTGTCGGGCGTGCCGTGGATCATGATCATGCTGCCCGGTCTCACGCCTTCGCGGCGCGCGCGGGCAGAGTCGCTGATATTGGGGTAGGAAATGTGCATGGCCAGGTTGTAGCGGTCACTGGTCTTGCGCCAGTCGATCCAGTAAAAACCTTCCGGCGTGCGGCGGTCGCCCTCGAACTGCTTGGTGCCCTTGGGGTTTTTGCCCAGCGAGATGCGATAGGTCTTGAGCGGTTTGCCGTCGTTGATCAGTTGCAACTGGTGCGCGGACTTGAGCACCAGGATTTTCTCGACAGGTTTGCCGCCGAGGATTTCCACCGTGGAGGCCGAGGACAGGGTAACGAACGACAGGCAGATGAAAGCGAGCAACCAACGCATTGAAACGGTTTCCCTTGTTAGACGGTGCTGCCTGAAGGTGTTATTTGGCCGGCCGCGTCATCGGCGGCACCGACTCGCTGCGTACCGGGAACCGTTGTTGCCGGCGGTCAGCGAAGAAGCATTCTAAGGTACGCCCGACCGTGCGGAAAGCCAGCTCTGACCAAGGGATATCGGCTTCATCGAACAGCTTCACCTCAAGGCTTTCGGGGCCTGCGGCAAAGTCCAGGTCGACCAGTTCGGCGCGGTAGAAGATATGCACCTGGCTGATGTGCGGCACGTCGATCAGGGTGTAAATGCTCAGGTTGCGCACGCGGGCGCAGGCTTCTTCCAGGGTTTCGCGCACGGCGGCCTGCTCTACGGTCTCGGCGTTTTCCATAAAGCCTGCGGGCAAGGTCCAGTAACCCAGGCGCGGCTCGATGGCGCGGCGGCACAGCAGCACTTTATCGCCCCAGACCGGCACGGTGCCGGCGACGATATTGGGGTTCTGGTAGTGAATGGTCGAGCAGTGATCACACACATAGCGCAGGCGTGTGTCGCCTTCGGGAATGCGCTGGGTAACCGGTTTACCGCACTGGCTGCAGAAGTTCATGCTGGGGTTCCTGGAGAGTGGGCCTATCTTGGCTTGGCGGGCAGGGCCCTGCAAGTTGTCGTTTCGCGACATGTGCCGGGTTTTGGGGTTGGGCACCCGCCCGCTTTGGTGCATGATGCAAGGTAGCCAACAGACCGAGATGACTCATGCTGGACGAGCTACTTCGCCGGGTAAGCAATCACACCCCTCACACACTGGAAACTGACGGGCGTTTCCCCGAGGCCGCCGTGTTGGTGCCGATTACCCGCAGTGACGAACCTGAGCTGATCCTGACCCTGCGCGCCAGTGGCCTGTCGACCCACGGCGGCGAAGTGGCGTTTCCGGGCGGGCGACGTGACCCCGATGACCCGGACCTGATCTTTACGGCGCTGCGCGAAGCCGAAGAAGAAATCGGCCTGCCGCCCGGCCTGGTGGAAGTCATCGGCCCGTTGAGCCCGCTGATTTCCCTGCACGGTATCCGCGTAACGCCTTATGTCGGGGTTATCCCCGATTACGTCGAATACCTGGCCAATGATGCCGAGATCGCCGCCGTGTTCAGCGTGCCTCTGGAGTTCTTCCGCCAGGACCCACGCGAACATACCCACCGTATCGATTACCAGGGCCGCAGTTGGTATGTGCCCAGCTATCGGTTTGGCGAATACAAAATCTGGGGGCTGACGGCAATCATGATTGTCGAGCTGATCAACCTGCTCTATGACGACGCGCAGATCAGCCTGCACCAGCCACCCAAGAGTTTCATCAATACCTGAGCCATCGCTTGAATGGCACCGCCGTGAGGACACACCATGAAATACCGCCTGGGCGACGCCCGCGTCGAGACTCATCCGCAAAGCTGGGTGGCGCCCAATGCCACGCTGGTCGGCAAGGTCAAGCTGGAGGAGGGCGCCAATGTGTGGTTCAACGCGGTGTTGCGTGGCGACAACGAACTGATCCTGATCGGCAAGAACAGCAACGTGCAGGACGGCAGCGTGATGCACACCGACATGGGCTACCCGCTGACCCTGGGCACCGGCGTGACCATCGGCCATAACGCCATGCTGCACGGCTGCACCGTCGGCGATTACAGCCTGATTGGCATCAATGCGGTGATCCTCAACGGCGCCAAAATCGGCAAGCATTGCATTATCGGCGCCAATTCGCTGATCGGCGAAGGCAAGGAAATTCCCGATGGCTCGCTGGTAATGGGGTCGCCGGGCAAAGTGGTGCGTGAGTTGACCGAGGCGCAAAAGCGCATGCTCGAAGCCAGCGCCGCGCACTATGTGCATAACGCGCAGCGCTATGCGCGGGACTTGGTTGAGCAAGAAGAATGAACCCGATTGAACGCCCTGTTGCCTCGCCCTGCGTGAGTATTTGCGCGCTGGATGATGACGATATTTGCACAGGTTGCCAGCGCAACGTGGATGAGATTACGCGCTGGAGCCGCATGGACAATGCCGAACGCCGGGTGGTGTTGGGGTTGTGCCATGAGCGGGCAAAGGCGAGTGGGTTGGTGTGGATGATTCCGGGGAAATCCGGCGCCTGAACCACCGCTATCGCAGGCAAGCCAGCTCCCACAATGGATATGTGAATACATTCAAAAATGTGGGAGCTGGCTCGTCGTGGCGAGCGGGCTTGTTGTGGCAAGCGGGCTTTGGGTGGCGAGCGGGCTTGCCCCGCGTTGGGCTGCGAAGCAGCCCTGAAACTGGCGCCGCGGTTTGCCTGACAAGACACGGCGTTCTTAGTGGGGCCGCTGCGCAGCCCAACGCGGGGCAAGCCCGCTCGCCACAATGATTGCTGTGCATTACCCTGTGCGGCATTACCCACAGGTCCTTCCCCATGCTCTTCCTGATCGCCTACATCAGCAGCGTCGTGCTGATCAACTTCGCCTTCTCCACCGCTCCGCACCTGGACGTCATCTGGTCCGCCTGGGGTGGACTGGTGTTTATCCTCCGCGACATGGTGCAAACCCGCTTCGGCCATGGCGCGATACTCGCCATGCTGGCGGCGTTGGTGCTGTCGTATATCACCTCCGACCCGTCCATCGCCCTGGCCAGCGCCACGGCATTTGCCGTGTCCGAATGCATTGATTGGCTGGTGTTCAGCATCACCAAGCGCCCACTGCACGATCGCCTGTGGATAAGTTCGGCGCTGAGTATTCCCCTCGATACCTTTATCTTCTTCGGCCTGATCGGCGCGCTGACGCCGGCGGTGGCGGGCACGGCGTTGGTGTCGAAATTCGCCGGGGTCACGGTGGTGTGGCTGATCATGGCCTGGCGCCTGCGCAAACGCGCCGTCGCCAACTGAGGCCAATTCTTGCAGTTCATGTAAAATGCCGGCCTTTCTCCCCATGATCCGCTCCCCTGAGGACCTGAGATGACCCGAATCGGAACTCCATTGTCGCCAACCGCGACCCGCGTTTTGCTGTGTGGCTGCGGTGAGCTGGGCAAGGAAGTGGTAATCGAACTGCAACGCCTGGGCGTTGAAGTGATTGCCGTGGATCGTTACGCCAACGCGCCTGCCATGCAGGTTGCGCACCGTAGCCACGTGATCAACATGCTCGACGGCGCCGCCCTGCGTGCCGTGATCGAAGCCGAGAAGCCGCACTTCATCGTGCCGGAAATCGAAGCCATCGCCACCGCCACGCTGGTAGAGCTTGAAGCTGAAGGCTTCACCGTGATTCCGACCGCGCGTGCCACCTCGCTGACCATGAACCGTGAAGGCATCCGTCGCCTGGCCGCTGAGGAGCTGGACCTGCCGACGTCGCCGTACCACTTTGCCGACACGTTCGAGGACTACAGCAAGGCCGTGCAGGACCTGGGCTTCCCGTGTGTGGTCAAGCCGGTGATGAGTTCGTCGGGCAAGGGCCAGAGCCTGCTGCGCAGCGCCGATGACGTGCAGAAAGCCTGGGATTACGCTCAAGAGGGCGGGCGTGCCGGTAAAGGTCGCGTGATCATCGAGGGCTTTATCGACTTCGATTACGAAATCACCCTGCTGACTGTGCGCCACATCGGCGGCACCACCTTCTGCGCGCCGGTCGGCCACCGTCAGGAGAAGGGCGACTACCAGGAATCCTGGCAGCCGCAAGCCATGAGCCCGATTGCCCTGGCGGAGTCCGAGCGGGTTGCCAAAGCCGTGACCGAGGCGCTGGGTGGCCGTGGTCTGTTTGGCGTGGAATTGTTCATCAAGGGCGATCAAGTGTGGTTCAGCGAAGTGTCGCCGCGCCCGCATGACACCGGCTTGGTGACCTTGATTTCTCAGGACCTGTCGCAGTTCGCGCTGCACGCGCGCGCGATCCTGGGCCTGCCGATTCCGTTGATCCGCCAGTTCGGGCCTTCGGCCTCGGCGGTGATTCTGGTGGAGGGGCAGTCGACCCAGACCGCGTTCGCCAACCTTGGCGCGGCCTTGAGCGAGCCGGACACGGCGTTGCGTCTGTTTGGTAAACCGGAAGTCAATGGTCAGCGCCGGATGGGTGTGGCGTTGGCGCGGGATGAGTCGATCGAGGCGGCGCGGGCGAAGGCGACTCGGGCTTCGAAGGCGGTTGTTGTAGAGCTGTAAAACCGCGTCGCGCCCATCGCAGGCAAGCCAGCTCCCACATTTGAAGGCATTCACAATTCAACATGTGGGAGCGGGCTTGCCTGCGATAGCGGTCTATCAGGCGACCTTGTTCAAGTCGTTATTGCGCGTCTCTTTCAGGCACAGCACAGCAATCAAGCTGAGCAACGCTGCCGCCGACACATACCCGCCGACATAACTCAGCCCGCCCATCGCCACCAGCTTGGTCGCGAAAAATGGTGCGGCCGATGCCCCGACAATCCCGCCCAGGTTATACGCCGCCGAAGCGCCGGTATAACGCACGCGGGTGGGGAACAGTTCCGGCAGCATCGCGCCCATTGGGGCGAAGGTCACGCCCATCAGAAACAATTCCAGTGCCAGGAACAGTGCGACGGCCCAGGTCGAGCCGTGGGTGAGCAGCGGCTCCATGGTGAAGCCCGACAGAATCGCAAGAATGGCGCCGACGATCAGTACTGGCTTGCGCCCGTAACGGTCGCTGGCCAAGGCCGCCAGCGGCGTCGCCAGGCCCATGAACAACACCGCAAAGCACAGCAGGCCCAGGAACGTCTCGCGGCTGTAGCCCAGCGTTGCAACGCCGTAACTCAGCGAGAACGCGGTGGTGATGTAGAACAGCGCATAGCACACCACCATCGACGCCGCGCCCAGCAGGACCGGCAGCCAATGCTGGCTGAACAGCTCCACCAGCGGCACTTTCACCGGCGCTTGCTTGGCGACGGCGTTGGCGAACACCGGGGTTTCATGCAGTTTGAGGCGGGCATACAGGCCGACCATCACCAGCGCTGCGCTGAGAATGAACGGGATGCGCCAGCCCCAACTGCGGAATTGCTCGTCGTTCAGGCTCATGGCCAGGATCAGGAACAGGCCGTTGGCCGCCAGAAAGCCAATCGACGGGCCCAGTTGCGGGAACATGCCGAACCAGGCGCGCTTGCCCTTGGGGGCGTTCTCGGTGGCCAGCAATGCTGCGCCGCCCCATTCGCCGCCAAGCCCCAGGCCCTGGCCGAAGCGCAGCACGCACAACAAGATCGGGGCCCACGCGCCGATGCTGTCATAACCTGGCAGCAAACCGATCAGCGTGGTGCACACGCCCATCAGCAGCAACGACGCCACTAGGGTTGATTTGCGCCCGATACGGTCACCGAAGTGGCCGAACAGCGCCGAACCCAGCGGGCGAGCGATAAAGGCGATGCCAAAGGTCAGGAACGACGCCAGCATCTGCGCGGTGCCGGAGGTCTGCGGGAAGAACACCGGGCCGATCACCAGCGCAGCGGCCGTGGCGTAGATGTAGAAATCGTAGAACTCGATGGCGGTGCCGACGATGCTCGCGGTTGCGACCCGTGCGGTCGAGTTGAGCGGGGCGGCGGTTGCAGCCTCGGTATAGGTGGTGCTCATTGAGGTATCCCTGACGGTCATTGCGCGTTTGGACGCGGATTATTATTGGTCAAACACCCATGGATCAGGGGTGTAAGCGGGGCGGCTCGGGATGGGAGCAAACACCGGTCAGACACGGTAACGCAGTGCCTGGACGCGCTGAGTGCGGGTAGCACGCGGTCGGGCGGGGCTCTGGTAAGCCGTCCCGATTATAGGAAGGGGTTTGAACATACAACAAGGGGGCGGGCGAGGATCTCTTGGCTGGAAACCGGATCGATGTGGGAGCTGGCTTGCCTGCGATACAGGCGCCTCGGTACATCAGGAGTACCGAGGTGAGGCCATCGCAGGCAAGCCAGCTCCCACAGGGGCAATAGGAGGTCAGGCGGCGACGGGCACGCGGCTGGTGTGCCAGATCAGCACCTTGCTGACGCGGTTGTCCTCGGTCTCGAGGATTTCCAGGCGATAGCGGCCGATCTTCAGGCACACCGCGCAATCCGGAATGGTCTCCAGCGCTTCGGTCACCAGGCCGTTGAGGGTCTTGGGGCCGTCGCTGGGCAGGTGCCAGCCCAGGCTTTTATTCAGTTCGCGGATCGAAGCTGCGCCGTCGATGATGTAGCGGCCATCGGGCTGCGCTTCGATATGCGGGTTGTCCGCTGCCTGATCACTTTCGAATTCGCCGACGATTTCTTCGAGGATATCTTCCAGAGTGACGATGCCCAGCACTTCGCCGTATTCGTCCACCACCATGCCCAGGCGCCGCTGCTGCTTGTGGAAGTTCAGCAGTTGCAGTTGCAGGGGCGTGCTTTCGGGGACGAAATAGGGCTCGTGGCAGGCAGCGAGCAAGGCTTCTTTGGTCAGGCTGGCGTCGGGCAGCAGGTGTTGGATCTGCCGGGTATTGAGCACGGCTTCGACCTGGTTGATGTCACTGTGGAACACCGGCAGGCGCGTGCGTTGCGAGGTGCGCAGCTGCTCAATGATCTCCTCGACCGAGTCATCCAGGTTGATACCGTCCACTTCGCTGCGCGGCACCAGGATGTCGTTGACCGTGATGTTGTCCAGCGCGTGAATGCCGGGCATGCCGGGCGTACGACTTTCATCGGTCTCGGGCTCGGGTTCATCGTCGTGATCGGGCAGTGGCTCGTCGCTCTTTTTCACCACGCCGGATTTGCGTGCGAACGGGCGCAGCAATAACAGGCTGATGCCATTGAGCAGCCAGGCCAGGGGGTAGAGGATTTTCAGCGGCACACCCAGCAGCGTATTGCCAAAGCCCAGTACGGCTTGCGGGTGGCGAACCGCCAGGGCACGCGGCAGGTAGTCGGCGAGCACCAGCAGGATCGCGCAGGAGATCAGCCAGCCGAGCCACGGGCCGTTCTGCGCCCAGGCATAGATTGCCAGCAACGTGCAGAGAATCACCACGGCCGCACGACACAGGCTGTTGCACAGAATCAGGCTGTTACGCGGGAAGTTCAGGCGGGCGGCGGCCTTGTCACCCTGGCGTGTACCGGGGCGCAGGGCCAGCAAGTGCTGTTGTGCGGCTTCGATGGCGGTAAACAGCGCCGCCCATAACACCAGCAAGGCGATTACCGCGAGCATCGGCCCAAGGGGCAAGTTGTCCATGATCGCTGCCCGTCAGATATGCAGGATGTATTCGCGAACCAGCTTGCTGCCGAAATAGGCCAGCATCAGCAGGCAGAAACCGGCCAGGGTCCAGCGGATCGCCTTGTGCCCACGCCAGCCGAGGCGGTTACGCCCCCACAGCAGCACGCTGAACACCACCCAGGCCAGGCACGCCAGCAGGGTTTTGTGCACCAGGTGTTGGGCGAAGAGGTTTTCGACGAACAGCCAGCCGGAAATCAGCGACAGCGACAACAGAGTCCAGCCGGCCCACAGGAAGCCGAACAGCAGGCTTTCCATGGTCTGCAGCGGCGGGAAGTTCTTGATCAGCCCGGACGGGTGCTTGTTTTTAAGCTGGTGGTCCTGCAGCAGCAGGAGCAACGCCTGGAACACCGCAATCGTGAACATGCCGTAAGCCAGGATCGACAGCAGGATGTGGGCGAGAATGCCCGGCTCCTCGTCGATCACTTGCACGGTGCCAGTGGGGGTGAACTGCGCCAGCAGCACTGTCAGCATTCCCAGCGGGAATAGCAGCACCAGCAGGTTTTCCACGGGAATGCGGTAACAGGCCAGCAGCGTCAGGGCGATGACGGCAGCGGCGATCAGACTGGCGGCACTGAAAAAGTCCAGGCCCAGGCCGACCGGCGTCATCAAATGAGTGAACAGGCTCGCGGCGTGGGCGAGCAGGGCGACGACGCCCAGGCCCACCAGCAGACGTTTATCCGCTTTTGTGCCTTGGGCCAGACGAGTGCCCTGATAGAGAGTCGCAGCGGCGTACAAAATGGCGGCGGCGAGGCTGGGTAGCAAACTGGGTGACAAGGGGACCATAAATCCTGATAGACAAGCCCGAAAGGCGCTGAGTTTGGCACACACCAACGCTGCACGAAAGACTCCCGGGCCAGACAGCGGGTGTGCACAGGCGCAGTCTTCGCTATAATCCGCGACCTGCCCACGCCGCAGGCTCGCCGAGCGCTGTTTTTAACAGCGATTTACCACAGCCTGGGCCGCCATTACCTCGGTCTACAAAGCATTTCGATGAATAGGGCCTGAAAGGATCGCGCATGTTTGAAAACTTGACTGACCGTCTCTCGCAGACGCTGCGCCACGTAACCGGCAAGGCCAAGCTGACCGAGGACAATATTAAAGACACCCTGCGTGAAGTACGCATGGCGTTGCTGGAAGCCGACGTGGCCTTGCCGGTGGTGAAGGACTTCGTCAACTCGGTCAAAGAGCGCGCGGTCGGCACCGAAGTGTCCCGCAGCCTGACCCCGGGCCAGGCCTTTGTGAAGATCGTGCAGGCCGAACTCGAAAGCCTGATGGGCGCGGCCAACGAAGACTTGAACCTCAGCGCCGTGCCACCGGCCGTCGTGCTGATGGCCGGTCTGCAAGGTGCGGGTAAGACCACCACTGCCGGCAAGCTGGCGCGCTTCCTTAAAGAGCGCAAGAAGAAGTCGGTGATGGTGGTGTCGGCCGACGTGTACCGTCCGGCGGCCATCAAGCAGCTGGAAATGCTCGCGGGCGAAGTGGGCGTGACCTTCTTCCCGTCCGACCTGAGCCAGAAGCCGGTCGACATTGCCAACGCGGCTATTAAAGAAGCCAAGCTCAAATTCATCGACGTGGTCATCGTCGATACCGCCGGTCGCCTGCACATCGATGAAGAGATGATGGGCGAGATCAAGGCGCTGCATGCCGCGATCAATCCGGTCGAGACGCTGTTCGTGGTCGACGCCATGACCGGCCAGGATGCGGCCAACACCGCCAAGGCCTTTGGTGATGCGCTGCCGCTGACCGGCGTGATCCTGACCAAGGTCGACGGTGATGCCCGTGGCGGTGCTGCGCTGTCGGTACGTGCAATTACCGGCAAGCCGATCAAGTTCATCGGTATGGGCGAGAAGAGCGACGCGCTCGAGCCGTTCCACCCTGAGCGTATCGCCTCGCGTATCCTCGGCATGGGCGACGTGCTCAGCCTGATCGAGCAGGCCGAAGCCACGCTCGACAAGGACAAGGCCGATAAGCTGGCCAAGAAGCTGAAGAAGGGTAAGGGCTTCGACCTCGAAGACTTCCGTGACCAGCTGCAACAGATGAAGAACATGGGCGGCCTCGGCGGCCTGATGGACAAGCTGCCGAACATCGGCGGTGTGAACCTGGCGCAAATGGGCAATGCCCAGGGCGCGGCAGAGAAGCAGTTCAAGCAGATGGAAGCCATCATCAACTCCATGACCCCGGCCGAGCGCCGCGACCCTGAGCTGATCAGCGGTTCGCGCAAGCGTCGGATCGCCATGGGCTCCGGCACCCAGGTGCAGGACATCGGTCGCTTGATCAAGCAGCACAAGCAGATGCAGAAGATGATGAAGAAGTTCTCCGCAAAAGGCGGAATGGCCAAGATGATGCGCGGCATGGGCGGTATGTTGCCCGGCGGCGGCATGCCAAAAATGTAAAGAATTCGAGCGGAAGTTCACTTCTGCTCCGACCCACAAGGATGTGGGATCTCCAGCAAACCCGCGGTTAGCGGGAGCTGACTCGCCGTTTTAACCGACGGCTCTATAGCAGATCTGAGTGGCACGCTGATAGGCGCCAGAAAAAGACATTTGCAAAAGTCCGGATATTCCTTAGAATATGCGGCCTTTCGGGCACCTATGCCCGCTGTGCATTTAGATTTGCAGCACCGACTACAGGAACGATGTTCACATGCTAACAATCCGTCTTGCCCTTGGCGGCTCCAAAAAGCGCCCGTTTTACCACTTGACCGTAACCGACAGCCGCAACCCGCGCGACGGTTCGCACAAGGAACAGGTTGGTTTCTTCAACCCTGTTGCTCGTGGTCAAGAAGTTCGTCTGTCCGTGAACCAAGAGCGCGTAGCCTACTGGCTGAGCGTGGGTGCACAGCCATCCGAGCGCGTTGCAAAACTGTTGAAGGACTCGGCTAAGGCCGCAGCCTGAGCAATATGAACGCGACGCCAGCTGTTGCTGATGATTTGATCGTTATCGGCAAGATTTACTCTGTTCATGGCGTTCGCGGCGAAGTGAAGGTGTATTCCTTTACTGATCCGACTGAAAACCTGTTGCAGTACAAAACCTGGACGCTCAAGCGCGAAGGGAGTGTGAAACAGGTCGAGCTGGTCAGTGGACGCGGGAGCGATAAGTTCCTGGTCGCAAAGCTCAAGGGTCTTGATGATCGTGAAGAAGCGCGTCTTCTGGCCGGTTATGAGATCTGCGTGCCGCGCAACCTGTTCCCTGAATTGACCGACGGCGAGTACTACTGGTACCAGCTGGAAGGTCTGAAGGTTATTGATCAACTCGGGCAATTGCTCGGGAAAATCGATCATCTTCTGGAAACCGGCGCCAATGATGTAATGGTGGTCAAGCCTTGCGCTGGCAGCCTGGATGATCGCGAACGCCTGTTGCCGTATACCGAGCAATGCGTGTTGGCCGTCGACCTGGCAGCGGGCGAGATGAAGGTGGAATGGGACGCGGACTTCTAAGCGTGGCTAATTTGCGCATTGAAGTGATCAGTTTGTTTCCCGAGATGTTCTCCGCCATCAGCGAGTACGGCATCACCAGTCGGGCGGTGAAACAGGGGCTGTTGCAGCTCACCTGTTGGAACCCGCGAGACTACACGACAGATCGACACCACACTGTGGATGATCGCCCATTTGGCGGTGGTCCGGGCATGGTGATGAAGATCAAGCCCCTGGAAGACGCGTTGGTTGAGGCCAAGGCCGCCGCCGGGGAGAAGGCGAAGGTAATTTACCTGTCCCCTCAAGGCCGTCAGCTGAAACAGGCTGCGGTACGCGAACTGGCGAATGAGGAAGCACTGATCCTGATTGCCGGTCGCTATGAAGGCATTGACGAGCGGTTTATTGAAGCTCATGTCGATGAAGAGTGGTCGATTGGGGACTATGTCCTGTCTGGCGGCGAGCTGCCGGCGATGGTCCTGATAGATGCGGTTACACGACTGCTGCCTGGAGCTTTAGGGCATGCGGACTCCGCGGAGGAAGATTCCTTCACGGATGGTTTGCTGGATTGCCCGCACTACACCCGACCGGAGGTGTATGCGGATCAGCGTGTTCCCGACGTATTGCTAAGTGGCAATCACGCACACATCCGGCGTTGGCGTTTACAGCAGTCCCTTGGTCGGACCTATGAACGACGCGCCGATCTTCTGGAAAGCCGCTCGCTTTCTGGAGAAGAGAAGAAGCTGCTCGAGGAATACATCCTCGCGCGGGACGATAGTTAACAACGTATCGATGGTAGGTCCATTGACTTACCTTAGGAGCACAGCATGACTAACAAAATCATCCTTGCACTCGAAGCAGAGCAGATGACCAAAGAGATCCCTACCTTTGCCCCAGGCGACACTATTGTCGTTCAGGTGAAAGTGAAGGAAGGCGACCGTTCGCGTCTGCAAGCGTTCGAAGGCGTGGTAATCGCCAAGCGTAACCGTGGTGTGAACAGTGCTTTCACTGTTCGTAAAATCTCCAACGGTGTTGGCGTAGAGCGTACTTTCCAGACCTACAGCCCGCAAATCGACAGCATGGCCGTTAAGCGTCGCGGTGACGTACGTAAAGCCAAGCTGTACTACCTGCGTGACCTGTCCGGTAAAGCAGCTCGCATCAAGGAAAAACTGGCTTAAGTCCAGCTTCCGATGCAGAAAAAAGCAGCCTACGGGCTGCTTTTTTGTGCCTGAAATTTGTCCCTTGCCGGTACTTGCCTATGACCACCCGCCTCGAAGAAATCCAGCGTCGTACCGACCTGTCCGTGACCCACGTGACCAAGGCTGTATTCCCGCCGACTACCAACCACCACAACACCCTGTTCGGCGGCACTGCCTTGGCCTGGATGGACGAAGTATCGTTCATTACCGCCACGCGTTTTTGCCGCTTGCCGCTGGTGACGGTCTCCACCGACCGCATTGATTTCAATCACGCGATTCCGGCCGGTTCTATCGTCGAGCTGATCGGCCGCGTCATCAAGGTGGGCAACACCAGCCTCAAGGTCGAAGTCGAAGTGTTCGTCGAGAGCATGAGTGCCGACGGTCGCGAAAAGGCGATCCAAGGCGTGTTCAGTTTTGTCGCAATCGATGCCGACAAGCGCCCGGTGCCGGTGCTGCCAGGGTTTGTTGACTGATCCTGAACCGAGTCGCGGCCATCGCAGGCAAGCCAGCTCCCACATTCGATCGATGTTGATGATGCTATCAGGCAAAACACAAAACCCATGTGGGAGCTGGCTTGCCTGCGATAGGATCTACCAGACACCCCAGTAATCAGCCTGAGCCTCTATGCCCGCCATTGACCATCCTCTGATCGACCGCTTTCTCGACGCCTTGTGGCTGGAAAAAGGCCTGTCGGACAACACCCGCCAGGCCTATCGCAGTGACCTCGCCCTGTTCAATGGCTGGCTGCAGGAAAAAAACCTCGAACTGATCAATGCCGGTCGCGAGCTGATCCTCGATCACCTGGCCTGGCGCCTTGAACAGAACTACAAGCCGCGTTCCACTGCGCGTTTTCTCTCCGGCGTGCGTGGCTTTTATCGCTACCTGCTGCGGGAAAAGCTCATCGCCGCCGACCCGACGCTGCAAATCGACATGCCGCAACTGGGCCGGCCATTGCCCAAATCCCTGTCGGAAGCCGACGTGGATGCCTTGCTCGCCGCACCCGACCTCAGCGAAGCCATCGGCCAGCGCGACCGCGCCATGCTCGAAGTGCTCTACGCCTGCGGCCTGCGCGTGACCGAGCTGATCAGCCTGACCCTTGAGCAAGTCAACTTGCGCCAGGGCGTGCTGCGGGTGATGGGCAAGGGCAGCAAGGAACGCTTGGTGCCGATGGGTGAGGAGGCAATCGTGTGGGTCGAGCGCTACATGCGTGATGCCCGCATCGAGTTGCTCGGTGGGCGGCCCAGCGATGTGCTGTTTCCCAGCCTGCGCGGCGAGCAGATGACCCGCCAGACCTTCTGGCACCGTATCAAGCACCAGGCCAGGGTGGCCGGGATCGGCAAAGCGCTGTCGCCGCACACGTTGCGCCATGCGTTCGCCACCCACTTGCTCAACCACGGTGCGGACCTGCGTGTGGTGCAAATGCTGCTGGGGCACAGTGACTTATCCACAACCCAGATCTACACGCATGTTGCGCGGGCACGCTTGCAGGATATGCACGCCAAGCACCACCCGCGTGGATGAAATTGCATCCGAAACGGCCCAATTTACCCGCCGCAGTCTGCCCTCCGGCCCAACTGTGGTAGGCTTTGCCGGTTAGCAAAGGGGACGGTCAGACTTTTGTTTGCCTTGTGTGTATGACCCCGTATTTTCAGATCGGTGTTCCACACCCGTCCCTGCATCTGCCTTCAGGAGTTCCCATGCGCTTGACCCAGATTATTGCCGCCGCAGCGATTGCGTTGGTTTCCACTTTTGTTGTCGCCGACGACGCCGCCGAGCAAACGATTCGCAAGAGCCTGGCCAACCTGCAGCTCGACACGCCGATCGAAAGCATCAGCGCCAGCCCGATGGCCGGCCTGTATGAAGTCAAGCTCAAGGGCAGCCGCGTGCTGTACGCCAGTGCCGATGGCCAGTACATCGTTCAGGGCTACCTGTTCCAGTTGAAAGATGGCAAGCCGGTCAACCTGACCGAGAAAGCCGAGCGCCTGGGCGTGTCCAAGCTGATCAACGGCATTCCAGTGGCTGAAACCGTGGTGTACCCGGCCATCGGCGAGACCAAGACCCACATCACCGTGTTCACCGACACCACCTGCCCGTACTGCCACAAGCTGCACGCCGAAGTGCCTGCGCTGAACAAGCTCGGTGTGGAAGTGCGCTACGTAGCGTTCCCGCGCCAGGGCCTGGGCTCGCCGGGTGACGAGCAGTTGCAGGCGGTATGGTGCTCGGCCGACAAGAAAGCCGCGATGGACAAAATGGTCGATGGCAAGGAAATCAAGGCGGCCAAATGCGCCAACCCGGTTTCCAAGCAGTTTGCCTTGGGTCAGTCGATTGGCGTGAACGGTACACCGGCCATCGTTTTGGCTGACGGCCAAGTCATTCCGGGCTACCAGCCGGCGCCACAAGTTGCCAAACTGGCACTGGGTGCGAGTAAGCAGTAATCGTCGAGCCTTTGGCGATCATGCTCCGCCGAACAGTCGGCGGGGCATTAATTGAGAGCCGCAGTTGTGCGGCTGTTTTTCACGGCCGACCTTGAGTCGGCCGTTTCATGGGGAGTTCTTCAGTGAAACCGGTCAAAGTAGGCATCTGTGGGTTAGGGACCGTCGGTGGCGGCACCTTCAACGTACTTCAGCGTAATGCTGAAGAAATTTCCCGCCGTGCAGGGCGTGGGATTGAAGTGGCACAAATTGCCACGCGTACGCCAAAGCCTCAGTTCCAAACGACCGGTATTGCGATTACCAACGATGTCTTCGCCGTGGCAACCAACCCTGAAATCGATATCGTCATCGAGCTGGTTGGCGGCTACACCGTGGCCCGTGATCTGGTGCTGCTGGCCATTGAGAACGGTAAACACGTGGTCACCGCCAACAAGGCGCTGATTGCCGTGCATGGCAACGAGATCTTCGCCAAGGCGCGCGAAAAGGGCGTGATCGTGGCGTTCGAAGCCGCCGTGGCCGGTGGCATCCCGGTGATCAAGGCGATCCGTGAAGGCCTGTCCGCCAACCGCATCAACTGGGTGGCCGGGATCATCAACGGCACCGGTAACTTCATCCTCACCGAAATGCGCGAGAAGGGCCGTACCTTCGAAGACGTGCTGGCCGAAGCCCAAGCCCTGGGTTACGCCGAAGCCGACCCGACCTTCGACGTGGAAGGCATCGACGCCGCGCACAAGCTGACCATCCTGGCGTCCATCGCGTTTGGCGTCCCGCTGCAGTTCGACAAGGCCTACACCGAAGGCATCACCAAGCTGACCACCGCCGACGTGAATTACGCCGAAGCCTTGGGCTACCGCATCAAGCACTTGGGCGTAGCGCGCAGCACCCCGGCCGGTATCGAGCTGCGTGTACACCCGACGCTGATCCCGGCCGATCGCCTGATCGCCAACGTCAACGGCGTGATGAACGCGGTGATGGTTAACGGTGACGCGGCAGGTTCGACCCTGTTCTACGGCGCCGGCGCTGGCATGGAGCCGACCGCTTCGTCGGTGATCGCCGACCTGGTTGACGTGGTTCGCGCCATGACCAGCGACCCGGAGAACCGCGTGCCGCACCTGGCGTTCCAGCCGGATTCGCTGTCGGCCCACCCGATCCTGCCGATCGAAGCCTGCGAAAGCGCCTACTACCTGCGTATCCAGGCCCAGGATCATCCGGGCGTGTTGGCCCAGGTGGCGAGCATCCTGTCGGAGCGCGGCATCAACATCGAGTCGATCATGCAGAAGGAAGTCGAGGAACAAAACGGCCAGGTGCCGATGATCCTGCTGACCCACCGCGTGCTCGAGCAGCACATGAACGATGCCATCCGGGCGCTCGAAGCTCTTCAGGGCGTGGTTGGGCCGGTCGTTCGTATTCGCGTCGAACATCTAAATTAATTCAGCTGCAAGCGCCAAGCTGCAAGCTGCAAGTAAAAGCAGATCCGCCGTTACTTGCAGCTTGTCACTTGAAGCTTGAAGCCCAAACCGAAGGTTTGCCCCTATGCGTTACATCAGCACCCGCGGCCAGGCACCGGCCCTGAATTTCGAAGACGTTTTGCTGGCAGGCCTTGCCACTGACGGCGGCCTGTATGTGCCGGAAAACCTGCCACGCTTCACCCAGGAAGAAATCGCTTCGTGGGCCGGCCTGCCGTACCACGAGCTGGCCTTCCGTGTAATGCGCCCGTTTGTCACCGGCAGCATTCCGGATGCGGACTTCAAGAAGATCCTCGAAGAGACCTACGGCGTGTTTTCCCACAGCGCCATCGCGCCATTGCGTCAGCTCAATGGCAACGAATGGGTACTTGAGCTGTTCCACGGCCCGACCCTGGCGTTCAAGGACTTCGCCCTGCAGCTGCTCGGTCGCCTGCTCGATTACGTGTTGGAAAAACGCGGCGAGCGCGTGGTGATCATTGGCGCGACCTCCGGTGATACCGGTTCGGCGGCCATTGAAGGTTGCAAGCACTGTGAAAACGTCGACATCTTCATCCTGCACCCGCACAAGCGCGTGTCGGAAGTGCAGCGTCGCCAGATGACCACCATTTTTGGTGAGAACATCCACAACATCGCCATCGAAGGCAACTTCGATGACTGCCAGGAAATGGTCAAGAACAGCTTCGCCGACCAGAGCTTCCTCAAGGGCACGCGCCTGGTCGCCGTGAACTCGATCAACTGGGCGCGGATCATGGCCCAGATCGTCTACTACTTCCACGCAGCCCTGCAGTTGGGCGGCCCGGCGCGTTCGGTGTCGTTCTCGGTGCCGACCGGCAACTTCGGCGACATTTTCGCCGGTTACCTGGCGCGCAACATGGGCCTGCCGATCAACCAGTTGATCGTCGCCACCAACCGCAACGACATCCTGCACCGCTTCATGAGCGGCAACCAGTACGTCAAGGAAACCCTGCACGCCACGCTGTCGCCGTCGATGGACATCATGGTGTCGTCGAACTTCGAACGCCTGCTCTTCGACATGCACGGTCGCAATGGCGCCGCCCTGGCCGAGCTGATGAGCAGCTTCAAGAGCGGTGGCGGTTTCAGCGTTGACCAAGAGCGCTGGACCGAAACGCGCAAGCTGTTCGACTCCCTGGCGGTGGACGATGCACAGACCTGCGAAACCATCGCTGAGGTCTACGCCCAGACCGGCGAGCTGCTGGACCCGCACACCGCTATCGGTGTGAAGGCTGCGCGCGAATGCCGTCGCAGTCTGGATATTCCGATGGTCATTCTGGGTACGGCTCACCCGGTCAAGTTCCCGGAAGCGGTGGAGAAGGCGGGCGTAGGCAAAGCGCTGGAATTGCCGGAGCACTTGGCTGACCTGTTCGAACGCGAAGAGCGTTGCACGGTGCTGGCCAATGACTTGAAGACGGTGCAGGCGTTTGTCGGCCAGCACGGGAATCGTGGTAAGCCGTTGTAAGGCGAGCCGCGTAGACACGAACGCCGCTTTCCCTTCGTTGGGGCAGCGGCGTTTTTTGTTTCGGGAACCTCAAAACGGTCAACCATTGCGTAAGCAGTTATGTGCGGCCGTTTTTTGCCTGTCATGTTGCAAGCGCATGCTGGTTCACGTCACTCCCTGACGGCCCCATAAAGACGATAAAGCGAACTTTCCTACGTCATAACCAGTCACTTAGGATAGATGCAGCTCCCGTTGAAACGATTGTTCCCGAACTATTGAGTGGTGATCGAGATGGAAAGTATCAGCCTATTGCTCGAAGAAGCACTGAGCCCTTATCAGGTGACATTGACCACCGCTGGTGTGCAAGACGAGTGCCTGGTGACCGTGAAGAACCCGGCCGGCGCCATCGTTGTGGAGCGTGAAGTCGACCGCGCGCAATTGACCGATAAACGCGTGCTGGTGGATGTGGTGGATTGCCTGCTGCGCGACCTGAAAATCGCCGAAGGGCGTCTGGAACCGTCCGTCATCGCGGCCTTGCGCAGCGCTGCCCAGACCCGCAATGGCGCCCTTGCATGAAGAATTGTTTAACTAGGGAAACTTCCTACAGCATGGCCGGTCAGATTTTGTAACAGCAAGAGCAAACATTGTGCTCCGGTGTTTGTGGCTTGTTGTACTGGTCTTTGTAGGCCACGTTTAACCCCGAAGTGTCTCCCCACTCTTCGGGGTTTCTTTTTGCCTGCGATTTGCCCTGTGATGCCTCAGGGGGTCGGTGAGTCCTGGAAAAAATCAGGGTTGTCACGCAAGTACTGTTCACGCGTGACCGGGTCCAACCACGACGTGTAGGACTGCTGTAACTGCGCCTGTGGGATGTCGCGCAATACTTGGTCAATACGTGCCATGGCCTGGCGGCCTTGAGGCGTGTCCGAGCAACCGATATGCGTACGCTGATAAGGCGCTGAGCCCTTGATGGGATAAAACACCAGGTCTCGTGCGGCGATGCCCTGTTGCGTGGCGTGATAGCGGATTTCCGGCCAGTAGCCCAGCACCGCTTCCAGCCGCCCAAGGCGTTGCATTTGCAGCAGGCTGCCAAGGGCGTCATTGCCGTAATGCAGCGCCAGAATGTGCGGATCGGCGCCTTTTAGCTGTTCATCGATGACGGGGCCGTAACTGCGTTCGGCCGTGGCGCCGATGCGTGCTTTGTGGGCGTCGAGGAAGGCTTGCAGGTCAAATTGTTCATTGACGATAAAGGGCGCCATTGCCGCCTGCTGGCTTCGTCGAATGGCTACGCCGTTGCTCGCCACCGCAAACGCTTGGGCGGAAAACACAATGTACTTCGCGCGTTCCGGCGTCCACAGCAGTAACGGATCGCAGGTCAGGGAGTCAGCGCGCAGCATCTGGATGCCGCGGGCGCGATTGACGTGCATCACGGTGTGCCGGTATTGCGGCAGGCGCTCGCTGAGCACTGGCAGCAATTGATCCAATGCCCCTTGGCCTTTCTGTGGGCCCTCGAAGATGATCAGCGGCGGCAGGTCGCGCAGCAACCAGATTATCGTGTCCTCGGCACGCGCGGCGAGCGGCCATACGCCGAACATCGCGCCGACAAAGCACAGGGGAATGGACCAGCGTTTACACGGGCCGGCCATCAGATCGCGCCGCCCTCGCGCAAGCGGGTAATGGCCGCCGTGTCATAGCCCAATTGGTTAAGCACCTCGCTGTTGTGCTCGCCCAACTGCGGCCCGACCCATTCACAACTGCCGGGCGTGTCCGACAGCTTGGGCACGATCCCCGGCATTTTGAAGTCCTTGCCGCCCGGCAACTGCGCCTTGAGGAACATTTCCCGCGCCAGAAACTGCGGGTCGCCAAGCATGTCTTCGGCGCTGTAGATGCGGCTGGCGGGCACCTCGGCCTGGTTGAGTTGCTCGACCACTTGATCCAGAGGCAGCGAATTGACCCAGCGGTCGATCACGCCATACAGCTCGTCACGGCGGCTGTCGCGTCCATCATTGCTCGCCAAGGTCGGATCGTTGGCCAGGTCTTCACGCCCAATCGCCGACATGAAGCGCTTGAAGATCGCATCGCCATTGGCCCCAATCTGCACATGCTTGCCATCGGCGCTGGTATGGATCGAAGACGGCGTGATGCCGGGCATGATGTTGCCGGTGCGTTCGCGGATAAACCCGAACACATCAAACTCCGGGATCATGCTCTCCATCATCGCGAAGATAGCTTCATACAGCGCCACGTCCACCACCTGGCCAAGCCCGCCGTTGACTTCGCGATGACGCAGCGCCATCAGCGCACCAATCACTGCCCACAAGGCGGCTATCGAATCGCCGATGGAAATCCCGGTGCGTACCGGTGGGCGATCTTCGAAACCGGTGATATAGCGCAAACCGCCCATGGATTCGCCCACTGCGCCGAACCCTGGCTGGTCCTTCATTGGCCCGGTCTGGCCAAAACCTGAAAGCCGTACCATCACCAGCTTCGGGTTCAGGGCATGCAGGGTTTCCCAGCTCAAACCGAGTTTTTCCAGTACCCCGGGGCGAAAGTTTTCGATCAGGATGTCGGCGTCTGCCAGCAACTGTTTGAGAATCGCCAGGCCATCCGGGTGCTTGAGGTTCAACGTCAGCGACTTCTTGTTGCGCGCCTGCACAAACCACCACAGCGACGTGCCCTCATACAGCTTGCGCCATTTACGCAGCGGGTCGCCGCCATCAGGGGATTCGACCTTGATCACCTCGGCCCCGAATTCGGCACAGATACGTGACGCAAAGGGTCCGGCGATCAGGGTGCCCAGTTCGATGACTTTCAGGCCGGCAAGCGGTTTGGCATTAAACGACATGAGGATCCTTAGCAAGCGTGGGGCGGTGGTGTGATGCCTTTTAACATAGGCGAGCGGCCCAGGGATAAGGATGATGCAACGCCGTATTCGTTGATTGACCTCGCCATCGGTTAGACTGGCTGCCTTTCCCTGTCTCTAGAAGCCCGTTCATGGCCCAGCCGTCCACGACCTACAAATTCGAACTCAACCTCACCGACCTTGATCGCTCGGTGTATGAGAGCGTCAAACAGACCATCGCCCGCCATCCATCGGAAACCGAAGAGCGCATGACCGTGCGCCTGCTGGCCTACGCCCTCTGGTACAACGAGCAACTGGCGTTCGGTCGTGGCCTGTCAGATGTAGACGAACCAGCCCTGTGGGAAAAAAGCCTGGATGATCGGGTTCTGCACTGGATCGAAGTCGGCCAGCCTGACGCCGACCGCCTGACCTGGTGTTCACGCCGTACCGAGCGCACCAGTTTGCTGGCCTATGGCAGCTTGCGCGTGTGGGAAGGCAAAGTTGTGCCGGTGGCCAACAACCTGAAGAACGTGCACATCGCTGCCGTGCCGCAGGAAGTCCTCGAGACCCTGGCCAAGGACATGCCGCGCGTGATCAAGTGGGACGTGATGATCAGTGAAGGCACGATTTTTGTGACCGACGATCGCGGCCAGCACGAAGTGCAACTGCAATGGCTGGTCGGCGAGCGCGGTTGAAATTGTGGGAGCTGGCTTGCCTGCGATGCAGACACCTCGGTCTTTCAGCTATACCGAGGTGATGCATTCGCGAGCAAGCCCGCTCCCACAGAAGCCGGTTCCTACAGTTGACCCATGTTGCTTTCAGCATTGTTGTTTAACCGTTGTACTAGAAGAGAAGCTTCCGTCGCCCCATGCGTATCGATCCTCGCCCGTTGCCCGCTGTCCTGCCGTTTCTCGGTGAATTGCCACCGCTGTTGACCCGTCTTTACGCCGCACGCGGGGTGCAGTCCGAAGCTGAGCTGGACAAGAGCCTGGCGCGGTTGATTCCCTACCAGCAGCTCAAGGGCATCGACGCGGCGGTGGACCTGCTGGTGACGGCCTTGGAGCAGCGCCAGCGCATCCTCATCGTCGGTGACTTCGACGCCGATGGCGCCACTGCCAGCACGGTAGGCACCCTGGGCCTGCGTTTGCTCGGCGCGGCCCATGTCGACTACCTGGTGCCCAACCGCTTCGAGTACGGCTATGGCCTGACTCCGGAAATCGTTGCGGTGGCGCTGCAGCGCGAGCCGCAGTTGCTGATCACCGTGGACAACGGCATTTCCAGTGTCGAAGGCGTCGCGGCGGCCAAGGCGGCGGGGTTGAAGGTGTTGGTCACCGACCACCACTTGCCGGGTGATGAGCTGCCGGCGGCAGATGCCATCGTCAATCCGAACCAGCCCGGTTGTGAATTTCCCAGCAAGGCGCTGGCCGGCGTAGGCGTGATCTTTTATGTGCTGATGGCCTTGCGCGCGCGACTGCGCAGCCTGGGTTGGTACGCCAACACGCCTCAGCCGAACATCGGCGAGTTGCTCGACCTGGTGGCCCTGGGCAGTGTCGCCGACGTGGTGCCGCTGGACGCCAACAACCGCATCCTGGTGCATCAGGGCCTGGAGCGTATTCGCGCCGGTCGTGCGCGGCCGGGCATCAAGGCGATTCTTGAAGTCGCCAAGCGCGACCACGCGCGCATCACCTCCACCGACCTTGGTTTTATCCTCGGGCCGCGCTTGAACGCCGCCGGGCGCCTGGACGATATGAGCCTGGGCATCGAATGCCTGCTCACCACCGACTTCGCCGCCGCGCGGGAAATGGCGGCGCAGCTGGACGGTATGAACCAGGACCGCAAATCCATCGAACAGGGCATGCAGCGCGAAGCGCTCGCCCAGCTCAAGGACTTGCCCGTGGAATCGATGCCTTACGGTTTGTGCCTGTTCGACCCGGAATGGCACCAAGGCGTGATCGGCATTCTGGCGTCGCGAATGAAGGAGCGGTATTTCCGCCCGACCATCGCCTTCGCCGATGCCGGTGACGGCCTGCTCAAGGGCTCAGGGCGCTCCGTGCAGGGTTTTCACATCCGTGATGCGCTGGCGGTCGTCGCCAGCCAGCATCCCAACCTGATCACCAAATACGGCGGCCACGCGATGGCGGCCGGTCTGACCTTGCCCGAGGCGAATTTCCCACTGTTTGCCGAAGCCTTTGACGCTGAAGTCCGTCGGCAACTGCGGGAAGAAGACCTGACGGGCCGGCTGCTGTCGGACGGCACCCTGGCGGTGGAAGAGTTTCACCTGGAACTGGCGCGCGCATTGCGGCATGCCGGGCCGTGGGGGCAGCACTTTCCCGAGCCGTTGTTTCACGGTGTGTTTCAGTTGGTCGAGCAACGCGTGGTCGGTGAGCGGCACCTCAAAGTGGTGCTCAAGAGCGAATGCGGGTCGGTGAAGCTGGATGGCATTGCATTTGGTGTGGACCGTGAGGTCTGGCCTAATCCGACAGTGCGTTGGGTCGAGTTGGCCTACAAGCTGGACGTGAACGAGTTTCGTGGGAATGAAACTGTGCAGTTGATGATTGCGCATATCGAACCGCGCTGAATCTAAACAACACTGCAAAAACAAATGTGGGAGGGGGCTTGCCCCCTCCCACATTTTAAGCCATGTAATACCTGGAGTTACTCGGCTTTGTCCTTGGCCTGATGCTTCACGATGATATCCACCAGGCGCTGTGCCAGCGCCGGGTAGTTCTCGTCAAAGTGATGCCCGCCTGGCAGCTTCACGGCTTCGCCAACAGCGGTCTTGTCGGTGCAGCCACTCTCGTCGACTTCTTCGGCGCCGTAGATGCACACCACTTTGTCAGCCGGCAGCTTGGCCATTTCCGGGCCGGTCGCGGCTTCTTTGCCGGCGTTGCCCAACCAACCTTCGACTTCGATCTCAAAGCTGCCGGTACGTGCGAATGCCAGCAGGATGATTGCGTCGACGCGCTGCTGTTCGTTTTCCGGCATGCGGTTGTAGATTGCCGGCAGTACGTCGGCGCCGAATGAATAACCGGTCAGCACGAAGCGCTTGGTGCCCCATTTCTGCCGGTAGTGCTGCATCAATTCGGTGAGGTCCTTGGCGCTTTGCTCGGGCGTTTTGTGCTGCCAGTAGTAGCGCAGGGTGTCGATGCCCACGACCGGGTAACCGATCTTGGCCATTTCACCGGCGACGTCACGGTCCAGGTCACGCCAGCCGCCATCACCGGAGAGGAACAGGGTAACGGTATCCTTGGCTTGGCCGGCCGGTACTTCCACCACGGGAATCGCCAGGCCGCCATTGTCCGAACCCACCAGTTGCTTGCGCAGTTCGTTGTTCAGCACTTGCGGGTAGTGGATGTCGTAGTCGCTGATGCTGGTCGTCGCGCGCGGGGTATCGCGTACGAAACTGGCACTTTCATCGTCAGGGTTGTCGTTCCACGCCACCAGCCAATTGCCATGGGCAGAGGTCTTGGGCAGCGGGTCCTTGCAGCCTTCCTGCACCAGGGCGAAGCCGACGGAGATGGCATTGGCCTTGTCGTCGTTCTGTGTGGCCAACCAGCGCCAGGCGAGTGCTGCGCCAGGGCCGATGCCGCTGACCAGCGTCGCCGGGCCTTTGAGCTGGGCCAGAGCGCTTTGCAGCGCTTGTTCCTGAAGCTTGCAGTCATCCTTTGGCAGGATCACTTGAACGATTTGCGCGGAGCCGCCCTGGCTCAGGGCAATCAGTTGGCTATCGGTCAGGGTTTCATCGGCCATCACGGCCACGGCCACACGGGCTTTTGCTGAGCCGTTAGGCGTCACGCGGGTCATCACCGAACCGTCGGCCTGGGGCAGTTGTTCCAGGGTCGGTTGCGGGGCAGGGCGGTTCCAGTACCAGAAGCCACCCGCCGCGATCAGCGCGAGCAGCACTACAAAGGCCAATACATACCGCCAGGAGCGTCGAATCATCAGCGTTTCACCAATCCAGTCAAGCCGCCCGCAATCAGGGCGGCGGTATCGGCCAGTGCCACCAGCGGATCAAGTCCTGCGGGCACGGCCATATAACGGGGTTCCCAGTCAGGCTGGAACTTGTCTTTAAAGCGGCGCAAACCTTGGAAGTTATACAGTTGCTCGCCACGTCGGAACACCATCGAGCCCAGGCGTTGGGTCAGCGGTGCGCCACGGCGTGGTTGCAGGCCCGACAACGGCACCATGCCCAGGCTGAAGCGGGCGTAGTCGTGGTTCTTATAATGTTGAATCAGGCCAACCATCATGAATTCCATGGTCAGCTTCGGCGCGTCCGGGTGCGCACGCATCAGGTCGAGACTGGCCAGGTCATGGTTGTAAGTCTCGAGCAGGTTGGCGAAGGCCACCGGGCGCCCTTCGAAGCGAATAATCGCAATACGAAAGTGCTTGAGGTAGTCGTCGCTGAAACGGCCCAGGGAAAAGCCCTTTTCCCGCACGTTCTTGCCGGTCAGCCAGGCATCGGAGATGACTTTGAGTTCTTCCATCGGCGCCTGGCCCGGTTCGAAGATCTCCAGGGACAGGCCGTCCCGGGTGCCACGGTTCCAGGTGTAGCGCAGGTCCTTCATCTCTTTGCCCTTGGCTTCCAAGTCAAAGCGTTTCAGGTCGACGCGGGCTTCTTCGCCCAGCTTGATCGCGGTCAGGCCGATGTCCATGTAGTAGGGCAGGTTCTCGGCGCGTACCTGGTAAAACACCGGGCGCGCGTGATGGATGTCGCACAGGTCACGGAACTGCCAGATCATCTCGGCGCGCGGCTGGGTCGGGCCGATCGGGTCATACAAGGCCACCAGGCTGCGCCCGCGGCGGGCGTACATCAGGAAGGCTTCATCGTTGGGGTGGAACAGCAGCGCCTTGTCGCCGGTCAGCGCCAGGCCTCCGTCGGGCTGTGAGGAGGCCATCAGGATCTTGGTGGCGCGTTCCAGTTCGTCCGGGGTTGGCAGATGAATCACCGGGCGTGCGGTGCGCAGCAGCCAGGTCAGCGAGACGATCACCAACAGCACCGCTGCACCCAGCAGCGAGCGCAGGCCGCGTGGGGCGTTGGCGTCCAGGGTGAACTGCCACCACAGCTGGTGGCTGTACGGCACGTCTTGATAGGCAAACAGCAGCAGCCAGATCGAAGCGCCCAACACACAGACGCTGGCCACCAGGTACAGCGGCGAGAACGGCAGCTCGGTCAGGCGGCTGGCGCGGTAGAACGAGCGCCGGAAGATCGCCAGCAGCACGGCGGTCATGATCATCAGGCTGGCTTCTTCCCAATCGAAGCCTTTAAGCAGTGAGAGCAGGGCGCCGGTGAGCAGCAACACCATGGTCAACATCCAGGCGGCCGACAAACGCCGACGCAAGCCCTGGGCGAGCAACAGGCACAGCACGCCGATCAAGCTGGCACCGAAGTGCGAGGCGTCAATCAGGCGGTGGGGAATCAGGAAGCCGATGTTTTCCAGGCGTGAGTCGATTTCCGGCGTTGCGCCGGAAAACAGCAGGACCACGCCGGACAAAAAAACCAGTACGGCCAACACCGGCGCGGCCAGGCCAGAGGCAACCCGCAGGCTTTGCTGCGTCTGGAACAGGCGCTGGGCCTCGTTGACCAGCAGGAACACGCAGGCGATCAGCAGCGGCAGCACCACATAAATCATGCGGTATAGCAGCAGGGCGGCAGCCAATGGCGCGGCGCCAAGCTTGTCGGCGAATGCCGCGAGCAGAATCGCTTCGAACACGCCAACACCGCCTGGCACATGGCTGAGTACGCCGGCGGCCAGGGCCAGCAGGTACACCAGCAGGAAGGGGCCGAACGGCGGCGCTTCCGGCAGCAGCATATAAAGGACGGTGGCGGCAGCGGCAACGTCCAGCGCGGTGATGATCAGTTGCAGAAACGTCAGGCGCCGGCCCGGCAGGCGCAGGGTACGACGTCCCGCCTTGACCAGCAGGTTGTCTGGATAAGGTTGCTCTGGCAGGCGACGGCGATAAATGCCGATGCACAGCGCGGCGGACAGCAGCAGCACTGCACCAGCAATCCCACCGAGCACGCCTTGGGACAGGTGCAGGTAGGTCGATGCCGCCGGCAGGTTACTCAGTGTGGCCAGTGCTGCCAGCGGCGGCAGCGCCGTACCAAGGGCCAGGCTGGCGAACACGGTCATGTGCGCCACTTCCGAAGCCCCGATACCGTGGCGTGCATATAAACGGTAGCGCACAGACCCGCCGGAGAGCATCGACAAGCCAATGGCGTTGCCGATGGCAAAGGCGGTGAAGCCACCCAGCGCCAGGGTCTTGGCCGGCAGTTTTACCCCGGCATAGCGTGCGCCGGAGAATTCATAACCCAGCAGAATGATGAAACCGGCGATGGCCGCCGCGAACGCACCCAGCAGGGCGGGTCTGGGCACTTCCAGGATCGAGTCGTGGAGCGCATACAGGTCCAGTTCCAGCAGTAAGTGTCGGCAGGCGATCAGGGCGATTGCGAACAGCAACAGGGTAACGGCCAGCCCGATCGGCTGACGGTATTTGCTCAACAGATCCAGCCAACGCAAGCGGGTGGGTGTGATCGGTTGTGTCGCTGTGACGGTGTCTTGTGGTTCAGACGAGTTGGCGCGCATCAATCACCTCGTGGATTGTGCGCGACAGGATGGAGGTATCCAGCCAAGTTACCAATCCCTATGGACAAAATAATTACAAATATTAACGCGTATCGCCGGGTGCGGCGACTGCGGCCATTGGTCGTAGAGGGTAATGCTTGAGCATTCAGCATAGCTTGCAATGAGATGGACTCTACAAACCGTGTACGGTTTCATGAAAGATGCCATGCCATTGTTTCAGAAGAACTTTTTCGTCAGATACAAAAAAGGCCACTCTTTCGAGTAGCCTTTTTTGATGTTTGGTTGCGGGAGCCGGATTTGAACCGACGACCTTCGGGTTATGAGCCCGACGAGCTACCAGACTGC